>PEAD01000047.1 GCA_002753335.1 Nitrospirae bacterium MYbin3
AGTATCCAAGAGTGTTGTGTCGTAGTCCACAATGGTGTCCTGTCCGCTGCCCCTGCCGAACTTGTAAGTGTCGTTGCCTGCGTTTCCAATGAGCCTGTCAACTCCCTCTCCACCGTCAAGCGTGTCATCTTCATCGTAGCCATAAAGCGTGTCATTACCGGCCCCGCCCATAAGAACATCGTTACCGGGTCCCCCAGAAAGTGTGTCGTTGCCAGCATTCCCAAAAATAGTGTCATTGCCTTGCTGCCCATTAACCACATCATCCCCATCTTTGCCTGAGATAGCATCATTCATAGCGGTTCCATTGATTGTTTCGCTTATATCCGTGCCTATTAGCGGATTCTTAACCTCTGCGGCCAACGCAAATAGCGTGTCTTCTCCCTGCATGTTTAGAAGGTTATTAAGCGCGTCGTATCCTATAAGATCGGTTGCCTGAAAGCCGTTCAGTGTCCTTGTGAATTCGATAAGCTCTGCCCTGCCTGCTGTTATGTCTGTTGATAGCTGCGTTTGGATATCCGTGATAACAGCGCTTATATCTCCTATAACGCTTTGTGTTGCTTCATCCCATGTGTAGGTTATTTGGTCGTATAAGGGCTTAAGTTGGGTCTGCGCCATTATCTGTGCGTAGTACATCTCAAAAAGCCCACGATATGCTTCATCAAGAGGTGCGACAGCATTGGCATGCGGATTGGGGCCGGTTGTTCCTGAAAACGACTGTCCGAATAATTTTTCCAGCACTGCTAATCTTCGTGCATCCATGAGGCCACCCCTGCTGGCCGGATCTATTGTGTCGCTGCCTGTCCACTTGAAAAGCATTTGCTCCATGAGACTGTTGCGGGTGATTGCATCTGTTGCCGCTACTATTTGTTCGACCAAGTTTTTCAGTTGTCCGCTGGTATCTCTTACCATCGCCTGCTGCAAATTATATATGTTGCCGTATCCCTGAAGATCAGGCAACGCGGCTATCTCCGCAGGCACATCAAGCCATTCGTTGGGAATTGTGAATACAGTATCTGTTTTGAACCAGATATCTTCAGCCACACTTGTTGTGCCGTCTGTCTTTGTGAAGCTTCCGATTTGGCGATGTTCGTTCCCTTCAGTATCAACTGTGGTTGAAGTGGAGTAACCGGTATTGATTGAGGCTATTTCGTGTTCATCAAGAGTGTGGAGTTCGTCGGCACTGCTGTAGCCGTCTCCGTTTGTGTCTTGCCAAATCTTGAGATTTGCAAAAGCCGCATCGTTTGCATCTATCTTGCCATCTGTATTTGTATCCAATTCCGCAAGTGCCTGAAAGCCGTTGGTTGCTTTGGTGCCATTGGCAAGTAATGTCTGATTACCGAATAGCTCATTGCCGTTATCAATTGTGCCGTTTCCATCTTTGTCCATAACAAGGATTCCGTCATTAGCTGAAGCCCATCCGGTCTGTTCTGCAAAGCCGTTTCCGTCATGGTCAAAGTAGGCTCCATCCCCAACGGCAGTTGTTTGTACGCCATCTCCATTTAGATCGAGGACAACTGGGCACCCGGGGGTTAAAGCTGATTCGGCATCCTTTAGAAATTGCTTAACAGCATCCAAAACTTTTTTTATTTCTGTATATACCGCCTCACCATAAGGATTCCATGTTAAACCACCCCAGTTAACACCACCTGCTTGAGCAACGGCTTTGACCCATTGCGTACACTGATTTGCCCCTGCATCAATTATGCTAGTGGGGATACTGTAATAGGGTGGATTATTTATACTATCGGTAACATATTTAACCATTTTATTGTATTGTTCAGGAGTAACTTCAATTGGTCCCGAACTCACTTGATATTCATGGGTTGAGTCATCAGTAATTATTCCAACCCCCATCGGTAAACGCCCTTCCTGGGGGCCAAATCCATAGCCACGTCGATCCCCATTTCCATTATCCAAAATGATAAAACTGTGTGGAACCCCCACGATATCGCTACGAAACTCAATAGTCGGCATATTATATTTCTCCTTTCAAAGTGATTTTATAAATAACTTTAGAATTTGTTCGAATGTGAGCATTATTATCCAAGCTATATTTTATAAACGCATCATAAAAAGTAATCTCAATGGGAATGGTTTTATATTCGGTTCCACGAAAAGCAGTGACAGCGTCAACGATTGATTGAATTTCTTTTTCATCAATGACACCGTTTATATTGAGATAAACGGTTTTCCCCAAATCAGCATCAACTTTAACATCTCTGATGCCACATGGATCAGTAGGATTATATTTTTCTTTACATACAAGTATCTTTATCTCCTTTCCCAACGCACTTGCGAAATAACGTACATGTGGATGACTCGGTTTACAACCAGAGGTTGTAAATAATGCAAATATAATTAAGAAAAGACTTATTTTTTGTGTTTTCATCATGCCACTTAACGCGTTTTTAAGAGATTTAACCATCTTAATCTCCTCCCTTTGAATTATTTAAGTTTATCTGTTGGAATATTTAGTTCTCTAATACCTGTTCCATCGCTTTTCATAACCCAGATTGAAATTTCATTTTATTGAATAATAAGCTTAGTTGCAATTGTTTTATTCTTTAGTTCCTCTATATTTCTGCCGGACAATTGAGATAATTTGAGGTAGAACTCTTTTATGGTATTGGTGTTAACCAATGTTGGATCAAATTGGATTCGTCCACAGTATCGGCCAACTTCATATATTGCAATATGTCCCCAAAAAGGCGTTGTCATAGCTGTATATTTTGATTTGTCCAACAAAACTTGCTTATCTTTTTTAAATAATTTATATTTTTGAATTATTCTGTCTTCATATAAACAAAAATCTTTTACCAATAACATTTCACATATCATCCATATACCACCAACAACACCGAAAAGACACAATGTTTCATAAACCCAAAATTCAAAGCCTGAATATTTCATAGGGATTTTCATAGCGATAAAACAACATAACGGAATAAAAAGGGAAATCGGCCAAAACAATCTCCATAAGATGCGCCAACATTGAAATTTAATTATTAATACTGGCTTGTTATTCACTTCCTTTATCCTCCTCTTTAAGATTTTTTATACCGCTAACTTGAAACAGCATTGCATATAATCATTTCCAACATCGCCCTGTAATCCGTCATTGCCGTCTCCACCGTACATCTGATCGCTGCCTTCGCCGCCGAGCAGTGTGTCTTTGCCTGCTTCTCCTTCCAAGTAATCCCCGCCGCTGTCGCCCTGCAACCAGTCGTCTCCATCCCCGCCAAAGACTTCATCATCTCCGGCCTGTGCCAAGTGTGTCATTGCTTTGGGATGCTACCATGTTTCGCAAAGGCAATCCTGAAAAACCACATCCTGTCCTAATCCTGCTATAGCATCCTGAAAGGCGCTCGTGTTTACTGATCTGATTTCGGTGGTCTATAACTGTTTGTCTGTCTGTGTTGTTGATTAGCCTTTATTACCTATTGTCCATATGCAGGTTATTTTATAGTAGAGATTGGGGAAGTAAGGCTTATTGACCAACAGCATATCTTTATTCATTTTGCCTGTGCCTCCTTAAACGAAAAAGCAGCGATAATTCTGTCCATCACTGTAAATAGCAGCTCTACGCTGTAGCCTGCCAAAAAAGCCAGCGCAAATGGGGAGATGTTTTTCACGACCGAGAAGGTCTCGGGACTGGCAAACCAGCCGATCGCCAAGCCGGCTAGTGCTCCCAATTGCAACCTCAGCAGATATCCAACATCCGATACTTCAGTATAGGTGATATTTTTTATTTCACTGGACAGCGTTCTAAGTATATAAGCACACGCGCCCACAAAACCATAGAGCAACGGCAAAATATATAGTTGCATGACTTGTAGGATGTATTGAGCGTTCTGCAAATATTTGATCTGCTGCTGTTGTTTTTTAGTCAATCTCTCTAAAGGAGATTTTTCAGAACCTGTTTTGTTGTCGGTCTGTCTTACAAACATCCTTAAGCGTATTATATCGTCCCAATCCTGAAGTGCCGTAAAGTTCGCGTCATATTTTGTAGTGTATTCTTCCCTTTTGCCCTCAAGCCTTGATATTTCGGGATTGTCGGCAATAGTTTTGCTTCCCTTAGCGAACTTTTCGCTTTTTTTCTTCTGGATTTCCATACTCACATTGTCAATCTTAGGTAGGATTTGATTTATTTCGCTCACTATGGATGTTCCGTAGAACCAGAGCACTTGAACAATAACCAAAAACGCCAGAAATACAAATGTTCTTCTTCTGTAACGGGTAACGGCATTTTCAGCAACCGAGATATTCCTTTTGCGAAGAAATCTATTTAGAAACGGAGAGCTTACATTAAACAACGCGGAAGTGGCCTTAAGGCTATCAACATTGACCGGTTGAACGTCCTTCGCTATTTTATTAAAGGCCTTCCAGAATTTAGCTTCGAATTCTGCCGACCAATCGTTTGAATGCATTCTGCTTTTTGACTGTGTGATTACTGTAACCACTTCATTGTCCAAATCTTTGCCCTGTCGGGCGGCATATTCCAATAAGAGCAACGCTTCCTGAATAGACTTAAGCGGTATGACGCATGAACAGTTTTCCGACATCCTTTCGGACGGACACAATGCTTCGTTTTGTGTATTCATCTCCCCCCACGCAGCTTAATAGTCAAAAATTGCCGAGAAAATTATTTTACCTGTATTACATACTCACACGGGTTGCCATCACATATAACATTCTCGCCGTCATCATAAACTATTCTTACTTTCCACCATCCTTCATGTATGTTGACTTTCATGCTCCATGTCCTCCAATCAAAGCCTCCCTTGATATCCACCTCTGAAGCAAGCCTGTTAAGCTTTTCCTTCTTTCCCACGGAAAGGTTGACCGCGTCAATGGGTTCTCTGCTATCGTCAAACTCCGCCGTGGGACCGATATAAGAATACCACTTATGTCTTATGGGAAGTTTGCCTTCATTTTTTAGAACCCTTAACGCCTCGCTTCCTCCCCGAACCTTTGTCCACAAATATAACCGTCGCGGTTGCGAGACACTATTTTCATATATCTTTACAGGATTTTTCGTATCGTCAATTCCGCTTGTCCACACAGCTTTAACTATAGTGATCATCGCTTCTTCAGAGCAGTATGCAATGCCCTGTATGCCCAGCAAACTCAATATGAGTATAGTTATTAGCGCGGGCATACTTCCCAGTTCAATGTGAATTCGTTTCCGTATGTGATGGTTTGCCATGCCGGGTCGTCTAGCTTCAATGTGCAGCGCAAATCCTGTATGAGCTTGCGCTTGTTTTTAGGGTCCCATAAAACAGCGCCAAATTGCTTGCCATCCGAAACCATTTTCATATCGTACCTATCCAGAACTTTCAGTTCCTCAAAATCGGTGTTCTTTTTGATCACTATCGCCCTGATGGTTTCCCTGTTAATTTCTTTGGGGGGATTGGTTTCTATGTATTCGCTGCTGACTATGTCCATCACCGTCTTAGCAAAGATAAATAGTCTGGCCATCTCTTTTTCATCGTATTTATCATCGCACCCAGCTGTCCCAGCTGTGCAAAAGATTAAGCAGAGTAATAATATGCTATACCCAAAGCGTCGCATCGCCCTTTCCCTCCTTGTCAGTTGTCCCTGTATCGAGATTCCAGTTTGGCAAGCTTGCAATAAGCGTGTCGCCAGTGCCAACTATTGCTGTATTGAGCTGTTCCCATATAGTCACTATATTACCTACGCCAAAATCGAATATCTTGGAATACGCTTGCGTTTTTTCATTGAACTTATTTTTCTCTGGAATTTCCGCATTAACTATATATGTTTCCCTTTCTTTAGCAGGTATTTTGGTGCTTGGCACATACACCAATCCTTCTTTTCCTGCGATATGACGGAAAAAGCCGACATCAATGTCTGCGCCATCCAGTTTCTTAACGTATTCTTCATGCCAACCTTCTACCTGAGGAGGATTTTTCGCGTATTCTTTGGGATACACTTCCTGCAGCATCTTCCTCCACAGACTGACTACGGCGTTGTCCATCTTGCCGGTCTTTTTGTCTGTAAGGTGTCTCAAATAGTCGACCCATTCGCTATTGTCCAGTTCAATGCCGTAAGTCTCTTTGAATATGTAAGAATCCATATACATTTCGCATACCCTGTGGTCGGTCTTGTTTTCTGCGTATTCGCCTACTATTGCCCTCACAACCGGATGGATGCTTGCGTCCAAGACCACATGTGATGCATAGCCAAAAAGCCAGGCAGCGGTTCTTTGGAATTCTTTAGAGTCTTTTTCAGTTTTATATCTGTCACGAAGGTGTTTAGCGCCGGACCGCACAACTTCGCCTGTATTGTTGTAGTGAAGGAGGTCAGCCCAACTGTCTGAATCGTCATGGGAGGTGAGCATGTGGTGAAGATAAGGATAATCGGGGCCAACCGCTCCGGCTTGAAGCCACTGTGGATATCTGTTTAAAACAACAGTAGCGAACATTAGTCCTTTGTTTTCCACTACACGCTTTGCTTTATCAGCCGCAATCATATGTGCAAAAGCTCCTGGCATGTATACTCCCTCTTTTATGCAAAGAATTGAGGGGAAATATTGCACGATTTATGCCAGCACCAAAGTTTAAATGCTTATGAATGCAGTGTGTTTATATTTCAATCAGTTACATAACAAACAGCGATTGATTTTTGTCGATATAGACAAAAACATTTGACAAGTTGTCACACAGCATTGACAGAGTGGCATACGAAATTGAGATTTTAGCGTCCTTTTCAATGAAATTGGGAGGTATAGAAAGTGAAATTTTAGGGGAATATGTTTCAGGTATAAAATCTGCATTTGTCTGCCTCTAAAATTCAGTTCAGTTGATTTTCATATATATTGTTCATAAAGTTTAGTTATAGAGTTTTACAATTTACATCTATGACATGACTGCCAATTTGGGGCTGCAATACCGCTAAAGCAATAACTTTAGATAGCAAAGCTCTTCCATATAGAGGATGAAGAGATAAGGTTTCACGAATGTCTTGTAGGTACATGCTTATGCTGTTTCTTGTAATTTCCGGCAGGATAGACGTTTCTTTTTGGTTTTCTGCCAAGAACTGCTCAATTTCAGCTTTTTTCTTCTCCGCTTTTTCAAGCTGATTTTTTACTATGTCTGAAAAAATCCCCGCTTTTATGGCGTTAATGAAATTAGCTATTTCTTTCTCGGTTTTTTTTAGTTGATCACCGAGAGCCTCCCTTCGCCACTTCGGGTTTGTCTGACCCAGATGGTTTTTTATTATCTCATCGACCCGTGAATGCAAATAATCAAGATGCTCGTTTTTATCAAAATTCAAATTCAGTGAACTTATGACCGACCTCTCGAAATCTTTTTTATTCAACTTTATATTATTGTCACAAACTGCCGCCCCCTTGTTCCAATTATTTGAGCATCCGTATTTAGCCCACTTGCCTCCGGAAACTATAGCTATATTGCCGCCACATTTTCCGCATTTTACAAGCCCTGTAAGAAGATTAACTGAATAGGAATGCTTTGACTTGTTATACGCTCCGGAGTTTTCGGTTTGTAATTGTTTTTGTCTTTTTTTGACCTTCTCCCATAATTCGTCGCTGATGATTCTCAGTTCTGGTTTTTGGACAACAATCCATTTGCTGCTATCTTTCGCAATGCATTTCTTTTTGCCGTTTTCGGGATTGCGCTTTGAGAATGACCTATTCCAGTAATAGTGGCCGATATATATTTCATTATTGAGGATTCCTCTAAACGCTTTTTTGCTGCCAAGTATGGTGCTGGAACACCAATATTTTCCCCTTGGCGGGGTGGGCGCATCTGTTCTTTTTATTTCCTCATTAAGAATGGTTGCAATTTTTTTTGCACTATAACCTTGCTCGCCAAACATTTTGAATATTCTAATTATAGTGTCCACTTCGTCGGGATTGATTTTAAGAATGTAGCCGTCAGCTTCAGGATTGCCATAGATATCGACTTTGCCGTTATAAACAGGTTCAGAACGATAGCCGTACCTTTTGCCGCCGCTGTTGTAGCCGCTTAACACTTGTCCTTCAATGCCGCGATAGGTTTCTTTTGATAAGTTCCTTATGTATAAGGAGTCAATGAGGCCGTTTATTGTGATCATCTCCTCGGCGGTCTCATGAGATGTGTCTATCCCCTGAGAGACATAATAAACATGGATGCCGTAATAGGTGAGTAATGAGAAGATATCTAGTGCTTCTTTGGTATTGCGCGCAATTCGGGATGTCTCGTCAACGATAATTCTCTGAAAAGGACAGTTGTTACTCATCGCTGTTTGCATCATTTCTTTGAAGGCATGCCGCATATTGGTTCTGGTGCCTGACTGGGCTTTGTCGTAGTATATATGTTCATCAAGAATAACCCAGCCTTTGGTTGCTGCAAGTTCTCTGCATTTACGTATCTGGTCTTCAATTGAGGCTTCCCTCTGATTATTTGTGCTGTACCGCGCATATACGGCACAAAAAACGGTTTCAGTCATCGATACCTCCTGAGCTGGTATTTATTTTGTTGATGATATCATGGGCGATTATTTCGGCCAGAACATCTAAGAGCTCCTTATAATTGGCTGAAATAGGCGCATTCTGCTTCATGCTGCTTTCTCCATTATATTTGCAGTCTGCCGTTTGTATTTCAGTTGGCAAATTTCAGTGTTCAGAATTTTATCGAAACGGCTCCACTCACCTTTGGGATCAGAGGCTCCAAGGTAACAGTAAATATGGTTTATTTTGGCGTCAATATTATCTATGAGGTTTAAAACAACAGCTTCCGGTAATGCAGGTTTGATTGGACTTCCATATTCCAAGGATCCGTGATGGGATAAGATCATGTGTTTAAGCAATAATGCCAGCCGTTCAGGAAAGTTTTTAATCATAGCCAGTTTTTCCTGCAACATTAAAAAGCCTATGCTTATATGTCCCAGAAGTTTTCCTTCGGTGGTGTATTCCTTTGCTATTTCCCAATACAGTTCTTTGGTTTTGCCTATGTCATGCAAAAATGAAGCGGTTATCAACAAATCTTTATCAATAAGTGCGGGATTGTTGTCGGCGATCATTGCGGCAAGGTTCATTACATTGACAGTATGCTCGAGAAGGCCCCCTACATAATTATGATGCACCGAAATCCCGGCAGGTGAGGTTATGAATTGTTCTAAGAAGCTCTCGTCTT
Organism: Nitrospirae bacterium MYbin3; assembly: GCA_002753335.1. GTDB lineage: Bacteria > Nitrospirota > Thermodesulfovibrionia > Thermodesulfovibrionales > Dissulfurispiraceae > MYbin3. Next base: position 9,159 of record PEAD01000047.1, read on the forward strand.
CAAGAAATGCGCTTATAAGCTTTCTGCAATTCTCATCGTGTATTAATGCTATAGCGCTATTTAATTTCTCTTGCCAAAGTTCAACTCCACCTGAAACCACCTCAAGAAAATCCCGTATGTCTATTTCGTGTTTTTCAGCTTTACGAATTCTCGATATATTAATGCTTAAGGAATTATTTACATTATTAATAATGCCCTGAATTTTAACAAACGATTTCTCTGTCAGTGATGCGGCCATCACAACAGGATCTTTCCATATGTATCCATTGATTTTGCCGGACTTGTCGTGAAGTTCTACTGCAAGGAAGTTTTGTCCGGTCTTGCTTCTCCTTAATGACATGGATTCAAGGGAGAAAAATGTTGTTATCTGTGTGTTTGCCTTAATGTCTTTTTTCATTAGCTTCATTCTTAAGCCTCCTTTGCGGCTTTATCGTATTGTCAAAAGTTCTAAGGCTAAAAGCTTTCAAACCCTTGTCCAGTAATGCATTGCTTTAAATAAACTTGCCTCCCCCTGATTTCAGGGTTAAAGTAGTAGCTCTACCAACTACAA
>PEAD01000017.1 GCA_002753335.1 Nitrospirae bacterium MYbin3
AAATCGAGGTGAAAAATGTTGACTTAAAAATGCGGAAGAAATAAGATAAATAAAATGGTGGTCTCGATTATCTGGGATTGAATTGGTCTCGGTTACTTGGGACGTGACAGCTTTCTTTCAGGTGTTTGTGAATTTCCATAGAAGACGACCCGGAAGCAAAGATCTTCACCTTTATTCTGGAGTCGTACAATACTTTGAAAATACGCGTGGCGTTCTTCAGATAATGAAATTCATCAAGAAACAGCACATCAGCGTCTATGTTCTTCAGTTGTTTGATAAGCTGCTGCTCATCGCCGCTATAAGAGCGCAGATCATCGGGGTCTTCAAGATTGTGAAATAGCGTCTTTAAGCCGCTTCGTCGGCAATTCGCTTCCAGTTGACGCATAAGAAATGTCTTTCCAACCTGTCGTGGGCCTATGAGTATAGATATAAAGGGTTTGTTTATCTCAGCTGTCAACTCTTTGTAAATATCGCGCTTAATCTTCATAATTACAATTCTAAACCATTACTTTAGAATTGTAAAGAATTGTGTTTTGCGTTTAACTTAATCCTAAAAGCAAATGGCGCTTTCTCTCCGACCGCTTCTGGGGTTAGGCATTCTCACTCCGCTCAGTGATGCAAAAAACATATACTAAAGACTCTGAAGATATGCCCGATTAAATAGTCATGAACTTTTGCCGAATTTTAGAGGCAGACAAATATGGTAAGTTGAGCATATATCCTTGCATTACGCTGCAAACCGAAAAGTTCTCTCTGATGTCATACATATCATCATTTTTCAGCTTTATCGCCAAACCCATCTATGAAGAAAAACGATAAAATACTCTGTCCTATTAAGCAATGTTTCAAATATGTTATCGCTTGCGAAGCCTCCTGCAAAAAGAAAGAGAAGTGCTCTTCTCTTAAAGATTTTCATTCGCCACTGCTCTGGGAGAAATAGCCAACCTGAAGTTTTGTCGCTTGCTGTATCTCTCGTAGTATTAAATATTCGTCATGCAATGTATCAAGGCCTTACCATACATTATTTATTGCGTCTGTTTATTCGCAAAATGCCTTGATTATTGGTAGAATAACATCGTTTTCCCGGTGGTTGGTTATCAATTTCAGATTGCTCTCAAAATAACGTGTTGAGGTGTTAGATTAGCAGCATGAAAAAGCATGACCATATTATGACTCTCCGGGTTTTCTCTGCCGGGCTTGAAGTTGTTCCTACTATTACCTCATGGTATCTTTCTGAACTCGGTGAATCCAAAGGCAGACAGGAACTTTTTACCAAACAATCTCCGCAGAGGCTTAAAGTTTTGCGCGAGCATGCGCTGATTGAAAGCGCCGTTTCATCAAATCGCATAGAGGGTGTCACTGTTGAGCAGCAGCGCATACATACCGTAGTACTCGGCAGGGCTAACCTGCACAATCGAGACGAAGAAGAGGTGCGTGGCTATCGCAATGCATTAAAACTTATCCACGAGCAGAGCGCAAAACTGCCAACGTCGGAAGATACAATTCACAAACTGCACTACTTGGCGCGCGGTGAAACTGGCGATGCCGGACTATTCAAGACAAAAGACGGCGACATAATCGAAAAATATCCTGACGGGAGAACTCGTATAAGGTTCAAAACCGTTGCAGCAACTCTTACGCCTTCCTATATAAAGCAGTTGACCTTATTATGGAGCGATAGCCTGCAAGAGCATCAGATACACCCTCTCATTGCGCTGGCTGCCTTCAATCTTGATTTCCTTTGCATTCATCCTTTCAGGGACGGTAATGGCCGAGTTTCCCGCCTCCTTATGCTGCTTCAACTCTATCAGCTTGGATACGAGGTTGGATGCTATATCAGCATAGAGAGAATCATAGAACAAAACAAAGAGCGTTATTACGAGACATTGGAGCAAAGCTCCAACGGTTGGCACGAAGGCAAACATGATCCATGGCCTTATATCAATTATGTGCTCTTTACACTCAAAACAGCATATCGCGAGTTCGAAGATCGTGTTGGACAGGTAACCTCACCAAGGGGCGCCAAGACAGAGCTGATAAGCAATGCAATTAATAACTCAATTATCAACTTTCGCGTAGCGGATATACAAAAGCAATGTCCCAGCGTCAGCGTGGATATGATAAGAAAAGTTTTGAAGACACTGCAGGCCGAAGGAAAAGTTCAGTGCCTTGGCCGCGGGCAGTCTGCCCGGTGGCAAAAAATACAGAAATAGGGAATTAGGTATTACCCAATTAATCAGGTAATGAATTAGGTATTACCGGATTAGCGAAACAAAAATTTGTAATACGCATGCCGATATTAAGATGACACTCAGATATGCTCACATAAGAGCCTGACAATGACTTTGAGGTATTCGCATTTAGCACCGAATCATTTACAGAATGCCGTGAATATGCTGAATATTACAGGGGATAAAAACCGAACTGCATATTTACTGCATAGTGTAGCAGGAAATTAGGAATGATAGTGAAAGGTAAGTCATTGAAAATAAAGAGTGGAGCTGAACGGGATCGAACCGTCTACCTCTTGAATGCCATTCAAGCGCTCTCCCAAGTGAGCTACAGCCCCAATTCCTTATAATATAACATTTTTTTTGGTTTCATGTTAACCCCCGATTGCCGAAATTCCAAGCCAAAATACGGAGGTCAGGTTTTTGTGTTGCTGACTGTCACGTCGAATATAGCTAACTATCTAGGACTTCTCTTACTTTTAAAAGCAGTTCTTGTGGGGGAACCGGTTTAGGAACAAAGTTGATCCCTTCTTCGAGAATGCCTTTTTTGCTTATTATGTCGGACGTGTAGCCGCTTGTGAATATGGCTTTAACATCAGGCTTTAGTTTTTGCATATCGTGGTAAGCTTCTTTGCCATTTTTGTGGGGCATTATCACGTCGAGTATTACCAGCTTAATATCTGTCATGTGTGACCTGAATTTTTCGACAGCATCAACGCCGTCTATTGCTTCAATGATAGTGTATCCGAACTCCCTCAGTATGTCGCTGTTTATTTTTCTGACCTCATGATCATCTTCTGCTATCATAACTGTTTCTGTACCGCCTTTGGGCGTATCAACTTTGCTGACCTCTGCAACTTCTTTTCCGGAATTCGAAGTTGGAAGGTATATCTTGAACGTAGTGCCGATGCCCAACTCACTGTAAACAGTCATGAACCCATTGTGCTGTTTGATGATGCCGTAAGCCATTGCCAACCCCAGGCCTGTGCCCTTGCCCACCTCTTTTGTTGTGAAGAACGGCTCAAATATTCTGCCGGCTGTAGTTTTATCCATTCCTGTTCCTGTATCAGATACCGATATAATCGCATAATCGCCTATTGCGCCGAACTCATGGGCAGCCAGGAATCTTTCATCAAGTTCTATACTCGAAGTCTTGATGCTGATGATTCCGCCGTCAGGCATGGCATCTCTTGCATTGGATGCAAGATTCATCAACACCTGCTCTATCTGGCCCGAGTCGGCAACCACGTTTATTCTCTTATCCGCAAGGTCTGTTTTTAGCTCTATGTCTTCACCGATAAGTCTTGCAAGAAGCTTCTCAACTTTTCTTACTATGTCGTTTACATCTGTAAGCTGGGGGTCGATAATCTGTTTTCTGCTGAAGGCAAGCAGGCCGCTCGTAAGGTTTGCACCCCTTTCAGCGGCGGTTATGATGCTGTCTGCATATCCTTTGAGCGGATTTTCGGCCTCCATTTTCAATTGAAGTATATGACCATAGCCCATTATTGCGGTGAGTATATTATTGAAGTCATGAGCTATGCCCCCTGCAAGCGTTCCCACAGCCTCCATTTTTTGGGCATGCCTTAACTGGTCCTCAAGCTTTTTCCGTCCGGTCACATTATTGATTAATTCAACGACCAGCGTCACCTCGCCTGAGGAGTCTTTTAATGGAAAAGATTTGGTTTCTATATAGACCGGATTCCTGTCTTTATCGGTATGTACATGGAATGAAGCGTGAGGCTTGCCGGTGTCAAAAGAAAATTTTACCGAACACTCTTCCTTTATTTCATAGCAGGGTTTGTTCAGTCTATGAGAAATTGCATAGCAGTTTTTGCCTATTACTGAGCTTTCTTCAAGGCCTAACTGGTCGCAGTAGGCTTTGTTGGCAATAATAATCTTGAAGCTGCGGTCAACAACAATGAAGCCTTCTTCAACAAGGTCTATTATGCCTTTAAGTATTGACGCAGAAATTTCCGGTGCTCTAAAAACCTCTAATATTTTATCTGTGTTGACGGTCATGACTAAAATATATCTTAGCTTCCTGTTTGCTGATTATACAAGGCGTGCAGTGAATCAGCAACAGCTTTTAGCTTTGCCTTCTTGAGGAGCGCTGCAGTCGCATGAGGGTTCTCCTCCATAGATCATGCTGTTTATAAGCGCGGCTGCGCATCCCACCCCTTTGTCAACGCCCACAGCTTCAAAAGGACAGTTGGTTTGGCAGGCCCCGCATTCCATGCATCTGTCAGGATCTGTTATGAACGCTTTTTTATCCTGAATCTCTAAAACAGCGTGGGGACAAACCTCCGCGCAATTTCCGCATCCGGTGCATTTGTCCTTATTCAATGTCAGTGTTGCAACATTCGCAAGGTATTTCACAAAAGCCTCCATTCCATGAGCTTGTATGCGGACAGCAGTATAAGCGATATCACTACTGCCGTCATATATGCAGGTATCCCGTATTTAAGCTCTTTTTTTACTCCGCTCATACCGGTAAAGGTTGTTGAGCCGGTGAATTGAAGCGCGATATAGGAGCTTGCGGCAGGAAAGAATATGTATGCGACAACGCTCAACGGCAGTGAGGTAAAAATTGAAGGCGCAAAGATTTTATGGTATGCAAAAACGGTTGAAATGCCAGCCAGCCAGCCCTTGATAGCGAAGGATCTAAAGGGGATTGCCGGCAGAAGCAGCGGGGTAATAAAAGCCCCTGAGACGACCGCAAGCATGCCCAAAACCAGAAAATGGAACCCGCCGTAAAAGGCGTCCCTGAAAATTATGCCGGAAGGCTGCAGTCCGAAGGAAAGCAGAATTATCAGTGCGAAGAGAGGATAGTTTTTCATCGCCGGAATTATCTCCATAGGCGTAAGGATAAGCCTGTCTTTTATTGTGAACTGCACTGTTCTCATTTCGGGCGATGCTTTTCTGTCTGCTTCGAGGTATGCCGGAATATTTTTTGCGTAAACAGGGCCGTAATACACTTTGAAGCCTGTTTTTTTTGTGACAAGATAGGAACAGATGCCAGGCGCCCCTAACTGCGGCACTATAATCCTTCGATGAGAAACTATTGATGCGAGTTTGCAGTCCGAGATCTTTTTTATCAACTCTACGGTGCCAAAACTGCCTTTGCCTGCTGCGCACCAGACATTAATCCCTTTTGTGTCGAGCACCAGTATCCATCCGTTAAGGCCGTCAAGAGACTGTCTTAGCAGGTCAAAGCTGTATTTGTAATTTGCGCTTGCAAAAACCTCGGAATTCTCATCAGGTGAGCCTACCGCATAGATGCCCGGCTCTACAATAAAGTTGTCCCTGTATGCGCTGATTCTGCATCTGAAATGCTCCCGGCAATCCTGAGGAGACAGGCTGGTTAAAGCTTTATAGACAGGCCCTGCAGGGGTGGCAACCGATCCTGTTGTCCATATCGGAGCAGGTTCGTTTAGTTTTAGAAGCCCGGCTTCGCTTTTCAGTTTCAGGGGTATTGTTGTCATTAGCTATGCTTTATAACCTATGACTGTTTTCTTCGGCTAAGTCTTTTATTCAATGCCTGTCGTGTTATACCGAGCATCGAAGCTGCTATGCCCTGATTGCCATCGGCTATTTTTAGAGCTTCGTTTATGAGAATATCCTCGGCCTCATCAAGCGTTGGAAAAGGTTTTGACAGGTCTATGTTCATAAGTTTTGACACACTTGATGTCTGCAGTTCCTCTGTAGTTGGGATGATTTCATCGCCTATGATATTTTTGAAGCTTTCCAGCGAAAGTATCCCTGTTTTATGGCGGGCGACCGCATCATAAATCATGCCCTGAAGCTCCCTTAGATTACCCGGAAAGGTATAGCTGCTGAGGAGTGTATAAAGCTGGGGAGGCACCGTCGGTTTTTTTATGTTGAGTGTCTGCGCCGCTTCGTTCATGAAATGATTTGTGAGAAGCGGTATGTCATCAATTCTTTCGCGTAGCGGCGGTAAGTGTATGTGATGAGTTCTCAGTCTGAAAAAGAGATCTTTTCTGAATTTTTTTGTCTCCATAAGATTTTTTATATCATGATTAGTTGCGACTATAACACGGCCATTGCTCTGCTTTGGTATATCAGAACCGATAGGGTAGTAGGTGTGTTCCTGAAGAAGCCTTAACAATTTAACCTGCGAAGATTCCTGCATGTCGCCTATCTCATCCAGGAAAAGGCTGCCGTTTTCTGCCAGCGACACGAGCCCATCTCTTGCTGTCTCTGCTCCGGTGAAGGCGCCTTTCTTATGTCCAAACAGTGTATCCGAAAACATATTGTCGTCCAGCCCCGCAATATTTACAGCAACAAACTCGCCTTTCTGTCCGCCGAGCGTATGTATGGCATTGGCGAGAAGTTCTTTCCCTACCCCTGTTTCTCCGGTTATCAAGACGGGGTGGGGAGATATTGCGATCGCCTCAGCATACGAGAATATCGCCAGCATCTTGTTATTTTTGGTGATAATCGAAGAAAAGGCGGCCGGATTTTGTATCTTGCCCTCGAGGATTTGGTGTCTGAGCAGAGAAACTTCTTTGTGCAGAAGGAAATGTTCGAACGCCTTTCTGACGGTAGAAGAAAATTTGCTTTTATCGAGCGGTTTAACAATATAATCGAACGCCCCGTTTCTCATGCAATCAACAGCTGTTTCTATGGCGTTGTTTGCGGTCATGATAATAACCGGCACTTCCGGGTACTCAGCCGTAATTTCTTTAAGCAGCTCACCTCCTGATATGCCGGGCATAGAAAGGTCGAGCACAACTACCGCAATCTCTTTTTGTGCGAGAAGCGGCATCACTTCAAGGCCGTTCTGGGCGGTATGAATATTCTGTATCTTTTCTGACAGGAGCACAGTTTTTTCCCCGTACAATATTTCGGGTTCGTCATCCACAAGCAACACCGCCAAATCCTGAGTCATTTCTGCACCTCTTTTCCGGTTGGTGTATGAACCGGCAGGGTCACCCTCACAACCGTACCTTTGCCGAGTTCGGAGCTGAATTCTATATTACCATTATGTGTTGAGAGTATCTTGCTTGCAAGCGAAAGGCCTAGTCCTGTTCCTTCATGCTTGGTTGTAAAGAACGGCTTCATTATGTGCTTTAAGTCCTCTTCATCTATGCCGTAGCCCTCGTCCGAAACCTCAAGCACTGCGCTCTCTGATGAGTCATCGTATCTGGTGCTTACCTTCACCGCTTTGTCGGTGTCCGCAAGCGCCTGCAGTGCATTTAATATGAGATTTATAACAACCTGCTCTATCTGGGCGGGATTGCCTTTTAACAGAGGGAGATTAACGGCTGCCGAAAATGAAAATCTTTTCGTAAGCTTCTGTATCCTTATATTCAGCAGCGATACCGCATTTTCTACTACGGAGTTCAAATCGTAATCTTCGAAAAATAGCTGCCTGTCCTGAAGAGAAAGTCTTCTCATATCGGCTACTATGTTTTTTATTCTTACCGAACTTTTTGCTATCGCAGAGATTAGATTTTTTACTATTTCGCTGATTGTATCTGAGGGCAGTCCTCCTGCAGAAAAGTTCCCGTGCTCTCTGGCATACTCGTCAAGTATCTTCGCTGCATCGCTCCATGTGTCGCGCAGGATTGAGGAGTTGAACATGATTACATTATTAGGATTGTTGATTTCGTGCGCCACTGCCGAGGCCATTTCACCCAGTGATGCGAGGTGGGCTGCTTCGTGCAGCCTGTTTTTTTCGGTCACATCCCTAGCTATGTGCAGCATTTTTACAAGTTTTCCAGAGTCGTCTTTTATCGGGACTATCCTGATATCGAGCATTTTCCCCTGATAATTTCTGGCCTGAAAATCAACCGGAGCCCCGGTTTCAAAGACCTTGTTGGCATGGCATTCGTCGATAGGGCAGTCTGTTTTATGTACGAGTTCATAGCAGAATCTCCCCTCAGGGCTTCCGCTCGATAAGTCTATATAGTTTTCGGTGCTTTTGTTCGCCCATAAGACCTTTTTATCGAGAGACATCAGGACTATCGAGTCTGGCGTTGAGTTCAGGATTATATTGAATTCATTGTACAGCATGCTAAGTTTTGCTTCGCTTTCTTTCAGCGTCTGTTCAATTTCTTTTCTTTCGGCAATCTCGGCCTGCATGCTTTTGTTGATCTTTAAAAGTTCCGATGTGCGCTGTGCAATTATATCTTCAAGCCTTTCATGGTATTTTCTTAGTTCGTTTTCGGCCTTTTTCTTTTCTGTTATGTCCTCTATAATGCCGAAAATCAGAACGGGCTTTTGGTCATTGTCTCGTATTGTGGTTATAACGATATTGCTCAAAAGTACTGTGCCGTCTTTTTTGATAAACCTTTTTTCCATAGAAAAGTGCGGCAGGCGTCCGGCCATGAGCTCCTGATAATAGAGCAGGTTAAGCCGGTCGTCGTCGGGGTTACTGATATCAGGCACAGAAAGCCCTAATAGTTCATTGATATCGTATCCTATCATTTTTTGAAACGCTGGATTGGCTTCGACAAATCTTCTGTCGGTGTTCACTATACTTATACCGATCGGAGCATTGTCGAAAACAGCCCTGAACCTCAGCTGGCTTCTTCTCAGCGCCTCTTCAACACTTTTTCTCATCGATATATCACGGTCAATGCCGAGTATGTATTTTTTTCCGTCAAGGGTTATTATTTTTGCAGAAACTTCCAACGGAAAGACAGAACCGTCTTTTCGAATGTGGTCTATTTCAAACGTCACCACTTTATCCTGATTTTTTTGCAGCTGCATAGAAATCTCACGCGATTTTTCGTAGCTTTCGGGGGCATTAAGGAAGCTTATAGGTTTGCCTATGAGCTCCTCCAGTGTATAGCCGTGCATGATGCAGGCTGCGACATTTGCATCAACTATGGCAGGAGCTTTGCCTTGGGTGTCGGCATCCATCAGCAGTATGGCGTCAGAAGCCAGATTGAAAAGAGAATAGAAGCGTTCTTCGCTGATTCTTAGGGCTTTCTCAATCCGTATCCTTTCGACTATCTCGGCCTGCAGCAGTCTGTTGGAATCTTCGAGTTCGGACGTTCTTTCTTTTATAAGGCCTTCCAGATTATGGTGATATTCTTCCAGCGTTTTTTCGGCCTTCTTTTTAGCGGTTGTATCAACAAAGATACAGACGAGGCTTCGTATTTTTGCGTCAGTATCGTATATTGGGGAGATTGTAGAACTGCAGATATATTTCTTTTCATCGCACCCGATGAGAGTTGATTCAAAGTAGCACCGCTCACCTTTTAGCCCTTTTTCTATCAGGGAACTTAGGTCTTCATCGTTATTTTCTATTAAGCATATATCCGAGAGCAGTTTTCCTGATAGGTTGTTCATGCTGCATCCGGACAGAGAAAGAAAGGCCTCGTTCAAGGTTACACATCTTCCATCGGCATCTATCAGTGCGATAAAGTTCGGAGAGCCGTCAACAAGACTTCTGTATCTGCGCTCGGAGGATGCAATATTGGCGGATGATTCTTTCATTAATTGCATTACCGCAAAGAAGGCAAGTGCAAAGCCAAAAAATAAGGCTATAGCTGCGATAGCGAATAATCTGTATTCTCGTATCAGCATTGTTGAGTCGAACAACACCATAGACCAGTCAGAATCTTTTAGGAAGCGTCGTGTTACAAGAAGGTGTCTGCCCTGATAATTTACCTCGTCTCCGGTCTGCGGCTCATAGGGCAGCAGCGCTGTTTTATGTTTGTCATTGTCCGGCCAAAGATTTGATGAAACAAACTCCGGTTTGCTCGAAAGAAATATCAACCCTTTTCCGTCAACAAGGAAGGATTCTGGATGATGATTATTGGATTCAGAAAGAAAGTCGGTAATAAATTTATTTGACCGAACTACATTATCCGGGAATTTCTGAAGATGGCTCACTATCGCGTCAGAATAGACCGCGGATTCGTGCAGCTCTTCCTGCTTTGCATGCCTCCCGAGCAGCTCTACAAAAAACCATCCCAAGACTATTATGCCTATAAGAACGGCTGCCGGTATTGCTTTGTGCGTTTGTTTTATCTGAAATGCTTTATCATCCGGTTCAAAGAACCTCTCTGAGTGCATCCATATCGATATGCCGATTGCGGCAGTCAGAGCCGCTTTTACAGCTTGCAAAGGTATTCCGGATATCGAAAAGAAGAGGGTGGTGTTTATAAAGGATGCAGGCCAAAATGGTGCGTAATGGACAAAAACTCCGGCGAATAAAGTGTAAAGACCCAATGCTATTCTTGCGGAGCGAAGGCAGCGATTTAAGCCCGCCCGCTCTTTTTGGTAGGCGAACCATAACGCCCGGCAGGAAAGTGCGCCTCCAGCAATCCCCAGTGTATATCGGCCCATCGCATCTATTCCTTCTAATCCGTACAATCCGCCTGACAAGGTGAAAAGGGCAATGGGTATATAAATCCAAACGCTGACCTGCTTTTCTGTCAAGGTTTGAATGCCGCGGCGTCCAAACTCTAAAAGACATACGGATGAGAAGAGAGAGAGGATTACATTATGGTCGTTAGAGTGTTTTAGATCATCAAATACAATATTTATAAGGTCTATCCATTCATGAATTCCGGAAAGGAATCCAAACATTGCAAGCCATATCCACGGTAATTGAAGCTGCTTCTTTTTTGACTGCACAAGGCAGGCTGCTCCGAGCAGTAGAAAAGAAAGCCCATAGATGAAGTAGATATAGTCCATTTGGGGAATGAAAATATTTTTCATATTTTATCAGGCATAACAGTATCCTGTATTTTATCAGAACTTTGGGAGTGTTCGTGGAGTTTTGTTTTTGCGCTTGACCGTATGCGGCTTTGTCGGATAGAGTATCGGCATGGAAACTATCAGGATGCTGCGCTTGATGCGGGAGACATCGAGGAGACATACGGCGAAGGATAAAAGCATAGGTTTTGTGCCGACCATGGGAGCGCTGCATGACGGCCATCTCAGCCTTATCCGCAGGGCAAAAGACGAAAATGATATTGTTGCAGCGAGCGTTTTTGTTAACCCGATACAGTTCGGCGCTGACGAGGATTTTGACAGGTATCCGAGAGACATAGAAGGCGACAGGGAGAAACTCGAAAAGAGCGGAGCTGATGTGCTTTTTATTCCTGAGGCTAAAATGATTTATACGGATGGTTTTTCTACGCATGTGCATGTTGACGCTTTGTCAGATAAGTTGTGCGGTGCATTCAGGCCGGGCCATTTTGATGGTGTTGCTACGGTTGTTTGTAAACTCTTCAACATTGTAAGGCCAACGAGGGCCTATTTCGGGCAAAAGGATTTTCAGCAGACCGTTGTTATAAGACGCATAACAGAAGACCTAAATATTGGTGTCGATATTGTTGTCTGCCCCACCGTCAGGGAATATGACGGGCTTGCTATGAGCTCGAGGAACGCGTATCTCAGCCCTGAGGAGAGAAAGTCTGCCGGAGCGATATACAGGGCCTTGCAGGCGGCGGCAGCGATTTTGAAATCCGGTTCGGGGACCGTTTCTGAATCGGTTTCTGCTATGAAGTCGGTTTTGAGTGCTGAGCCGCTTATTTCTGAGATTCAGTATTCCGGTATCTATGATCCGTTAACATTGGCTGAAGCTGTTGATGCAGGAAAAGAAAAACTGATTGCGGCTGCGGTGAAGATTGGACGTACGAGGTTGATAGACAACATTCTTGTCTGACGGTTTAGTAAAAAGCCCGTATGCTGCGTTGCGCTTTTCCCCTTTTTACCGTACCGCTCCCCTCGATTGAGTTTCTAAAATCTTATGGCAGTTTGTACATCTTTTTCTTTTTACATGAGGAGATTTTGCGCCCCATGGTATCGGAGGTGCTTGTGCAATATTATTGGGAATCATTGCCTGCGGCTGCAACTCTGAAAGAGGTTCAGTAGCCTGAGGCTGTGCAATAGCTGTCTGTCCAAAGTTCCGGGTATCATACGGCCCGGGTGATACCTTGCCAGCAATGTTTGTGTAGGGGTGAGTGGAGTCAGAAAAGTTTTGCATGGCCTCGCCCAGATGATGGCAAAAATTGCAGCTGTAGTCTCCGGCTGTGAACTGGGCAGCTCCAACAGGACATATGCGGTCAAGAGGCTTTGTCGGCCATAGTCCTGCTACAAGTTGAGGGTATTGGGCATTACGGGCAACATTTCTTTCAACCGCATCTTTATCAATCTTGCCGGTGCGGTCTTTTTTTACCGAGAGCACTCCATAAACGACAAGCATTGCGATAATAGCCATTAAAATATAGTTGAAAATTTTGTGAAGCATTTTAGCGTTTACACTCCATGGGATATTCTACCATGATGTCAAGCAATTGAACTGAGGCCACTTATTTCCCGGTTTGTTGTTTTTTTTTCTTTGCCTTTTTGTCAGCATACATTCTCTTGTCAGCCTCTTTTAGTACGGATTGGTAATCAGTCTTTTTATCGCAGGTTGCATGCCCGATGCTGAATGATAAAGAGTAGCTGACATTCTCAGAATTCTCTTTGTTCCATTTGTCGGTAGCCTTTAAAAGCCTCTCAACCATCTTTGCGGTCTTATCTTTGCCGGCATTTAGAATAACAAGGAATTCATCGCCGCCTAAACGGAATACAATGTCTGCCTTGCGAACAGTATTTTTGATTAGTTTTGCTGCCGTAATTATATACTGGTCGCCTATGAAATGCCCTAAGCTGTCGTTGACTTTTTTCATGTTGTCCAGGTCTATGACAATAAAAGAGAGCTGCTCTTCTTTACGCTCAGCGCTTGCAATCTCTCTTTCGATAATTTCATTGAAGAAATGTCTGTTATAAAGATCCGTTAACTGGTCTTTCATCGCAAGTTCACGGAGTTTTATGGCTCTGTCCTGCAGATGGTAAATCAGAATGTCGATGTTCTTGAAAAGTTCGGTGGTTGGCTCCTTGTGATACATGGTAAATACATCACATTCGGAGCATGATGCATATTTTTTTGCGAACTCGCCCTGAACCTCTCCACGACACATAGTCCCGGCCTGAAGCCAGCAGCGATAATCATCGCTGTTATAGACAGGGCAGTCTTTTTTTGAGCATTTCTTGATCTCAAAACACCTGACTGTGTGCAGTTCATTGTGCAGGCTGCTCCATTGTTTAACTTCCGAGGAAATCTCTATAGAGTGCTTGATAAATTTTTCTAGGTCGCTATTCATGCGGTGAAGAAAATCTTCACTCTCTATAGCCTCTTTTTTATAATCAGCTCCTTTCTTCACAATCCCCCCTATTTTTGGATATAGAAGATATTCTGTTTGCATGCAGCATTATTGTCAATTTTAAATTATATAACAGGTCTTGATTTCAGAAATTTTTCAAGCTTGCTGTTTTTAAATATGCCTCTATTTTCCTCGAACCCGGAAGTCAGCTCAGTATTTTCTAAAAAACATATTCCAGACAATGAAGTAGATTATCGGTGAAACAGAAACAAATGCATTCAAAAGAAATAACCTTCCTTTGATACCGCGAAATCTTTCCTTCAGACTTAATGCTAAATTTAAAATGGACCATGCCAAGCCAAGTGTCATTACCAGATACATCTGTGGCGCATAGCCAAAAGGGCTCTCCGAGTATGTGTTGGCAAATACAATAACAAGTATTGGAACAAAGACTGCAACAACAAGACTTATTAGGGCAAAGATGTTCGTCATGGTGTAATTTTCTTCACCCGACCCACCGAACCGTCTGTCAGGCGAACTTTTATACCGTGAGGATGCACAGCTGAGTTTGTCAGGATGTCTTTTACTATCCCTTCCGTAAGTTTACCGGTTTGCTGGTCTTTTTTTAATACAATAGAGACAAGCAGTCCAGCTTTGATATCAATACGCCTAGTGCCTGTCATTAAGTCACTATCCTATACTCACCTTTTTCTGCTGTTCGAACATAGTGATGATTTCGGACACGGTGTTTGCATCCACAGCTTTTTTATCCGTTCTTATAAAGCCTGTTGACCTCGGAAACCTAAGCGCATAGCCGATGCCGTCTTTATCTCTTCCGGCCGTATGCATTGGAGAACGGGTAAGTTCATCTGCCGTTACTGTTATTACATATTGTGGCTCAACCCAAACATCGGCTTTCATATCAGAGTCCACATTCTTGTGTTTATGCTTCAAGGCTATTTTGTCGAGCAAAGACTTTAATTCAATGAGCTCTTCGTCGCTGAAGCCCGAGCCTATTTTGCTGATTGTCTTGAAGGTTTCGCTTTTATTGTCATAGACCGCCCCTAAAATCCCGCCTATGCCGAACTTTGTCCTTGCTCCGCGTCCCACGAAATATCCTACAATGCAGACATCAACAGTATCGGACAGTTCGCCCTTGTAGCTGCGCTTCAGTTTTATCCAGTTGAAGTTTCTGGCTCCAGCGGAATAGGGCGCATCAAGTCTTTTTGCAACAGCCCCTTCTAGTCCTCGCGCTATTGTATTGTCAAAAAACCTGTAGATGTCTGCCGGGTTTTCGGTTATCACCATTTCTGAAGGCTCAATAATGCTGTTTTCGGCAATAATAGCTTCGAGCTTGGCGCGCCTTTCGGCAAAGGGTCTGCCGGTGTAGTCTTCATCGTCAAGGAATAGCAGGTCGAACGCGAAGAATTTCAGCGGCAGCTCTTTCGATAGATCCTCAATTCCATGCTTTCTTTTCCTCTGAATCGTCACCTGAAAAGGCAGAAGCTCGCCGCTCTCTTCATTATATGCGAGGGCTTCCCCTTCTATGATCATTTTTTTTGCACAGACATATTTTATGATTGCGGCCGCTATTTCAGGGAACATATGTGTTGTCTTTTCGAGATTGCGCGAAAACATATCGATTTTGTCGCCGTCTTTGTGGCACTGCACTCTAAAGCCGTCGTATTTGGCCTCTATTGCGGCCCTGCCCATTTTTTCGATGATATCTTCGGGCGAGGGCAGCCTTTCGCATAAGGCCATTCTTATTGGGTAGCCCACATTCACACGCATTTTTGCTATGCCTTCGATTCCTTGTTCGAGAAGTGTCCGGGCAACTAGCCCCAAGTCGCAGCAGATATTGTAAGCCCGCTCTAAAACCGGCCTGAGTTCCCGATCTCCGTGAGCGAGGGAGAGGGACTCAAGAAAGGTCGGGTCTCCGATGCCGAGCCTGAGCTTTCCGATAACCAGCCGCGCAATATATTTTGCTTCTCTTGACGACACACCCTTAAACAGGTTTGCAAGCATGCTGATTTTTCTCTCGACGCTTTTGGAACCACCTGTCATTGCTATATCAGTGAGTTCTTCATAAACCTGTCGGACGGTAAGTTCGTATCCTTTTCTTCCGTGCATCAGTTTTTCTGATACGAGTCCCATGTCACCGGTTTCTTTATAAGCCTGCTGGACTCTTTTTAGCGATTCATTAGAGGCTTCTGATATCGCTCGTTCTATAAGCTTTTCTGATATGCCTGTTTCTAGTCCGTGGAATGGGGGAAGGAGCTGCCCTTGGCTCAAATAGATTATCTTGTCGATATCTTCCGAAGAAGCTGACTTGAACAGTTCGGCAAGTATATCGAACATCTCAAGCCGTTTTGAAGTGGCCTCAAGCCGTTCAAAATATTCTGTCAGTGTCAGGAATTTCATAGCTTTATTGTGGAACGCTGATGCGCTTTTAGCGTGCTTTATTTTCAACCGTTGATAGAGGTTTTGACGAGCTTTGGTATTACTACGATGCCCTTGGGGCTTATATGAAACATTTTTTTATCGTCTTCAGGGTTAAATCCTATGACGGTGTCTGGCGGAATGTAAACATCTTTATCTATTATAGCCCTTCTGATTTTTGCTCGTCTTCCTATCTCGACATTTTCGAGTAGCACCGATTCTTCAACCTGCGCCCAGCTGTTCACCCTCACATTTGGAGAAAGCACCGAGTTTTTGACTCTGCCGCCGCTGATCACGCAGCCGTCGCATACGATAGAGTCGAGCGCGGTGCCCACTCTTCCTCCGTCGCTCTCCTGCGCAAATACGAATTTTGCGGGAGGGTGCTGGTAGGCGCGGGTTCGAATTGGCCATTTCTGATCATATAGGTTTAGATGAGGTTCAACCGCTATCAGCTCCATATTGGCTTCCCAGTAAGCGTCGATGGTGCCGACGTCTCTCCAGTATTTCGCCTCTTTTTTGTTTTCGTCCCTGAAATTGTGCGCAAATACCCTGCCTGTCTTTATCATATCAGGGATGATATCTTTGCCGAAGTCGTGTGCGGTCTGTTTTGATGCATCCATTTTCAGTTCCTGAATTATGCTTTCGGTGTTGAAAAGATACACGCCCATAGACACCAGGCAGTAATCAGGTTTGCCAGGTATGGTTTTGGGGTCATCCGGTTTTTCTTCAAAGCCTATGATTCTCCAGTCTTCGTCAACCTGCATAACTCCAAAGGCTTTCGCCTCCTCTTTTGAGACCTCTATGGCGGCAACTGTTGCCACAGCATTCTTAGAACGGTGGAAAGTGTACATTTCTGAGTAGTCCATCTTGTAAATGTGGTCTCCAGACAGAATGAGCAGGCAGGGCGGGGCTTCACGTTCGATGAAATAGATGTTTTGATATACGGCGTCGGCGGTGCCTGAATACCACCGCTCGTCAACTCTCTGCTGCGGGGGCACGTTTATGATTATTTCCCCAAGTTCCGGAGAGAATAGATGCTCCCATCCGAGCGAAAGGTGTCTGTCTAGCGAAAGAGATTTGTATTGTGTGAATACCGCTATCTTTCTGATGTTTGAGTTGATGCAGTTGCTGAGTGTGAAGTCTATTATTCTGTATTTGCCGCCGAACGGCACTGCAGGCTTTGCTCTGTGCAGTGTAAGTGGATGGAGGCGTTCGCCCTTTCCACCCGCAAGAACTATTGCCAGAACATTTTTCATCGAAGTTAAGCTGTTATCCTACGCCGAGCTCTTTTTTCAGCCGGTCTTTTATTTTTGTGTTGATAGGGTACATGCCGAAGCATCCTTTTCCCTTGCTTTCTTCCAGCGCCTCTGACAGGAGTTCGTCAGGCATATCATTTATCTGCGCCAGCGTTTCGGCAAATCCTGCTTCGGTGTGGCGCATAAGGGAGAGCACAGGTTTGTCACCCATGGTGTCGATATAAAATATGTAGCCTTTCAGCGGCTCTTTTTTTATAAAGCCGTCGCAGGACGGGACGATTGAAGGCTCTGTCAGCTCTTTCGGTCCTGCATCCCATTTGATATGTTCTATTATGAAAGGCTCTTTTTTTATGTCTTCGAGTGTAAGTGGCTCTTCAGAAATCATTTTGCAACCTCCGCGTGTCGGTTAAAACTGCATTGCCTCCGGTCTTCTTTCGGGCACGTCCGCTTTTTTTAGTGTAATGCTGTTCCAGTCTGCCGAAACATACAGGCTGCAGTAGCAGGTCCCGTATTCTTTTATGTCATCGCTGCGGTAGGTGCATGGACAAATTATATCCGCATCTTTTTCTTTTGTTCCTGAAGCGAGCCTGCAGGGGCATGAACGGTATCCGTAGCGGGTCTCATTTTCTAAAAGCCCGGCGATTATTCCTATTACATGGTCTTTATCAATATTCAGCTCAAGGCCCTGCGAGGCTGCGTATTTTGAAAGCACCGGATAAAGCTGATCGGGCGTCATACGTTTTAAGGGCAGGCTAAGCGTGGCCTATCAGACCGTTGGTGTCCATCTTGCGAAATTCCTGAGCTGCAGATTCTCCAACATCCTCGATCATTTCGTTTATGGTTATTCCCAATGTCTTGAGCGATACCTTTAACTTGTCGGCAACATCCGGCAGCGGGATGCCTTTTGAGTAGTGAAGGTCTGCAATAAGTATCTTTAGCGCGTCGCTTACTATGAAGGCTTTTAGCGATATATCCTCAACCTCCAGAGTTTTGCAGGCCTCATTGAAACTCAGGCCGTTGCCGACAGCGTCTCTAACCTTTGCTATAGACTCATCGTATATCAGATCTTCTTCAGGCGAATAGGTTTTGTATTTAAAGTCTGGCATTTTTGCTCCTTTCGATATTAACTTTTTAAATTTAACACATAATGTCCGATTTTGGCTATTTTACGAGCCGATCAAGATTATGTGCTATTATGAAAATATGGGTGTTAATACATGAAGTCCGCTACTGCGAATCATTTCAAAATTCTTATTGTTGAGGACGAGGAGAAGATATCCGATATTGTGCGGCTTTACCTCGAAAGAGAGGGGTATGCTGTAAAGCTTGCGGGGGATGGAGCGGCGGCGCTGAAGTTTCTAAAGGATAAATATGACCTTGTAATACTCGACCTTATGCTGCCAGACATGGACGGCGAAGCTGTATGCGCAGCAATACGTGAGTTTTCGGATATTCCGATAATCATGCTTACCGCGAAGAGCAGCGAGGATGACCGTGTTGCAGGCCTCGGTCTTGGCGCTGACGATTATGTGGTAAAGCCGTTCAGTCCACGCGAGCTTGTTGCACGGGTCAAGGCTCAGCTGCGGCGCAGCAGTCCTTCGGTAAAAAAGACAATGTCATTCAACAAGGGCATGCTTGTCATAAATACAGCCACTATGGAAATCACTAAAAACAGAAAGATTATTCTTCTTACCTCTACCGAATTCAGAATTCTTCTTCATATGGCAGAGAGGCCCCAGATGGTGTTCAGCCGCGCTCAGCTTGTTAATTTGGTACAGGGCTATGATTTTGAGGGTTATGACAGGGTCATAGATGCCCATATCAAAAATATCAGGCAGAAGATAGAGGATGACTCTCACAAGCCATTGTTCGTAAAGACGGTGCACGGAGCCGGCTATAAATTCATAGGGAGTCTTGACGCGTGAAGTCCAAAATTTTTAAAGCTTTTATAATCGTAATTACGGCCGCTATGCTTTCGAACTTTGTGTTTGAGTGGCTCATAATTAGGGATTTTGAAAATTACACAGAAAGCCTTAAAGAAGACCAGCTTTTTTGGGTCATAACCGCTGTTGAGGGAAGCTATACGGAAGCAGGGTGGGACAGGCGCGCCCTGTCTGAGGCTATACACTGGGCGATGATGTTGGGCCTCGATATACGCGTTGTGGATTCTCACGGAAAAGAGGCTATAACTCATGAAGCTGTTATGGCCTCAATCTCACACAGCATGCACAAAAGAATGAACGAATATTTTGACATGCACAAGACCACAGGGGCTTTTACCGAGCATAAGCTTTTGCATATGGGGCGTCCTGCCGGGACTCTTTTTTACCGGTTTTTTCAAAAAGCGGGCATTAAAGAAAAAGAACTGACTTTTAAGAGAAGAACAAACTATTTTCTTCTGGCTTCTTTTTTGATAGCAGGGTGCGGTTCGATTTTTTTAGCCTTGTATCTGAGCCATTTTCTTACGGCTCCAGTTGTCGAGCTTAAGGATGCTGCAGAGAGGATTGCGCGAAGAGATTTCAATGTCCGGGTTGGGGTGAAATCCGATGATGAGCTCGGGAGCCTTTCGCAGGCCTTTGATTTCATGGCACTGTCTCTGAAGAAGGAGGAGGATCTTAGAAAACGTCTCATATCTAATGTGGCGCATGAACTCAGGACACCTCTTACCGTAATGAAGGCGAATGTCGAGGCGATGGCTGATGGAGTTTTTACAGACACAACGAAAGGCCTTGAGAATATAAGGACAGAGATAGACAGGTTGATTAAGCTTGTGGGCGGCATCGAGGATATTACAAAGGCAGAAGCAGGTTTTTTCTTGAGGTTCGATCAGGAAGAGCTTGAACTTAGATCTTTTCTTGCGGGAGTAGTTGGCGACATGCGGCCTCTGTTCGAGAATAAAGGACTGTTGCTAAATTTTGAAGCCGGCGAAGATTTCTCGGTGTTTGTTGATGCTGAAAAATTAGTCTGGATATTAAGGAATCTCATGTCCAATGCCCTTAAATTTACGGATAAGGGGCAAGCCACTGTAGGATGCGAAAAGGCTGATGGTTTTTTCTCTATAGAGGTTAGAGATACAGGATGCGGCATATCAGAAAAGGATATCGGTTTAATATTCGACAGGTTTTACAGAGGTGCGCATACTGCTAAGGAAGGGTTGGGTTTAGGCTTGACTATTGTAAAGGAGCTTGTTGAGGCTATGGAAGGCAGGGTTGAGGTTCAAAGCAATGCAGAATCCGGGACTATTTTCAGGGTAATCCTTCCTGTTGGCGGGGCTAAATTCAGCTCCCGTAACCACAACGCCTCAATCCACCCATCTCCACTCTTTTTTTTCTAACACATAATATTTCCTGCCATAGGGCGAAACTGTCTCATACATTAGAGCATGACCATCCTGCCGGACAATATAGCGGAAATTGCTTCCCATTAATGAATATTTAGCACTCGGCACTTCTGCAAGAAATTCCGGCACGAGGTCGGAAAGTTGTTCGGGATAATGTCCGTTCTTGTCTTTAAAAAGCTCGCATGCAGCGATGATATCTTTTGCGCGCGCATCTGCAACCTTATTATTAAACACAGCTGCCGCAAAAACAAAAATGACCATAAAAGTATATATAACAGCCTTTGCCATAAGAAGCCTGACTCTTGCCTTATCTTTTCTTGCCCGAAACAGCTTTACAAGCAATACAGGAGTTCCTAAAAACAGGGTGGATCCAGCTATTGTGAATTGATTAAAAACAAAAACATCAACTACAAACAGTATAAATGCCGTTACAATGCTTTTCTTAAGCTTCATTTCTTCCTTCCGGCACTTAATCCAACCCCTTAGTTCTTAGATTCATAGCATATCCCACCCTGAATTTTATTTTCAGGTTTTTATTCTCATAGGTAGAATTTGCTCTTAAACAGTTGTTCATATATCTGCCTTTGCCATCAATTGCTATTTTTACGCCAGAATGCTTGAGTAACCGCAAATCAATTCATAAGTTACAACTGTACCCGTCTGCGATTTATCTTTGTTCTGCTGTCTTTTTTTGAAATAGGGATCGGTTGCACCGTGAATAAAAGCAAACAGGATAAATAGAAATATTAAAAATACAAAAACTAAAAGCATATTGGCTTTTAATCTTGAAAGCAATCTAATAAATCCCGGAAAGTCAAAATGTATTTTCTCACCTTTGCGCTGGAGGCTATACAAAAAACACATTACAATTATGGGGCCTATAAATGGGAAAACAACAGCAACCGCTAATAAATAGAATTTCAAATCATCTAAAAATCTAAATCCTCTAAAGTATAGCTCAGTAAAGGTTCCGGCAACGCTAAAGATGCATGATAATGTAAAGACTATAATAAAAAAAGTCCCTGCCCCAGAAACGGTCATAATAGATACAATCAGCGCTGCTACATGACCAAGCAATCCGATGGCTAACGCATTTCTTCCGAAAGCTGTATGCCCAATCTCCTGCATTATAGCTGTCTCATCTTTCTAGGCTTGTCAGAGCCTTTTATCACCATCCTTAGGTCTTTGTCCTTTTTAAAAATCTCTATCAAATACTGCCCTCCAGCCTTGAAAGGACCAGATAAACGCAGTTGAATATCAACAAGATAATAAGGTATCACTAAGCTATTATCTTGAACCGCCGGCTTGCCAAAGCTGATAGAGTATAACCAATCAGCGGAGTGTCCCAGAAATACAGATGCAGCAACATATTTTTCAAAGTCTATTTCTGGAGCCTGCTTGTCAAAAGCCCTCCGCCAGAGCTCCAACCATTCTTCTTTTGTCTCTATCGCTTTAATAAACTCAGTATTTTGGTTGGAGACATTGCCGAACCATTTTAAGCCGTAATATTCTTTTTGAGCGCCATGCTTTTGCAATATGTCCAATATTGCCGTCTTCTGTTCTCCCTGAAAAGCATAGGACCACGCAGTCCTGCCCGAATTGTCCTTGTGGTTTATAGAGCTTCTCTTCTCTACAAGTAGCTTTACTATATCGGCATCCCAATTATTTGAGGCTATTATAAGGGCTGTTTCTTCTTTATCATTAACAGCATTTACATCAGCACCTTTTTCTAATAGAAGCTTTGCAGAGGCAACTTTGTTTTTACTGTAAGACTCTACAACCTTCATCAACGCCGTTTTGCCCTCAGCATCTTTTATGTTTGAATCGGCTCCCCTGTCCAGCAAAAAACGCATCAACTCAATATCACCGCTTAATGAATACATCAAAAGAGTGTTACCTGAAACATCCTTGATATTAGGATCGGGATCCCTTTTCATCAGCAACTTCACCATATCAAGGTTGCCTGAACCCACCGCCGCAAATAATGCTTCTTTTGTATCATAATTTTTGCTCTGTTTTATCAAGGCTTTGAATATAGATAAGCGTTTCCCATAAATAGCCTTTGTCAAAGCCGTGCTCTCATCATTAGCCTTGACATTAATATCGGCTCGAGCCTTTAGGAGCCTTTCTACAATGATAACATCGCCTTTTTCACAAGCGATCATTAAAGCTGTGATGCCATTTTTATCAACAGCATTAATATCTGTCTTGCTATCAATTAACAATTTAGCGATATCAGAACTTCCTTGACTCGATGCAATCATCAGCGCCGTCTGGCCATCATCGTATCTATCGTTAGAGTTTGCCCCATGCTTCAGCAGGGACTGTACAACCTTAGTCTGGTTCTTCAGCACGGCATAGATCAGAGCATCACCTTTGCTGATATTTTTTATGTTAAAGTCAGCTCCGTTTTTTAGAAGTTTGTTGACGATATCTATATGACCTTTAAGTGACGCAAATATTAGAGCCGTCTCGTTTGTCCCATTCTTGGCATTAACATCCGCCCCATGCTTGATCAAATACTTGAGTATATCCATGGCATTTGCATCGGCGGCATACATAAGGGGTGTGCTGCCCTTGTCTGTCCTTAGGTTTACATCAGCCCCTTTTGACAGCAGCAACCTGACCTTATTCAGCTTCTTTTCTTTTATGGCTTTGAACAATGGAAGCATTGCATTTACTGACAAAGACGATGCTTCATTCTTATTCTTAAAAGCTTTTTCCAATATCTGAACAATGTAATCAAGACCTTCCTTTTTGGCTATAGCAAGGGCTGTATCACCATTCTTGTCGAAAAAATCCAATTTAGCGCCTTTTGACAGTATTTCCTTGACCAACGATGCGTTGCCTTGCATGACCGCATACATGAGAGGTGTACGTTTAGTTTCCATCCATGATTCATCCTGAACATTAACGTCAGCCCCGTTCTCTAAAAGAACCCGTATTGTCTCTGCCTTATCCCCCGGAGGCCCATAGGTAGTGGTTCCCAAATTGCTTGCAGCAAGCAAAGCGGTTATGCCTTGAGATTTAACATTTACATCTGCACCTTTAGCAATCAGATATCTTACGATGGCAACATGTCCCTGTCCTGACGCTTCAATCAGAGCAGTTCTGTTACCGCTTTCTTTTCCTTTATCAACAGCGGCGCCATTTGCTATCAGCAATTTTACTATCTTAAGATTTCCCTTAGCTGCGGCTATAGACAATGAGGTCTCTCCAGTTCTGCCTTTTTCATTGACCCTGTCTTTATGTGAGCCCAAAGATATTTCTTTAAGAATGGCCTTGACTTTTTTAAGGTTGCCTTCTCTGACAGCTTCCAGTAGAGGGGCATCTGGCGGGGGAAGAATGGTATCACAAAAAATAATTGACGGAAATAATGCTAAAAAAATAATGCTGAAAGCAACTGCCTTAAAACTCATTGGATTCTCCATGCCATTTATTATTCGGTAAGTATACTACTTTAGTTCTAATAAGTGGATGCATTTATAGAGAATCGAATAGTTATTAGAGGGGATAGCCGAACCTCTGTCTTAAAGCTGAAACAAAGGAACTATCAGCTTTTGTAGAGAAAACTTCGACAGGCGAATGTCCGTGCTTCCATGATATAAATAATGCTATGCAGACTGCTATTGAAGTAATCGCTATGTTTTGCCATGAATTTAATTCCCACTGCCCTTGCCATGTAAGTTCAAAGTTCGAAAGCGGCCAAAAATAAGCGACCGACCATAGATAACCTTGTGGACCAGCAGAACCGACCATATCACCAATAAGGTGAAGATGGAAGCTTGCAAAAGAAAGCAATCCGGCTACCCACCTCTTTTTCGAGAGGAGATAAGCAGCTATGGTTACAACAAAAGCGAACAAGAGATTATGGGATAAGACATGATGAAACCGCTGATACCACTCGAATGAAGCGCCATTGTTTCGTGAGAAAATATCTATAAAAAGACCAAATCCGTCTATATCCGGAATAACTCCGGCAGCGGTAACAAGAACCCTGTCGCGTCTTTCCATGTTTGCGCTGTTTGCTACAAGCCAGCTTGTCAAGAAATGAGTTACAGGACTCATTCTATTATAAAGCCCTTATAATTCCCATAATTATAGAAGCTGCGATAACAATACCAATGATTATTATTGCGGCCATCAGAAACCGGTGCGGAACAAACCTTATAGGTTGCGGCTTGCCAGCTATTTTTTCGTCTATCCTTTTAAAAAACTCTACCCTATTCGAAAAGGCTTTTATAAAAAAGATAAGAAAAGGAATACAAAAAAACAATCCAAAACTTGCGAACAAATATACGCCGCTGTCTTTATTGGCAAGCGAAAGGTGTGCCATATAAAAACTGACTGCAGTACACAATCCGAAAACTATAATTAAAACCCATATCACTATCATTAACCCCTTAGACGGTCACTCTATAAACAATTCCTACTTTCCAATTACCAGAGGAAAGTCCATCCCCCTTGAATCAACTACTGGGAATTGAGGCTCCTGTTTGTATTTTTTTGTTATATCAGGAAGCCGCTCCTCTACATAGCTCATGAGTTTCCGCACCGTAACTGTATCCCGACCTCCGAACTCTTCAAGCATGTTATAAAAAGGAGAGCCAATAAAAAAAATATTTAAGACATTTCTGTTCATAAAGATCCTCATACACTGATTATAATTATACGTTTTACATTTAGGTATATGGTGACTTTTTCTTATGCTATGAGATGAGAAACAATTCTGTCAAAACTTTGATATTGGCAGTGCGTATAAAGTGCATATGACTATGTAACATCGACTATCCCTTTTAGTTCGCAACTTAGTATGTCTGCCGTATCACCTCTACAAATAGAATTCGCTCACATAATCTGATTATTGAGCGAGATTACCCTCGGTAATTCTTGCTTTTCTGGTAAGCGAGTTTTGCGAATTTGTAGACAGGCATTCGCATCCAAGCAGCAGGAGCCTGAACTCTATCCTTTCCACAGCTCATCAATCAATATTTCGGTTAAGCGTCAAAGAAACAGACTTTGCGAATTGCTTTCGAAAAATGATAAATGAGATAAAATATCTTGATGGACATTTTTGAGAATTACAGTAAAAAAGTTTTACAAGCAAACATCAACTGCTTGATCAGCCATTACCTGATAAATCAAATCCTGCTTTGCAGTTCAGCTCCCGTAAGGCACAGAAATTATCTGAGAGTTCTTGATAAGGAACGAGAGAGAGCGTTCCTTTTTTTCTATAGACATGCATTTGTCTTCTATGCAGACTTTGGTATTAGGGAACACATCGCCGGTTATCGAAATTCTCTTTACCGCGAGGCTGAGGTCGATTTCCCTGGTCATTTCTTCTCTGTCGCGTAGCAGATATTCAAGCTCATCTTCGATTTCTTTCAGCTTTCTCTGTCCGGCAAGAAGATCTCTTTTTTTGTCGGGAGGCACGTTGTAAATAGCCGGGCCTAATTTTTTTATTGTTGCTGCTATGTTTTGCAGCCCATCTTTGGCCTTTTCGAATTTAGCTATGCGGTTGTCAAGGTCTTCCCGTTTTTTCAGCAGAGCCAAGTGTTCTATAGGTTTGACAAAAATGGAGCAGCCAATATTATCCTCTCCAGCCACACAATTGCGGATATTGACGCGTGATTCGCTTACTATATCTACCGCGGTTGCAGAGCCCTTAAGGTTTACCTCTCCGGCTGCGGTTATCGAGGAGTTCCAGACATCTAAAGCGGTTGAAACTTCACCGCTTGCCCTGATTTCCACAAAGCATATCTTATTTGCTGAACTGCCCTGAATGGTTACATCACCCATGGTGGATATTTTTACCGGTTTTTCGGCAGTGCCTATGATCGAGCCTTTAATCGATATATTCCCGGTCAGGTTTTCTAGTGAACAGCCCTCTACAACATCGCAAGAAAAGACAATCGTTTCTCCTGCCTTTATTTTTATTCCGGGCTGCACTCCGCCATGCACTTCGACCCTGCCTTCAAAATCAATATCCTCTTTCAGCTGGTAAAGCTCAAAGACCTCTCCGGGAGCTCCTCTGTAGCCTTTTGGAACCTGTATTAATACGTAGCTCAAGTCTTTGCTCTTGAGCCTGAAAATAGTATCTTTGTCCAGCACAAAGCCTTCGGTTACGAGAGGGAACATACCCTTGCCCGGCTCGTAAATGTCGGTGCCAACTATCATGCCAGCCTTGAGGTCTTTTAAAAGGACTCTTTTCATCTAAGGGTTTCTACTTTGCCTTTTCCTGTTTTTGCTCTTTTGTCTGCTGCTTGCCCGAATCTCCTGACATCATTTTTGCTATAGCCTCTTTGTTTATCTCTATTTTATACGATTTCTTCAGATTTTCCCTGAATTTTTCGAAGTGGTCCTGCTCTTTTTCACGCGAAAGACCCTGAATGATTATCTCTTTTATCTTTTCAAAGTCTTCAGGTGTGCCTTTGACATCGGTCAGCTTGAAGATATGTATGCCGTTGTTCAGCTTAACCGGAGCGCCCACCTGACCTTTTTTGAGTCTGAAGGCAACGGCCTCTATTTCTTTGCGGAGTTCGCCTTTTTTAACTATGCCGATATCTCCGCCTGCCTTTGCCGAAGCCTTTTCTATCGACATGGAGGAGGCTATCTTGGCAAAATCCTCACCTTTTTGCAGGCGCTCGTAAACTTTTTGCGCATCGCTTTCACTCTTTACAACAATCTGGCTGAGCCTTACCTGATTCCTTCTTATGAAGTCATCCTTGTTTTTATCGTAGTACTCTTTGGCCTCTTTTTCGGTTACCTTGGCAGCAGTCTTCATCTCTTCGTCAAGCAGCTGCTTAATCAGTGTGTTCTTTTTCAGAGTCTCGATTTTTTTCTCAAAATCCTTTGTCTTATCGAGGCCGCGTTTTTTCGCCTCCCAGTAAAAGATCTCTTTCTGCACAATTTCATCAACAAGCCTTGTTGCACCATCACTGCCCCCGAAGAATTCTGCCGCAAGCTCAGGCGGCAGATAACTCATTTCGGTCTTAATATCCTCTTTCGTAATAACGGTATCGTTTATCTTTGCGATATACTCGCCCTTCTGGTCTCCTCCTTTTGAACAGGAAACCACGAACAGCAGAGCAAGTATCAGCATCAAGAACCTTATCATCAAATATTCTCCTTTTGTAATTTTAAGATAGGTATTAAAATAACATATTTACGAATTAAATTTCAGACCTGCATGCTCGTATTTCTGAGGCGCTTGGCCATCTCTTTGAGAAAAGAAAGCACGAGCTTGGGATCCTCATGGAGCAGAAACTCAAAGTTGTTCTTGTTTATAAAGATTATCTGCGTGTTGTCTTCTGTTGCTATCGCGTTGGCGGTCCTCGGAATTTCGAGCAGCATCGCCATCTCTCCGAAATATTCCCCTTTGCTCACGGTTTTCAATACATGTTCGCCTTTTCTCACAGTTACTGCACCGGACAGCACCTGAAACATATTTTCGCCTTTTTCGCCTTCCTTGAAGATAAAGTCGTTTGCAGTATAGGTTTTTACGAACCTGTCGAGTATGATTTTGTGAAAACTTTGCGGTACTTTGCCGCCAAGCAAAAGCTTTTTAATCATTAGTGTTTCACGCTTTCTGGTGGCGGCCATCACCTCGGCCACGAAAAGCAAGACAGCTACAGTGTAATAGACCCAGATTATCAGTATGAATATCGCTTTAAGTGAGCCGAACGCAAAGCCGTAGGTCGGGTTGTATTTCAGAAACAGCGAGAACAGCGGCCGTATGATAGACCATAGCAGCGCGGTCAGCACAGAGCCTGTGATTATGTTGGCAAGCTCGAGCTTGACCGGAACAAATGCCAGAAAGAAAAAATATACGAATACGACCGTTATGATAATAGGCGCGACCGCATTGCTGATTTTCATGAAGAAGGGAAGTTCTTTTAAAAATATGTCTACCGACATATCGTAGGCAATGCTGCTCAATACCAAAAAAGTGAAAAGTATGAGTATCACGAGTACAGCCGTGCCATCTCTGAGCGTGGCTTTGTAGAACGAAATCTCCGAATCTACCCGGAAGATTTTCGAGAATGAATTCCTAAGCGCGCTCGTCAGCGGAGTTATCGACCAGAACAGGGTGATTATGCTCACGGTTCCCCAGATTCTTTTGTATTTCGAGAGAGAATGTAGCTCTTTTATTATGACTTTGCTGAACTCCGGAAACATTTCTGCTGCGAGGTCTTCGATAAGCTTTAAGGCAGCTGCCGAAGATGTTATGTAGTTGCTGAGGATATAAATTACGAGCAGCAGCAAAGGAATCAGAGAGAAAAAACCGTAATAGGCAAGGGCTGCTGAAGAGTCTAGGCTGTTATTCCTCCGAAATGATATAGCCGACTCTTTGAGGACGAGCAGAGGAAAGGTTAGTTTTTCCCTGAGGCGGTTGAGCATTGAGTTATGAGCTGTTTGATTTCATCGGCCCCTGAAGCATCTCCTGAAGAATCTGAAACTGTGAGGGCACGCTTAAGGAACTCGATTCCTGCTTCGGTATTTTTTTGCGCGCAGTGGGTCTTGCCGATGCCTGTGAGATCTGTTTTTATTTTTGCGCTAAGCCCTGCTGCTTTGTCCGAAGCGAGTGCCTCTTCAAACAATTTGCGAGCTTCCGCATAGGCCCCTGCTGCAAGTCTGCATTCGGCAAGTATGCGCAGTGAGTTTGCCGATTCTTCAGCATTGCTTTGTGAGCGGTTGATATTCAGCGCATCAGAGGCGTATGAAGATGCGTTTGCATAATCGCTTCTGATGAGAGCGATTCGGGCTTTTAAATTTATTATTTTTCCGGCGGCATTGCATTTTCTGTCTTTGCAGCGCGCCAATGCATTATCCGACCATTGGGTTGTCTTTTCATGATCTTTAGAATCAAGGGAGAGTAAGCTTTTAACAAAGGCGGCCTCTATGGCGTACTGTTCATTATAGAGTTTTGAGTTCACGCCAAGCAGCTCGTCAAGCGCCTTGTGGGCCTTTTCCGGTTCTGACATCTTGCGGTAGGCCTGTGAAAGGTTTATAAGTTCGGTTGCAACGCCGTCGGCATTGTCTAGCGAACGGTTTATTCTCAGCGCTTCGGCGTAAAGCGAAGCTGCTTTAGAGTAGTTGCCTTTTCTGAAATCTGCCTGTGCCTTCAGATTGAGCGCTGTTGCAAGACTCTGCTTTTCCGAGACCTGCATAGGCGCAGACCCGCATCCCGATTGAAACGCGATAAGGCAAAGCATGAACAGAATAAATATTGTCTTTTTCGTATTAGTCATGGCTATCTATCGGAAGAAGTTTTCCTTCAGGGTTTTTTATGTACGACCTTATAGGCCATATTTTTTTGACCGAACCCGTAATTTCTGTAGTGTCATCAGCTATTTCTTTGCCCTTGTCCATAAGGGGAGGTATTGACGGTGCTGATTTTTCGACCGCCTTCTTTATCTCTTCGGTGGTTTTTTGAATATTGTCAAGGCTCTTGCCCACCTTTTCGGTTATGCCGGGCATGTCGCTGTCCACTTTTTTAATTATTCCGTTTATGTCCTCAACAGTTTTATGTGTGGAGTCCAGAACCTTGCTTATCTTTTGGGATGTATCGTTTATAGTCTTGTCCGAACTCTGAATAAGTGCGTTCACTTTTTTGCCGGTTAATGAGAGATCGTCCGAAAGGGTTTTCACATTTCTTAGAGTTGCCTTTATGTCACCGGACGGATCATTTACATACTGCACGATGTTTCTCAGCTCGAGGATCACCGGCTTCAGTTCATTTTTCAGCTCCTCGATCATTTCACTTATCCCACGGTCGCGGCCAAAAGGGATATTGCTGCTCTCCTCCATAGGCTTTGCCTGCGCCGAGCCGGGCTGAATCTCTATAATGCTGTCGCCTATCATCCCTTCTTTTGAAAGTTTTGCAGTAGAGTCGGTTTTTATCCATTTCATATATTTCTTGTTTATTGACAGCGTTACTTTGACTTTGGCCACATCGTCAAGCTCCATTTTTCTGATCTTGCCGATTTTAAAGCCGCTGAGCTTTACCGCCATGCCTTCGCTTATGCCCTGTCCGCCTTCGGCGATGAAAAAGATTGTGGTTTTGGGGGTGAAGGCGTCATGCTGTATGCCTATGAAAATTATAATCGCCACTGTTCCCAGCGCCGCTATCATGAAGAACAGGCCGATCTTCTTTTCGATATTTACAAATCTCTTGTCCCCGTCTCTGAGGATGCTCATAAACTCTCCTTAAGCTCCGGTCCTGACTGCCTGAGAACAATATCTGCAGACACCTTGCGTATCGAATGCTCGTCCGAAGTCAGGTAAATAGATATCCTTTCGGTATTTTCTTTATGAAACTCTATGGTCATATTTGACATCCCATTCTGTATTTCGGGGCTTAACCCCTCAAATATCGAGTCGTAAATAATAATATTGGGATCAGAAATAAAAGCCCTGACAGCCCCTACAAGCCTTTTTTCATGCGGACTCAAATGGCCCGGCAGCAGTTTCATCAGTTTTTCGATGCGCTCGATATCAGCGTCCGCACCGAGCAGTCCCCTTACAATCCTTATAATCCTGTCCTCAAGATCCTGAGGGTTGATGCCCTGATGGTACTCTATCGGCAGGGTTATATTTTCCCAGACCTTAAGGTTGCTTATAAGGCCGCCGCCGCTCAGCACAACAGCAGCTTTCTCGAAAAGTTTAATATATTCGTCTTCCGAAATGGAATATATTTCTTTTCCGAAGAGCAGCACCTCTCCTGAGTCGGGTTTATGAAGCCCTGTGATAATTTGCAGCAGCAGGTTCTTATGATCGTCCGACTCGGTAATTATTTTAACCGCTTTGCCCGGCAACAATTCAAACGATATGTCCCTGAAGCCATGTGCACTGACATTTCTGATAGATATCATAGCAACGACGAGACCACTGTGATTATGCCGTCGGCTATGAATACTATGAACAGGCTCTGCATAACTGCGCGCGCAGCAGCCTGAGGTATCTCGGTCAGCGAGTTCCCGACATTCAGCCCCTGATAGCAGGATACGGCAGAGATTAAAAGCCCGAATACCAAGCTTTTGAAAAGCGAAACAGACACTTCATAAATGCTGAGGGCTGCGAATATCCCTTCTATATGCTGAAGCATAGGAAAGTCGAGGATAAGAGATGAAAGGGCTATGCCGCCTGCTATCGCTACGAACTGGAAATAGAAAGAGAGCACGAATATAGAAAGGGATATTCCTGCTATTCTCGGCACGATAAGGTAGTCGTAAGGGTTGATGCCCATCAGCTTAAGGTTGTCAACCTCTCCGGTTATCTTCATAGAGGCCAGTTCTGACGAGATCGCTGTACCGCTTCTCGTTATCACGATTATCGCAGAAAAAAGAGGCCCAAGTTCTTTAACGATTATCCAAAGTAGAATTTTGCCGGTAAGCAGAGCGTTTACCCCTACGATGCTCGTTATTTGCATGATGATTACGATTCCTATAAGCGCACCCATTATAGAAACCTTTCCGAGCGCTTCCATACCGGTGAAAAAAATCTGCCTGAAAAGTACCCTTTTTACAGGCTCAAGCGACAGTACTTTGATTCTTCCGGTAAAGGTCAAAATTATTTCGATGTAGCCGCGGAGATAGCCGATTTCATTCATCGTCTTCAGTCCGATTTTTTGTGCCAGATCAGTGCTGTTCATTGGTTGATTTTATCATAACAGGGATCTTTTCGAGGTATTCTTTTATTAATGCAATGTCCGAACCCGGCTTTGCGAAGAAGACGCGTCCTCCAGCCATCGAGCCTTTTTGTTTTATATTCTTTATCCTGATGTAACCGTCTCTATCGGAGGCAACATATCCGGTCGTGTAGTCAGGGTCATCTGATATGCATATTTCGGCAATTATAAGCGGGCATGACGCCACCTTTGAGGCGATTGCCAACGCTTCAATTATAGTGGTTGATGAGCCTTTTAGTTTTTCTATACTGCGGGTTATGGCTGCCTTGGTTTTTGGTTCAATGCCGAGCATGGATGCTCTTATCCCGCGCTTTTTATCAGGTTCTAGCCTTTTGCCAGATTTTGCATTAATCACCGAAGCGCCGCGCATGGATGTCTTAGCCTCAAGAACACCGAAGGCTGATGAAGCAGCTTTGAGAGATATACCCATATTCAGAAGCAGCTTTAATGCGGTGTCTTTCGCCTGTTTTTGCGAACCACATTCGATTGTTGATATGGCTAATGGTTTAGCTTCGATTACTTCAGATAGAATCTCTTCTATCGTAATTACGATCCGGTCTACACTGCCTCGCGGATGGTGCAGGGCCCTTTCGGAATACTCCTTGACTACGCCGCCTATTGTTGATTTAGCATAAAGACCTTCGGCCCCGGATATATGTATATCAGCATCTGCAGCCTTTTGTGAGGCCCTCATTCTCACGCTCCACATAAAGGGATTATACAATAGCTGTGATATAATTAGTGCTCGTGTTGGTATGAAAATTATGGGAGCATTCAGATGAAAAAGATCTTTCTCGAAAGCCTGAAACTAACCGACGCCTATCACCGTCTTTTTGAGCGTCTGGGGGACTGCAGACTCTCTACCGAAAAGGTCAAGACGGTCGAATCTTTCGGAAGGGTTACTGCCGAAGCTGTATCCGCAAAATATTCCTCTCCTTTCTATCATTCCGCAGCGATGGACGGATATGCGGTAAGGTCTGCCGACACCTTTCGTGCTGCTGAAAACGATCCGTGTTTGCTGAAAATCGGTGAAGGTGCGGTTTATGTTGATACCGGAGATCCTATGCCAGCGGGTCTTAATGCCGTAATAATGATAGAGGATGTGAATATAGTCATTCGGCAGTCGGATGAAAAATATATAGAAATATACCAGCCTGCTGTGCCTTATCAGCATGTAAGAACAATAGGCGAGGACATTGTTGCCACCGAGCTGATAGTGTCCGAAAATCACCGCATAAGGGCTATAGATATCGGCGCTATGCTTGCAAGCGGGAACACAGATATCATGGTAAGAAGAAGGCCTGTTATCACGGTTATCCCTACTGGTACAGAGATGATAGACCCCGAATGCGTGAGCTCTCGGCCGCCTAAGCCGCCTGAGATAATCGAGTACAATTCATTCGTACTGTCAGGGCTTGCTGCAGGATTGGGTGCTGATGTCCGGCGGAGCCCGATTGTTGCTGACGATCCGGATAAGATCAGCAAGGCGGTTGAAGATGCTGTGGAAGTTTCGGATGCGGTGATTATCAATGCAGGTTCGGGCAAAGGTTCTGAGGACTATACAGCACAGGTTATCGCAGGTCTGGGCGAGGTCATAATCCACAGCGTTGCGATAAAACCGGGAAAACCTTTCATAGCAGGACTGGTCAAATGCAAGCCTGTATTCGGCATACCGGGGTATCCGGTTTCTGCGTACCTTACTTTTCGGCTTTTTGTAAAACCGATTATCGAGATGATGCAATGTCTCCCTCGCACCGCAGCAGAAAATTTGACCGCTGTTGTTTCACGCCAGATATCATCACCTCTGGGTGTTGATGAGTTTGTGAGGGTTAAGGTGGGCTCTGTAAACGACAAACTCATAGCCACGCCCGTCGGAAGGGGCGCGGGGCTTATGATGTCGCTGGTCCGTGCCGACGGTATAATGAAGATTCCGGCAGATTCGGAGGGCGTTGCTTCTGGCACCGAGGTTGAGATCGATCTTTTAAGGGGCAGGGATGAAATAAAAAACACTATTGTCTGCATCGGCAGCCATGACAATGCCCTAGATATCCTCTCAAATTTTTTAAAGAAGAACTATTCCCTTTATTCTTTGTCTTCGGCTCATGTCGGCTCTATGGGCGGCCTTATAGCTTTAAAGCGGGGTGAAGCGCATATAGCCGGAACGCATCTTTTGGATGAAGACAGCGGCGAGTATAATGTTTCTTATATAAAAAAACTTTTGGCTGGACGCAAGATTGTGCTTGTGAACCTTGTTTACAGGCAGCAGGGGCTTTTAGTTAAAAAAGGCAATGCAAAATGTATAAAAGGATTCAGTGACCTTATTCGCGATGACGTGGTTTATATAAACAGGCAGTCCGGGTCCGGTACCCGTCTTTTGCTCGACAAGTATTTGAAGGATATGGGCATAGAGGCCGCAAAGGTAAAAGGGTATGAGCATGAGGAATATACCCACATGGCTGTTGCCTCTGCTGTGCTTACAGGCCTTGCCGACACAGGACTTGCGGTATATTCTTCAGCAGTGGCTTTGGGGCTTGATTTCATCCCGGTTGCAAATGAAAGATACGACCTGGCGATACCTGCCGAGTTTATCGAAACAGATATGATCCAGGCGCTTTTGAAAATTATTCGTGAGGACAGGGGATTCAGGGATGCGGTAGTTTCTATGGGAGGCTATGATCTTTCTGATATGGGGCGGGTTGTCTTTGAGTCATAACAGTTTATGATGTTTGAGATGGGAGGATAACAGTATGCCTTTTTCTAACGCCACGATTTTTATAATCACTGCAGGACTGCTTCTAGGTTTTGCGGTCGGAATAATAATGCACCGCTCCGACTATTGTGTGGCAGGAATGTTCAGGGACCTGTTTATGTTCAAAAAGGTTTTCATGCTCAGGACTCTTCTTGTACTGGCTTCGGTGAGTATGCTGCTTTTTGAGATAGGAAGGAGAAGCGGGGTTCTTGTTTCTCCCTTTCCGATACTGGGATCTCCCTCACTCGCAAGTTTTATCGGCGGGGCTTTGTTCGGTGTGGGCATGGTGCTTGCCGGAGGCTGCGTTGTCGGCACTCTTTACAAAATGGGTGCAGGCAGCCTTGTCAGCCTAACCGCTTTTGTCGGGCTGATAATAGGCAGCGGCATTTATGCCGAGTTCCATTCTGTATGGGGCCCTTTTATAAAGGCCACCACCTTTTTCCAGGGCAAGATAACTATTCCGCAGATTGCAGGAGCCGACCCTGCTTTGTTTGTTTTCCCTTTGGCAGCGACTTCATTTTATTTGCTTTACAGGTGGTTTAAAAAAGGAGAATTGGAGCGAAGGTCGTTTGTTGACGGCTACATGCAGCCGTGGAAAGCGGCTCTGCTGCTGGCTGTGAGTGGTTTTTTGTCTTATCTTTTTGCCGGAATGCCGATGGGTATAACCACATCATACTCTAAGATGGCCGCTATGATTGAAGAGATTTTTGCGCCTGAGCATGTAGCCGGTTTGGCATATATGAAGGTTCTATCTCTAAATTTCACGCATCCCTTGACTGGAGAGGTTATGAAAGGCGGCCCCGGGCCTATGTTTGATGCCATCGCTGTTATTCAGATGCCGGTGATTATCGGAATTGTTCTCGGCAGCGCCTTTTCTGCAATATCTCTTAAAGAGTTCAGGGTTTATACGAATATTCCACAGAGGCAGTTTTGGGCGGCTTTGGCAGGCGGTATCATAATGGGGCTTGCATCGCGTATGACCCCCGGCTGCAACATATGGCATCTTTTTGGCGGGTTGCCAATTCTGGCGGTTCAAAGTATACTTTTCTTTGCCGGGCTGCTGCCCGGAGCATGGCTCGGCAGCAGGCTGTTCACAGGTTTTGTGGTAAAAACGTGAGCTGAATAATTTTTCTGGAGATGGCCATGGACGATAAAATTGAGACTGTAGAAGTTGATATCAGAGGGCAGGTCTGCCCTGCAACGCTTCTTGTAGCGTTGAAGCATGTCAATGAACATGGCAGCAATATAAGAAACGGCAGTATGAAGCTGGTTTTAAAAACAGACAACAGGGATGCAACGGTTACGATTCCTGACTCTGCCGTAAATATGGGGTATTCGGTTAATGTCGAGAAGAAGGATAATTTTTATTCAATTTCGATAGGCGCTTTGGATGCGAGATAGCAACCCCGATAACCCGAGTTCAGACAGCTATCAGCGCCTTCTGGCCGAAAACAGAGAGCTTCGCGCCAAGTATGAAAATACTGTGGCATATCTTCGCAAAAAGATAGATCAACTCCTCCTTGTTATGGGCACGCTGCCGCTTAAGCCCGAAGAGCTTGACGACTCCACACTGATAGAGCTTGATCCGATAGGCATCATAGCCGGGTCTTTCGGTCAGGTGCTTAACCATCTGCATACCACCAATGACAGCCTTCAGATAGCCCGCGACGAGATAAAAGCGATTTTTGATTCTGCAGGAATAGGAATACTTGTGCTTGACAGTGATATGAAGGTCGTTTCGTACAACAAAAAACAGCAGGATCTTTTCAAGGCAGGAGCCGAAGTTGTTACTGGACAGAAGTGCTACAGCATTATGTGCGGAGCTGATGAGATGCCTTCGGTATGCACCTTCAGGCGGGTCATGAAGCAGAAGAGGCCTGTGCATATCAGCAACTGGAATTTTAACGACAGGCTTTATGATGTGGCCGGCACCCCTATTTTTGACAAGCACGGAGATGTTGCGAGAGTGGTTCTTGCATACATGGACATAACAGACAGGAAACGGATCGAGGAAGAGCTGTCAAGGGTGAATAAGTTTGAGGCTGCCGGGATATTTGCCGGAGGCATAGCGCATGATTTTAATAATCTGCTTACCTCTATACTAGGCAATATTTCCCTTGCAAAGACTTTGGTTTCTCCTAAAGACAGGATTGCCGAGAAACTGAACACAGCCGAAAGCGCTTCTTTAAAGGCGAAAGAGCTTACACATAAACTGCTTACGGTAGCAGGAGTGGCAGAACCACAGAAAAAGAATATTTCGGTGGCCGGTCTTATAAAGGATACCACCGCTTTGACCGCCAGCTTTTCCTCTGCCGTGTGCGAATACCGGATGCAGGATGGATTATGGCAGATAAGCGCCGACGAGGCACAGTTAAGACAGGTTATACAGAACATTGTCGTAAATGCCTTCGAGTCTGTTTCGGACAAAGGCGTCATCAGGATAAAGGCCGAGAACGTATCTGTTGTTGAGGGCGGTTCTCTTCCTCTTGTTGCAGGCCATTATGTGAAGATATCTATCGAGGACAACGGCTGCGGCATTTCTGAAGAAAACCTGCCGAAGATATTCGATCCGTATTTTACGACTAAGGGAATGAGCAGCAGAAAGGGGAGGGGGCTGGGTCTTGCCGCTGCATTTTCGATAGTTATGAGCCACTCAGGTTTTATAACAATGGATTCTACCGTAGGCGTTGGGACCGTATGCACGGTTTATCTGCCGGCTGCATATAAAGACAGGGATGAACAGACAAAGGTGGGCGGCAGGGCGCTTGTAATGGACGACGACGAGATCGTGAGGGAAGTTGCTGGTGATATGCTTGCGCTTATCGGGTTCGATGTTTCTTTTGCGCTTAAGTCTGACGAGCTCATGAAAATTTATATGGAGGCTGCAGCATCAGGGAAACCCTTCGACATAGTCATTATGGATGTCAACATTCCTGATGACGGGGGGGCAGAAAAGGCGATAAGCAGTCTCCGGGCATTTAATCCCGCCGCAAGGGCGGTTGTTTCTAGCGGGAACCCAAAAGATAAAATCATGACCAATTTCGAGGAATATGGCTTCTCAGGGGCTTTGGCCAAGCCTTTTAAGATGAGTGAAATAACCGCTCTTGTTAAAAAACTGAGCGCTGCGTGATGGATAAATCTGCCTATGTTTGCGCTTAAAAAGTTAATCGCACCGTTTCTGCTTCCACCCGGAATTTTTATTCTGATATTGTTGATAGCAGGCATCTGGCTGTTTTTCAGAAAGAACTGGAAATTCGGTCTTGTGAATATTCTAACCGCCTGCCTCATGTGGTTTATGTCTATAACTCCTATGTCTGATGCCGCTCTTCAGAGGCTTGAGGCTGAGTTCAAGATTCCCCAGAATATAGAAGGCGATGTCATAGTGCTTTTAGGCGGCGGTGTTTACGATGAAGTCTTAGATTTTTCGGGCTTAGGCGCTCCGCATAAGGATATGCTGTCCCGGATTATTACGGCGGTAAGGCTTCAGAAAAAGATTAATGCGCCCATAATAATTTCGGGCGGCAAGGTGTTTGACCACAAGAGGGCCGAGGCTCCGATCGTGATGCGGTTTCTTACGGATTTGGGAGTGCCGAAAGAAAAAATAATAGTCGAGGACAAAAGCCGGGATACGATCGAGAATGGCAGATTCACTCTTGCGATATGCGAGCAGAAAGGCTTTAAAAAACCTGTTCTCGTAACATCGGCCTACCACATGAAAAGGTCGGTCATGAGTTTCAAGATAGCCGGTCTGGATGTGACGCCTTTTCCTGCGGACTTTAAGACATGGCGCAACAAAAAATACGGCTGGAACGATTATCTGCCGGGCAATTTCGAAACTATGAATACCGCTGCAAGAGAATACATGGGAATAGCTTATTATAAAATTGCGTATTAGGGGGAATTGATGATTCTTGGTGTGAATGTGGATCATGTGGCAACGGTAAGGCAGGCAAGAAGGACGTTTGAACCTGATCCTGCGGTGGCTGCTGCTCTTGCGATATTGGGGGGCGCGGACGGCATAACCATACATCTGCGTGAAGACCGAAGGCATGCACAGGACAGGGATGTAAGACTGCTGCGCGAAACAGTTCCGACCGAGCTGAATCTTGAAATGGCCGCCACCAAAGAAATGGTGGCTATCGCAATAAAGATAAAACCTGATATGGTTACGCTCGTGCCCGAAAAAAGGCAGGAGTTGACGACCGAGGGCGGGCTGGATGTGGCAGGACAGAAGAAGCATATGAAAGAGACGGTGAAGAAGCTCCATGCTGCAGGGATTCCTGTGAGCCTTTTCATAAATCCGCAGGCGGTGGATATTGCGGTGTCAAGGGAAATCGGAGCCGACATGATCGAGATACATACGGGGCTTTATTCCGATTCAAAAGGCAGGCGGAAGGAAAAAGAGCTGCATCGTGTGATAGAGGCTGTGAAAACAGCCGCCAAGCTGGATCTTACCGCTAATGCCGGACACGGCCTGAACTACTACAATGTAAAACCTATCGCTGCGATAGAGGGGATAAGGGGGCTGTATATCGGCCACAGCATCGTGTCACGCGCCGTTCTTGTGGGAATGGAGCGTGCTGTTCGTGAGATGAAGGAATTGATAAAAGGGTAGTTCTGTTAGGGTTCGTTAATCTGTCCTGACGACATCACATCTTTTATTACACTGCTGAAATTCTGCGCCGTATAAGGTTTAACTATGCAGCCCGAAAATCCGTACTGAGCATAATTTGCCATTATAGGATCATTGGAATAACCGCTAGAGACAATTGCTTTGGCGTCAGGATTAATCTCCAGTATTTTTGTTATCGCTTTATCTCCGCCCATGCCGCCCGGTATAGTCAGGTCCATAATCAGCAGATCAATAGGCGTGCCTGAACTTTGCATCCTGCCGTAAACTTCGACCGCCTCGGTGCCGTTTGAGGCAAACAGACATTCGTATCCTAATGAAGAGAGTATCTCTCCTGCCAAGTCACGAATTATCTGTTCGTCATCCATGATAAGCACTTTGCCGCAGCCTGCATTAAGCGTATTCTGTTTCTTTTGGGGCAGTAGGGGTTTGCCCGGAACCGCAGGAAGATAGATATGAAAGACGGTACCCTCACCAACCTTAGATTCCACCGTTATGTATCCGTCATGCCTTTTTATGATTGAATAGACCGTAGCAAGCCCTAGCCCGCTTCCGGTCTCTTTGGTAGTGAAATACGGATCAAAGATATTGGCGAGCACATTCTGAGGCATTCCTGTACCGGTATCTTTGACAGACACTTTGACATACGGTCCTTCTCTGAGCACCGGCAGTTCGGCAATTGTATTGACCGCCGTAAAAAATATCCTGCCCCCATCAGGCATGGCCTGAGCAGCATTTATTATCAGGTTGTTGAACACCTGATTTATCTGGCCGGAATCTATATCCACATTCCACAGGTCGTCCGAAATATCAAAGGTCGGGGCGATGTTTGCACCAGAGAGAATAAACTTTGCAGATTCTCTGATGACCTTAGTTATTGACTCTGTTTCGCGCAGAGGGGCTCCGCCTTTCGAGAATGTAAGCAGCTGCTGTGTCAGGTCTGCAGCCCGTTTGCAGGCATTCTCGGCGTCGGTCAGTCGTGCATATTCTTTTCCCTCTTCATCGATAGAAAATTTTGCGAGGCTTATATTGCCTATAATGGCGGTAAGCAGATTATTGAAGTCATGGGCTATTCCTCCGGCCAAAAGCCCTACTGATTCAAGTTTAACAAGTTTTGCAAGCTCAGCCTCCAGTTTGGTTTTTTCGGTAACATCCCTGAAAACCAGAACCACGCCCACTATAGAGCTGCTGCTGTCTCTTATCGGCGCTGCGCTGTCCTCGATTATTTTCCTCTCCCCATTTTTTGCTATGAGCACCGTGTGGTTTTCGAGCCCAACAATAATGCCTTTTTTTATAACTTTATCAACCGGGTTTTCACATTGCTCCCCTGTCTTTTCGTTTATGATGTTAAAAACCTCTTTGAGAAGCCGTCCTTCGGCAACCGACGAGTCCCAGCCTGTCATATTCTCTGCAACCCGGTTCATGAGAGTTATGGTCCCTTCAGTTTCTGTTACTATGACAGCATCGCCTATGCTGCGCAGAGTTACCAGCAGCCGTTCCTTCTCATTTCCTACGCGCTCTTCTCTTTCCCTAAGGGCTTTAATCATGCTGTTGAACTCTTTTGTAAGCTGTCCCAATTCATCATCGGAATTCACAGGGATCGTTTCAGGAAGTTCTCCCTGCTTGTGGAGCGTTGCTGATTTATGCAGGGCAAGGATCGGGTTTAGAATGTATTTTCTGAGCAGAAAGTTAAGCAGAACAATAGCAAAAGCAACGCAAATGAGTGAGATCAAAATGTTGAGAAACACCTGTTTCTTCAGCGCCTGCTCGAAATCATGCATCGAAAGCTTGACCCTGACATAGCCTATAAGCAGTTTGTCTTTTTCATCTGATGATTTTTCAATCTTGTAATAAATTGGAGAATAAAAGTCTATATAACCTTTATTCTTTTTATAGAAATTATTCCGGCTGGATTTGTAAAAGCTTATGGCTTCGGTGTCAGGCAATTCATTTTGTCTGCCTACAGGGTAAGAATCTATGGCATGCCATAAGGATGTATAAACCTGGGCAAGTTCTACATCCTTTGTGTGAACAAGGTCCTGAAACTGTTTTATGAAATCCAGATTTTCTGACGCCACTCCTTCATCTATAGCCATCGAAAGGGATTCAGCCAGAGTTATGCCGCGCACTATTACCTCACGCTCCATGCTTTTCTTATGGGCGTTGATGAAAAATAGGGACGACACAAAACCCGCCCCGATGACAACTGCGGCGACAAAGATTGTGGCCCGTGTCTGCAGCGTGAGCTTCATTTTATTTCGGCAAGCGAGATTGAACCATACGATGCTATAAGTTTTTGCGCCTTCGGGCTTAAAACATAATCGAGGAAACGTTTTGTTTTGGGGCTTGCGTCCTTTTTCACTACAAGGTAAAGCGGTCTTCTAAGCGGGTATTTGTTCGATATGATATTTGCTTTTGTGGGTTGTACCCCGTTCACATTCAGCATCTTGACATTGCGCTTCCGTGCGCTCGAAAACCCGCTGCTGGCAAATCCTTCCGGAGTCTTTTCTACCAACTGCTCCCATATGGCCGCTGATGCCGCCTGAACAGAAGAGTTTTTCTGTTGTTCAGGCGATTTGCCTTTTAAGACCGTGCTTGTCAGGGATTGAATTACGCCACCGGATATGTCTGACGGGATAAAGGATATAAGCTTCATATTCGGACCGCCGAGCTGTTTCCAGTTGTCTATCTGGCCTGCATAGATGTCTCTCACCTGCATTTGGGTGATTGAATTGACAGGGTTGGATTTGTGCACTACGAATACGAGGGCGTCCCATGCAACCTGAACATACTCGAGGTTGTCAGAATCTTTTTTTGTTTTTGTTACGCAGGATGCCGAGAAATCTACATTTCCGGCTAGTATGTCCGCCAACCCGCGCGGGCTGCCGCCTCCCATGATATGCATTTTTACACCGGTTTCTTTTTCGTATTCCTTGGAGAGGTCTATCAGGTAGCCTGTTGTGCTGACAGAACAGCCGCTTCCGGTGAGGACCTCAGAAGAAAAAGCTGCTGCAGGAAACAATAAAAAGAGAAACAGAATGCAGATAATATATCTTCCCATGATAATCTCCCCCCCTTGTAAGCCTTATTAATTTTAGCTCAATCCCCTAATATTGACAACTCAAAAATTCAACAC
Organism: Nitrospirae bacterium MYbin3; assembly: GCA_002753335.1. Lineage (GTDB taxonomy): Bacteria > Nitrospirota > Thermodesulfovibrionia > Thermodesulfovibrionales > Dissulfurispiraceae > MYbin3. The sequence goes on from PEAD01000017.1 coordinate 42,603, forward strand.
TCAAAAGTTCAGGCAGAAAGAAGCTCCCTGATTTTCAAGAGCATATTGTCAGGGTTAATCGGTTTCATGAGAATAGTCGCATCGTCTTCTGCAAACCCTTTCTGGCTCAGGTATTCACGCGGGTAGCCGCTTATAAAAAGCGCTTTAATATGAGGATTTGTCTTTTTCATTTCGTCCAATATCTCTTTGCCGTTCTTTTTTGGCATTATAACATCAAGTATCACCATGTCTATTTCCCCGCTCTTTTCTCTGTACAGTTTCAAGCCTTCTTCCGGGTCTTCAATTCTATCAACCTGATAACCATGTTCTTCCAGAGTGAGCTTGATAACAGTTCCCACAGACAGATCATCCTCCAGCAAAAGTATCCTCTCTGTGCCTCCTCCTGCTTCTACCGTTTTTTCTTTTATCGGCTCACTGTGTGTGCTTAGGTGGAGCGGCAGATATATTTTAAAAGTTGTCCCGATTCCCTTTTCGCTGTACACATTGATAAATCCCTCATGCTGTTTTACTATCCCGTAAGCCATCGACAAACCGAGGCCGCTGCCTTTGCCCACTTCTTTGGTTGTATAGAAAGGCTCAAATATATGCTTAAGGTCCTGTTTGTCTATTCCTTCTCCTGTATCGGTTGTTGATATCACAGCATACCGCCCTGTTTTTTCATAGCTGTGCTTTTTGACTTCATTTTCGCCTATTTCAATGCTGCCTGTTTCCAAGTATAGTTCTCCGCCGGTTTTCATAGCATCCCGCGCATTGACCGCAAGGTTTATCAACACTTGCTGTATCTGGGATGAATCTATCATGCATACGAGTGGAGTTTTAGTTGTTTTTGTCTTGACCCTTATATCTTCACCTATAAGACGGACTATCAATTTTTCTGTATCCAGCAACACCTGATTTATATCTGCGGGCTTTACTATTAACACCTGTTTTCTGCTGTAGGCAAGCAGTCCCCGTGTCAAATTAGCGGCTTTTTCGGAAAGGGCAAGGATTTCATCAATGAAATCTTTTGTTAATGCTTCACCGGTCTTCTTTTTTATCATGCTGCCATATCCGATTATGCCTTGCAGGATGTTGTTGAAGTCATGCGCAACTCCTCCGGCAAGCACGCCTACCGCCTCCATTTTCTGGGACTGACGGAGCTGGTCTTCGAGTTTTCTGTGGTCAGTTATATCAAAATTTATTCCGAGCATACGGATAGGTTTGCCTTCAGAATCCCGGATAACAAGACCGTTGGCCTTTATCTGCTTTACGGTCCCGTTTGGATGCAGTACTCTGAAATCTGTGTTCCATTCTTTTTCGCCTCTTAAAGCAGCCTCGCATTCTTTAATGGTCTTCTCGCGGTCTTCCGGATGCAGGCCGTTCTGCCATGCCTCGATGCCGCCCGGAAATGTTTCCAATGTAAGGCCGTAGAGTTCAAGCATCCGGTCATCCCAAAACATAGTGTTGTCAGTAAGGTTCCAATCCCAGACGCCAAGCTTGGCAGAATCTGTTGCCAGTTTAAGGCGCTGTGTAAGTGACCTCAGGTTTTCTTCCGCCTGTTTTTGCTCTTCCAGTTGTTTTTGTAATTTGCAGTTTAACCCTTTAATCTCTTCCAGAGCCTTTGTCAAACTTGGCAGTGCAATAGCCTTGGGAATCAGCGGTATGAAAATAATTGCAGAGAGTAAAGAAACAAACGCTGTGACGCCCTTGACTATTCCTTCCAGCCAGTATTCCGGAACATATATCGTATATATGGCAAACAGATGCGTAGTGCCGCAGGCGAGGATAAACAGTCCGAAAAGTACAAATATTTTTATAAAAGGGAGGTCGCGTCTTTTGTAAACAAAGTATAAAAGGGCAAATGTGATCGCGTAGTAAGAGGTTCCTGTAATAGCATCAGAAATTACATGCAGCCAGACCAATGGCTTTTCCCACAAAAAACAGAAGCCATGAGCCATGTATTCATTCATCATGCTATGATCCACAAATATCCCCCAAACTGCCGCTTGCACATTGCATACAAGAATGATACTACCCCTTATTGCAAATATCAAGGCGGACCGCAGTGCAAAATGTGAAAATTACCTTTCCAAATAATGCCTGTATTGCTATAATTACTCATTAGCCTGCTAGGCTTATATGATCGGCTATATTTAATCACTACGGAGGAATCGTTATGAAGATAAGAATGTTTTTTGCTGTCTGTATTTTTTTTGTTGTTTGTGCAACTAATGTTTTTTGTGCTGAACAGTCCAAAGACGATGATGGCAGATACCAGCTCTTTCAGGGCACCTACACCACCATTAACCTGAAGAGGCAGGAGACATCTACGCATCAAGCTGTGTTTCTTATCGATACCAGGACAGGCAAGGTTAAACGCTATCTCAATATGATTGATGCTGATGGCAAGTATGTTGAGACCTGTGGGCCGACCGAATCGCAGCAAGAGAAAAAATAGCAATATCACTTTCGCAATAAAGGAGGCTGTGATGAAAAAGCCTTTTGTTTTATTCGCCCTGTCGCTGATTCTGCTTGTTTCGTGTGTTCCAACCGCAGAAGTTAAGAAGGATGGCCAGGATTTAAGCATAGCCACCGATGAGCTTCCTAGGACTATAGCGATACTTCCTTTCCAGAACGAAACTCAGGAAGTAGGCATATCCAACCAGATTCGGCGCTCCTTTGCCAACCATTTCAGCGGAAAGGCCTACCGCGACATAAAGCTTCCGATAGTGGATGAAAAGGCTGTGCAGCTCGAAAAATCCACAGGAAAGAGCATCGTCGAAATAGCCCCTGCCGAGATTTGTCAGGCGATCGCCTGCGATGGCTTAATCTATGGCCGTGTGATCGACTATAAAAAAGTTTATGCAGGCGTATATTCGCAGCTTGGAGCAGAGGCAGAGATATGGATGGTAAATGCCAAGACAGGCAAGGAGATTTTCAGGATACGGGATGCGGTGCGCTACCATGAGGGAGGGGTTCCGATGTCGCCTGTCGGAGCTATAATGACCGCAGTTTCGACAGCTATGAACCTGCGCGAGATCCAGCAGGTTAGGATGGTCAATGAGCTTTGCTATAAATTCAATTTGAAAATACCTTCGCCGACAGGCGTGGCCAAAGACGATGCTCCTGTAATCAAGGAAGTGCTTACCAACATAAAAGAGGGGCCGTTCAGCAAAGGGAAGGTTATCAGGGTTGGACTTGAGGGTGAGCCCGGCATAGTCGCGACTTTTGATATAGGCAACTTTAAAAAAGGCATTCTTATGAAAGAAACAAAGCCCGGCATTTATATGGGTGAATATCTTGTTTTGCCGGGGGATAATTCGGCAGACATGCCTATCATCGCATCTCTGAAAAGGGCGGGAGGCTATGAAAGCCAGTGGACCGACGTGAGCGGTTTTGTGAGCATTGACACCACTGCGCCCCCGCAGATAAAGGGGCTGAGGGCCAAAGGTTTTCAGGACAGGATAGAGCTTGCGTGGGAGCCGGTAAAGAATGTGAGCGATCTTGCGGGCTACAAAGTGCTGAGAAGTGAACAGCCGCTGAGCGGCTTTGCAGAGATAGCAAAAACCGAACAGGCTGTGTTTGAAGACAAGACCGCAAAAGCCGATGCTGTTTTTTATTACAGGGTTATAGCTTATGACGCAACAGGCAATGATTCGGAGAATGTTGATTCTGTTAAGTCGGCCTTGGTGTCTAAAGAGCCTGTGCTGCTTTCTGGCGAAGCTGCCAAGGACACAATCCTTTCGGGCAATTATATTGTCAAGAATTATTATAAAGTTCCGAAGGGCATTACGCTTTCTATTGAGCCTGATACACGCATCAGCTTCGACGACAATGCTTCATTGCAGGTCAGCGGCCGTTTGGCTGTCAGCGGAAAAGAGGCCCCCGTTGAATTTGTGCCTGTTCAGGCCAAGAAGTGGCGGGGCATTGCGATAGACGGCGGCAGCGTCTCTATGAACGGGTTCCGCATAAAGGGCGCAGAGGTTGCTTTGAATATTTCCCATGCTGACGGGACTATCGAGAATGGCTCTATCTCGGGCAGTGATAAGGGCGCCGTAATATCCGGAGTTCCATCGGTTTCGGTTAAAGGCATGACAGTGTCCAGCAATAAGTTAGGCATCGAGCTTATAAAAACAAATACTGTCATAAACGCATCCGGCATTTTTCAAAATGAGCGCGGCGTATTTATGCAGGGCTTTTCTGGAGAGTTGGCTGACACAAATATTTACGACAACGGTGAAAATATCGTATCCGAAAATCCTGTGAAGATAGGCGCTAATTATTTAGGTTCTACAAATGTTGAGGAGATGAAAATTAAAGGCGTAACTGTAACAAAGATATATAACAGCGCGTACCCATCCGGCAAGATAATTGATGCTGTGGCCGACCCCTATGCGTCGCTTTCTCAGGATGAGCGCCAGAAAAAGGCTGCCGAATTTTTGATAGAGGCTGGCGGTTTTTTCAGACAGAGGAATTACGGCAAGGCCTCGAATCTTTTTGAGAATGCATTGAAGGCCAATCCCTCACCGGATACGTTTTATTATTTAGCGCTTTGTTATCAGGAGATGAAGGAAGACGACAAGGCTATGAAGCACCTTGAAGACGGTGTTAAGAAATTCCCCAACGACTCTACGCTCCAGCGTGCGGTGGGTTTTATGCACTACCAGCGCGGCAATGAACCGGAGGCTAAAAAGGCGTTTTTGGAAGTTATTCGCCTCAGTCCCGACGACAGACAGGTGAAGTTCTTGCTGGAGAGGATCGGGAAGTAAGGCGAAGAACTTGGGCAAGCAGGTACACTCACTCAAATGATACGAGTTGGTTTTGGCCTTGATGCGCTTTTTTGCGGCAGTCTTATAACAACAGGCTTTTGCCTTTTTTATCTGTTCTGGCTTTACAGAAAGGAAATTTCTGCGCTCTATCTGGGAGGAATCTGCAGTTTAGCCGCACTTTTTTATATAATCCCGGTCCTGGTCAAAACAGCAGCTTTGAATCAGGGCGCAGCAGCTGCTATAGAGCATGGCTCTCTCTATGTACTTGCGCTGTTATTTTGTTTGTACATTAGCAAGATAAAAGAGGCTGCATGGCCTCTTGCGTCACTCCTTTTTCTTGCGGCTATAGCAGGCAATGATGTATTGCTTTATCTAAATGTTATTTCAACCATCAGACTATTGCCGTCAGGGCTATTGATTTTTGTCTTTGTGCAAGCGTTCATGTTATTCAAGAGGCTTACCAAGACTTCCATTCAAGCCTCACAATCTTTTGCCCAATTGGCAACGTATGAGCGTTTTGTCCCTAATGAGTTTTTAATAAACCTGAACAAAAAGAATATAGTTGATGTGAGACTGGGAGACAATACCGAGAAAAGCATGTCTATCCTGTTTTCTGATATGCGCAATTTTACGGTTTTTTCGGAATCGATGACTCCTGAAGAAAATTTTAAGTTTCTGAATTCCTATCTTACTGTGATGGGCCCGGTGATCAGGAAGCATAATGGGTTCATTGATAAATATATGGGAGACGCCATTATGGCCTTATTCGCTGCAAGCGCCGATGATGCTTTAAGCAGCGCCATAGAGATGCTGCGCAAACTCGTTGGCTACAATGAGGGCCGCGCACGCGCCAAATATCGTCCTGTCAGCATCGGGATCGGTATAAACACAGGAAGTTTAAGAATAGGAATAATCGGAGAGCATGACAGGATGGAGGCAACGGTCATAAGCGATGCTGTCAATACCGCCTCGCGTATCGAAGGTATAACCAAAAAATATGGAGTGCCGCTCTTAATCAGCGGTGCAACGTATAGTGCCTTGCAAGATGCTTCAAAATATAAGATGCGCAGAATCGGCACAGTAAAGGTAAAGGGGAAGGAGCAATGGACCCCGATATGGGAGGTTTTTGATGCCGACCCGCCGGATTGCAGCAACTACAAGTTGGAGCTTGCATCGACATTTGAAGAGGCAGTTTCGATGTACGAGTCAAGAGCATTTGAGGCGGCATATGATCTGTTCCAGAACTGCTACGTTAGGAATCCTCATGATAAACCGGCTAAATATTTCATAGACAAATGCTGGTTGAACATGAAGAGGCCTGAGAGCTATGAAGGGGTGGGGATAGCGCGGCGTATTATTTATGAACGAAGTGACGATGATTCTGACGTAGAGTAGCCTGCGGCCGGCTATTGCGTGTAAACTTCGCGGAATTTCTTGCCGTACATCTTGGTTTCTATACGGTCGTCGCAGATCACAACCCTGCCGCTGTCGGTTTTAGACCGGATAAGCCTGCCGAAGCCCTGCTTGAACTTTAGCACAGCCTTAGGCAGGGAATATTCATAAAAAGAGTTGCCGCCCTGTTTTTCTATCTCTTCTGTCCTCGCCTTTACTATCGGCTCTGTCGGCACCTCAAAGGGCAACTTGGTGATTACTATGCATTTCAGCGCGTCGCCCTTCACATCAACGCCTTCCCAAAACGAGTCGAGACCGAACAAAACGGTATTTGTCGAATCCCTCATTATCTCTAGTATCGTGCTGTTGGGCAGCTCTCCCTGCATCATAGGGTTAAGCCCCATCGAGCTGAGCTCCTCTATCGAGCGCTCCCATGTCCTGTTCATGACATCGCGCGAGGTGAACAGTGCTAGCAGCCCGCCGTCTTTTCTTGAGGCCTCTGCAATTATTGCTTCTGCAAGTTTTTCTGCAGAGGCGGCCTCTTTATGGTCTATGCCGCGAAAAATTTTTACCTCTATCATATTTTTCAGGTCGAACGGGGAGGCAAGAGACAGCGTGGCGGTATCATCAAAGCCTAGCAGGTTTTTTATGAATCCAAAATCTCCTGACACCGACAGTGTGGCTGATGTGAGGAGTACGGTGTTGAAATCTGGCCTGAGGCTTTGCCTCACGAAATCACGCGGATAAACCGGCGACATGCGGAGCGCGGTGCGACGCTCCTCTATTTCTGCCCATCTGACATAGTTGTCGTTCTCATCTATCGCGCCTTCCGCAAACGCCTTCAATCCTTCAGCAAAGGCATGGAGCTTTATAAGGGCTGCCCTCATTTCGAGTTCATCGTCTTCATGAAAAAGGCCGAGCGTGGAGGTCTTTATCTTGCCGGATGCCGATAATATTGAATCCGCAAGGGCCAATGCAAAATCATTAAGGCTGAATTTGCCCTTTATAGCAGTTCTGTGCTGAAGCCTGTTTTTTGCAGAGACCCAGAAGAGGGACAGCTCGCTGCGCAGCGCTTCTATAACAGGAAACAGGTCGGGTGATTGGGAAAGGATCCCTTTGTATAGTCCGCGTTCATCAGTGCGCAAAAAACGGTTGAGCGACCGCTCAAAGCCTTTCTGAGAAAGTGTTATCCCTGCCACTTCTGACAGCACACCATCCAGCGCGTGCGCTTCATCAAGTATGAGAGCTTCTGCCTGCGGCAGTATCTTGGAATCGGCATGGAACATAGCATTTATGCCGACTAGGGCGTGGTTTGCGACCACTATCTGGGCTTCTTCCCAACGGCTGCGGGCAAAATAGTAGAAGCATTTTTTGTAGAAGGCGCATCTGTTTGCTTTGCAGGCATCGGCGTCCGAAGAAACACGCTCCCATAAAAGGCTTCTGCGCGCCTCATAATCTTCTGCGTCGCCGGTCTTGGTCTCTGAGGACCAGCGCACCAGAAGCCTGTATTCTTCGGCTTCCTGAGGGTCCTCGGTTCTGAAGGCATTCAGGCGCCTTATGCATAGGTAGTTGGAGCGGCCTTTTGCTATCGCATAGGTGAACGGCTTAATCTTCGAAAGGAAGGCGAGATCCTTGGATGCTATCTGCTCCTGCAGATTGATCGTTCGTGTAGAAACTATAGCCTTTACCCCGGATAAGATAATCGGGATGAGATAGGCAAAAGTTTTGCCTGTGCCTGTTCCTGCCTCGACAAGCAGAGAGCCTCCATTTTCGATCGTCTTCGCGCATGCCGTCAGCATAGAAACCTGAGGATCTCTTACTTCATAATCTGGCATGGCCGAGGCAACCTCTTTACGCAGAAATGCAGAGGCGATGCCAGAAAGGCTGTTTGGTGATTTATTTGTATTCATTTCTAAGCGGTTTACGTTAGCCTTATTTAGTGCTATATTTATCTTACAGAAGCCGTTCAATTAATTTCATTCAAACTATGCTGAGCCACAACAAAAAATATGACGTTGTTATCGTGGGTGCAGGGCCTGCCGGAATTTTTGCGACACTCGAGCTGCTGAACGCAAAAAAAGATCTGCGCATCCTGATTGTGGAAAGAGGCAGCGATATAAATGAGCGGCACTGCCCTATGGTGAGCAAAGGCATTAACTGCGCCTCATGCGCCGAGTGCAATGTAGTGAGCGGATGGGGAGGAGCTGGCGCTTACAGCGACGGCAAGCTCACTCTTTCCCACGAGATCGGAGGATTCCTTTCGAGGTATGTTGATGCAGCTGCACTGCAGTCACTTATCAATTATGTGGATGATGTATATGTGCGGTACGGGGCTCCGGGCGAAGTTTACGGCGGCGATGAGGCCCAGATTTCGGGGATAAAAGCTTTATGCGCGCGCAATGAACTCACCTTCATGCCTTCTAAGATACGCCATATAGGCACCGACAGATGCAGAGAAGTCCTGAGAAAGATGAGGGAGTCGATAAACGGCAGAGCCGATACGGTTTTCTGCATTTCGGCCGAAAGTATAATTTCGGAAGACCAAAAGGTTAAGGGAGTAAGGCTTGACGATGGAACCGAGGTGTCTGCCGAGTATGTGATACTCGCGCCCGGCCGGGCTTCAGCAAAATGGCTCGAATCAGAGGCGCGAAGGCTGAAGCTTGAGCTGCTCAAAAATCCGGTGGACATAGGGGTAAGGGTAGAGGTGCCTGCGTCGGTCCTGGAGCCGCTCACAGCAATAACCTACGAGCCTAAGCTGATTTTTTATTCGAAAAAATTCGACGACAGGGTCAGGACATTCTGTGTGAATCCTTACGGTGAAGTTGTAAAGGAACATCTAAGCGATATCTGGACCGTCAATGGCCACAGCTATGCTGGCAAGCGCACAGACAACACTAATTTTGCGATACTGGTGAGCACTTTTTTTACCGAGCCTTTTGACGAGCCGATATCCTACGGCATGTATATAGCCCGGCTTGCGAACTTTATAGGCGGAGGCGTTATTGTCCAGAGGCTCGGGGATTTGCTTAAGGGCAGGCGTTCGACTCCCGAAAGAATCTCAAAAGGCATAGTATCACCGACGCTTAAGGATGCAACTCCGGGAGACCTGAGCTTTGTTCTCCCTTACAGGTATCTGGCAAATATAAAAGAGATGCTTAACGCTCTCGACCGAATAGCCCCCGGTATAAATTCTGACCACACGCTGCTTTACGGGGTTGAGGTGAAATTTTATTCAAGGCAGGTCAAGCTTAATCAATCCTTGGAGACCGCTATCGAAAACCTTTTTGCGATAGGCGATGGCGCGGGTGTGAGCAGGGGGCTTATACAGGCTTCTGCCTCCGGCGTTATCGCTGCACGGGAGATATTGAGGCGCAGTGGAGGATCTTAAGCGGCTTCGCAACATGATGGTTGATGCACAGCTCATTCCGCGGGGGATTTCTGACTCACGTGTTCTCGAAGCTATGCGCAATGTCCCGCGCCATCTTTTTGTGCCGGAATCTATGAAAGACAGCGCTTATGCTGATATGGCAATGGCAATCGGAGAGAATCAGACCATATCCCAGCCCTACATGGTGGCGATAATGACCGAGCTTCTAGGACTTGCAGGCGATGAAAAGGTTCTCGAAATCGGTACCGGCTCCGGCTATCAGGCGGCGTTGCTTGCGGCGCTAGCTAAAGAGGTTCATACAATAGAGAGGATAGCGGCCTTGTCCGAGAGGGCTGCGGACAAATTCAGGGAATTGGGGATCGAAAATATATCCACACATATAGGCGACGGCACATTAGGGTTGGCCGAATATGCGCCTTTTGACCGTATAATAATAACCGCTGCAACGCCGGAGATTCCTGCTCCGCTTTTAGGACAGCTGAAGGATGGCGGTTTTATAGTTGTTCCTGTAGGAGAAAGGTTTTCCCAGACGCTGATCAAGGGAACAAAGACGGACAAGATGCTTTTAAAAGAGTATCACACCGCCTGCGTATTCGTGCCGCTGATAGGCGAGTTCGGATGGAAAGGGCAGTAAATATAAATATCAGGAGGAGTTGGTTATGACAAAATTTTTGTGGTCGTTGTTTTTCGTAGCCGCATTTTTTTCTATATCTGCGGCGCAGGAATTTAAAAATCTATCGGTCGATGAAATCAAGAAAATGATAGATGCAAAAACCAAGTTTGTGCTTTTGGATGTGCGTGAACTGCAGGAGTACCGGCAGGGGCATATCCCTACAGCGATAAATGTGCCTCCGTCAAAATACAAAGAGATAGAAACATTTTTACCTAAGGCCAAAAATACCCTTGTGGTTATTTACTGTAGAGGATATGGCTGAGGGCTTACAAAACAAGCGGCGTTCGCCGCTTTACAGGCAGGCTACACCAACGTGAAAACATTTCAGGCCGGATACCCCGAATGGGTTTCTCTCGGCTACAAAATTGCGCAATAATGCAGACCCTACTTTGAATCGGCTAACTCTACCGGATTATGAGGCTTGGATCTCAGTAAGCCTGCCAGATAGGCGTCTGTAAGGGGGTAAGACAGGTTATTGTCTAGTGTGAAGAACACCATGGTATCGAAGTTCGAGCTGCCTTTAAGATCTACCCTCTTCACCTTTTTTTCGTTTGGCTCAGAAACCACTCTTTGAGTTCCTGCTGCAAAAAAATGCTGAAAGCTGCCAACCAGAGCAGCACATAGTTTCACGTCGAAGTAGTAGTCAGCGCCGTGCATATAAGAGCTTCTGTTTAATGAAACATCCTTGAGCGGTCTTGTGATGCGCTCTTCCACTGAGATGTGCGGGGCTGCTTTGAAATAAGCCCTGTGAAGCGTAATTCCCTCTCTGCCGATTCAAGTAAAAGAGTGGATTACAGTAAGCGCTCCGATACTGCTTTGGGCCTCAAAGCTCTCCCGGGTGCGCTGATGGATAAAGAGGCTGCTTTTCACCCTCTCCTCGATGATTTTCGTTTGAGTTTCTTCGGGTTTGAATTCAGGTTCAGCATTGGGTATCAGTGCAATAAGAGAAGATATTTTTTCCTCAGAAAGATTGGTGGAATCCGAAAATCTTTTTTCTGTTCTGTTTGCACTAAACACCGAAGAACCTTGCTCTTTGTCTAGCGGCTCAGGCTGCAGTCTGTCGGCAACGTCAGGCATCAAGCTGCGATGTCCCCGACTTACAAAAAAGAGCGTATTGAAGATCAGGAAAATGATTACCGAAGTTGAAAGCACCACGCCTGCTGCGATCCAGAATTTATTTTTGTCTTTTCCCTGCATAGCGGTATTATAACGAAAAGCGTAAAAAGTAGTTTATGCGGTTTTAAAAAGCTCTATTTTGCTTCCCCAGAAGCCTTCGATAGAGCTTCTAAGAGCAGGGAAACCGATGAGCGCAGGATCGTTTTCGATCAAGGTGAAAGCCTCTTTGCGAGCGGGTTCCAGCAAGACACCATCCCTTAAAAGATTAGCCACCTTGAGGTCAGGAATGCCGGACTGTTTTGTTCCGAAAAACTCTCCGGGTCCCCGTATCTCGAGGTCCTCCTCCGCTATCTTGAAGCCGTCCGATGTTTTTACCATGACATCAAGCCTTCTCTTGGAATCTTCACCGTAGCCGTAGCAGAGCAGCACGCAGAAAGACTGCTCTCCCCCTCTGCCTACGCGGCCGCGCAGTTGGTGAAGCTGAGAGAGTCCGAACCTTTCTGCATGTATGATGACCATAAGCGTTGCATTAGGCACATCAACACCAACCTCGATAACAGTGGTAGAAACAAGAATATTTATAACGCCTTCTTTAAAGCGCCGCATTATATCTTCTCGTTCAGCGGTCTTCATTCGGCCGTGAATCAGTCCCACAGTGATTTTAGGAAACATCTTCTGAAGCACCTCCGAGCCCGTAATTGCGGCTTTCAGGGTTGTTTTTTCGGAATCCTCTATAACAGGATAAACCACATAAGCCTGGCCGCCCTTCTTTACTTCATCCTCAAGCATGCGATATATCCGCTCTTTTTGGCTTTCGTACAAAAGCTTCGTTATTATAGGCGTACGGTTGGGGGGCAGCTCGTCAATAACAGAATAGTCGAGGTCTCCGTAAAGCGTCATGGCAAGTGTTCTTGGGATCGGCGTAGCGGTCATGATGAGGGTATCAGGATTGAGGCCTTTCTTTCTAAGACTCGCACGCTGCATAACTCCGAAGCGATGCTGTTCGTCTATAACAATGAGGCCTAGTTTGGCAAAGACTACGCTTTCCTGTATCAAGGCATGTGTGCCCACCACAATATTCGTCTGGCCGGAAGCAATAGCTTCGTATTCCTTGTTCTTGCGGCTGCCGGTCAACAGATGAATTCTAAGCCCCAGTTCTTCGACAAGCCTGTGTATGTTGAGATAGTGCTGCTCGGCTAATATTTCGGTAGGCGCCATGATAACCGCCTGATAACCGCACTCTACTGCAGAAAGCATGGATATAAGGGCCACTATGGTTTTGCCTGAGCCCACATCGCCCTGCAAAAGTCTGTGCATAGGAGAAGAAGATCTCATGTCCGAGAGGATTTCTTTAACCACTCGCTGCTGTGCGCCGGTGAGCGTGTAAGGAAGTTTGTTAATGAGCTTAGACGCAAGCCTTCCGTCAGGGGCAAAGGTTATTCCCTTCTCGGAAGCCTCGTCCTTTTTTATCAGGGCAAGTCCCAACTGAAGAGTAAACAGCTCATCAAACGCAAGCCGTCTGTGATAATTTGTTACGCCTCTGTTCAGATCCTCAACCGGAATCTCGGGTTTGGGGAAATGGACATTCATAAGGCTCTCGGCGATGTTTGGAAACCGGTATCTCGAAACTATTTCATTCGGCATAAAATCAGGAACAGCAGCGGAGTATTGCGATACAACAGCATTCATGATATTTCTGAACTGACGCTGGCTCAATCCTTCTGTCGAATGATATATAGGAACGATCCTTCCTGTGTGTGTTGCTGAAACACCGCCGTCGCCTTCGTCTTCAACCGCAAGCTCATAATCAGGATTCTGAAGTTCAACCCCGGCGCCTCTGAACCCGGCCTTTATCGGTCCGTAAAAAATAACATCTATACCGGGCTTAAAATTCTTTTTCAGATACGGCTGGTTGAACCATTTGGCTTTGAGCAAGGCGCTTCCATCCGATATTATGACTTCCAATATCTTTAAGCGAGGGTTTATGGATATTACATCAGCCTTGAGTATTCTACCCGAAACAGTAACCAGTTCATCCGGACGGAGAAGCGCTATCTTTTTGAAGACCCGGCGGTCTTCATATCGATAAGGCAGATAAAAAAGGGCATCCCTTAGGTTTTTGATGCCGATGCGACCGAGAAGGGAAGCCCTGTGGGGACCCACCCCCTTGATATACTGTATGGGAGCGTTGAGGTCCTTTTCCATTTTATATTTTTAAACTATTCTTTATTTTCGTTTTCTTCTTCTTCTTTTTCTTCCTCTGCAACTTTGTTCCTGAAGTTTCTGACCGCATCATCGAGTGATTTTTCGGTCTCCTCCAGCTTGACCTTGGAGTACTCGGTTTCGCTAAGAATATCTATCTCCCAGCCGGTCAGTTTGGTCGCAAGTTTTATGTTCTGGCCGCGCTTGCCTATCGCAAGAGATCTTTGTTGGTCCTCCGCAATAACCATTGCGGTCTTCCCCTCTTCGCTTACACCCACCCTGTCAACGGTTGCAGGAGTAAGAGCCCGTGCTATGAATATCCTAGGGTCATCGCTCCATGGAATTATGTCTATTCTCTCGCCCCTGAGCTCTCTTACTATCGACTGCACCCGTGTGCCTTTCATGCCAACGCAGGCGCCAACAGGATCAACCGATGTATCCTTAGAAATTACGGCGATCTTGGTCCTTTCTCCCGGCTCCCTTGCAACATCCTTTATTATTACGACTCCGTCGGCGATCTCAGGAACCTCCATCTCGAAAAGCTTGGTGACAAAACGCGGCTCGGTCCGCGAGAGTATTATTGCAGGGCCTCGCGGCGACTGCCTTACCTCGGCAAGATATGCCTTTATTATATCGCCACGCTTAAGAGTTTCCCGGGGCAGCGTATCTCGCTGCGAAAGCATCGCTTCTGTTTTTCCGATATGGATAAAATAAAGTCCTTTTTCTTTTCTCAGTACCGTACCGCTTACGATCTGTCCGACCCTGTCTTTGTACTCCTCAAAAATTATGTCTCTCTCATGCTCTCTCACACGCTGAAAGATAACCTGTTTGACCTTCTGTGAATCTATCCTGCCGAAATCAAGCAGCGAAATAGGCAGGTCAATTGTATCTCCAAGCTTCAAGCGCGGATCATCTTTTAGTGCTTCCTCAAGAGATATCTCCTCGTCCTTGTTGACCGGCTTTTCTACTACAGTCTTGGTTTCATAAACCTTGATCTCGCAATTTTTCGGCTCTATGTGGAGGTTTACATTTTCCCTTCCTCCAAACTTTGCCCTAGCAGCAGACAGAAGAACGTTTTCAAGCAGCTTCAGAAGAGACTCTTTCGGAATGCCTTTTTCTCTGCTTAGCTGGTCTATAACCATGCATAATTCTTTAGCCATATCATCTTCTCCTTTATATCATAACGGCATGCTGCCGGAATCAGCCTTTTCTGGCCGCCCTATCTCTATTTCAAGCTTCGCCTTCGAAATAAGGTCAAACGGAATGAATATATCATCCTTCCCATCAGATGGTTTAGAAATCTTTTTCGCATGAGGTTTCTGAGCGCTGGACTTCTCGGGCCTAAGCCTTACCCAGCCTTCACCTACATCCACAAGCCTGCCGAAAAAAAATGTCTGCCCGTTTAATGGCTCTTTTGTTACGACCCTTGCGAGCCTGCCTATGTTCTTTTCAAAATCTTTAGGCTTAATCAAAGGCCTGTCAATGCCGGGTGATGAGACCTCAAGCATATAAGAGGAGCTTATAGCATCTTCAACATCAAGCAAAGCCTCCAACGACCGGCTCATACGCTCGCAGTCCTCTATCGCAACCCCATCGGGCTCTCTGTCTATAATCACCCTTACGAGCATCCTTCCCTTGCCGGACACGATTATATCCACCAACTCTAGACCCTCTGCTTCGGCAGCCTGAGAAGCAAGCCCGTATATCTTTTGTTTTGTATCCAACATTTCTATGCCTTCCTGTACAAAATAAAAGAGTGGGATGGCCCACTCTTAAATAAAAAAACACTGCACGATGATTAAAAATATAACAATTTCAGGCTTTAAAAAGCAACAAGGTCGGAACCGTATTTGCGATTCCGACCTTGTTTTTGTCCAAATTACTTCTTGTCTGCTGGTTTTGCTTCTGCTGGCTTCTGCTCTGCAGGTTTCTGGTCTGCAGGCTTCTGCTCTGCGCCCGGTGCTGGAGCTGGTGCAGGCGCCGGAGCTGGTGCAGGTGCCGGAGCCGGTGCAGGCTTCGGTTCCTCAGCAGGCTTACAGCCGACTGTAAATGTGAATGCTACGAGTAGCATTGCTGACAGTACGAGTGCGAGTGCCTTCTTCATTATTGAATCACCTCCTTAGTATGGAATTGCCGAAATCTTGGCTATAAACTTCAATGGACATTATGAACCGTTGCCTTTAGGCTTGTCAAGAAAAAATTAATTCATTGACTATTTGCATTAATACCTGTTATTGTTAACACAGAGTTTCAGAGTTTTTATGTCTCTTAAGGCCACAAAGACTTTTAGCTTGGTGGCCTTTTTTATTACCATCACCAATCTGAAACTTTAGTTCGTAAGCAAGGAGGTAACGAAATGGCTAATGGAACAGTTAAGTGGTTCAATGACTCTAAAGGCTTCGGCTTTATAACAAGCGAAGACGGCAGTGACGTTTTTGTACACCACACATCGATCGTAGGCAGCGGATTTAAATCCCTCGCCGAAGGCGAATCGGTCAGCTTCGATACAGAAAAGGGACCGAAAGGTCTCAAGGCGATCAACGTTGTAAAACAGTAATCGACCTAAAAAACCAAAAGGCCCCCGCGCTTTGCGCGAGGGCCTTTTTTACGTCCTTTTTTTTACGATACTTCTATTTTAATCTCTTTCGGTCTGGCCTCTTCCCTCTTGGGCAGCACTATCTCGAGCACTCCATTTTTGAAGGAAGCCTTGGCCTTCTCATTGTCCACCTCAACAGGAAGCGCTATCGCCCTGGTGAAACTGCCGAAGCTTCTCTCGCAGGCATAGTAGTTTTCTTCCTTTACCTCTTCCTCCTTCTTGATCTCGCCCCTGAGTGTAAGCGAGTCTTTGGTGATGGTAAGGTCTATGTCCTCCTTGGTGACACCCGGCAGTTCTGCCTTAACCACGATTTCGTCTGTCCTGTCGAACATCTCGATGTTCGGCACAACAACACTCTGTTCAGGCTTTCTTATCCAGCCTCTCCTGCGGGCAGGCGTGAAGAAATCTTCAAAAAGCCTGTCCATATCCCTCCTCATCTCTTCCAGCTCCTTTACAGGACTCCATTTTACGATCGACATAACTACCTCCTTCCTTCCGGCTGCCCTAATGCACTGCCGGAAGCCCAACTATAGTCTTTGTAAGGGCCAAAGGCCCGTTCTTGCCATGCTAGGCAGCAGCCTTAAGTTCATCTATACTGTTAAATTTTATACTGCTGCCGTCGAAATCCACCTCGACCGTATCCCCTTCTTTGACCGAACCGTCCAGTATTCTCATAGCCAAAGTGTTTAGTATCTCTTTCTGTATCGTTCTTTTGAGCGGACGCGCGCCATATACAGGATCGTATCCCAGTTTGGCTATGTGAGCCTTTGCAGCATCCGTAAGGCTCAGCTCTATTTTTTTGTCCTGCAGATATTTCTTCATGCGCCCGATCTGAATGCTGACGATATTCTTCAGCAGTTCCTCGGTCAAAGGATTGAATATCTGTATATCGTCTATCCTGTTCAGGAACTCCGGCCTGAAAAATTTCTTTAGGTCTTCGAGCACCTTTTCTTTCAACTCGTTAGCTCTATTTAACCTCTTAACCCTCTCTTCGAGCAGTTCCTGAATATGGCCGCTTCCGATATTGGAGGTCATGATAACCACCGTATTCCTGAAGTCAACCGTCCTGCCGTGGCCGTCGGTAAGGCGTCCGTCATCCAGCAGCTGAAGCAGTACATTGAAAACTTCGGGATGCGCCTTCTCGACCTCATCAAACAATATCACAGAATATGGCCTTCTCCTTACCGCTTCTGTAAGCTGTCCTCCTTCATCATATCCGACATAACCGGGAGGAGCTCCAATCAACCTCGATACAGTATGGCGCTCCTGATATTCGGACATGTCAACCCGCACAACAGCAGCCTCGTCATCGAACAAAAATTCGGCAAGCGCCTTTGCAAGTTCGGTTTTCCCTACCCCTGTCGGCCCCAGAAAAAGGAACGAGCCTATCGGTCTGTTCGGATCCTGCACACCGGCCCTTGAACGCCTTATCGCGTTGGACACCGCAACTACAGCCTCTTCCTGACCTATGACCCGGTCTCTCAGCCTGTCTTCCATCTTTATGAGCTTATGTACTTCACCTTCAAGCATTCTGGAAACCGGTATGCCTGTCCATTTCGACACAACACCCGCAATGTCTTCCTCGTCAACCTCTTCGCGAAGCATCATCCTGTGAGAATGTGTCTCGTGAAGCCTTGTATTTTCTGCATCCAGAGCCTTCTGAAGCTCAAGAAGCCTGCCGTATCTCAACTCTGAAGCCTTTACTAAATTGCCTTCGCGCTCAGCCAGCTCAGATTCGGTCTTCGTTTTTTCTATACGTTCTTTTATATCCCTTATTTTCTGTATTACCTCTTTTTCTCCGAGCCACTGGGCCCTGAGCTGATCCCTCTTCCCATTCAGTTCTGCCATCTCTCTCGACATTCTTTCGAGTTTTTCAAGCCCGTCAGGAGACCGGTCTTTTGATACCGCCTGCTTTTCGATCTCGAGCTGCCTTAATCTGCGTTCAAGTTCGTCAAGCTCCACCGGCATGCTGTCTATCTCCATCCTCAGCCTTGCCGCTGATTCATCTATCAGGTCTATAGCCTTGTCCGGCAGAAACCTGTCAGCTATATACCGATGCGAAAGCACCGCAGCCGCTATGAGCGCAGCATCCTTAATCTTGACTCCGTGATGCACTTCGTACTTGTCATTTATGCCTCTCAATATAGAAATTGTGTCCTCAACCGAAGGCTCCTTCACATAAACCGGCTGAAAGCGCCTTTCGAGGGCAGGATCTTTTTCTATGTATTTCCTGTACTCATTCACCGTGGTTGCACCTATGCAGCGGAGCTCGCCGCGCGCAAGAGCTGGCTTCAGCATGTTGGATGCATCAACGGCGCCTTCTGCTCCGCCCGCCCCGACCAGCGTGTGAAGCTCATCAATGAATGTGATGATTTTGCCTTCCGACTGCTCTATCTCTTTGAGCACAGCCTTGAGCCTTTCTTCAAATTCGCCCCTGTACTTTGCTCCTGCAACAAGCCCGCCTATGTCTATGCTTACAAGCTTTTTATCGCGGAGCGTTTCGGGCACATCTCCCGCAACGATTCTCTGTGCAAGCCCCTCGGCTATCGCTGTCTTGCCGACCCCCGGGTCGCCGATTATTACAGGATTGTTCTTGGTGCGTCTCGACAGCACCTGAACGACTCTTCGAATCTCTTCATCCCTGCCTATTACCGGATCAATCTTGCCCTTTCTCGCAAGTTCGGTAAGGTCCTTTCCGTACCTTGCAAGAGCCTGATATTTCTCTTCGGGGTTCGGGTCAGTAACACGGTGAGCCCCGCGTATATCCTTCATTGAAGAAAGGGCTTTATCGGCAGTAACACCGTATTTCTTAAGCAGATCCGAAGCGTTGGACTGAACATTTATCAGCGCTATCAGTATATGTTCAACGCTTATGAACTCATCCCCAAGATGGGTTGCCTCATCAAAGGCTTTTTCGAGCACAGTTTTCAGCTTGGGCGATATGTAAATCTGGCCGTAGGCGGTTGCGCCAGACACCTTCGGGAATTTATCTATCTCTTTTTCTACGTCACCGGCAAGGAGTTTTAGGTCAACGCCAAGCCGCTTCAGTATCTGACAGGCTATGCCCTCATCATCTTGAATGAGCGCAAAAAACAGATGTTCAGCATCTATCTGCTGATTGCCTTTTCTTTCGGCAAGCTGCTGTGCTGACTGCAATGCTTCCTGGCTTTTCGCCGTCATTTTATCTATTCTCATTGTGTCCCTCCTGAAATCCTACTCTTCCGAAAATATTGTTTTTAACCTCTTTTCAAATTCTATCCTGATATCATCATCAAGGTATCGCAGCATTTCGAAAGTCTCGGTCTGGAGCGCTTCCAGCTTCTTTCTCATGCGCAGAATAATATCAACGCCAGCTTTATTAACCCCCATGTCTCGGGTAAGCTGAATTACGAAGTTCAGCCTTCTGACATCCTCATCAGAATAGA
>PEAD01000048.1 GCA_002753335.1 Nitrospirae bacterium MYbin3
CGCCCGCCAGCCGCCTTAATCGCCTGAAGAATAGCGACCATGTCTCTAGGTGTCACTCCGAGCGCGTTAAGAGCTTTTACCAGTTCGCCTATTGTTGCCCCTTTTACCTCCATCAACGAAGCCTTCTTCTCTTCCACCGCGACCTCTTTTTGTGTTGCAACCACAGTCTGAGCAGATGCAGGAGCAAGCGACGCAGGCTGAGATACCTGTTGTTCAGTCTTTATAGATATCGTAAGCCCACCATGCGACAAAGCAACAGGAGCGATGCTCACATTCTCGCCTATCACAACAGTGCCGGTCCTCTCATTGATCACCACTCGTGCCGGAACATCTATCACAACATTAAGAAGCTCAATAGCAGACATAAGCTCAACCACTCTTTCACTAAAGGAATCAGGCACAACAACAGAAATAACCGAAGGACCTTCGGCCTTGGCAAACGAACCGCCCAGTTTTTCATTTATCTTGTCAGAAACCCTTTTGGCGGTTGTTATATCCTGAACCATAAGCATTAGGTCGAGCCTGTTTTTCCTGTTAAGCTGAACAGGCACCTCTTTCTCTACCAAGCCTCCGTTCGGAATCATGCCTACATTCGGGTGATTTTTCGACGCCCCACCCGCAGAGAAACCTCCGATAGAAAGAGCTCCCTGCGCTATGGCATAAACATTGCCGTCAAGCCCCTTCATCGGTGTCATAAGCAGGGTCCCACCCTGAAGGCTTTTTGAATCACCTATAGAGGAAACCTGCACATCAACCCGAGAACCGGGTTTTGTGTTGGTCTGAAGCTTGGCAGTGACAATTACTGCAGCTATATTCTTTGTCTTGCCTTTTATGTCAGCCTGACTGACGTTAACACCCATACGGCTCAACATATTTGCAAAAGGTTGATATATGTATGTTCCGTCCTTGTCACCAGTACCGTTCAGTCCAACTACTATTCCATAACCGATAAGTTCATTTTCCCTGATACCAGAAAAACTGCCTATATCTTTTATTCTTTCAGCATTGGCAGCACCTGAAAACAATGACAGCATAAGAATCGCTATTGCCCAAGTTTTAATTATTTGTGATTTCATTCTCATATCAGTTCTATTGCATTTATTATGCCAAGTTAAAAGGGCCATATTTTATCCAGAAACCTGACCAGCCACCCTGCAGATTGTTTGTCATCCAGCACTCCATCGCCCACAAGATATATCTGTGCATCAGCTACATACTGAGACTGAACAGTATTAGCCGGAGTTACATCATCAGGCCTTACCATTCCCCTAAAGACCAGTATCTCTTTTTCGTTGTTTACCACTATCTCTTTGCGTGATTCAAGCACCATATTCGTATTCGGCAGGACCTCAACAACCTTTGCGGTTATAGTGCCTGACAATTTTCCTACACGTGTAGTATCTCCCTTTCCCTTAAAATCAGATGCAGAACTGCCTGCTGCTGAAGGCGTGAACGGAAGCCCGTTCCAAGCGTCCGGCAAGCCTAATTTCTGCAAAAGTTTTTTCTCCACATCCAACCCAGCCAGCTTGCTTCCCAAAATATTATCAATTCCATATGTCCCGGAAGAGTTCCTGCTTGCGTTGGTAGTTGCCGTTTTCGAGGCTGTTGATGATTCACTGATAACGATTGTCACAAGATCATTTACTCTCTTGGCCTTCCTGTCCTCAAAAATAGATGCACCGTCACTCCAGAGAGAGCCTTCAGAAGCATATTTATTCTGACTCTCCTTCGGCTCTACGTACTTCTGAGGCATCGGAGCCTCCCTTATTTCATGGGCTTCTTTAAGCCCTGAACAACCTAACATCAAGAAAGAAATTCCTACCGACAGGCAAACTTTTCCTACTCTACTGTTTAAATACATCAGGCTTTTATTCATATTTTCACCTTTACCGTTCCGGCATCCAAAAGAATGCCATTTATTTCTTTCTTATTAGCATCGCAATAAACCAGCGCGCTGCTGCCAACTGCAGCATCTTTTCTAAGAATCCCCTTGGTTGTCAGCGTAATATTACTGCCCTCTACGATAACATCCACTCTCTGTCCTTTCTTGATAGTCAACACATTTGCAAAATTATCAGCTTTCAGCAAAACTCCTTGTCCAATATTAGCCTTAAGTATTTTGCCTTCGATATCAGAACGCTGAATTGAGGCTCCGTAAGGTATTTTTGAAAGTCTCTGTTTAAGAGTAAAAAAACTATCCGGAGTAAGATAAGATCCCTTTACAAGAGCCCTCGAGCTGACAAAAACATCTACCATAAGATCGTAAGCCGCCTCAACAACTAACCCGTAAAAAGCCTCGGCCCCATTTCTTATCTTAATTTCATAGTTAACCTTGTTGCGCCCCGAATATCCGCTCATGCGGGCCGAATCAAAAGTCGTGCTGCTTTTGATAAAATCGATACCTTTAACAACTTTTATGCTGTTAACTTCAACATCAGGAGATAGTGACTGAGAAAGATCATCTTGTATCGCACGCCTAATCTCGACAAGCACCTTCGAATCATCGCTTAGCTCGCCAAAACATGAAAATGGCGCCAATGCTGCAATGCAAGTAAAGATCAGAGTTATTATGATTATTCTCATCTCAGTTATCTCTTGATATTAGAAGAAATCTGGAGCATTTCATCAGAGGCCTGAACAGCCTTCGAATTAATGTCAAATGCCCTCTGGGCTATAATCAAATTTGCCATCTCCTCAACAACATTAACATTGGACATTTCGAGAAATCCCTGATTAAGAGTGCCTCTGCCTTCAAGGCCCGGAGCGCCTGAAACAGCCTCTCCTGAAGCATCTGAAGTGGTAAACAAATTCTTGCCGATTGCCATAAGACCTGCAGGATTCGCAAACTTAGCTATTGTAATCGGAGTGAGCGCAGTAGGCGCAGAACTTCCTGCCACAAAGGCGCTAACTTCTCCTGTTGCGCTTATAGTTATACTCGTTGTCGAAGGATCAAACGTTATACCGTCGGTAAGAGGATAACCGTCAGAAGTAACCATCCTCCCGTCCTTATCAAGCTTAAACGCCCCTGACCTTGTGTAAGCGGTAGTACCGTCAGGCCTCGTCACCTGAAAAAAGCCGCCGCCTTCGATCACAAGATCAAGCTCATTATTCGTGTTTATAAAATCGCCCTGAGTAAAAAGCTTCTGCACCGCGACAGGCTTTACACCCAATCCTACCTGTATTCCTGTAGGCACCTGCACACCCTCGCCCGACACAGCTCCGGGCCCCTTAATATTCTGGTAAAGCAAATCCTGAAAATCGGCCCTGCTTCTTTTAAACCCGACCGTATTAACGTTTGCAAGATTGTGGGCGATTACATCAACATTCATCTGCTGGGAATGCATCCCTGTTGCTGCCGTAAAAAGCGACCTTATCATCTCAATTCCTCCCTAATTATGTCCTAGCTAATTCGAGCGACCTTTTTGAAAGGTCTTCAAAGCTGGATATTACTTTCATAGACGAATCATATTGCCTGAGCGCAGTCATTACTCCAACCATCTCTCTTACCGGATTAACATTAGACATCTCAAGCCCGCCCTGAACAACTTCTCCATCAGACACGCCTGCTTCTTCGCCGGAATAAAGTGAATCGCCTTCATGCATCAAACCGTTCAGTTTAACCACCTTGAATTTCCCTACAGACCCTCCGTTCACATTAATAGTTCCGTCGTGGGCTATGCTTATATTGCCGTCATTCTCGACAGTTATCGGCCTGTTGGTGCTATCAAGAACTTTATAACCATTATTTGATACGATGGTATTGTCTTTATCCAAGGTAAACGATCCACTTCTTGAATAAAAATTCTGTCCTTTTTTCTGGACCACAAAAAAACCCTCGCCCATAATAGCTACATCAAGAGGATTGCCTGTGGTCTTTATATTACCGTCTGCTGTGTCGATATGATATTTATTGAAATCGGTCATGCCCCTCGCTTTGGGATAGGCCACGTCAGGCTTTTGAGCCATGCCTTCAAAAATATCGTAAAAGCGAGAAGAGGTGGATGTCTTTTTGTACCCTACAGTGCTGACATTCGCGAGATTGTTAGTTACCGTCTCAAGCTCTCTGCTTCTTAACACCGCACTGCTCAAAGCTACATATATTCCCTTTTGCATCCTGCCCTCTCTCTCATAGAATTAATATGAGATAAAGCAATATTGATGCCAAGATTTAAACTATGTTTTTCAGTGGGTTTTCAAGAGTTTTTCTGAGGTTAAAGAGGATAAGGCTAGGAATTATTTTCCTGCGATGGGAAAATTATGCCTTGATATCTATGCCGTGCTTTTCTTTCTTTGCTTCTGACGAAGACTTGCCTTCATCCTCAGCCTTGGAGGTTGCTCGTTCCCGTATGACTTTCTTTGCCGGCCTGTTCTGACGCGCAAACAGCTTTACATTGCTCTGACCTATCAAGGCAGAGCCAGCTATGCCCAAAACATTGCCTATGCCTTCATATCCTGCCATCTTGCTTTAGTTATCGGACAAAAAACAAAGGACTTCATCTGCAGCATGCGGTATTTTTAGTTTGAGCCTAGGCTTCTACTTCTGATTTCTGTTCGAGGTATGTGGCTTTTACTTTCTCAGAAATTTCGGCGAACTTGTCTTTGCTTATCCCCAAACGCTCAAGCTCGATATCTGACATTTCTACGGATGAACGCAACCCTATATTCAAATTGAGGCACAAGGCATCAGCTGTTTTCACAATCAAGCACTGGAACTCATAATCACTATCCTCAACCATCGAGAAATCTTCCGAATGATGATATTCGATAACCGCCTCAAGGTTCTTAGGCAGCTTCCATTTGCGGGCAACCAAGCCGCCCACGTTGCAATGATTGAAGCCGAGCATGTCATTCTCTGCTTCTATAAAAGATATGCCTTCGTCATAGACACGTTCGATAATCAATGAATATGAATCAGGCATGCTGTTGTTCAGTATGGTTTTGCCTATGTCATGGATAAGCCCAACAACCAGAGCCTCTTCCGATGACATCAACCTCGTTTCTGCAGCAAGGGCTGAGGCCGCAATAGACACGCCTAGGCTGTGATCCCAAAGACGCTGCTCAAACAACCCAAATTTTCGGTGTATATCCTTTAGAGAAGCCGCAACAACAAGATTCTTCATTGTGTTTAAGCCGATTAAAATAATGGCGGTCGAAACAGAATCAACCTTCTTGCCCCTGCCGTAGTAAGGTGAATTTGCTATTTTAAGCAGCCGGGTTGAAAAAGACTGATCCTGCGAAATTATCTTTTCAAGCTGATTTATTGAAGAGAAATCATCGTTCATCAACTGCAGGACTTTGCCAGCCACAGTAGGAAGACTTGGAACATCTATAGTTTCAAGAACTATTTTTTCTAAAAGCTCTTCTTTCAAAAGTTTTTATCCTTAGTGGTCATTCTACTCAAGAAGAGCCACAGCATCCGATTTCCCCAGCATTCTGTCAAGGTCAAGAAGTATTATAAGCCTGTCTGCCAGCTTTGCAATGCCTTTCATAAACTCTGCACTTATATTTGAGGCCAATGGAGGTGTCGGCTCCACTATATTGCCCGGAATCCTGAGCACTTCAGAAACAGAATCCACCACAACTCCCATTGTAATGCCTTCTATGTCCATAATCATGATACGAGAACGAGAGTCGGGCTCTTTAGCCTCAAGGCTAAACTTGGTCCTGATATTGATTACAGGAATAACTTTACCTCTCAGGTTTACTACGCCTTCCACATACGCAGGAGAGTTTGGCACCCTCGTAATTTCGGTCATCCTGTTTATCTCCTGCACTTTAAGTATGTCAACCGCATACTCCTCGTTATCAAGATTAAAGGTAACCAGTTGCAAGAGTTCATCAGACACAGTCAGCTCCTTCATTCATCAACCTCCTAAACAGCGTTAATTATTTCGCCCGCAATCTCTTCCAGAGACAATATTTTATCGGCTATGCCTGCATCCACAACCGCTTTCGGCATTCCGTAAACAACGCAGCTATCTTCGTTCTGTGCAAATATCCTGGCGCCGGTCCTCTTCATCTCGGCCATACCTTTTGCCCCGTCATTGCCCATTCCTGTTAGTATAACACCGAGGGCCCTTCCCGGAAAAAACTCGGCAACAGAAAGCATAAGCGCATCAACCGACGGACGGTATATGTAGTCTTCCTTTGCTTCAGAAATGGTTATTACTGTTTCGAGCCCTCTCGGACGCTTTACCCGCATGTGGCCTCTGCCGGGAGCGATATAAGCAACGCCGCCCTTAAGCACGTCGCCTTCAGCCGCCTCTTTAACCGTTATCTCGCTGAGCTGATTAAGCCTTTCAGCAAAGGGGCCGGTAAAATTGGCCGGCATATGCTGCGCGATAAGAATAGGCAGCGGAAAATCCTTTGGCAGTTTAGGAATAATCTCCTGAAGAGCTTTAGGGCCACCTGTTGAGGTGCCTATAGAAACAACGTTTGCCCGCCTATCGCCAGTAACTTTTGTAGGCATCGCCTTCGGTATTTCGTGTGCTGCTGCGTGGGCGAGAGGTTTTGAGGGAGCTGCAACCCGTCTCTTAGGCCTGCCCTTTCTGCCTATCTGCTTTATCTTGTCCAACAGCATCTCTTTTATCTTCACAATGTTTATAGAAAGTTCAGAAAGGTTCTTGGGTATGAAATCAGCAGCACCAAGATCAAGGGCATCAAGAGTCGCTTTCGCGCCATCGGTGGTCAGAGAGCTTACCATGATAACAGAAACAGGATCTCTCTCCATAATATGCTTAAGCGCGGTCAGGCCATCCATTTTCGGCATCTCCACATCCAGTGTTACAACATCAGGCTTAAGTGCGGCTATTTTTTCGAGAGCATCAACCCCATCTCTTGCAGTACCGACGATCTGTATTTCAGGATCGGATGAAATCATACTCGTCAGAGCATTTCTCATAAACGCAGAATCATCAACAATAAGGACTTTAACCATTTAATTAACCCCTTTTAACTAAGCCTTGGCTTCCGTCTTTAACTCATCAAGCAGTTCAACAATTGTTTTGGACAGCGAAATCATCTCGGTATATAGTGCATAAGCCTTATCTTTATCTCCTGCCCTATATGCATCGGCCATATGCCTTGCATACGCATGAAATTTCTCATGCGGAGGATCTATGCTCCTGAAGCTCTGCATATTGCCGCACAGATGCTTACCGTCAGAATCATACCACTTGCCAAAACGGCAGGCATGGTGGTCAGGCAGGCTGTTCAGATCCAGTTCAGCTTCTCCCCTTAAAAATGCTCCAACCTTACCGACAAACAGCCTGTGGTCGGCCTTCGCCAAATCAAGCATCAGAAGTTCATTGCCCTGAATCTTAAACTTTGTGGTCAACAATCTAAGGTCTTCCGTAACCTTTATCAGTCCGCCGACATCCTTCATAATCCTGCCTGCTATTTTCTGCTGTTCACCGGCAATGCTGGATGTTTTCTCTATGTTGTTGGCAACATCATCAGCCGTCTTTGTCTGCTCCTCCATGGCTGTTGATATTCTCATTATCTGATCAACAACATGCTCCACCGCACCGACTATATTGGAGAGAGAACTGCCAACATCCTTAATCTGGCCGGTAATCTTATTAACCTCACCCGACGCAGCATGCATAGATTTCGTCGTCTGTGATGAGTCTGACTGAACAGCTCCGATCTTTTGGGATATTTCGGAAGTTGCGGCAATCGTCCTCTCGGCCAGTTTTCTGACTTCATCCGCAACAACCGCAAAACCGCGGCCCTGCTCTCCTGCACGCGCAGCTTCGATGGCAGCGTTCAAGGCGAGAAGGTTGGTCTGGTCGGCTATGTCTTTTATTACGGTTACTATATCCCCTATCTCGCTGGCCCTCTTGCCGAGCTTGTCAATCATGCCTGACAGTTCAACAGTAGCGGAATGAACACTCTCAACTGTTCCAACAGCATTGTCAGCAATGCCCTGCCCTGCCAGCGCAACATTTTTTGTATCTGATGCGGATGCAGATACTGATGAGGCATTGTTGGCCAAATCACGGAATGTCTGGCTCATCTCCTCTGCAGCCGCAGATATCTGATGGGCCTGTGAAGCCTGCTCCTTCGACCCGTCGGCGCTCTGCTGAGCCACCTGTCTCAGACCGTCAAGCACCTGAACAGTATTATTCACAGAAACAAGTATATTGCTTATAACATCGCTGAAAGACTTGACCATGAGATCCATCTTTTTTGCAAGCTCACTGACTTCATCGTCCTTTGACGTATCAAGCGTGCAGATAAAGTTGCCTTTTGCAATACTGTCGGCCACTCCTATAAGCTGTGCAAGAGGCCTGTCGATAGAACGATATATCCATATTCCAAAACCTATGCTAAGCACAATTGCCGCTATGCTTATACCTACAGTAAGAGCAAGGCTGAACCTTATAAGCTGATTTACCGCACCGATAGCCTTTTCCTGCTCCCCTTTGGCGGTGCTTACAGAATCTTTACTTTTAGCAGACTGTTTTATAACTATTTCGCGCAGTTTAGCCGTAGCTTCTATAGCTTTTTCTTTCATTATCAAATCATGTTTAATCTTCTCTATAACACCATCCTTCGCAAACAAAAGGCTTTTAATAGAATTCAACGAAGCAACAATAGATTGAAGTGTCTTCAGCTCCTCTTTTGTATCCAGCTTTTTCATACCCTGATCAAGAAGTTTCTGCACGCTGTCGACACGATCAAAAGACTTTTTAAGCTCAACAACCAAAGGATCAATCTCCTTTGGGCTGATTACGGTAAAAAGCCTAGTTGACAATCCTTCAATCGAGAGACCTATCGCAAGCAGCTCAGAATTGCTTACAAGCACATTATTTGCAGTGCTTGTCTGGCTGAAGACATTTGTCTGGCGGTTTGATTCTGATGAATACTTCTCATTTGCGGTGCCGGCTTCCTGTTCAACAGAAAGGCTTAAAACAGAAACCCGTTCACCCACATCTCTTTTAAGATTTTCGTACTGATTCTTAAGTTCGTCAGTCTGCTGAGAAACAAGTGACATCTGAACCTTTGTCATCTCCTCGATTTTCTCGCCTATGGTTTTTAACTGCTTAGAATATTCCTTCTGTGACTGAACATAATCTATCTGCTGTCCTTTTGATATTGTAGCGTTGGCCTTGCTCCTACCGATAATAAGGCTTTTTTTATCAGAAGCCTTCTGCAGCTCAACAAGCGCAAGCTGAAGGTCCTTGATTGCAAGTTTAAAAGCTTCCAGATCCTTAAGCTTAGTGCTGATATTCTTGGTGTCTTCCATAGAAGATACAAGCGATCCCTGCCTGTTCAACTGCAAAGACTTAATCTTGGCATCAAGCTCTTTAAGCTTTTTGGATGACTCTTTCATCTTCTGGGTGATCGTCTTATTGGCGATATGTGCCTCTTCTTCAGCCCTTATTTTATTTTCGCTGATACCGAATATCTCTGCCCCTATCTTCTGCAGCTCTTCGCTTACACCTATCTTAGCGCCGCCCTGAAGCGCCTCGAGAGAGCTTTGCGTATTTTTAACCTCTTCCAACGAC
>PEAD01000018.1 GCA_002753335.1 Nitrospirae bacterium MYbin3
AGAACTTTTTAATTAAGAAGTTTTGTATTGAAGCGTTGCCTCTAATGGATACATCCCCCCCAGCCAGTTTTGCGTTGGTCCTCTCTATATTTATTCTGTTGTCATCAACATAAATATAAGAGTTTAAAGAGCTGAACCTATAAGGCAAACTTTTAAATCCCAGCGTGGCACCTGACACATCCATTCCGCCGTTAACCTTTGGATTTTCCCAATCCCCTGATACAAAAAATACAAAAGAAGCAGAACCTTTTAAAACATCAATTTCTTTTGATAATGTCTTTAAGGGGCCAAGTGAAGAGTCTCCTTCAAGCAAAAGCGAATACCCCTGTCCTATCGCTATATTACCCCCGACAGAAAAATCAGAGATGTCATTTTTCATATTGAACTTATCTATTCTAATATCTTTATTTACAAGCCTAGCGATAATATCTTCATTGTTAGTAAACGCATTGCCATACAGATACAGATGGGCTTTATGTATGCGGATTAATGCCTCAGTATGCTCTTTGTCACCTGATGCCGAAACCTTACCGCTTAAGCTCAAAAGAAGGTCTTCAGGTATGTTTTTGAAAAGTCCCGAAATGAACAAATCATAGCGTGCCGGTTCTAAATCAGCATCAAATGACCAACTTAAATTTTGATCCAGTCTTGCCTTGCCTTTAACAGCCATTTTGTCATCAAGCAGTTTGGCGTTGAATATAATATCCCGGCCTTTTAAAATGGCTGCAACAGACCCTTTTCCTATAGTCTGTCCCCTGTAAATACCTCCCGCAATATGTCCGTTAATTTCTATAAGTGGATTGTCGAGCGTGCCCTCACCTTCCACCTTAACATTGCGCAATGAAATCTCCTGAATCATCTCATTTTTGAGCCGCTCCTTGATATGCTCCTCTAGAATATCCATAGTTTCAATATTGCCAGAAGCCGACACTTTAAAATGCCTATCAGTAGAAATCATGCCTTGCCCAGCTACTTTAGAGCGTCCTTTTTTTAAAGAAATTCTGTCCACCTTAAATTCTTTCCCATCGAATAAGCCTGAGCCTTCAACATCGCTAAAGCGGTGCTTACCTGACAGCATAAGGTTATCGGATTTAAAAGAATACGAGGCTTTAGCACTAGCAGCCGGGCCGAATATGTCCATTTTTGTGTTAACAGTACCGGTAACTGGGTAGTTAGAACCGGCAAGCCCCAGAATATCCGCAATATCTATGCCGGACGCCGACAAAGAAATACTATATTCCGGATTTCTAAAATCAAACAGAGCCAA
Organism: Nitrospirae bacterium MYbin3; assembly: GCA_002753335.1. Classification (GTDB taxonomy): domain Bacteria; phylum Nitrospirota; class Thermodesulfovibrionia; order Thermodesulfovibrionales; family Dissulfurispiraceae; genus MYbin3. The sequence continues at coordinate 1,268 of PEAD01000018.1, forward strand.
AGGCTTTTTGAATGCGATGCTGCCACTGGAATCGAGCGATTCTTTTGGTGAACGCATGCTCAAATTCTTTATCACAAGGCTGTTTTTGCTGTAACTTGCATCAAGCTTTATCGAATCGAAGTCATAACTCTTTTTTAAGGAGGTAATAGCTGAGTGCAGTGAGGAATTAATTATGGATGCATTTATATTTATAACAGGGTCGTCAAAGGTTCCGCTCAGGTTCCAGTGAGCCTTTGTCTTGCCTGACAAGGCCGTAAAATAAGGCGACGCAAGATGTTTGACGTTGTCAGACCATCCTTCTCCTTTAAATAATAGACTGTTATTTTGGAAATTAATGCTGCCGCTACCTGAAGCGCTTGAACCGAATGAAGATGCTGTCAAATTATCAAAATTTAGAGTGTCGCCAATGCTTTTGAAGTTTCCTGAGGCGTTTGTTATCTGACTTAATATATTGCCATGAATAGCCTTGCTTTTATACTGAAAATATCCATACGGTCTAAACAACGAACCGGAAGAGCCAATTTCACCAGAGACCTTCCCGTCAGGAATTTTGGGATGCCACCCTATAAGGTTAAAAATGCCGTCACTGCTTACGTCTTTTACCTTAACCATGAGGCTGTATGAATCAACAGAAGGAAGAGTTATCATAACCTCTGCAACGCCAGAACCTCCGTATAGAGAAGCCTTGCCATTATTAAACATCATTCTGCCGTTTTTATATTTAACTCCGCAACTTGCGCTGTCTATTTCAACACCAAATATGTTGCCTGCCTCGATCGAAGCATCAGCATCACCTGCCAGATTGTTAAGGTATCCATTCAATTTTCCATCGACCTTCATATATCCGCTTAGTTTGGATTTGACTCCGATAAGCTCCATCAATGTTTCGAGGTGCATGCTTCCTTTTATTTTCATGTCTATCAGTGTTTTAGCAATAAGCGAGTTAAGATCTTCAAATTTCAATACACCTTTTGCTGATACATGACCACCTCCATGATTTTTAAGCCCAAACATATGCTTTACAGTTTCAACCAACAAGGAAATTTCGGTTCTTAACTCTCCGTTCAGGCGGTCAAGTCCCAAAAAACCTGTAGATGTAATTTTAGAGTCTGAGGAAAATATCTTTATGCTCTGTATGTTCATATTCATATCTGTTAATGAAAAGACAGTTTCGACCATAGAGTGGATTTCTACCTTTTCTTTGAAGCGGTAGCCAAGGTCTTTTGCAATCACTCTAAACCTGTTCTCTTTTGCAAAAACAGCTTCGCCGCTGAGCTCTTCTACATTTAGAGAAAACTCTTCACCAGAAAGTTTTAATGAGCTGTCTTTGACATCAACAGATTTTATAACTATGGTAAGAGGTATTGATGTTTCTGAATGAATGTAATTTTTCACATTCTTGACTATTACCTTGAGATAATATATATCGGAACTGTATTCAGCATCTTTTATAACTATCCGATTTATTCTAAGCTCTTTCCGCAAAATACTAAAAAGGCTTATATGACTTTTAACTCTTTCTGCAGTAAAAATTCGGTTGCCGTTGGCATCAAAAGATTTTACACCCTTCATTTCCACAGCAAAAGGGAAGAGATTTATAACTATGTTTTGAGCTATAAATTTATTCCCTGTGGCTGCTTCAAGCTCAGGGAGAATCCTCTTTTTCAAGGCATTAGAAATGTTTGGACCACGTGAAGCATAAATTACAAAACCAAAGCATAGTATAAGTATAGTTATGTAGAAGATGTTTTTTTTCATATATCGATAAAGCTAATCAGCAGGAAGAAAACATTTAAATACACTCCCCTTACCTTCCGAACTTTCAACCTGAATTGTTCCGCCGTGAGCAGTTATTATTTTGTGCACCAAGGCAAGCCCAATACCTAAGCCTTTTTCTTTAGTGGTATAAAATGGCATAAATATTTTTGAAAGTTCGGTTTCGGGTATTCCCTTGCCGTTGTCACTAACAGTCATCATAACACCATTCCTCACCGGTTTTTCATCAACAAGCTCTATTTGTACATCCCCGCCCGACTCAAGGCCGTTAAGTATTAAGTTTTTTATGGCCTGTTTAAGCAGAGTCTCATCGCCGCGAATATAAAAACTTTCTGATGCCACTATTCTTATGTTTTCGGCTCGGTCATTAATGTTTTCTACCAGTTCATGTACAAGTTTTGTTATGTCCAGAGAGATTTTTTCAAGAGAGTCTGACTTTGTAAATTTCAAAAGCTCTTCGATGACCTTATTCATTTCCTCTATCTCATTCAGGATGCCTTGTACCGCGCTTTTTTGAGACCCTTCAGGAACCTCTTTGAGTAAAATCCTTGCATAACCGGCAATTACACCCATAGGGTTGCGAAGTTCATGCGCAATGCCAGCTGATACTTCACCGAGTGCTGCCAGCCGCTCTTTAACAGCAAGTTGTGTCTTTAAGGATTTAATCTCCTCTCCTAACACACCGAATGCACTCATAACAGTATTCATTTTGGGTGAGTCGTCAACATCTTTTTTTTCTTGGATAAGTCGAGGGATATACATTGCAAAAACAACTAGCAGGATAATGAATACTCCTCCTGAAACAAGCATCAAAATCATCTCTGTTGTAAGTCTCATTTATTGCCGTCGATTAACTGAATGAGCTTTTCTGAAGGCATATAGCCTGTTACAACAGTGCCGTCAGATAATACAAGTGTTGGGGTAGAATTTATTCCGAATGATTCTGCAAGACTAATATTTTCATCAATCTCTTTTGTTGGGCAATCTTTCTTCTCGATATTTTTTTTGTCATACACATCCTCCAGCAACTTCAGCGACCCGGAGCACATTATACTTTTTGATTTCCAATAGGCATCCCGGTGCATCTTAAGCGGAAAGAGTTTAAGATAAAAAACAATATCGCTTCTTTGGTTGACAATTTTTTTTAGTTCTTTGTGAAGACTTCCACAAAAAGGGCAATCGGGATCAGTAAAAACTGCAACCTTCTTTGCTGCTCTAGGCTTCCCTAAAATCAAAGCATTCCCCGCAAATATTTTTTGTGCATCTACCCGTCTGTCCAACGGCTTCTCAATATTAGTTTTACTGTTTGCAGAATCAAGCTCGATAAAGCTTAAGGGCCCGGGTATAAGATGCTTTTTTGAAAAATCTATATAGATTAGGCCTCTTAGCCCTTTTTCTTCTATACTCACTTCCCAAAGGCTTTTTACTCTGCTGAGTTTTACGTCAATAACCCTTATGCTGCTCTGCGAAGATGTGACTTTTTTTATAAGCTTGTCAACTTCCTGAACCGTGAGAGAATGGCATTGGGCACAGTCGCTCGAACAGCCTGATTCTCCAAAGGATAGACCGTCAGAAACGCCCAGCTTGAATATTATTGCCAGAACAATAGAGAGACAGATTATGATTAGACGCATGTATATTATAGTATAAAAAATATTCATTGAATTTCAAGGCAATTTCTGTTATAATTTCACCCAATGGAAAATGTTTCCCCCAAAGCTGTTATTGAGGTTCTTTTGTTTATAGCCGGAGAGCCTGTTAGCGCATCAAGCCTTTCAAAAGCAACCGGGTTGAGCGAAATTGATGTTAGACAGACGGTGTCGCAGTTGGCTTCTGAGTATAAAGATAGAGATGCCGGAATTCTGATTGCCGAAATTGCTGATGGTTATCAAATGCTCACTACTCCAGAAATGTCTCTCTTTATAAAGAAATTCAAAAACATTAACCAGTCCAGCAAACTTTCACAGCCAGCACTTGAAACCTTGGCGATTATTGCGTACAAGCAGCCTATAACTAAAGTAGAACTGGATCAGTTAAGAGGATTGAATTCTGACGGAGCAGTAAAGAGCTTGATGGACAAGCATCTCATAAAAATTATAGGAAAAAAAGAGACTCCGGGAAGACCTTTTCTGTACGGAACAACTAAAGAGTTTCTTCAGTATTTTGGACTTAAAAATCTTAGCGATCTTCCGCCAATAAACGATTTTCTTAAGGAAGAGGCTGCATAAGATTTATGTTAGGAGGACAAATGAGAAAATATTTATTTTTGTTTTTTGCTGTTGTATTGTTTTCTAATTCATCTTATGCAGAGCAAACTTATACTGTTAAAAAAGGTGATACCTTAGATAAAATTGCGAAAAAGCATTCCTTGTCCGTAAAAGCAGTAATGAATGCAAACGATATGCGGTCTGCCAAGCTCCACATTGGAATGAAAATCACTATTCCATCAAACAAACCAGAAGCAAAAAAACATCTAAGCTCAAACAAACAGGCTGAAGCCTACTCAGAAAAAGCTTCAACAAAGAAGACATCAAACTCTTCAGGTGAGGATCGTATTCACTTGGTAAAAAAAGGTGATACGCTCCAAAGTGTAGCACGCAAATATGCGGTTCAGGTTAGTGATATTAAAAAAATGAATGGGATTAAATCAGGCAAAATCAAAGCAGGCACCATGCTGATTGTAAAAAAAGGTGACCCCAAACAATACACCGTAAAAAAAGGCGACAATATATGGAGAATAGCTAAAAAATTCAATAAGGATATTGACGAACTAAAAGATATAAACGGAATGACCGACAATTCTCTAAAGACAGGACAGATTATAAAGCTTGAGAAAATCAAAGAAGATCAAAATGATGATCTTGCAAACATCCAAGAGGACCTAAAACCTATACTTGAGGCTTATTCATCAAAGGTAAAACCTAATGACCGTATTTTAGAAGTAAAAGAAATATCAAAATCAGACGACCTATTGAGCGTAGGGATTTCTGACCGCCTAATTTTATTTGCAAAAAAAATGCTTAATCTGCCTTATAAGTTTGGAGGCAACGGATCAATAGGACTTGATTGTTCATCCTATGTTCAGAAGGTTTTCGAAATAGCAGGAGTAACTTTACCTAGGAGTGCCAGGCAACAGTTCACTTTTGGCGAGCCTGTAGAAAAAGAGCAACTCAGCAAGGGAGACCTTGTTTTCTTTAAGACCTATGCATCTTTTCCTTCTCATGTTGGGATTTACTTAGGCAACAACCTATTTATTCATGCCTCTACAAAGTCAAAAAGAGTGACCATCGACAGTCTTGAAGCTCCTTATTATGTTAAACGGTATATAGGTGCAAAACGACTGTTGGAAGAAGAAAAAGCAAATCTTTTTGATTTATCTGTGACAGAAAAAGAACTTTAGTTTTTTTTGTTATGAAAAGAATTAATTAAGATGAGGCTATTGCTTGTTCAGCAGGATGCACTAGGTTAGCCGCTTCTTTTATACCTACCAAAACATCTTCTATCTGAAACGGTTTGCTTATGCATCTACTAACGCCATACTGCAGTATTGAATCAAGTACATTCATGCTGAAGTGCGAAGATATTACAACAACAGGGATGTTCATTCCCATTTCCCTTACTTTTTTGATAAGCTCAACACCATTCATATCAGGCATATTGAGGTCTGTAATCAATGCATCATACTGCTTTTCTTTGATTTTATCTAAAGCCTCAAGCCCTGAGTAAGCACAACATACAGAGTAGCCTAGCTTCTTTTCAAAGCTTCTTTTTAAGGCCCAACAGATAAGTTTTTCATCATCTACGGCTAATATTCTCATACAGAAATTAAATGCAATAAGTGTTCCAGAAATATCCATGATTGGCAATATATTGTTTTATAAGGATAATATGTTCTAAATCTAATGCTGTTAGTAAAAAGATTACTAATATAAGTGCGGGATTTTGCTCAATTGTCGTGAAATGCCTAAAAAACTACATCTTTTTATGGCATCTAGAACAACTTTCGGCAGTATTTGATGCAAAAGCCTTCTTTCCATTATGGCATGCTCCACAATGCTTGCCGGCTATTATCTCGACCATTTTCATTTTTCTGTAGTCCTTTTTCATCATAAAAATATTCGGATGACAGTCACTGCACCGCAGGCCCTTTTCGGCATGTATCCTGCCATCAAAAACAACCGTACTTATTCCTGTCTTCCACTCAAGTATTCTGCCGAGCGGCACGGCAAAAGAAATTTCACAAAAAGCAACAATTAAAATAAATATTGCCGGAATTATATAAATTGGGCCTCTCAACTTTGCCTCCTAGAAAAAATTTTAATATATTAGCATAATCAGAAAAGATTTTTATCGCTTAACTTCTTTCTTTTTGTATTTTTCTACTTTTAAGAAATCTTTATTTTTTTCGGCATATGCTGATATATCGTCTATAAAGCTTTGCTTTAGTCCATACTTGTCTGCACGTGATAAGTTCGTCTCCAATATATCTATTGCCGAGTTGTATTGTTCTGTCTTGGCCAAAACGCTTGCAATCTCCCATAAACAGACAATCTCCCCACCCTCATTATCAAGCTCTCTAAATATATTAAGAGAGCTTTTAAGGTTTAGTTCGGACTTTTTATAATCGCCCAATAATCTCAGGACTTTTCCTGAATTCATGAATGCTTGAGCACTGAGATGGCGCATACTACCTGATTCCAAGCTCTTATTCAAAGAAAACTCGTAATATTGGAGAGCATCTCTGTATGAGCCCTTATCCGTAAGCACATTACCTATATTCTGCATAGCAACAACTTCGCCCTCTATGTTTCCTGCAGCCCTAACGATCTCAAGGTTCTTATTGTAATAATATAGTGCCTTGTCATATTCTTTCTTCTGCCTAAATATATTTCCGGTCAGGTTATGGACCATTCCAAGCCTTATATTGTCGTTGCCGCTCTCCGCAAACTCCCTTGCTTTAATAGCATGGTCAGTCGCAGAATCAAAGTCATCCATGTTCAAGAGAGCCATAGAAAGATAATATTCGCCTCCAAAAATACCTCTCTTGTACGAAAAACGTTTCGTAGTCTCAAGAACCTGCAATGCAGTTTTTCCCATTCTCTTGTAATCGCCTTTTTCATAATATCCCCAAGCCTCATCAAGCAATCTGTCAATATCAGATATATTCTTATAGCCTTTAACCTGCTTATTTTTCAGAATGTTAATAATATCATCTTCAAGTTTAAAATCAGGGTTAACCATCAACGCATACTCAAGTTTTGACATGGCATCGTCATTCTTGCCTAAGAACAGAAATAGATCACCTATCTGCATTGAAATTAAGGCTTTTATGTACTCAGGCACAGCTGAGTTTAGAAAAATTTCTTTGTCAGCCTTGGCCAAAACTGAGTTTAACACGATATTTGCCGTATTATTGTCTCCTGTGATAAAAAATATTTTGCTTTTCTCTAATGCAGCGAGAGTTTCTATCTGTAAATTGCCTGTACCTATACTTAAAGATATTGCTTGGTCAAGATGCTTTATAGCCTCTTGGGATTTTTGTGTTTTTGAAAGACAGTCAGCAATGTTGTAATGAAGTTTTGCTTCCATTTCATTGTTTTTTTTGGCTGCAGCAATATTAATAGCTTTACCATAAGTTGTAATCACTTCATCACATTTGCCTTCACTGTAAAGCCGGCCGGCCTGATCCAGCAGCATTTCTATGCTTTTACCCTCATCCACCGGCTTATAAGAAACTGAAACAACCTCATTTTTATCCCCATATTGGGGCTTGTAATCATCAATAACATCAACAACCTTGTCAGCCAGCCACCATGTTTTTCCTGATGAGGTTCTAATTTTATACCATTTTCTCCCGCTAGCTTCATTTTTAATATCAATAACTTCATAGGAATAACCTTTTGAGGCCCATGAATTATTCTCTGAGTTAAATGATGGTGATGATCTCAAAGTTGCAAAATCAGTATTGATTCTTACACCTTTGACCTTTTTTGTTTGCTTATCTGAAGACACAGTTTGTTCTGTAGCTTCAGGTTTGGGAATAACTTTGGGAATTGCATTATTGTTTCTGCCTTGAGTAAGCTTCTCTCCTGCATCAAGCAGTTCATCCAGAAACTTATCTTCTTTTCCATTGTTCTCTAAACCAAAAGAGATAGAAGCATAAAACAAAACCGATATGATTATTGCAGATTTTTTTTTGAATATTATATTCATGCCTAAACCACTCTTGCCAACTCATTCCCTATTCTTAAAGCCGCAAACCCGACTAGAACGCTTAAAACAACATTCCATAAAGCAACCGACCACTCGCCATTACTTAGAAGCGAGCCGGTTTCATACTCAAATGTTGAAAAGGTTGTGTAGGCGCCAAGAAATCCGACCACTAAAAAAAGACGCCATTGAGGATTCATGATAAATTTACCCATAAACAAAGGCATCAAAAGTCCTATCAAAAAGCTTCCGCTTATATTTATAAAAAAAGTTCCCATAGGGAAACTCTTTCCCCACCGATGATCTATCCATAAGCCTATAGCATATCTGGCAATAGCTCCAGCAAATCCACCTATCCCCACAATAAAGAAATTTATCATTTACGCTATTTTATCCTTGCAGCAATCTCTTTTGCAAAATCAGAAAGTGTTTCATCTCTGGCTCCAAATACAACATAGCTGTCATATTTTTTTACTCTTTGCAGAATCTCATCTCTGCCTAACACTTCCGCCGACTTAGACCTTTCTCTAACGCCTTGAGCAAGGTCTTCACTTGATATATCCTTTCTTGCGGTGCCACCGGCGTAATAAATCGGCAAAATAACAAGATGGTCCCCATCCCTTAAATACGAAGCGAAAGTATCAATATATTCATCTTTCATCATCTTGGTTGGACCAAAACCGTGGGGTTGGAAAATAAAGCAGATGGATTCCCGTGTGTTTTTTACAGTAGCCATTAAAGACGCTATTTTATGTGGATTGTGTGCGTAATCGTCAATCACAAATTTTTTGCCATCATTAAGCCATATATCAAACCTGCGCTCTATTCCTGTAAACTCAGAAACAGCCGCTGCAATTCCTTTGATGTCGATTCCTAAAGAAACAAGCATGGATATACATGCCATAGCATTGTATGTGTTGTAAATGCCCGGAAGCCTTAACCGAAATTTTATTCCATTTACAGTAAAAGCAGTTTGCAACGGTTCAAGTTCTATATCAGCAGCTCTGAAATCTGATGAATTTTTTAAAGAAAAGGTTGCTCTGCCATTTTTAATAAAACTCTGAAGATTTGCATCATCGGAGTTGACAACTATAGTGCCGCTTGTGTTTAGACACAACGCCTCGAACATTACAGAAGTCTCTGCAATCGAATGGTGGTCTAGGTCAAGATTAAGAAGGATTGTGTGTTCGGGATTATAATTCACTATTGAGCCGTCTGATTCACAGGCTTCGATTACAAGCGTATCGGACGCTCCTGTCAGAAAATTTCCGGAATTACTTTCTGTCTTAAATTGCTTTACCCTGCCTCCGCCTATAAAATTAGGACTTAAACCTAGATATTGCAGAACAAACGCTAGCATACCTGAGGTTGTTGATTTACCGCTCGTACCAGCCACAGCAATGGTTTTAAACTCGGACACTATTTCGGACAAAAATTCCGGTCTTGTTTTTAATTTAATACCGGTGCTTTTTGCGCAGAGCATTTCGGGGTTGCCCTCTTCTACAGCCGTGCTGAAAACAGCAATGTCAAAGCTTGAGTCAATTCCTTTGCCGTCCTGCGGCACAATGGTTATGCCGGATTTTGTTAATGTTTTATATAGATAATTAGAAGGATTTAAATCAAAAGATCTGTCTGAACCTGATATGTTTATACCAGAACCGGCCATAAACCCTGCTATAGCAGAGACACCGCTGCCGCCTATTCCAGAAAAAAAAATCTTAGAGATGTTAGAGAATTTGCGCTGAGAAGAAGCTACCACTTTATGAGCGCCGAAGCCCATGTAAGTCCTGCGCCGAAGGCTTCGAGCAGAACAATGTCCCCTGCCCTTACCCTGCCTGTTCTGACCGCTTCATCAAGAGCGATTGGAATGGATGCAGCAGAAGTATTGCCGTACCTTTCAAGGTTCAGCATTACCTTGTCCATAGAAAGCCCGAGCCTGCTTGCTGTAGCCTGAATTATGCGCAGATTGGCCTGATGCGGAATAAGAATGGAAAGCTGCGACGGCTTGATATTGTTCTCTTTGAGAGTATCGATAACAAGGTTTTCGAGCGCCCTCACAGCAACTTTAAATGTTTCGTTGCCCTTCATTTTTATAAAATGCTGCTTCTTTTTAAGAGTATCTTTAGAGGCAGGATTTCTCGATCCTCCACCTTCGAGCGTAATAAAATCTCCTAGACTCCCGTCCGCATAAAGTTTAGTCGAAAGGACGCCCCTGTCTTCATCAGTAGCTTCCAAGATAGCAGCTCCGGCTCCATCACCAAAAAGTACACAGGTTGTCCTATCCTCCCAGTCCAAGAACTTGGTAAGAGCTTCAGCCCCAACAATCAGTATTCGCTTGTATGTCAGAGTTCTGATAAAGCTGTCAGCTATAGACAGACTATATATAAAGCCGGAACATGCCGCATTCAGGTCAAAGGCAGGAGTATTTTTTATCTCAAGACGGTCTTGCAGTATGCATGCGGTTGAGGGGAAAGGCATATCTGTTGAAACGCTTGCAACTATTATCATGTCTATATCTTTAGCTTTCAGCCCGGCATTTTTTAGGGCTATTTTTGAAGCCTCAAAAGCTAAGTCAGAGGCAGCCTCATGCGTTCCGCAGGTTCTTCTCTCTTTTATTCCTGTTCTTTCGACTATCCATTCGTCAGAAGTATCAACGATTTTTTCTATATCAAAATTTGTAAGCTTTTTGGATGGAGCGTATGCTCCGGTTGCGATTATTCTGCTTCTGATTGTTTTGGCTGGTTCTTTCATGAATCAGTACCCAAAGACTCAGCTATCTTCTGGTGAACACGGTGAGATGCCATATCTCCGGCCACTTTGATTGCGTGCTTTATTGCACGTGATGATGAGCGGCCATGGCTTATTATGCAGGTTCCATTAATGCCTAATAACGGAGCGCCGCCATATTCAGAATAATCGGTTCTTTTTTTGAATTTTTTAAGCGCAGGTTTGATTAAGAGGTAACCTAGTTTGCCTGCTGGCGCATCATTTATCTCTTTCCTTAGCGTTTTCATTATAGCCTCGGCAAGCCCCTCACTTACTTTTAGAACAATGTTTCCTGTAAAGCCATCGCAAACAACAACTTCGGCATTTCCCTCGAATATTTCACGCCCTTCTATATTACCTGTAAAATTAAGTGATGATGATTTAAGAAGCTTAAGCGCTTCTTTTGTAACTTCATTGCCTTTAGAATCCTCTTCGCCGATGCTTAAAAGCGCTATGCGCGGGGATTCCTGCCCAAAGATTGCCTTTGTGTAAGCGTTGCCCATGTGGGCAAACTGAACAAGATTTTCGGCCTTGCAGTCAACCGTAGCGCCAACATCTAAAAGAATAAAAAATCCTTTTAGAGAAGGCATCAGTGTAGCAATTGCCGGACGCTCTACATTGGGGAGTTTGCCGAGAATAACAAGAGATGCTGCCATAGCAATACCTGAGTGGCCGGCGCTTACCACAGCATCGGCATCGCCGTTTTTAACCATCTCTATGGCTTTGCGTATTGAAGAGTCCTTTTTTCTCCGCAAAGCCAAAGACGGAGATTCATGCATTTCAACAACCTCAGAAGCATGGTGCAGAGAAATTTTAGCCGCAGGATATTTTTTGCCTTTTAACTCAGCTTCAAGACGGTCCTTGTTTCCAACAAGAACCACTTCCAGATCGTATTCCTGAACCGCCTCTATCGCCCCTGCAACCGTAACAACAGGGGCAAAATCTCCGCCCATAGCATCAAGGGCTATTTTCATGCCTCTTTAGAAACTACATCCAAAATCTTTTTTCCGTTGTATGAACCACAGCTTCCGCATGCCTTGTGTGCAGCCTTAAGCTCCTTGCATTCGGGGCATTCAGCTATGCTTGGCATGGTGCCTTTCCAGTTGGCCCTTCTTTTGTCTCTTCTTGAACGAGTATGTCGGTGCGTTGGGTTTGCCATAATTACTCCTTTCTTTCTTTTAGTTTTTTTAAAACAGCGAACCTTGGATCTCCATCCCCGGGTTCACAATCGCATTGCATATCATTTAAATCAGCTCCGCATTCAGGGCATATGCCTTTGCAGTCTTTAGAGCATAAAGGCTTCATAGGAACATCCAGTAATAATTGCTCTAAAAAAATCTCATCAGTATCCAGAACATCATCTCTATAAAAACCGATATCCAGCTCGTCGCCTTTTAGCTCTGCATGAACCTCTTTTTCCATCTCCTTAATAGGCCTGTACACATCATCAATCCGGCTATTAATCTCAAGATCAAAATTTTTCAGGCATCTGCTGCACTGCAAGCCCACTCTGCAATTCGCTACACCTTTGACAGTTACTTCGGCCGCTATTCTACCTATCCTGAGCACACCATGAACAGGTGAAAGCAGATTAATAGCATCACTTTCCACTTGCTCGTTAAGTTCGAGTTCAAGACCGTCTTCATTTATCTCAGAGACCGTAATTTTCATAATTTATTCTCGAAACGCATAAAAATACAGAATATAAATTATAAAAACCTGAAGTTAAATAAGTCAAGAAAAAACAAGCTGTTAATGAACTATATATGCTCGTTTGTCGTTGGCAGAAAATCAAGAAAAAGACTATTTAGAGCTCAATTCATGCACATCTTTAACCATCTCGATAGCGTTCTCAAAAGGAATCTCAGGTAGTATGCCGTGCCCAAGGTTGAAAATATGACCTTTAGCCCCCTTAGCTCCGGCCAAGACTTTTGATACCCTGTCTTTTATAAGCGCTCTGTCGCCAAGCAGTGTGCATGGGTCGAGATTGCCCTGAACAGCTCCCTTATCGCCAATAGCGCTGATTGCATCGCTAATATCAATTCTCCAGTCAATACCGTAAACATCGGCGTCGGCCAGCTTAACCTTATCTAGCATCGCGCTCCCGTTGAACGCAAAATAAATCACAGGCAGCTTGCCCTTAAAAGTGGAAACTATTTTCTGGACATACGGCAAAATGTAAGCCTCAAAGTCAACCGGAGACAGTATCCCCGCCCATGAATCAAACACCTGAATCGCCTGAACTCCTGCATCCACCTGAAGCTGCAGGTACCCGATTACTGTATCGGTTATCTTTTCCATCAGATTTGCAAATATTTCTGGGGTTTGAAACATCATTTTTTTTGTGTTTACATAATTCTTGGAACTGCCGCCTTCGATCATATAAGTAGCTAATGTAAACGGGGCTCCCGAAAAGCCGATTAAAGGCACATTCAGCTTAGAGGTAAGAATTTTAATAGCCTCTGCCACAAAAGGCACATCCTCGGCCGGTTTAATCTGGCGGAGCTTAAGAATTGCGGTCTCGCTTCTAATCGGATCATAAAGTATCGGCCCTTTTGATTCAGAAAATTCGAGCTTCATTCCCATCGGCTCGATAGGGATAAGAATGTCAGAAAATAAAATTGCTGCATCCACCTTTAAAATATCAACAGGCTGAAATGTAACCTCAGCCGCCAGTTGAGGGGTTTTGCATAGAGTTAAAAAATCTACCTTTGCCCTGACCTTCTGGTAATCTGGGAGATATCTTCCGGCCTGTCTCATTATCCAGACAGGAGTATAGTCGGTTTTTTCTCCTCTGCACGCCTTAAGAAATGTATCGTTCATTTATCCTCCGTCTTCATTTTTCTGGGCATGTGTCCGCAGAACGGCTCCTCTGCCATGTAGTCGCCCTCCATAGCATAAGCCCTTGCCCTGCAACCTCCGCAGACATTCACATATTCACACGAGCCGCATCTGCCTTTATAGCTTTTAAAATCCCTCATATCCTTAAATAGCTCCGAATTTTCCCAAATATCCTTAAACGACTGCTGCCGCACATTGCCCGCAGCCTTAGGAAAATAGCTGCATGGCAGCACATTGCCATCAACATCAATCAGGCATATTAACTGGCCTGCAAGACATCCTTTTGAGCCGCCGGTCGAAAACTTAAGAGTGCGCTTTTCGAATTTAACACCCTCTTCTTTTGATTTTTGAAGCACTACCCTGTAGTAATGCGGCGCACAGGTTGGTCTTACAAGCATGTCATGCTCGTCTTTTTCCATATCAAAATGCCAGTTAAGGATTTCTTCGTAATCTTCTTTCGAGATAAGTTCATTCATAATCTCTTCGCCGCGACCTGTCGGCACAATCATAAACATGTACCAAGCGGTTGCGCCGAGGCTCTTTGCAAGTTTATAAACTTTAGGAATTTCTTCCTGATTGCGCTTGGTGAAAGACGAGTTGATAATGAACTCTATCCCGTGCTTTTTAAAAAGTGCGGCTGAATTAAGAATTCCCTGAAATGCGCCTTTCTGGTTGCGGAAGTTGTCATGCACCTCTTCTGTTGAACCGTCAAGGCTCATCGAGACGATTCTCAGCCCCGACTCTTTAATCTTCAGGCAGATATCTTCGGTAACAAGAGAACCGTTTGTTGCAAGGCACATGCGCAGACCTTTTTCTGTGCCGTACTTTGCGATCTCAAACACATCTTTTCTCATTAACGGTTCGCCACCTGAAAGAACCACTACGGGTTTTGCATAGCCCGAAATGTCGTCGATTACCCTGAAGGCTTCTTCGGTCGTAAAATCAGGATGCCCCTTCGCCTCCATCTCCGAAGACGAGCGGCAATGCACGCACCTGAGGTTGCATCTCCTCGTTATTTCCCAAGCTATCCATTTCGGTGAAAATTCCATAAGGGATATTATAACAGAATGAGTATTATGAAAGACTCTGTACGGCGATTAGAAAAATATGACTGTTCTCGATACAGTTTGTTTTTATTTACCGCATAATAGTACGGATTCTAACTCTTGCATCATCGAGAACAACAAGTGCACCTTCTTTTAGCTCTATGTTTATTTCAAAAAACTTCTCAAGAACGGCTACCGCGTTGGATATTTTGAAGTCTTTCAATCTCATATAAATAATGCCAAAACATGGAATACCTTCATTTATGGCCAAAGTACCAAAATCAGAATCGTTGGTTAGAATAAACCGTTTATCGTCAAATGCCTTCTCCATAAGATATTTGTCGCTGCTACCCTGCCAGCCTTTTTCTTTTGCATCAATAATATCCATTCCTTTTTGCCTAAGATGGAATACAATTCTCGGTGAAATATTTTCGTCCGCCAAAAGCCTTAAGCTCTTAGATTTCATTAAGCGGGTTCTAGCTCAAGAAGGATTTCATTTTTTAGAGAATGCGCAGCATATTCAAGACAGGCATGAATATCATCCTTTGTTAGATGGGGATAGTCCTGAAGTATTTCATCTTCGGTAACGCCCGACGCAAGAAGTTCCAACATAAACTCTACCGATATTCTTGTACCTTTAATAATTGGTTTGCCGCCGAGAATCTCCCTGTTTGTTGTTATGCGTCCCATAAAACACCTCCGACCATCTTTAATTACACGCCTTCCTACTCTATTTTAGCATGTTGTGGACTGTTGCGGGGACGGAACAAACTCACTATTCAGGGCAAACGCACTATGTCGTTCCCTGAAGGTTAAGAATTTCAGATCTGTAATTGTCATCGTAGCCAGCCCTTAACCTTTTGTTTTTAACTCCAAGCTTGCAAGATTTGTTTTGTTTTAACAGATTCAGTGCAAAGCGTCTGACTATCGCCAGATTCTCAGCGCTATCGCCTGTCCTTGCTCGACTCTGGTCTTCGTTAAACGACATGTCTAGAACATAGTGCAAGCTATTCTCAATTCCCCAGTGCGCACGAATTATTGAGCCTAAATGTTTTGCATCAGCAGCCAAAGATGTGATAAAGCACCTCCGCTCCGTTGTTCTTTTGCCTTGCATCTCACGAATAGATTCAACCATAACGAGTGATTTCAATCCAGCCCATTTTCCTTTTTGCTCCATCCACCCAATGTTATCAGTAACCCATACCTTACGGGTCTCTATTCTGCCATGATCCTTTTCCACAGTTCTGAAATCCCCTCTCGGCCTATCCTTAGCCTCGGTGTCCAGATAAAGCTTCACTTCTTCCAAAAGATCCTCTTGATTGCCCTTTAACGCAAGCACATAGTTTCCGCCTCCTTGCACTATTTGAGCGGCAACATCCTTCTGACAACCCATGGCATCTATGCTTACCGTAACATCCTTAAGGTCAAACAGTGAAAGAACATCAGGTATTGCCGTTATCTCATTTGTCTTTTCATCAACTTTGCGCTGCCCAATTAAAATACCTTGTTTGCAGGACCATGCGTGCAACATATGCAAAGCTCGCCCTGCTTTGCCATTATGAGAACGCTTCAAAGTCTTTCCGTCTATCGCAATGTGTTCGTCTAATCCCATCTTTGCATCTTTTGCCCATAATGTAAATGCTTCTTCAAATTCCTTGGGGTCTAATAACAAAAATACTCTCCTGAATGTGTCGTGCGATGGTATTCCATTTGTAAGCGGCAAAAATTTCCTAAGCCAGTCCTTTTTTGCCTCCCCAAATATCGCTATCGCTTCCCAGTCGTCACATCCCGATATTACTGCACATAATACTATGCTCAGTATGTCTGAAAGCGCATGCAGCTTATTCTCTGTCTCTCTCCGTGGATCTGGTACTTTGTCAAAATACGGCTTCGGATTCGGTAACATAGGCTCCCCCTTTAAGTTAGTGCCTATGTTATTGCACTTATTATGCCTACACTATCCCCTATACCTCACATAGTGCGTTCGCCCTGTAATTAAACTTTGACATATGTATGCTAAAATGTTAAATTGTTTTACCGTCAAAAAAACTGTAAAGAGGGGTAGTTTTTATGCCATCTTTCAATGAAAAATCTGCAGTGCTTTTTTTGCTTCTGGTTGTAATGTTTGTTATAGGCTGCTCCGGGGCGCCAACTCAGCCTCAGGAGGAAGGGGTCTATTATTGGCCGCTTCCCCCTGATCCTCCTAAAATAGCTTATGTCAGAAGTTTTCAGGGAGAGAGTGATTACCAAAAAGGCGATTTTTTTAGAGAGTTGCTTGGTTATGAGCCGGAGGAAGCAAAAAACCTTATAAAGCCTTATGGTGTTTATGCAAACTCAGGCAAGGTTTATGTAACCGACAGTATTGCCGGTGTAACTTTTATTTTGAACACGATAGAGAGGAAGGTGAATGCTTTTGGTGATACTGTTATGCCTATAGGTGTAACAGGAACCCGTGACGGTATTATATTTGTTTCGGACACAAAGTTAAAGAAGGTAATTAGATATGATGTAAAAATGGGGACGAAGATGGTTATAGGCAAGCAGGATGAGTTTAAAAATCCGGGGGGGCTTGCGGTGAATGATGAGCTTGGGAGGCTTTATATAGCTGATGGGCATGGACATAATGTGCATGTTTATTCTACTAAGGGTGATCCATTGTTTGTTTTTGGGAACAGGGGAGCAGAGGATGGTCAGTTTAATTTCCCGATAAATATTGCGATAGACAAACGAAACGGCAATTTGTATGTAGTGGATTCTCAGAACTTCAGGGTGCAGGTGTTAGACAAGGATGGCAAGTTCATAAGGAAATTTGGCGAGGTAGGTGCAAATGCCGGGAACTTTGCAAGACCCAAAGGGATAGGCATAGATACTGAAGGCAATGTTTATGTTGTTGACGGAGCGTTTGAAAACTTTCAGGTTTTTAATGAGAAGGGTGAACTGTTGATAGCTGTGGGTTCTGCTGGTACAGGCCCCGGTAACTTTTATCTGCCTGCAGGCATGTATGTTGATGAGAACGATACGATATATGTGGTCGATTCAGCAAATAGAAGGGTGCAAGTTTTTCAGTATCTGAGCGAGAAATGGAAAAAGGCCAACCCTGAAGAATACAAAAAATATCTGCCAAAATGAAAATTTCTAAATTTATAGCAATGTTTTTTATTTCGGCAGTGTTGTTGCTTCCTGTAATAGTGCGTGCTGAAGCAGCCCCGGAAGATTCAGATATGTTCAAAATTATGGTTACTGTTAATGAGGGGGCTATAAACAGGGGGGACATCGTGATAGAAGTCAATAAGCTCCTGCCTCTTGAACTGTATCACAGGAACATGAACCCAGAAAAGATGAAAGAGATTGAGGATAAGGCGATAGAAAGTCTTATAGACCGTGAACTATTTTCTCAAGAGGCGAAAAGACTCGGAATTAAGGCGGATAAAAAAGAGGCAAAGAAAATCTTTGAATCCACCCGGGCGCAATATCCCTCCAGAAAGGGTTTTGAAACAGTGCTAAAGAATTCAGGACTTACAAAGGACTCTTTGCTTATGAGAATCGAGAAGACATTGATGGTTGCCGCTCTCATTAAGCAGGAGGTGACCAAGGTTTTCAGCGATACCGAACTTGAAGAGTATTACAAGAATAACATTGATAAATTCAAACAACCTGAAGCTGTTAGGCTGCGCCACATTTATGTTCAGGTTGACCCATCGCAGCAGGATGCCTACAAGAAGGCCAAGGATAAGATCGAAGAAGCTTTGGCTAAAATTAAGGCAGGCGAGGATTTCGGGAAAATAGCTTATGAATATTCGAGTGATATGAGCAGGGTAAAAGGGGGTGATGTGGGTTTTCTGCATAAAGGCATGATTCCTGTTCCTGAGATGGAGAAGGTTGCTTTTTCTCTAGAAATAGGCAAGATGAGCGATATAATGGAAACCGAGATGGGTTACCACATCATACGGCTTGAGGAAAAGAGCCACGAAAGGCAGGTTCCCTTTGCCGAGATTAAAAACAAACTTGAAAAAGAGATGAAAGACAAGGCAGAGAAAGAAAGGATGGATGCTCTCAGAAAGAGGTTGAGGGAGAATGCCGTCATCAAACGGTTTTAATAAAAAAATAATATTTGGGCAGGGGAAACGGTGAGGCGGATATGTGTTTGCCTGTTATCTATTTTGCTTATTTCCCCTTCTGCTGTTTTAGCGAAAAAGCTTACTGGTTCGGTCGAGTTGTCTTATCAGAGGGATAAAGCTGTAGACAGTGGTTCGAAGACCCAAAGAACCACATTTACGCAGGACTATAAGGTTGAGTACAAGAGTTTTCTTTATACCCCACGTTTTCTGAACTATAAGATAGATGGTCAATTTAAAAGGGATATCTCAAAAGATATTTCTGATTTTGCTTCTTCAGGGGCACGCTCCGACAGTCCTTCTTTAAACTTCAGGCTTAATTTTCTTGAAGGTACAAGGTATCCGGTCTCGTTTTACAAAGAGCGGTTAACCGGCATGACTGACAGCACCAGCGGAACATCAAGTACGATTACACGCACTAAGACCGATAGGTATGGCACGTATGGCAGTTATCGTTTCAACAGAAGCTCTTTGAAGATGAAATACGACTTGCGTCAGGAGAGAACCACTGCAACTTCAACATCAGACACGGGTGGAGGCTCTTTATCTCAGGTCAGCAGCGGCAATTATGCTTTTGGTATTGAGAGGTCTTTCGATGCCGGCAAGGTCAAAAATGCTGTAAACGCAAACGCCAACTATAATTATTCTCACACGAAGAATAAAGTTACTAATGAGTTTGATGGAAATCATTCTTTTGATGCTTCTATTGCCGGGATAAAGCCTACCAAGAATTCGGATTTCAACATGAATGCAAACTATTCACATATCAACCCTTCTCAGATGACCACATACACAGGCAACCTGTACTATAATTACATCAAAAGCTCTAACTTTACCGTAAATTCATCCATGTATCTGAACCAGATGGTTGATAAAAATACAAACGTCAATTATTCAACATTGTATCTGAACTCGAGATACCAGATCAGTGATAACTTAAATTCAAGCCAGAATATAACGCTCTTTAGAAAATTGGGGACAGGCAGCGAGACTAATGAGTCAGGCACAGTATCGATAGGTTATACCAAGTCAATATATGGTTTTGGTGTATATGCTAACAGTTCGGTCTTTGCATCGTCTATGCAGAAGAGCAGCGAATCCCACACAAATACCAGAACATATAACCTGAATACAGGTTTTTCGAGGACTGTGCCTGTTAAAACCGCTCAGGTAAGCTTCAGGGGATCGTATGCGATGGGAGGGGGGCATCCGGCAAGTCGATCTAAAACGTACAGTCTAGGCACTGGCGCATCATTGAGATTGATAAAGAATATGAATTTTCAGACAGCGCTTGATGTTACAGAAAGCGAGGTATATACGTCGTCTAGTTCCTCCTTAACTAAATCTGCTTCATCAACAAACAGTTTGTCATATACGGTTCCGCTTGGTCTTAAGGGAGCTGTCAACATAACTTTTGGAGCTAATTTTACGGAAGGCAATTTGCCTACAAGCACATACTCATCAAATCTGAATCTCTCTTATATCCTGTTAAGAGGGTTGGTTTTGAGATCCGATCTTGCATATAACGAAGATACCCGAGCCGAGGCTATAACCAAGTCTGTAGGCATGAATTTAGGTTATGAACGCAAGCAGTTCAGGCTTTCATTCGATAACAGATTTGCACAAATATCTGACCATAACAATGTAAAATTTAATGTTTCCACAGCGCTTAGAGCAACAAGGACTTTCTAGCGATGTATGATTAACAATACTTTAATTTTGAGGTGATTTTATGAAAAGAAAAGGAATAATATTTTTTATAATTTGCATATCATTCTTTAGTCTCGGTATGGGGCCGCGGATTGACGAGGCCAAGAAGAGCGAGCCTTTGTTCTGGCCTCCACCTCCGTATGAGGCCAAAATAGAGTTTTTATACACAGTATCCAAGCCCGATGATATGCAGATTAAGAAGGGTTTCTTTCAGAAGATCAAGGAATTTTTAATTGGAGAAGAAAATGATGCTCTTATAAGGCCTTTTGGAATTGCGGTTGATGATGGAGGCAAGATTTATGTGACCGACAGGGCGAACAGTTCGGTCAGCATTTTCGATCCGAAAGAAAATAATTATTCTGTAATTGAGGGTTTAGGCAGCAGAAAATTCGAGTCTCCTTTGGGTATTGCTGTTGATGCGGATGGCAATGTTTATGTATCTGATTCTGTTCTTATGCGTGTTTATGTTTTCGACCCCAAGGGAAAGTTTCTTAAGGAGATAGGAGCGGGGAATATTCTTCAGCGACCTGCCGGGATAGCAATAAATAAGCAAGCGCGTCTGCTTTATGTGATAGATGTTCTTGAAAGTAAAATACATTTATATGGCCTTGACGGCACACATAAAAAGACAATAGGAGGTTTTGGCGATGGAGATGGGCAATTCAACCGTCCTACATCACTGTCTATAAGCAAGAATGGGAATCTTTATGTGGTTGATGCTATGAACAGCCGTATTCAGGTTTTGGACAAAGACGGGAAATTTATCTCAAAATTTGGCAAAAGAGGTGATATGTCGGGTTCGTTCGCAAATCCTCGCGGCATAGCTCTGGACAGTGATGGGAATATATATGTCACGGATACTCTATTTGAGGTGGTTCAGATATTTGACGGTAATGGAAGGTTGCTGCTAGTTTTTGGGCAGAGGGGGTTGCAGGCAGGGGAGTTCGCAATTCCTGCTGGTATTGCCATTTCGAATGATGATATAATATATGTAGCTGACTCTTATAATCAGAGGATTCAGGTTTTTAAATATTTAAAGGCCGGATTAAAGAAAACCAAGTAAATGGTCTGTTTTTTGCATGATTTATTAATGTAGGATTGTTCCCTAACAACGGAGGGCATATTTCTTAATGAAAAATTTTATTAAAATATCGGTCCTTTTTGTTATGCTAGGTATTTCTGCAATATGTTTTCCCGCAGGTGGGCAGTTCATATCAAATACAAAACACAATCTTTCTAAAAGTGGGAGTTATTCTATAAAGTCCGGAGCAGAAACCGAGATATGCGTGTTTTGCCATATACCTCATGGTGCAAAAGCCGCGATTCCGCTGTGGAGTCAGGAGATGACAACTTCTTCCTATACTGCCGGCCAACTTTATGACAGCGACTATTTATACAGATTTGGATATACTCTTCCTACGACTCTCGGCTCTCTTCCGAATGAAGCCGGATATATATCGCGTTTATGTCTTTCTTGCCATGATGGAACAGTAGCTTTAGGCTCTGTTACTATGCTCCGAGGCATCAGCGCCACACCGGGGACGCCTATTATCGGTGATGTTAGCGGTACAGGAACAACAGCACATTATCTTAGCGCTCAGTCTTCTGCCTACATTGGTACGAACCTTAAGGATGATCATCCGATTGCTATTCAATATGATGCAACAAAGACCAAGTCTTTCGGGAGCGGTACTAGAACAATAGAACTGAACAATAGTGCGCCTTCTATAAATCCTTCACCCCCTTATCCTAGAGTTCAGTTGCACAAGCCTTCGGGAGGAAATGTGCAGGGGCATGTTGAATGTACATCCTGTCATGACCCCCATAATGACACAAACGGCCAGTTCCTTGCTGCTGCTAAGCTGAACGGTACTCTATGTACCACATGCCACCAGAAAGCGGGATGGGGTGCTAGTATTCATAAGACATCGGGGGCTGCTATTAATAACCCCGGTGGTGACAACATGACAATACCGGGAAATACTCTGGCTGAGGCGGCTTGTCTTGCCTGCCATAAATCACATTCAGGCAATGGCACCCCTTATCTTTTGAGAAAAATAGAGGAAAATTCGTGCTTTAACGGAACATCTACATCTTGTCATAGTTCTTCTGCAACCACAACTAAAAATATCGAGTCGGTAATCACAAAGACATATAAGCACCCGGCTACAACCATTGGCGGTGTTCACACAAATTTGGATGTGCTATATCCTACCGGGGGAACTCCAGCAGGAAGTAAAGGTCTGCAATGGTCCGACTCTAAACATTCAGAATGTGTTGACTGCCACAACCCGCATAAGGCGTCGAATACTCCTGCCCGTCTTGCTGGAGGGTCTTGGTATCCTGCTTCTGTTGACAGCACATCTAATCAAACCGCCAAGTCAGGCGCATTGATTGGGGTTACAGGAATAGATCCCGGCGTTTCTGCCGGTGGAAGTACGACGGTTTCTACCCCAGCATCATGGCCTGCAAAATGGACACAGGTTTCAACATACAGGACCCTCGAATCAGCAGGTCTTGAGTATCAAATCTGTCTTAAGTGCCACTCATCATATGCTCTAGGTAATGCAAGCTCAACCCCAATATCCACTTATTCCAGTCTTTCGGACCCTACAAACGTTTATTTTACTGATGTTGCGTGGGAAATAAATCCGAACAATATGTCGGGACACTCATTGGTAACAGGCTTGAGCAATTTCCCTAATGCAAGTGCGCCCAAAGCCTTGAGTGCTGCACAGATGAAGAGTCCATGGAATACGAGTCTTGGCACACAAACTATGTACTGCAGCGACTGTCATGGAGCCGATGCCGAAACTTCTACAGACACTAAAGGCCCTCATGGGTCAAACAGGAAGTTTATGCTTAAAGGGGCAGGGCAGTACTGGCCTAAAAAATCGGATTATGCTACTTATTGGAGGCTCAATATAACAGATGGCGCTGATGCTAATATGTTTTGCAATAACTGTCATCCTGTTTATTCAGGTGCTTGGCAAAATAACGTGCACTCATCTGCCACTCATGTAGCAAATAATTACGCTTGTGTTGAATGCCACGTGGTTGTTCCTCACGGCACAAAGAGATCTAGGCTTATCGGATATTCGTACAATGTGTCTGATACGGCTACGATTAAGCCCTATAATGACAACAACAGCATGATTAAGATCCAAGGATTCAAGAAAGCAGCTGGCCCGACATCGTATATAAAAACAGATTGTGTTACAACCTGCCATACCCCGAATGGGACTAATTGCGGTAGCTCATGCGATCCATAGGTTTTTGTATTTTTTTTTCTTTTGTGTTATCTTTTAGAAGTCTTTTTTAGGTAATCAACTGCTGTTTTACGGCAGGTAATATAGCATAAGGGGGAATTATGGCTTTTTTTAAGTTTTTTGTTGTTATTGCAGTTGCCGTTCTTTTGCCGTTGAGCGCATTTGCAGCCGGCGGTCATGATGGTCTGGTTTGCACAGGATGTCACAGTATTCACGTTGCAAAGGACTCTATTATTTTTGCTGTGTCTGCAAACAAATCGGATGTTAATCCCAAGACTAAACAGCAGTACACAGAAATAACAGCGCTTTGTTTGGGTTGTCATCAGGCCCCTGACAAAGGCGGCATGGGCATTAAGCCTATTGCAGGCCACATGAGCCATCCATACGGCACAAAGAGCATTAACTCAAAGGTTGCGCGTGTCCCTGATGAGCTTGTCAGAGATGGTAAATTTGATTGTATAGGCTGTCATGATCCACATCCGTCAAACACTTATTACAGATATTTGAGAACTGATACGGCAAATGGTTCAAAGATGGATAGTTTCTGTGCGGTTTGTCATCCGATGAAGGCTGACCCCAAAGTTGCTGGCCAAAGACCGAGCTTTTTTGACAGTATGAACGAAAAACTGTTCGGTTCAATGACGGGAACATCTTCTGAAGCTCCAATTGCTACAAAGAGCGAAAAGACCAAAAAGAAGTAGAATATATCCGTTTGAGTATCGCTCATGGTCTAATGAGCGATACTCAAACGGTAAGAGTAGATATAATATTAAACATTTCAATAAGTTCTGTTTTTTTATCCTGCAGTTGAATGAATCCTGAATTTTTCCTGTATTAAGTTAAGTAAATATAACAATGAGTTTTTTATCATAGATGCGTGAATTTACGCAACGGTTTTTTAGCCTGTGCAATTTGTGTATGAAGAAATTTTAATATATTTATATTGATTTATAAGGTCTTTTTTATGAATGACTGCATTAAAAGCAAAATAATAAAATCAGGAATGTATTTTGCATATATTATTATCGAGTTTAGAACAAGGAGGGCAAAAAAATGAAAGTCGGAGCTAAAAAGAAAATACTAATAGTTGGGTTGATGATTCTTTCTATGCTTGCCATGGCTGTTGTTGCCCAAGGTGGTGTTCTAAATTCAAAGCATGACCTTTCAAAGGCTGGCGGGACTATAGGAGTATGCTCTTTTTGCCATACCCCTCATCAGGCTAGTTCTGTAGTAGGTGCTGACGGAGTTATGGTAAAGCCACTTTGGAACAGATCGTTGCAATCTTTAAATACATATTCCATGTATGACAGCCCTACTTTATCAGCACATCCCGGTGCAGGTACTGTTCCATCAACAGTTTCACTTATGTGTTTAGGCTGTCATGATGGCATAAGCTCATATGCAGGCAGTGAATCTCCGGCGCAAAGCAAGCATGTTCTTTTGAATATCGGAGGCTCAAAATTTACTATGAACATTGCTGGTGGTTATGATGCTGATAGCAATGTAAATTGTAGAGGATGTCATGACTCTATGGCCACAAACCAAAACTTGAAGATGGGTTGGTGGTATAACGATGGGTTGGGTATTTATGAGAAAGATACGGCATCAGGAATAGACCTTACTGATGACCATCCTATTTCGGTAAGCTATACAGCTGCAGCCACAGCGAAAGCTGGACAATTTGTGGCAGCAAGTGGCCAGCTGGTTGGTACGCTTCCTCTATACAATAGTAAAGTTGAGTGTGCCACCTGCCATGATCCTCATAAGACAACAAACGGGTATTTTCTCAGAACTACCAATGCAGGCAGCGCTCTTTGTCTTACATGTCATATAAAATAGCCTGATGAAGGGCTGTTTATATATGACATGCTTGCAGTAAACTAAATTCAGTATCATTCTCCAACCGGCAACAATAATTCAATAATAATACTGTTTATATTTTTTCAACAACTCTGAACTGCTCTTAGGATTATAAGAAGAAAACTACTGCTAGACGGTCTTGTTTAGTGTTTTTCCGATGGTATTGTTCTGAGAAAACAGGTTTTGAGCGTCAAAAATAGAGCTTACTGAATTATGCAGCGCAGCAAAGGTTGCTTGTCTAACTTTTACTTTATTCATCAGCAATATCTGCTCTTTCTTGGATTGTGCCATTATCTCTTCGGCCTCATCGCGTTTCTCGGGAAGCAACGAGGTTATATGATTATCAAGCTTGCGGTAAAGCGATAGTCCCATCTGAGTGGCAATATTGGAAACCCCGATAGAATCCTCCATAATGGAGTTTTTCAATTTCGTTTCGTCAATAGTCATTTTGCCCTTGACATCAAAATTTATTCCGATATATGAGAGCGATTGCAGTCCGCTGCTCGTAACGGTCTTTTGATCTTTGATACCTTTTATAGCCTGTTCTATCTCTTCTAGTACAGCATCTCCTTTTAGTGCTCCTTCTGATTCATCACCTTCGCCAAGAGTTTTTATATAACTTATTGTGCTGTTGTAAGAAGAGGCAAACATTTTTAGGTTGCCTACCAGCATCATATTTGATACCGAAAGATCCAGCGTGGTAGGGCTGCTTGAATAAAATGGATCTCCCTTTATTAAGTTTAGGGTAACACCGCTGATTAAGTCAGAAATATTATTATTGGATCTCGTGTATTCTATGCCATCAACCTTAAGTGTTGAATTGATTGCTGCAGTAGATTGGCTCATGTTTGTAATTCCGCCAGTAGCATTAAAAGCAAGTGCAGAGAGCCCTGAGTTAGCAGACTCTATTCCAGCTTCGCTATAAGTACCGTCATTATTGACATCTGCCTTGACTATAATTTTATTATCCGCACCTGTTGAGTTTGCGGTCAGCACGAGACTGTAGCCGGTGCCTAATACCGCATTGTCGCTTACGGCTGTGCTGCCTGCAGTAATAGACGTGTGATCTGCCGCACTAAAACCGAGCAGGCTTCCTGCTGTGGTTTCTGCATTTTCCCACAGGATATCAATAGTGTTAGAGTTAGTTGCATTATTTTTTATTGTAAATTTGTTTGTGGTGTCATCGTAACTGACTGTGTAGGTGTCATATCCGCCATTTGCGGATTCCAGAGCTGTCTTTATAGCTTTTCCTAGTCCTGAGCTTGTGTAGGTGCCGGTAGCTATTGTTGCTGTTTTGGTGGTTCCTCCAAAATCAAACTTAATGGTATTGTTAGAGGCGTCAACAGTGAAGCCGCTGTTTTCTACAGTAGCGGTTACGCCTGCACTAGCGTTATTTATTGATTCTTTAATTCCGGTCAGAGTGTTATTGCTCGAATCAACAGTTATTTCTTTAGCTGTACCGCTGCCTACCTGAATGTTAAGTTTCTGTGTTGCGTATGTGCCAAGGTCTGCTACAGCACTGCTCTGAGCTGCGTACACACCCGAATTAATTGTCTGGGCTGTGGCTATATTACCCACTTGCACAGTATGGTTGCCGAAAGTGCTCCAGCCCGCAGCCGTAGCAGTAAGAAATGTCGAGTCCGATACCGTTGCGGATTTTAGCTCGGAGTTCATCTTTTTCAGTCTTTCTACCGTTGATTGAAAAATGGATAAATTGCCTAGAAGACCGCCATAAGATGTCATTTTAACCACAGCGTCGAGCTCTTTGCTTCTCAGTTTATTAAATTTAGCGATATCCCTTTGTATCAGGGCATCACTTGCCAGTTTGTTGGCTGTTGTTGTTCTTGCGTTAAGCAGACTAACTGTATTAATCATAATTGCCTCTTGGTTTAATTATAGCACTATGAATCTCTTTTGTTTAGTTATCGTGAAAAAGAATGCTTGGTTTAGCCGTAATTATTGAATAAATTCAGATAATTACATTATCATAAATTTATGAAAACAAAAGGTGTTCCATATGTGGAGATATTTGCAGACGGCGCATGTAGCGGAAACCCCGGCCCCGGTGGCTTTGGTGCGATATTGAGGTCAGGAGAAAAGGAGAAGGAAATTTCGGGTTTCGAGCCTATGACCACAAACAACAGGATGGAATTGACCGCTATTATTATTGCACTAGAATCTCTTAAGATGCCTTGCAGGCTTATAGTAACTACAGATTCGAACTATGTGGTTAAGGGTATGAACGAATGGATTAATGGCTGGATCAAGAACAACTGGAAAAATTCTCAGAAAAAAGAGGTGTTGAACAGGGATTTGTGGGAAAGGCTTATCAAGGCTGCAAGACCGCATGATGTATCATGGAAATGGATAAAGGGGCATAACGGACATGCTGAAAATGAAAGGTGCGACCGTCTTGCTACAGAAGAAATAACGAGGAATAGAAAAAAATGAAGCGCCCCGAACTGCTTGCGCCTGCCGGTGATTTTGAAAAACTTAAGACAGCCATACATTACGGCGCAGATGCGGTCTATATGGGGGATTCTAAGTTTAGTCTCAGGGGCAAGGCCGGAAATTTCTGCGGCACTGAATTGAAAAATGCTGTGGATTATGCCCGTGCAAAGGGTGTGAAGGCATATGTTACGGTCAATATCTTTCCTCACAATATCGATCTGCCGGCGATAGCTGAGCAAATAAGCCTGCTTAAAACAGCCAAGCCTGATGGTGTTATAGTTTCTGATCCGGGTGTGTTTTCTATGTTCAGGGAAAATGCGCAGGAGATTCCTGCGCACGTCAGCACTCAGGCTAATATTACGAATGCTGCATCAGCTCGCTTTTGGGAAGGGCTTGGTGCTAAAAGGCTGATATTAGCGAGGGAGCTGTCTTTAGATGAGATAAGACAGATACGCGATAGTGTTTCGGTTGAGCTTGAGGTTTTTGTTCATGGCTCTATGTGCATCTCATATGCAGGAAGATGTTACATCAGCAGTTTTCTGAATTCGCGCAGTGCAAACAGGGGCGAATGCACCAACTCATGCCGATGGAGTTATACGCTTATGGAGGAAAAGAGGCCTGGTGAACATTTCCCTGTTTTTGAAGATGAGAGAGGGACTTATATAATGAGCTCCAAGGACCTGTGCATGATAAACCACCTGCCTTTGCTTGTTGATGCCGGTATAGACAGCTTTAAGATAGAGGGCAGAATGAAGGGGATAAATTATGTCGCAGGTGTTGTTAAGACTTATCGTGAAGCCATAGATTCTATGCAGTTAGGCATGTCTGATGCAGATAAGGAGCGTTGGGGCAGGGAGCTCTCGATGTTCAGCAGCAGAGGATACACAACAGGCATGTTTTTTGGGAGACAGCCTGATGCTGACTACAACTTTGACGGAGAGGGCTATCGCATGAGCCATGAGCTTGTTGGGGTTGTTGTTGAGGTTAAAGATGGAATTGCAAAAATAGGGCTGCGGAACAGGCTTGACGCAGGCGATGACGTTGAGTTTCTTTCTTCTGGCATAGAGAATACTGTATTTAAAGTTGAGGGAATGAAGGATTCTGAAGGGGCCGAGACTATATCTGCAAGAAATGAAGGTGTGGTTTTTATTTCTGTGCCTGCTGGGGTAAGGGCCAACGACCTGATACGCAGGGCTAAGTCTGCAGCTTCTTTCTTAGCGTAAGCCGGTTTATTCCGAGTAGCCTAGCGGCTTCTGACTGGTTTTCATGTGTGTGGGTGAGGATATATTGAAGTGCTGCTTGGTCTATTTCCCTAACTAATCCGTCATAAATATTCTTTTCTTTTTTTTCAAGGGCATTTTTTATATAGGGAACTACCGCCGACGCTATTGTTTCTGAGTGTGCTTGTTCTTGATACGGATGTGCATCAAGGCCTTTCAGATCGAATGTTGTTAGATAGTGCGATTTTGAGAGTGCTATGGCCGAACGAAGGGTGTTTTCGAGCTCTCTTATATTGCCCGGCCAGTCATAGGAGGTAAGTTTTTTTAGAAAAGCTTTGCTTATCCCTTTTATCTGCCTTTGGGCAGTATGTCTGTAGCGGTCTAAAAAGAAGTGTATCAAAGGCATAAGGTCTTTTTTTCTTTCTTTTAAAGGAGGAATATCGATAGTGGTAACCCTGATTCTATGATAGAGGTCCTCTCTGAATTTGCCCTCTCTCACCATTGATGATAGATTCCGATTTGTGGCAGATATTACTCTTACATCAACCTGCACCTCCTTAGTGCTTCCTATTGGATAGAAGGTTTGTGTTTGTAAAAAACGGAGCAGCTTTCCTTGCAGCGAAAGCGGGAGTTCACCCACCTCGTCAAAGAATACGCATCCGCCGTCAGCTATCTTAAGCATGCCTTCCTTTGCTGCTGCCGCGCCGGTAAAGGAGCCTTTCTCGAAGCCGAAAAGTTCAGATTCAAGAAGTGTTTCGGGCACAGCCGCGCAGTTTATGACCACAAAAGGTTTTCCAAATCGCGATGATAGCTGGGCTATTGCTTCGGCTATAAGCTCTTTTCCTGTGCCTGTCCCGCCCGTAACAAGGACAGGCACTTCGACCTGCGACAGGCGTGCCAGTTTTTTGCAGACATCCATTATGATAGGAGAGTTTCCGACTATCGCACAGGTCGGTGCAGGAAAGGGATTTGTCATATCCAAGGTTTCTTTCATCTCGTGTCCGAATGAAATGAGCTCATCCAAAAGTTTTAGTAGGGCGTCTTTTTTCAGTGGTCTGTGAATTACCTCATATGCCCCATAGGAAGCCGCTTCCATTACAGGTTCTGTGTATCTCTGTTTGGTTACAGCAACCAAAATGTTGTTGTCGCTAATAGATTTAATTCCTCCGCTTTTCATAGAATCAAGATCAAAGAGAACTATCGACATTGCAGGCGCTTTTGTCGCCTCTGCAATCTTGAATCCTTTGGGCAGCAGCTCACGAAGCTCTTTCTTCAGGGACGGATCCTTAGAGTATAGCAGTATCTTTTCGGTCATTGCATAAATATTATACATATTGACTAAATAATAATCAATAACCCTGCTGTTTTAGGTGTGTTTATGCCGTTTTAGGGCTGGCATGCATCTTGATATACACAAGATAGACCGCGCAAAAAATTAAGGAGAAACTAAAATGGACGATGGAATAAAAATTTACGGAATGTGCCTTGGCAGGCTTAAACACCAGATAAATATAGCAAAGGCAAAAGAGAACCACCCAAGCCCCGAGAATATTTTGCTGGAGTCCTACAATACTGGAGATATGGAAGATATTATAGACATACTCGAACTGTATGATATAGAGGAAAGAAATTTTGATGGCCTAAGCACCAAGCTTGACGAACTTTCTTTTACCGTTTCTACTCTGCTATGTGAAAGGCTTTTTTTCGACTACACCGCACAGGGCGAACTCGGACTGCACCTTGATCTAAGCCTGAAACCGGTTGTCAGTACATAGCGTATTACCCTGCTTAATTTAGTCAGCTGACTGAAAAAAAAGCCTCGAATCCTGTAACATATTCCGGTATGAAGGTCAGCGGATTATTGTTTTTGGAAATAATTTTTTGTGTCGGGTTGCTGATAGCTCAATCCAAGACTGTTTCGGCAGAGGCTAAAGTCTTATACGAAGGCGACTCCATATACAACCATATCCGGATAGATCAAGACGGGGAAGAGCGGTGTATGCTTTTCGGCCGGTATAAGGATAAACGGCAGACCTGCATAAACATGTCTAATCCTGATGTTTCTATATTCGAATACACAGGGATGATGTTTGTCGGTTTTCTTTTTCATC
The DNA here is from genome assembly GCA_002753335.1 of Nitrospirae bacterium MYbin3. Classification (GTDB taxonomy): domain Bacteria; phylum Nitrospirota; class Thermodesulfovibrionia; order Thermodesulfovibrionales; family Dissulfurispiraceae; genus MYbin3. The sequence goes on from PEAD01000018.1 coordinate 32,643, forward strand.
CCGACTCAAGGGATGTTGCACTTATAGGCCTTGGCGGAGGGTATGTCCCTTCTGTATTCAGCAGAAATCTTCCCTCGGTGAGGATAGATTCTATAGAGGTGGATCCACTTGTTTATAAGCTTGCGCAGAAATATTTTTCGCTGAAGGCCACCCCAATGCAGACTTTTACTGTGCTTGACGGGCGGCAGTACCTTAAGAAGACAGAAAGGAAATATGATCAAATCTGGGTGGATGCGTTTAATACTGATTACATTCCGGTGCACCTGACCACGAAGGAGTTTCTGCAGCTTGCAAAATCTAGGCTGACAAAAAACGGGATTGTGGTTCAGAACGTGCATAATGCAAACAAGCTATTTGATGCTCAGGTTGCAACCTTTAGGGCTATATTTTCGAATGTTTTTGTTTTTAACGGGAAGAAGAGCAGAAACGCTATAATCGTGGCTTCGGATAATCCTCTTTATAAGCCGTCTAACTTTAAGCAGTCTCTAAAGAACAGGGTGAAGATAGGGGAAATAAATCTTAAAGACGAAGCATATAAGTACGATCCAACTCTTAAGATAGCTAAAACCAGCGTGCTGACTGATGACTATAACCCGGCAAATTTTTTGCTCCATCAGGATCATTGATGCCGGAATAAAGTTCAGGAGATACATAATGATACGTCTATATACCGTTCTTATAGTTCTGCTTCTGGTCTTTGGCGCAGCGATCATGAGCCTAGAGATTTTATCGTCAAACCTGATGTCGCCCTATTTTGGAGGATCCGTCTATATATGGGGCAGCATAATCAGTTCTTTTATGATCCATCTTTCGATAGGGTATGTGCTGGGCGGCTATCTATGCAAGAGGCTGGCTAAACTGTACCCATTGATGGCTCTGCTTGCAATAGCCTCTTTGTGGGTGATGGGAATACCGAATATTCATCCTGCTGTTGGAGAGTTTCTATCAGACAAGATTATGGATGTACGCTACGGCTCCCTTGCTGCGATGAACGTTATATTTTTTATCCCTATAACGATTATGGCTATGGTCTCCCCTTATGTCATAGGCATTCTTTCTATTCATAAGAAGGCATCTGGATTGAGTGCCGGAGTGGTATTGTTTATTTCTACCCTCGGCTCTTTTTTAGGAACAAACGCAACAGCGTTTTATATGATAAATATTTTTTCTGTCTCAACGATCGTAAGAGGCATCGGTGCGTGCTGTTTTGCGGCCTCGGTTATACCTTTGTTTATGAGGATCGACAGGAAGCTCAAGAATGTCTGATTCTTTTTGACGCCTTTTAAATCCCCGTGTTAAATTAATAGCTATGGATCCGGTAACGCACGCGCTTTCAGGGGCGGTTATATACCAACTTGGCTTTAAGCGCAGGCTTGCTTTGCTTGTCCTGGTTTTGTCTGCGGTTATTCCTGATATTGATTATGTCACAAGGGCTTTGGGTCTTGAGGCTTTTTTGAAATATCACAGGGGCATAACCCACGGCGTGCTTGCCCTTGTTTTGTATCCCATTTTTGTAGGTTTATTTTTTCGTAATAAGGGCGGTTTTTTATATTTCTATGCGCTCGGATTTCTGGGCTACGGCAGCCATTTGCTTTTCGATCTTTCGAACCAATACGGAACAATGATACTGTCTCCGCTTGACTGGAACAGGTATTCTGCAGACCTTATGTTCATAATAGACCCTTATGTAACCTTAGGTTTTCTGTTTGCGGTAATACTATGCAGGCATAATAAAAAGAGGGCGGTCTTTATAGCTGCCTGCACCGTCATACTTCTGTGCTGGTATGCCGGAGGCAGGTACTACATGCAGGGGCAGGCCAAACAGTTCCTGAAATCCAAAATTGATGCCAATATTTACAGGGTTTATCCACTTCCTAACGGGGTGCTCAGGTGGTGGTTTACGGTAAGACATGGCGACGAGATAACCACAGGAAGCGTAGATCTTTTTATGAAGAAGATTTTTGTCTATGAAAAATACAAGCTGAATGAAAATGATCCTGCAATAGCAGCATCAAAAAATGATCCCAATGTAAAGACCTTTCTTGAATTCGCGCATTCCCCCTATGCCGAGGTAATTAGGGATGAGCAGGGCTCGACGGTGAAGTGGAAAGATCTCTCTTATTCTTTCCTACCCGGAGAAAAGTTCACCACAACAGTTGTTTCTGACAGGAACGGCAAGATCGTAAAATCCTATTTCAGGTTCTGACCATGCAGGTCTGCGAGATATTTTCAAGCATTCAAGGCGAGTCGTCTTTTGCAGGCATCCCCTTTGCTTTTGTTCGTCTTACCGGCTGCAATCTCCGCTGCATATATTGTGATACCAAGTATGCTTATGAAGAGGGCATTGATATGACGGAGGATAAGATTATTTATGCGGTGAATTCGTTTGGCTTGCGTCATGTTGAAATTACAGGGGGAGAACCTTTGCTGCAGAGAGGAGTCTTTAGCCTTGCAAGCCGCTTTATTGATGAGGGCTTTACCGTGCTTATCGAAACAAACGGCAGTGTCAGCATTAGTGATATTGACAGGAGAGCCATTGTGATAATGGACATAAAGACTCCTTCGAGCGGCATGTTCGCAAAGATGGAGCTGATGAATCTCGAATATCTGAAACCTAATGATGAGCTTAAGATTGTAATTGCTGACAGGCATGATTATGAGTGGTCGAGAGGGTTTATAAAGGATTACGGATTGTACGGCCGATGCAGGGTGCTTTTTTCTCCTGCCTTCGGAGTATTGAACCCGGCTGATTTAGCTAAATGGATGGTATCGGATAAGCTGCCTGTTCGCTTCAATCTCCAGATTCACAAATATGTTTTTGGCCCTGACCAAAGGGCTGTCTAAATGCGTTTCCCAATCAATCTGTGTTTTTTTGTGCTGTGTTTTTTAGCCGCTTCATGCGCCGAACTTCCTAAAAAATATTTGACGCTTGACAGCAGGGAGATTGTTGGGTTCGAGACCATATTTCAGAGGATTAAGGACAAGCGTGTAATATTCGTAGGTGAGGGGCATATAAGCGTTGAAGACCATCTTGTTCAGCTAGAAGTCATAAAACAGCTTCATGAAAGCGGTAAGAAAGTTGTTGTGGCTATGGAAATGTTCGGCGACAGGAAACATCATACGCTTTTAAAGTGGGCCAAGGGCGAGATAGGCGAAGCTGAGTTTGTGCGGGAGTATGCTGCTGAATGGAATGTGCCTTTTGACTATTACGTTGATGTTTTTTCGTATCTGTACGGCAAGGGAATAAGGATGGCCGGCATCAATGCAGACAAGGGCTTTATAAACCATGCGGCCAAGAACGGACTGGACATGATAGGCAAGGAAATGAGGAGCAAACTGAAGCTCAACTCCTGCTCCGACGATCCTCAGTACGAAAAACTCTTAAATGTATTCAATGAGAGAACCATGCATTCTGGCGAGCTCCCATATTTTTGCGATGCCCAACGCATAAGAGACTCTATTATGGCGCTTAATATAGTGAACCTGCTGAAATCTGATGATGTGTCGGTCGTGGTTATGCTTGGCTCAGCGCATGCCTCTAAGTATGCGGTCCCAAAAATGCTGCTTCAGCACATCAATGTCAGCACTGCAGTTCTGTTGCCAGAAAGCTTCAGGCTGCTAGCAGGTCAGGATGTCGGTTTTGATATGACCGATTATATCTGGTACTGATCTTTTTGTCCTATCCGCAATTCAATTGCAGCTGCAGAGAACGTAATCAGTAATTATTTGTGCCATTCTGTCGCTTTTGGTTCTATCATTGTTGAAGAGCATATGGTAGAACTTGAGTTCTTTTGAATCACAATTCAGGAAGTCACGTACAAAGGACTCTCTCTGATGATGCTTTTTCTCTATGAACGCTTCGGTCTCTGCCACAGAAAGCGAAGTTTTTTTCGATATGTATTCTATTTTGAACTTGGTGGATGCGAACAGCCTGAAATGGAAGCAGTTGTCAAGAGACTGCGTGACTATGGCCGATCCTCTACCGACCAGGATCACATTTCCGCCCAATGCCAATGCGAATATTTCTTTGCAAAGAAGTTTGTAGTAGTCGCGCTCTGTTTTCCAGTGAGATGAAAATGTTCCTACGACCTCTTCCACAACCCTCGATTTTTCTCCAAGTTTCCCCAGCACATTGTCGAGCAGTTTGTGATTTTTTGTGACTTCATCGAGCAGCGCTTTATCCATAATCGACCATGCCTCTTTTGTCTTTTCTTCAAGCAGTTCCTTGAGTTTTTCGGCAAGAGGATAACCTTCGCAGCCGAACTCTCGAGAGATGGTTATGGTTGGTTTTTTTCTCTCTTTTTCTTTCGACTCTTTTTTTGCTTTCTGGCATAGTTCGTCGAAATGAGCCAGTCTCCTCTCAATTGATGGTATAAGCTTTCTGTCATGCATATAATACCTCCGATTTCAAATTATGAAATGTAATATTTTTTTCTGCAATTAAAAAGAATATCACTTAAAAAGACAATTGGCAAGATAAAATTTCTTATTCATTTATTTTTAAAATTTTATGTTCTAATTTGCGCTCTGCGCATTATAAGTCTGACGACAGGCGTTTGGCAATAATTAACAACAATGTGGCTATAGAAATGGTTATAAAGGCTAAGGTAAATGCCAGCGATTTCCCATGCCATAAGCCTTCAAACCACCGCGTAAACTTATCAGCAAACACATTCGCTTTTCCACCATACAGCTTTAGATCGTGTATATAAGCTTTAGAATCTTCGGGTTTGGCATGATAAACAAACCCATCTGCTGCTTGATAACTCTGAGCAGAGTCTGGGCTACTCAAATCTCCAAGATAAATTAAGGCAGAACTGCTTATCCCTGAAAGCAGAATCAAAACGCTTATTATCTGAAGGCGTGTTTTTAAATCTGTGCCATTCCATTTTAATTTATGCATTTTAAATGAGCAAAACATATAAAAAATATTATAACCGAATAAAGCCTTTCTGATATACTTTTAAAAACAAAAATGCAGACAATGATTGGATTAGGATAAATGCTTTCGATGCTGCCCGTAATCATTATCGGATTTTCTTCGCTTTTGATGCAGGTGGTGTGCGCAAGGGTTTTGCTCACGATATTTTCTGGCAATGAGCTTGTCATCTGCATTACGCTTGCTTCTTGGCTGCTTTCTGTCTGCGCTGGAAGTTTTTGCGGATTGAGGTTCAAAGCGCGGAACGCTTTCGTTTTTTCCTTTCTTGCAGTTGCATTGCTTTCACCATTGACGGTTTTTAGCATCCAGATCTATAGACTTTTTGCGGCTTCTTCTGGGGGGGAGGTTGTTTCTCTGGTGAAGACAGCTGCATTTTCTTTTTGCGTGCTGTCCCCTCTTTGCTTTGTGTTTGGCATGCAGTTTCCACTCGCTTCAGAGCGGCTGAATAAGAAGGCGTCGGGTGTTTATTGGATAGAGGCCTGTGGTGCTTTTGCAGCCGGCATTTTGTTTGTTTTTGTTTTTTCTGTGAGGTTTGATTCATCTTTTACAGCGGCGTTCGTGGCAGTACTTAATATTCTTACATTTGCGGCGCTGTCTCGCAGAAAAATCTTTCTGATGTTTTTGATAATCCCTATTTTGTTTTATTTTGGAGAACAGAGGCTGTCTGCTTATTCCCTGCCGAATGGCATGACAGTTGTTGAACGCCTTGAATCCAAATACGGAGAAATATCGGTCACTAAACTTGCAGGGCAGATGAACATATATGTTTCAGGAGGTTTTGCCTTTGCCTATCCTGACATGATAAATGAGGAGAGGTCTCACATTACGATGACGGCCCATGAGCTTCCTGCAAAGGTTCTTGTAATCGGCGGTTCTCCGGCCATTGTCAGGGAGCTTTTAAAATATCCGGTCGAGAATATTGATTTTCTCGAACTTGACCCGATGCTCTTGGATTTATCAAAGAGAATACTTTCGCATGAAGACAGGTTGCTGCTTAGCGATAAGAGGGTCAGCTTTATCGCACAGGACGGCAGGCGCTTTATAAAAACTGTCAAAGGCCAATATGACGTAATAGTGCTTAATATGCAGGAGCCGTCCACAGCCGCGATAAACAGGTTTTATACAACAGATTTTTTTATAGAGGCGAAGACCGCTTTGAATAACGGCGGAGTTCTTGCGCTTTCTCTTCCGTTGTCTCACGGCTATATCGGCAAGAGGGTGCAGATGGCTAACGGAGCAGTATATAGGTCTCTCGAGCATGTTTTCAGACATATCGAGGTTTCGTCAGAAGAGTACGGCATTATGTTGGCATCGGATTCGCCTGTAAATGTTGACCCACATTTTCTTGAACAGTACTTTAATGACAGAGGAATAAAAACAGTTCATTTCAGAGGAGTACTTTTTTATGATGCCTTCGATAAAAGCAAGACCGAGGCTGTAAAAAATAGACTCAGCAGGGTGGATATTTTGAATACAGACCGCAGGCCAATTGCATATTTTTACAACCTTGTGCTCTGGACCGATATTCATGGCGGAAAGGTGGTCGATTTTGCGAAAAGTGCAGGCGGATTTTTATTCATGGCAGCTTTGCTGGCTTTGTCGGTGGCTGCAGTACGGATATTTTTCAGAGAATATAGGCCTTTATACTTTTCGCTTTTTACGACAGGCTATGTGTCTATGGCTTTTTCGGTTGTTGTTATATTAGGGTTTCAGTCAGCTTTCGGTTTTGTGTATGAAAGAATCGGCCTTTTGAGCGCGGTGTTTATGGCGGGCCTTGGCGCCGGGGCTTTGTTTGGGGAAAGAAGGGGCTTCGGAATAAGTCAGCTCAAGTATGCAGAGATTTTATCAGGAATATTCTTTCTTGCTGCCGCATATATGCTGCGAAATGAACTGTCATTTTACCTACTCGCTTTCTTGTGCGGAATAATAGGAGGGATTCAGTTTGCTGCAGCCGCAGCATCTTTTGGCGAGAACTATGAGTATGCAAATGCGGGGAAACTTTATGCTGTCGACATTTCCGGAGCATTCGCAGGAGCTTTGGCAACAGCTCTTGTGACTGTACCTGTGTGTGGCATAGAAAATACGTTTTTTGTTCTCGCTTTTATGAAGATATTATCGTTGGCATTTCTCTTATCGGCAGGCCATGAAAAGGCTTAGGATAGGTCTTTTAGCAGCAGTTGCCCTGTCGTTCTTTATTGGACAATGGTTCAGCTTATCCATATCTGGTAAAGCTCCGGATGGAAAAAAATTGCTGAGGGATATGGCTCCGGACCTGAATTTTGGCCAGAAGAGCGGGATGCCGCTTCATTACGAATCTGAAGGCTATATCGCGTTCAACTCTTATGACCTGGTGCCGTCAATAAGAGGGTATGCAGGTCCGATAAAGCTGCTTGTGCTTATGGATAGAGAATCTTTTATAAGGGGCATAAAGATTATCGAACACAGAGAGACAAAGAACTATGTGCACTTTATGGAGTCGCCAGAATATATTGCAAAGCTGATAGGAAAGCATCCGGCTGAACCATTTCAGCAGGGCATGGACATTGATGCTATCAGTAGGGCCACTGTGAGTGTTGACGCCCTTGCCAAGACGCTCAAAGAATCTTCGAGGCTTGCAGCCTCAGGTGTTCTCGGAATTAATGTTAAAGACGTGGCAAGAGCAGGAGCATTTGATATTAGGCCATTTGTTTATGGCGTTTTTTTCATAGTTTCGTTAGCGGTTTATTTTGTTACGAGAAAGACCGCGAAATATCAGGTTGCTAGGGATATTTCTTTGGCAATGGGTATTGCGATATTGGGAATATATTTATCGAGTCCATTTTCTGTGCTGCATCTGTTTTCTATTGTTCTTGGAGGATTCTCGTCATCGGCTCTTTTCTATGCGCTTATAATCAGCGTAGCTTTGTCGGTTATTGCTGCCGGAAGGTTTTATTGCGGATGGGTCTGTCCGTTTGGCGCACTCTGCGAATTTGTGGGCAGGCTGCCGGTGAGGAAATGGGAAGTATCTAAAAATATGGATGAAAAATGGAGATTATTCAAATATATTATTTTGGGATTGGTTGCGGCGCTTGTTCTGATAAGCGGAAGGCTTGACTACGGAAACTACGAAGTTTATGTTACGCTTTTTTCTTTTCACGGGAGTTTTCTTTCATGGGTGCTGGTATTCTTAATGCTCGCTGCCAATCTAAAGGTGAAGAGGTTTTGGTGCAGATATCTATGCCCGGTGGCTGCTCTGACAGGGCTTATATCAAGAGAGGATTCGGGCTATGTAAGCATAAATAACTGTCCGATGGGCAATCCAACGAACCCGCATATATCCGAATGTATAAGATGCAACAGGTGTTATAAAACAGGTAAATCATGACCGACGACAAAAAAATCAGATTGCTGTTATTGATAAGCGCAATATTGACCGCGCTTATCATCTTTTACAATGTTTTTGAGGAGAGTATTGATATTGATATAGTCCGGTATCTTGATAGGCGGATTCATTACGAAAGTGTCATATCAAAGAAAGGCTTGAGCCTGCATGAGGCTAAGCATTGGCGAAAAAAGGAATAGTGTGCGGTCTTGTTTTGAAACTGGGCATAGTTTTAAAATGAAAAGATAATGTGAGGGGGTGTTATGGAATCTTATTTTACAAAAGAACAGCTTGCAAAATATCTTAAGATGAATGCTGCAGCGGTTGACCGTCTTGTGGAAAAAGGACAACTGGCCGGGATAATGACTCCCAAGAAAATTGTAATATTCAAAAAAAGCGAAGTTGATGCTTGGCTTGCAGAAAAGAAAAAAAAGATTAATACGATGATGGAGAGCGAAGAGATACTCTGATCACAAATACCACTGTGCCTTGTCCTGAGGTACATGCCAGCGTATAAAATCATGCCATATGCCGATTGGCGCTTTTTCAACACCTTTAAATCTTTTGTGGAGAACCGGCAATCCATCAGGCACAAAGAGAAAGAGATAGGGCTGTTCATCAACAATTATCTCATGTATCCGCCTGTAAATTTTTTCACGCTTCTGTCTGTTGAATTCACTTCTGCCTTCAATCAGCAGGCTGTCAACCTCTTCATTCTTGTATGAAATGAAGTTGAATTCGCCTTCTTTTACTTTTGAGGAATGCCAGATGTCGAACATGTCAGGGTCTCTCGAAAGTGACCAACCCATAAGCACCGCCTCAAATTTTTTCTTGTCCACAAAGTCATGCAGCATTGCCTGCCATTCAAGCACTTTTATATTCATCGCTATGCCTACTTTTTTTAGCTGCTCTTTCATTATTTGTGCGGTTTTAAGTCTTGCCTCGTTGCCCTGATTTGTGATTATTGTAAAGGAGAAGCTTTTGCCGTTTTTCTCGAGCCTGCCGCTTCCGTTAAGCTTCCAGCCCGCTTCGGTCAGGAGTTTAAGGGCTTTGTCTGGATTGTAATCATAATCCTTCACATTAGGGTTGTAAGCCCATGTTTCGGGGTGGAAAGGCCCTGTGCAGGGGGTGCCATAGCCGAGCTGCACTCCTGCTATGATATCTTTTTTATTTACAGCATGGGCTATCGCTTTTCGTATCCTGATATCAGAGAAACGGGGATCGAGCATATTGAAGCCTAAATATGTGTATCCGAAAGCGGGATATCTGAACTTCTGAAAATAGCGGTTAAAGAAGTCTGTCTGAGCCTGAAGCTTGAACTGGGGAGGCGTAAGTCCCATGAAATCTATGCCTCCAAATTTAAGTTCGAGGAACATGGTGGCGGTGTCCGGAATTATGCGTTTGATTATTCTATCAATTCGGGGACGCCCTTCAAAATATTCGTCAAAGGCTTCGAGTACAATCTTTTGTCCGGTTACCCATTCTTTGAGCTTGTACGGCCCTGTTCCTATTGGATTGCGGTTTACGGCAGGTGAGGCGATGTCTTTGCCTTCGAGCAAGTGTTTTGGGATAATGCCCATGCCCCATGCTTCAAGGGCCGGCGCGTAAGAACTTTTGTATTTTACTTTGACGGTGTATTTGTCGGCAGCCTCAACTTTATCAACAGGTCCGTAGTTGCTGGCATAAGGCGTAGGCACTTTAGGGTTTGTAACGGTCTGATAAGTGAACAAAACATCCGCTGATGTGAACTCAGTTCTGTCATGCCATTTGACGCCGCGTCTTAGGTGGAATATTATTGTCAGTCCATCTGCAGACACATCCCACGATTCTGCAAGGTCTCCGATGAGTTTTATGTTTTTGTCATATTTTGTCAGCCCGTTAAATATTTGGCCGCTTATCTCGGCCGAAGATGAATCTGAGGCAAGAAGCGGCAACAGTCTTTTTGCATCGACCGCCATCCCAATTGTGATGGTGTTGGTATGTTTTATTTCGGGCTCGCGGGCACAGGCTGAAAACAGCAAAATTAGAAGTATGACCGCAATTTTTAGGTTTGCCTTCTGGCGTTGAAACACCGGCACAGACTTGCCGGTTATTTGCCGGCAGGCTGCTGAGGTATAGGTGTGTTTTGCTGCTGAATAGGCTGAGCAGGCAACTGCTGCTGAGGTATCGCCTTGTTCTGGTCTGCCGGTACCGTCTGTTTTATAACCGAGGTTCCTTTAGATGTAGCCATAGTAAGTGTAAGTGAAGTGAGCATAAATATAACTGCTGCAATGGTTGTCATTTTGCTTAGAAAAGTTGCTGCACCTCTGCTGCCGAATAGTGTTTGGCTCGATCCGCCGAAAGCTGCGCCTATGTCAGCACCTTTGCCGCCTTGAACGAGCACGACAAGTATAAGAAAAACAGAGGCAATAATATGTAATATCATCAGAAAAGTCGCCATTTTATACCCTCTTGAAAGTTACTATTTTTGCAAAACTGTCTGCTTTCATGCTTGCCCCTCCTACCAGACCTCCGTCAACGTCAGGGCAGGACATCAAAGCGTCTATGTTTTCTGGCGTTACGCTGCCGCCGTACAATATGCGTATTTCTTGAGCCTTATCGGAGTATAGAGAAGCAAGTCTTTCTCTAATGTACTTATGGGTATCTTGTGCCTGCTCCGGGGTGGCAGTTTTTCCGGTGCCTATAGCCCAGATAGGCTCATAGGCGACTACAAGTCCTTCGCAAGCGATATCTTTCAGGCCATTATCTATTTCCCTCTTAAGCACTTCGAAGGTTTTTCCTGATTCACGTTCATCAAGCGATTCTCCGATGCAGAAAATTACTTTAAGGTTGTGGCGTAGAGCTGCCTTCACTTTTTTGTTGAGAATTTCGTCGTTTTCACCGAAATACTGCCGTCTCTCTGAATGTCCTAATATCACATATTCACATCCGGCGTCAGTAATCATTCCGGGAGCGGTTTCTCCTGTATAAGCGCCTTTGTCCTCATAAAAGATATTTTGAGCCGCCAGCTTTATATTAGTGCCTTTTAGCATGCCGGAAGCTGTCTGCAAAGATATAAAAGGTGGTGCCAATACAATATCAGCATCATTCACAGCCTTGACCAAGGGTATAAATTCAGTAATAAAGGACTGAGTCTCTGCGACTGTCTTGTTCATCTTCCAGTTGGCTGCAAGAAATGGTTTTCTCATAAGTGAATATACTAAAGTAAAGGTGGTCATACTGTCAAGGTCACGAATTGAATTAACTTTGAATTTTATGATAGAAATCATAGCGCAGACAGTTTTTTATTAGTTAAACTGAAAGCATAGAGCCACGGACAAAGTCTACCGCGGTTGAAATAAAAATAGGAGGTTTATACAATTATGAAGGTTACCAAGGACACTGTTATCGGCGATGTAATCAAGGACAATCCATCTGCAACAAAAGTTATCGAGAAGTATTTTGGCAACGGTTGTTTTACCTGTGCCGGGATTAAGGTCGAGTCTCTCGCGTTCGGCGCTATGATGCACAATTTAGATGTTAATAAAATAGTCGAAGAAATAAACGCTCTGGAGGAATAATATGGAACCCAAATGTTTTGTTTGCTCAACTGACAAAAAGGATGCGACTTATCTCAAATGCATACACGAAGGAAAAGAAAAGTATGTATGCGTAAGGTGCCTGCCGATTCTTATACACGGGGCGCATTAAGTTTATCTCAGGTCGGCCTAGGCCGGCCAACATTTCGGTATAGGAGAACATAATGGATAAATTCGTAAAAAACTTTATAGGTGTCAGCATCCTCTATCTGATCCTCTCGTCTGTGATAGGGATTTTGATGCTGGCGTATCCGCAACTTACGACGCTTAAGTTTGTTCATTCTCATCTGAACATGCTCGGATGGGTTTCAATGATGATATACGGTGTGGGGTATCACATATTGCCACGTTTTGTCGGAAAGAAACTTAAGAGCAACCGTCTCGGCGAGATTCAGTTTTGGCTGGCTAATATAGGGCTTGTTGGAATGTTGGGGGCTTATTCTATCGGGCAGTACAATACCGACCCTCTATACAAGACGCTGACTGTGTTTTTTGGTGTTGTTGAGGCGGTCTCTATCGCGTTTTTCTTTTACAATATGATAGCTACACTGTTTGCTGAGGATGCGGCATAGATGCGAATGACAAATTTTTTCATGTTTTTTGTTTGACAAAATAAGCTATTGTAGGTTACTTTAAACGTCAGCGGGGTGGAGCAGCTTGGTAGCTCGTCGGGCTCATAACCCGAAGGTCAGAGGTTCAAATCCTCTCCCCGCCACCAAAAAAATGATGGAAATTCAAATAGATAGGGCTGTCGGGCTAAAAAACTCGATAGCCCTTATTTTGTCAACAGGACAGTAACAGGACAGTAGCTAAAAAATGTAACTTTACTGCTAAAAAGATGGATAAAGAAAAAATAATCAAAAACGCCGATGACACACCAATAGTTTCTTTGGACAAAGAAAGCCTCGAAGATTTTATGGATGAGGTCTATGTCAAAGAAGAAGGCGTGATTTTAGAATTTGATCACGAAACCAAAACCGGAAAACTCAGATCGTTAAAAGATGGCAGCATATATAATATCGATGTTAGAGAGTTGGTAAGAACAAAAATCGAGCTTAGATCGGGAGACAAGGTTCTCTTTGCTCCGATAGAGGACCTTGAAGGCATGGACTACGCAAGAGTTGTAAGTATAGTTGAGTTGAATGCCTGATCTTCTAATTTCCTAATTAATAATATCACTCCTAACCTTCTGTGATAATTGCTCACAGAAATTGTTATCAATGAAGTGGTGACAGCCTATCAAAATTTCTTTTCAAAATTTGTAGTCTCTAAAAAATATCGGCATCGGTTTTTTGACGATTAAGATTTTACGGCCCAATTTATCCGTTAGAAATTATTGATAGAAATATTGATTGCTAAGCAGCGGAAAGGATACAGTTTAGTCTCTTGCTGCTTGGATGCGAATGCCTTCTACCTATACTCACTAACAGCATCTCTCCAATTCTGCGAATTACCACTTATAACTTGCAATATTATGAATGCCTTGAAAATAAGGCTAAAGACAAGCTAATTTACATCATCCTCATTCCAAAGTCACCGCTTAAATGTTTCTGCAATTTCCCGGCTTGTCGCAGTGCTTCTAGAAAAAACTTCCTGTCCAGATTATTCAGATCATAAGGATTAATCCTGTTATGCAGCTTTCCGCAATTAAGTTTAAGTTCGTATTGCTGACGTATCCTAAGCGATTGAAGGAATGAAAATGAGTCGGCCCAAGCATTAACCTCGCTTTGAGGCCATTTTTTAATATCTCCTGCAGCTATAAGGCGCTGCTTTGTATTGCTGCGTGTGACCCCGTTAGCAAGTGCGTAAACACGAGCTGCGTCCACAAATAGAGTTATACAGCTGTTTTTGAGATCAAGCGAGTTCGGGCAGTCCTCATGTTCTTCCACAACAAAGTCTCTAAATAGCCCAACAGGCGGAGTCCGCTCTAGAGCGTTTTGCACAAGCATATGAAAAAAACGATTCTGTCCTATGCATATATCGGCAAGCCAGGTCCTAAGCCTGTCCGAAAGCTCCGGATTTCCGGCAAATGGTCTAAAGTCGAAAAAGATTGAAGCATTCAACAATGCCTCTGGAGTGGGTACGGATATCCAGCGTTGAAAGCGTTTCTGCCATTCCGAAAAACTTAGACAGCATTCTGGATTGCTGGCCATAATATTTCCTTTGCAAAGAGGGAACCCCACCTCATCCAAAGACTTGTTTACTCTCTGTGCATAAGGCAGCAGGCGCTCACGCACCTGATCAGAAGTTGTTCCTTCCGGAGCCTCGAATATTATCCCGTTGTCCTGATCGGTTGTAAGCGTCTGTTCAAAACGCCCTTCACTGCCGAAGGCTACCCAGCATATATTAATATCGTCTATCTCTACGCCCTTTTTCTCTATTTCAAGTACCCTGCATACTATCTGATCGTTAAGAGATGAAATTATTTGGGTAATCTGGTCTGCGGTGACACCTTGGACAAGCATATTTTCTGCCAGTAAATGCACGTCACGATGGCACTCTTTGAGCCATTCTATTGTGTCTGCAGTGTTTATTTGGTTTGTAATTTGGCTTAATGAGACCCTCTGGAGATTAAAGAGATCCCTCTCTGTGACTATTCCTGCCAGTTTTCCGTTTTCCTCGAGTATCAGATGATGAAAGCCGTCTTTAGCCAATAAGAGAGCCGCCTCATAACCTAGAGCCGATACAGGGAGTGTCTCCGGACTTGGCGTCATCACTTGTTCAATAGGGGCATTAAGATCACCGCCTGACACCACAACCTTCCGAAGAAGATCACGCATGGTAAATATGCCGAGAGGTTTTCGATCCTTATCTATGATAATAGCAGCATCCTCGTTGTGTTCGTACATTAAAGCGACTACAGTGCGCACAGAATCTCCGAAGTGAGCAACTGTTGGATTAGGCCGCATAAGAAGCATTAGCGGCTGGCTTAGCCGCTGCTGATCATCGCTCTGATGGGAAAAATGGAGACGATAAACCCTTCGTGACTGCTCCAGAAAGCTTTGAGACCGGTACTTGCAGAACTCCGAAAATACTGTGCTCATATTTTTAAACTGTTCGAAGTCTTTCTTCTTCAGCACATAGCAGATGGTATCCCCCTTTGATCTAAAGGTAGAAAACACAGGTCTGTTTTCCTCAAGCGCTTCCAGCGGAAAGCTTTCCCCATCAACAAGTTCGGCCAGTATCTTTAGGTTATCGGCAGTACTTGCGACCGCTTCCAGCTGCACTATTCCTGAGGATATGAAGTAGAGCGAATCGCTCATGCCGCCAGGGGTAAGGATTGGTGTGCCGTCGGAGATTACAATTTCCTCCATCCTGTCCGAAAGCCACACAAGATGTTCTTCCGCTATGCGGTCAAAAGGACGCCTGCGGCGCAATTCAGCTATAAATTTAGTTCCTGACCCGTTGTTTCCCATAATTCTCCCTATCCTAAAATCGTATTTTATTTAAATCTAAAGATTCGCTATTTCTACCACCCAGCCCTGATTGTCAACCTATCTCCCATTTTGCGAACTTAATATTCATACCCTCTTTGAATAAGTTGATACTGATTTCATAACCTGCGCAAACTCATCCTTAGCATTCAAAGCGTCAAACAAGAACTTGGTGTCATTTATTAAATTGACCGAAGCATTGATCGCCTTTTCGATATCCTCATCAGGTCTCGTCGAAATCCTGCCATGTCCAGGATAGAGTTCATTTATTTTGAGTTTGCTTAGTTGCTTCAACGTCAAAACGTAGTCACTGATATTGCCGGATGGAAAAATTCCGCCGAGAGTTCCTCCGGCAAATATAGTATCTCCGGTAAAAAGAACCCTGCTTGTTGGTTCATACAGGCAGATTGCTCCTGAACAATGCCCTGGAGTATGCAGAACCTGCAACACACATCCTCCAAGGTCTATAATAGTGCCATGGTGCAGATGAATGTCTATATGAAAATCATCCACAGAATGACTGAATGCCTTGCTCATAAGAACAAACTCATCTTGCAGCTCTACTTTGTTTGCGGCTAAGCTGTGCGCCGCAATGATTGTCCCTGCTGAGAAATACGGGACTCCACCTATATGATCTATATGTTCATGCGTAAGAATTACAATGTTAATGTCTCGTTTTGATAATCCAAGCTCCTGCAATTGTTGTTCAATCAGTTCACTCTCGGACGGCAGTCCTGAGTCAATCAGAATATTTCTCTTTTTCCCACGTATCAAGTATATTTTGCATTTTGCATTTAACTGGAAAATATTTTCCTTTAATTGAACAGGCGCTTTAGCGTTTGTGCTTTCAGCTATCATATCAATTCGTTCCTTTCGAAAATTACCTATGGTCTGTCAGCTATCTGCTGCCTGAATCGCAGGCTAAGTGTCTTTATAAGCGTCAGTGCAAAAGCAGGCTGCTGCCCGACAATGTACACAAAAAGAGATTGATCAATTTCGAGGATGATTGTGTTGTCTTCAGCTGCTACTGCGGTTGCGGAGCGGGGCAGATTATCTACCAGCGCCATTTCACCAAAGATACTGCCTTTATCCAATACCGCAAAAATCTTATTCTCGCCTCAATTCCTTCTTGAAATGTTAACTTTTCCCCGGCTGACTACATACATATGAGAGCCAATACTTCCCTCCTCGAATATCACATCACCCATCATATATGTTTTGCTGAACTTATCAAGTAAAACCGGCTCATATGGTGTTTCTTCACTACCCATCAAATGTTCTCCTTTTTAGTTACCCGATTCTCATGGTTGTATCTGAGAAGATATCGTTAGAGGATTCAGCAACTTGCAAGCTAAGATTCAATCAGATATTTAATAGCGCCCAATATAGCCTTGCATTTAAGGTCAACTTCACTTCCTATTGACTCTATTTTATGGCCCTGCTTTTTTTGTAATAGGAGTTGTTCAGTAAAAATCCTCATCAATTGCATATTTACCCTAGCTGCCATTTCGGTTTTGATTACGCTTGAAAGCATGGCAACTCCCTTTGCAGTAAAAACAAATGATGGCCGGTTCTTACCGTTTAAGCCTGAAATGGAACCTTGAGATTTTAATAATTGGAACTCTTCTTTGTTTAATTGAAACATAAAATCTTCTGGCAACCGCTCAATATTCCTTCTTATTGCTTGATCAAATACAGAAACTCTTACCTGATATAATGCAGCCAGATCCGTATCAATAATTACCCTGTGTCCCCTGATTCTCAGGACTTTCTTTCTTATGGTATTAATCAGATTATTGTTTGGCATATTATTGGTGTTAAATACAAAATATTATATTAACATAAATTTTCTTTATGTCAAAACCAGCGATTTGTATGTCAAAAATCCTTAAATTTTATTTATTCCGAGTAGAAGAGTACATGAAGCATAGCGGCTCTTCTTCTATAAATATTGATTTTGAGGTGCTCTATAATTTTGCTGACTTCCGATATATTGCTCTAATCTTTAGCTGCAGGACATTCCTAATCACCCCTTGATTTGTGTCTGATTATTGGTTAATAATATCAACTAAAATTTTGAATAAACTATTAAATATCTGACTGGGAGGGGTATGAAAAACCATTACCTGAACGTGTTACACAAGTTAACAATTTTTTATGTATTTATTATTTGTCTTCTATTGATCCAAAGTAACCACGCTTTTGCAAACCCTACCCAGTTTTGGTGCGACGATGCAAATGGTAATTTATATTTTTCGAACGCTCCTTGTAGTATTTCGTCTGCCAATCCAGGTGACAAGATGACAGGCCCTCAGTCTAATACGCATAAGATGCAAACAGATACAGAAATTAAAACTCCCAAAGCAGCCACCCCACAAGCTGGAAGCATTGATATTGGTGCAAACTCATACATGAACACAAAAAGAAAAAGCTTTGCTGTGCCCATAAACTACAGCATAACAGGGCAGACAAGTGTTGGCGTAAATTTGCCATACACTCGCGCAACCTATCAAACACCTAACTCTGCCCCTGTAACTTACAGGAAAAGCGATGGCGTAGGTGACGCAAGCCTCAATTTTAAACACACATTCGGCAAAGAAGAGAGTGTTCTTGTATCAACTACTTTTGCTGTTCAGGCTCCAACCGGTGATAGAAACAAGTCACTCGGATTAGGTGTTTGGGAACCATCTCTAACAACCAAAATAATTAAGCGTTTCGGGTTGATGCGGACAACCGCCATGGCTGGTTACGCATATAGAGTTGGACGAGCCAAATTTGATGAAAAACCGCTGAACTTGGGTACAACAAGAAGTGTTTACATCAAATACGGTGGCACCTTTTCATGGATGATTGCTTCAGACTTCAATCTCATTCAAGAAAAACTATGGGCTGGGTTAAAACTCACCGGCACTGTTACTCAGCAGACAAAAGCTAATGATGAAGGGTTGCAAGACAGGCTGAGAACCGTAGACCTCGTTCCTGAACTTAAATATTTTGTAACTCCCAAATTGGCTTTATACACCGGTGTAGACATTCCTTTGTCTTCGGAATATAAGTTGCCTTATCAGACAAAAAAGCGTGGCTTAACATTTAATGCAGGAGTTACAAGTCTTTTCTAAATCTTATTGCAGCGTTTAAAAGCATACACATGAGAAAAATAATAATTGTATTTATTAGCCTTTTGCTGCTGTCCTGCCAGAGTTCTGGAGCAAAAGTCGATCATTCTGGTTTTTATCTTGAAAAGAGCGAAACTTTTTCTATTCCTGATGCATGCAAACATTTTTATTCTGCAGATCATATCCCAAGAGTAGGCATAGTTGAGTTTTTGAATAATATTCAGGACCGTGCCATTATTCCTGAAGGCTGGATGTCATGGTGGGGAGATGTATCAGTAAAACTTACTGAGTCTGTAGCTGATGGCGTGACTGGAGAAGTCGTAAATATAGGCGGCGTTCGTATTTATACGCGAACCGATTTACAAAAAGTAATGCAAGAGCAAAAGTTTCAGATGTCAGGGCTTGCTGATTCATCAACTCTGGTTAGCTTAGGAAAGTTGGCAGGACTTCAATACATAATAACCGGCTCAATCAATAATATTACAGTATACACCGGTGCTATGACAGGCTTACTTTTAGGGGCGGCCCCACAGGTTGAAGTAGAGCTTGCTGTCAGAATGATTGATGTTACAACTGGTGAGATAATTATCTCTACTGTTTTAAAAGGTAAGCATGTGGTTGAGGCACCAAATGCTGTCGGAGTAAATTCTGCTATTAAAAATGCAGCTTCCAAAGCGATCATAGATTTGAGGCCAGAGTTTTCTAAAAGGTTTGCAGTCGGCGGCTATATTATGCAGACCAAAATATCTCAATCAGGAGCAGGGAAACTTGCGTTAATATCTGCAGGATACAAACATAGATTAGCGGGAGGGGCAAAACTATTAATGTATTATTGCTCTGAACAGAAAGATTTTGTTACGAGCAAAGTATCATGCTTGAAATCTAAAATTCAGGTAGAGGCAGTTGTCACAGACGAGATTTATGATGACAAGGCATGGGTTCACATAAGTGGCAACAATAATGAACTACAGAAAATAGTTGCCGGAACGATATTCGAAAGAGTACCTATGGAAGGGCAGAATATCATTCAGAGATTTGGGTTTTAGCAAGCACCTCAAACATTAATTATCATTTGAAATTTTGATTGTTTTCATTAAAAACTTGCGCTCAATTACAGGAAGCTATCCATAAGAATATAATACTCTTTACAGATGTCTTTTAAAAAAGGTGTTACAAGGCGAAACTTATCAGACATACTAGAGGATACCATCGGTTCTCAGCCCGCAACACTACTTCCTGCTTTCTGAAAGCGAGCGTGTAGCTCTTGTTTCAAAACATAGAAAGTACAAACGGAAATAAACACAATTTCTAATTTGCCTTGACGCGAGCGCCTATACACTAAAAGTTTTCTACTTGCATAATATATAAAAACTTATATATTATAGATAAAAATTATGAAACCTATAAACTTTATAGGCTCAAGCTTGGACGATCTCCGGAACTTCCCTGATGATGCTCGCAAAGCAGCAGGCTTCCAATTACATTCCGTTCAAGCCGGACTTGAGCCGAACGATTGGAAACCAATGCCCAGTATAGGTCGTGGGGTCAAAGAAATCCGTATTCACGTTCTGGGAGAATGGCGCATTATTTATGTGGCGAAGTTCAAAGATGCGGTATATGTGCTCCATTCTTTTCAGAAAAAGAGTCAAAAAACGAATCAACAAGATCTTGAATTAGCTCGAAAGCGATTCAAGCAAATTGGAGGGTAGCATTATGAAAGAACCTATTATAAAATCTTCCGGCAACGTATTTCTTGATCTCGGGTTTTCCCCTGAGGATGCCGCAATTCTTCAGATGCGTTCTGAGATTATGGCTGATCTTAGAAAGTTCATCAAGAACAAGAAGCTAACACAATTAAAAGCGGCTGAGATTCTTGGCGTCAGTCAGTCCCGTGTTTCTGATCTCATAAGGGGCAAATGGGAGAAATTCAGCTTGGAAATGCTTATCACTCTTGCAACAAAGGCAGGCATGCGTATCAGTCTAAAAAGGGCGGCATAGACAGGAATTAACAAAAAAGCGTTCGCACCTAACGCTTCGCGGCATGTGAACTCGGCGTTATCTCACTTCCCTTCGGTAATTCTTACTTTTAGCTGTCTTGCTTTTTTTTTGCGAATTTGTAGACGCATCTGTGTTTCAAGAGCTGCCGTCAAACTTAGACCGCATCGTGCATTTTTCGGGTCGAAAATTCACACCTTGCAGGCGCTGATCTATTTCTTCACAATTACCAGTTGAAGTCTTTATAGCCTGAAAAAATAAAAGCCGCCCGTTAAAAAATTCTTCTTATTCGGAAGATCAGATTTGGGATACCAATTATTTTTAGAAATTTATAAAATCGGAAATTGGCTCCAGTTAAGGACTTGCAGGTGAAATGCGTCTAATTAACTAGCTCACTTTATACGCTTTCAATCTCCTATAAAATAAGATTGATGTGTTTTCATCTGACCTGCATCTTCTATATATCGGATGATTTCTTAAGATCTCTTTCCGATCGAAAATGCATCTCCAATATAGGCTCCAACTTTATGATAGCTCCTCATCTCAGGGCTGAAAAGAATAGGTCTAACTTTTTCTATATCCGGAAGACCTTTAGTTCCAAGTACTGTTTCATCCGCCTTCACTTCCATAATTTCACCGATAAACTGAGTATGTAATCCGATTTCCACTGTATGAAGCAATTTACACTCAACTATTAGAGGGAATTCCTTTATGTATGGCGCATCAATCTTGTCACTCTTTACCGGCGTTAGTCCTGTGACAGAAAATTTATCTACATTCCGTCCAGAGACCAATCCAAAATAATCAGCTTCATTTGCATATTCATCTGATGGGACATTTATAGTGAATGCCTTTTTCTCCACAATATTGCCATACGTATAAGTCGCTTTCCTTAGTGAGATTGAAATACAGGGTGGTTGTGAACAGCAAATTCCGCCCCATGCGATAGTCATAACGTTTGGTTTTCCATCATTGCCATAAGTCCCGACTACCCATACAGGGGTGGGATAAATTAATGTTTTAGGACCAAATGATTTTTTCATTGTATTCTCTCCTGGATTTGATTTCGCTTCGCACATTATATCAGATTCCCCAAGGTGAGCAGTTTCTTGACACATTTATAAAAATATTATAGCTCTCCAACTGCAGTACGCTATGATATAATTTTTATCATGAATCAGATGCTATTTATGAAATGTGGTCTTCTACTTTTATTGCTAGTAATGGCTTCGCTTGCTTTCGGTGCAGAAAACTGCTCCATGTTCGATGGAAAATGCAAGGACTATTGCGCCGAAAATGAATTGCCAGAACAAGGCGCTTTTCTCGATTGCACGGAGAAACAGGAGTGCTGTGTCCCTAAGAAGGAGACGAAAAAAAATGTTGAATCTTCCATCACAATGCCTGCAGAAAAAGAAACTATTCTAAAGAGAAAATAGAACAGACTAGTTCAACCCCCAGTTATAGATTAGCAAGCAGACCCTGGCAAGTGTACTAACCCTCACCAAAGGAGGTGTACCATGCTTATCAATGAAGCAATAGAACTTTTCAGTCAGCATCAAAGAGGAACCGCAAAAAAGAATACGCTTAAAAGCTACCAGAGATTTCTTGGACAGCTGAAGTTAAGGTTTCCGGATAAACATCTGGATTCTCTTTCTTCTGAAGAGATTGGGAGATTTCTTGAAGACTGCACTGAAGGCCTGAGCAAATCCACTCGACATCTTCGATACGCTCAGTTAAAAGCCTTTTACAATTATTGCATCGAGGTGTGCAGCCTTGATATTAAGAACCCTTGCAGTGCCACGGCTTTATCCAAGACATTCAGGATCATGCCGCACCGTCCGAGAAAGTTTCTGGACAAAGAGACAGTGGATGAGATCATCTTTAACTCCGCCAGCCTTAGGGACAGGCTTATTCTGGAACTGCAGGCTCGCTGTGGCTTACGAATCGGAGAAGTTCTTAACCTTCATGTTTCAGACATCTCAGGCAGGAAGCTAATACTGCAAGAACCAAAGTCTGGCAAAGATGCTGAGGTAGCATTTATGCCGGAGCATATTGCGGTCAGGCTTACAGAGTATGTGGTAGGACTGAAACTATCTCCTGATGACAGGATATTCCCTGTATGCTATAGCACAGTGCGGAATATGGTTTGCGGACTCGGCAGAAAGATGAATGTAAAAATAGCGCCGCACGACCTGAGAAGACATTCCGCAACTTACGCAAGCAGAAATGGAGTGCCATTGGAGATAATCTCAAAAGTTATTCTCAGGCATCAAGATTTGAAGACAACCCAGATTTATCTTGGAAAGATCAGTGATACTGAAGCCATCAGGTGGATGGATATCCTTCACGGAAAGTAGGCATTAGAGATAATATCTGATCTGCCAGGGTCTGCATTTTACTTATCGAAGCGTAGCATCATTGTTATAGTGCTTATTGGCAACAAACATAGATTTGCTGCCAATATGACATAAAACAATCACCATTTCAGCTTTGTCCGGAAAATAGTCTTGAACCAGTACTCCTGCCAAAACACGAGTCAATCAGTTAAGTGCACAACCGCCATTTTCTGTTCCGGCAATTCTTAAGCGCCAAAGACGATATTATTAATACAAATTACCTAACAATGTAGTATAATAAACCATGAGCATAGCTATAAAAGAAATTGGCAAAGGTAAATATGCTTACCTTGTCACGAGAGAGGGACAAAGAGTGGTTCATAAATATCTTGGGCCAATTGACAGTCCAAAGGTGTTCAAATTTATGAGGGAGAGTCAGGAGACAAAAAAAGTTCCGGAACACTTTCGCAGTTTGTTTTGGGATACCAGTCTTGCTAATATAAACATCAAAAAGAACGCTAGATACATTATAGAAAGAGTTTTGGAGTTGGGAGACATGGAAGCCCTTAATTGGATGCAGAAAGTATACACTGTTCAGGCAATACTTGAGGTGCTGACTGTGAGCAGGGTAATAAGCGAAAAATCCAAGAATTTCTGGGAGATATGGTTTGAAAACAACGCTATATAAAGAATGTCTGCCTGAGAATGGGTGGAAAATATTTGATGCTCTAAAAGACCTCATTATAAAGCATCAAGGTGTCTTGGCAGGTGGGACAGCACTTGCACTTCAAATCGGGCACAGAATATCTGTTGATCTGGATTTTTTCACCACTAAGGGATTTTCTACTGATTCTCTTATTTCTGAAATCAAAAAAACCGATTTGGATTTTAAGGTGCTTTCAGAGGGCGAAAATTCTTTAGTTGCAGCTGTTGAAGGGGTGAAGTTCTCGCTTTTTCAGTATGACTATCCGTTTGTCACTCCCCTGAAGCATAAAAATGTTTTAATCGCTAGTGTTTTTGATATAGCTGCTATGAAGCTTATCGCTGTTAGTCAAAGAGGAACAAAGAGAGACTTTGTTGACCTGTATTTTATTCTTCAAACAACGCCTTTTTATAAAATAGCTAATCATATGGTCAAGCGATTCGGCAAAGAAAGGGTTAACCCTATTCATATAGGGAAAGCGCTAATGTATTTCTCGGATGCTGATTACAACCCAGACCCTGTATATATGGGAAACAAATTAAAATGGGAAGCGATTAAAAAATTCTTTAAACAATACTGTAAGCAGTTTGTTTTGGACATGAATACTGCGCTGAAAACATTGTCATGACCATATCGGAGACAATCAAACACTTCGAAGATTATCTCGTCAGCATAAAGGGCCGTTCTCTCGGAACCGTCAAGACCTATCTTGCAGCATTAAACAGATTCATAGCAGTAAGCGGTGACAAAAATATATTTGACCTTAAAGACGATGACTTTACCGCCTATAAGTCCGCAAAGGTAAAAGCCGGAAGTTCGCAGGCTTACATTGCCTGTTACGTCCCAGCAAAGCGATACCGATTTTAAGGGTGTAAATCCCACCTAACCGGTACCGGTTATAAGGTACCCAATCCCACTCAAACGAGACCGATTTTCAAGGGGCTAATCCCAGTCAAACGAGACCACCTGTAGAAGCTGTTATGATGTCCTTCTTTTATTTTCAATAGGAGGGCATGGTGACAGGGAAAAACAGGAGGCGGTTAATGGAAAGAAAGATAGTTGAACAGCTGATATCCGGCAAAGGCTTCAATGCCATTTGCCGGGATTTAGCGGTAGGGCGTAATCGCGTGGCGCACATTCGAGAGAGGGCAAGGGACTACGGATATCTTGACGGAAGCATAACGATACCGCCTTATCCGGAGGCGTTATTTCCGGATCCGGTTGACAGCAGAGCGATAAAAACTTCGGAGGCGGATTTACAGATGCAAGCACACAGGCAGTGGATAGAAGAACGACTGCTGGCCGGCTGGCAACCCGTAACTATTTACGAAGAGTTGCCGGTAAAGACAGGGCGATCAAGTTTTTATCGGTTTCTGCACCGCTACAACATAAACAATCTGGGAGAGAAAGCTCGCCGGACAATTATAGAAGAAATAGTTTATGCGCCGGGGGATGCACTTATAATTGACTGGGGAAAACTCCGCAATGTCCTAGACCCTGAAACCGGAAAGAACCGTACACTATGGATGTTTATCGGACTGATGGGACACTCCCGATATATGATGGTGCATCTTGTGTGGTCGTATGATGTGCCTACCACGCTTGCCACCTTGGAGGAAATGTTCAAAGAACTGGGCGGCGTGCCAAAGAGGATAATATCTGACAATCCGAAATGTTTTTCCCTTGAAGCGTCCAAATACGAACCTCTGCTGAATCCTGTCTATGAGAGATTTGCGGCACATTATGGAACTGTAATTGAGTGTCTGCCGCCGGGTTCTCCTGAACTGAAAGGGAAAGTTGAACGAATGGTTCCGTTTGCTAGGAGATTGTATCAGGCGCATGGCGATGGTTGGTACGGGATAAACGAATCGCAGCTTTACACAAACAGAAAAGTAGGCATTGCCAACGAGAGGATACATGGCACTACCCGCAGGAGACCGGTGGATGCATTTTCAGAAGACGCGGCGGCATTAAGGCCGCTGCCTGCTTTAGCTTATGAAATTGAAGAGTTTCATGAAGGCACAGTAAGGAAAGACTGCCATGTGCGGTTTCGGAGCAAATATTATTCAGTACAAGAAGATTATCGCGATAAGGATGTTGCCGTAATCGGCAATTCAAAGCAGATAAGCATATACCATAAGGGCAAACTGATAGAAGTACATGACCGGATAACAGACCCTCATATATCCAAAAGCACGAAAGAATGCCACAAAACGCCTTGGCAGCGGTCAATGAGGGAAGGCTCCTTCTACAGAAAGAGGGCTGCAATGTTAGGGCCATATGTTGAAGAGATTATTGTCAGGCTTCTTATGCAAGGCAACGGCTTTATAGATACCAGAAAAATCTGGGGAATACTGGCGCTTGATAAGAAATACTCTGCCGGAGACATAAACGAGGCCTGCCAAAAAGCATTATCCGTAGATGCAATGAGCTATAGGAGCATTCTGACGTTTCTGCAACTAAAAGCAGCAGGCAATCAAGAAGAAAAGAAAGGAGGATTTCAAACAAGCACAAAGGAAAGTAAATTCATAAGACCAATAAAGGAGTATCAGCAGTTATTAAACCTTGGAGGTAACAGCAATGAACACTGAGACGGTCCGAAGTCAGTTAAAGACGCTCAAACTTCACACCGCATCATTAGAACTTCAGGATGTGCTTGCACAGCACAAAAAAGCGGTCTCGTTATCATGGATCAGTGATCTGCTTGAGCGAGAGATTGATTCCCGGAGGGAAAAGGCATTGATGACCCGAATAAAGAAAGCAAACTTTCCTGAGATAACTACCTTGGAAACATTTGACTGGTCGTTTAATCCGCAGATTGATGAGAACAGGATTCAGCAGTTAGCAACGCTGGAGTTCATTTCAATCAATCAGATATGCCTTTTCCTTGGGCAACCCGGAACAGGGAAAACCCACTTAGCGCTGGCCATAGGAGTGCTGGCTGCAAACAGAGGATTCCGTGTTTATTGCAACAGTCTAAAAAGACTGGCCGAGGATATACTACGTGCCAAGGCTAAAAACAATCTCGATTCCTTGTTCAAAAAAATACTGTCTGCGCGATTATGGATCTTTGATGACTGGGGAGTAACAACCATGAGCAGAGAAGTGGCCGAAGAGATTTTCGATCTTTTGGACAGAAGAAAACACAGCTCAGCCATGATACTGACATCAAACAGGGATATAGACGAATGGCCGCAGGTGTTTCCGGATTCTGTAATTGCCAACGCAACCATTGACCGGATATTCGACCGCGCAGATATATCCGTGTTCAAAGGAACAAGCTATCGACTTAAAGGCAAAATCGAGGTGAAAAATGTTGACTTAAAAATGCGGAAGAAATAAGATAAATAAAATGGTGGTCTCGATTATCTGGGATTGAATTGGTCTCGGTTACTTGGGACGTGACACTAAAACCATACTTGTTTTTTAAAACTCTATCCATTTCTGTTGCATCAGAGACAGAAGTATTCAATTTGGGGAGATATTTATAGTTATTGTTGCCAATAATTATTGCATAATAGTTTGCATCAATCCTTAGGCGTTCATTCTCTGCTTTCTCTCTCGCAAATTTCTCTGATATTGCCCTTTCGGCAGCAATGCGCTCCTGTTCAGCTCTTTCTTTTTGTTGTATTGCCAGTCTTTCTCTCTCGGCTTGCGCCTGCGCCTCTTTCTGCAAAGCAAGTTTTGTTTGCTCTGCTTTTTCCTTTTCCTTCTCGGCACGCTCTGCATCCAGACGTTTCTGTTCCTCAAGGAGTTTCGCCAAGCGCTCATTCTCAGCCTTCTTGCTTGCAAGTTCTTTAGACAGGTTCGAAAGCTCATCCGATAGATCTTTTTGTGCAGCAAGCCGTTCCTGCATAGCCTTTTCTTTCAGCTTCTCAGCCAAAACTGTCGCTGCTTTATCATCAGGAGCTTTTTCTGTCTTGGCCAATTCAGCAATACGACCGGATTTGCGCATTGCCACAGCCTGCAGTTCAGCTTTTGTCTTGTCGTTAATGTCGGCAAAGACTTCGTTAATAATATTATCTGTTTCGGAAGGTGACGCTGCCCCCATAAATGAGCCTCTTCCGGATACATACTTTTTCTCTGTTTCCAGATTAACAAATGTGTAGTATATGCTGGTGCCTTGCTGTCGATTTCTTTCTGCTATAAGCATAAAATCTGCCGCTACCACCTTGCCGATTTTTTTAGCCAGGGCATAGTTGTCTTTTTCCAGGTTATACTGTGATACGATTTTACCAGTCAACGCTTTCTCAAGTTCATTTCTTGGGACTATTTCGTACATGCCCTTGTCGCTTAAAATTTTCGCCATATTTTCGTATGTATTTTCAACAAACCACTCATCAGACCGCGCCCATCTAGATATTTCAGAATATGTCATTATAAAAACCCTGACTTTCTGGTTTAAAAGGGCAGATTGCGCTATTTTTCCATCCTGTTTTTCCTGAACAGAAATCCGCGGTTTTTTTGTATCTAAGGGCCTTGCCGATGTGTCGACCCCTTGCTTGTATGCATGCAATTGAGCGGAATAAGCGGTAATCGTATAACTCGCATACGGCGGCAGATTTGCCTTTATGATCATTTTCATCTCAGGCGAATACCAAAAATCACCGTTATAAGTTTCGTAGTTGTGTACGGAACGAAATGAATCCTTATTCGTTATTGTCGCGCTGATCTTGTAAGCTTTGTATTCTCCGGCAGGAGTCCTCAACACCCTGAATTCTGTAACCTCATACGAAGCATCGTATCTAAAACTCTGATTCGTATATTTCGGCGACTGGTCTATAAAACTATCCTTCCATTTCTTTCCAACAAAAAGAGGAAAATCAAGCTTAACATTCCTCAAACTCCCACTAGAGTCTATAAAATAGTTCTTATCAACATTAACTTTCTCTGCGTTACTTGAATCCTCCTGATACTCATCAAGAACAAAGCTCTTGTCATCCTTTACCTGTTTTACTTCCCATGTCCATGTTCGGTACTTGTCTGTAGCGGTATACTTGTCCCCAACCTGCATCAAAGGAAATTCTGCGCGCTCTTTATCAAATAGATGTGTTGAGTCTTCCTGTTTTGTAATCACTATTTTTTTTTGCTCTTTTTCACCCTGCTGTTTGATCGGTTCAGGTTTTGTTATAGCAACAGTCGCTACGTTCAAAGATGAATAAGCGGTAATCGCATAACTCGCATACGGCGGCAGATTTGCCTTTATGATCATTTTCATCTCAGGCGAATACCAAAAATCACCGTTATAAGTTTCGTAGTTGTGTACGGAACGA
>PEAD01000049.1 GCA_002753335.1 Nitrospirae bacterium MYbin3
AAGGCTGGCTTTAAAAACTATGCTGCTACTTTGTTGTTTCGCCGTCGGCGCCGGCACTTCCCAATTCGGTGCTTTTCAAGCGACCCTTACACCACTGATAATCAGAAATCCAAGCGCAATAGAGTGGATTGTTCTGGTAATGGCTATTTTTGCGACAATTCGATTCTGGTATCAGGCCGTAGCCATAGGTCCTTCTCCTCGCAAAAAAAGAAAGTATTTAAAAGAAGGACGACTTCTTGATGGAGCAGAGAAACAAATCATCACTGACAGTAATTATTTACGCGAATATAGAGCTAATCATGAAATGGCCGTGAGGAATACTTTCCCTTCTTTTTGGGGGAAAAAGGCAAAATTAGAGTTTGAGAACTTAAACACGTTTGACCCTCCGTCTATGCGCATAGATATTCCACAAATAATAGATGTGCTGTGCTTTCTAGAGGATATTGATTATTATCTACCTATGATTCTTTGCGTATACGGCTTGCTACTTTTCTTGGTCTATCATCTTTAGTAAGATTGAAGAAATAACAATTCTGCTATAAGCTAATCAAATAGCACTATAAGTAAAAAATAGCTTGTATTTTATCTTGAAAAGTCCGATAATAAAAATATAGTAAGTCCTGGAGAACCGTGACGGCTATCTATAAGGTGGCTATCATAAGCATAGTGTAATCTATGCCGGCTTCAGGCTTTTTTTTTACCTTTCCACATAATGCATATTTATTTAGATGAAAGTGGTGATTTAGGTTGGAAATTTGACGCTCCTTATCGAAAAGGAGGGTCAAGCCGATATTTAGTACTAGCATTTCTCTTCCTTCCAATTGAACACAAACACAAACCCAGAAACATAATCAGAGAGTTATATTCAGTTCATAAATGGAAAACAGAAAAAAAAGCATCATATGCAACGCTAAATCAAAAAACATTTTTTTGCAATAGAGTTGTAACATTATTAAAAACTCATCCAGACATAAAAATTGATGCAATCATCGCTTACAAAGAAAAAGTACAAATACATATTAGAAATGATTCAAACAAATTATATAACTATATGTCTGGTCTCGTAATCCCTAATTATATAGGGATGAAAGAAAAAGTATCGTTTATTCCGGATCAAAGAAGCGTAAAGGTTAAAAGCGGAAATTCTTTAGCAGACTATCTACAAATAAAAATATGGTTTGACCATGATCTTAAAACCACTATCAAATGTATTCCTTGCGAAAGCCATTTCAACTACAATTTACAGTTTACAGACTGGATAGCTCATTGCATATGGACTCATTTTGAAGATTCATCAAGCAAACCGTTTAATATATTAGAACCTCATATCAATGTAAGACGATTATACTTTCCTAAATAATTTTTTGCTGCCGACACGCTACCCAATGCGTTTAACTGCAACGGAAAGCGCACTATGAGGCAAGCAACATTTCTTGCCGATTCGATGCAGCGCCAGGTTCGGCACCTTACTTCTTCTCCAATACCTTTCGAATCCGTTCAAGTTCTTCGACGAGTGGATCGTGTTCTCCTTCTGTGCCGAGATATGGCCTCAAGTCGATACGGTTTATTTCTTCGACTGTCTTCCCGAAGAACTCATATACTGCCGTTATGTTGAACTGAACAGGGGTAGCATTCGGATTTGCCTTCTCGTCAAATAATACCCACCCTTGCCCCAGAGCGACGAGAATTTCTGCGCCTGGTGGAAAGTTGTCTATGGGAAGAGAAAACACATTACGCTTTCGTAGGTTATTATTCGGCTTATCTGACTCGCCCCACTGAAAGAAATCACGGTCAAGCGTTAGACGCAGATTTCGTGCCCCGGTACGACCCGTGTTTGCAATTCTGAGATACAGAAACAAAACCTGAGGCCGAATAAAAGGAGAAATGATTATGTAAGGCCGCAAAACATCTTCTGATTGTTGCCTTACAGCCTCAACCGATGCTTCGCTCGCCCTTGCCATGCGATGAGTGAGGTAAGCATAAGTTGCAGTGATTAAAACCAAAATGCCGGTGAGGATTTCCATAATCATAATTCCTCCTTATGGGTACCCACAGAATCCTTTGGCTGTCGAAACAATAGACGTCTATTGTTTCAGAAATAAAATTGCTATTCTTCAAAGCTCCCACCCCACAATTCCAATATTATAATGTATTGATGGGTGAGATAAACTGATATAATATGCCTGCTTTTCATTTACAAGAAGCAAGTCAACAATTCCAGAAGGCCCGGCAGATTCAATCATAAATTTACCATCCGGATATGGAGAAACCCTTATCATTAAAGGAACTGTATTATCATCGCTCCACAACCTAAATTGTATTTTTGCCACATTAGCAGTGGTAGGAATTTCGGCAGACGCATCCACACGAATAAACTGGGTCCAAATTGGAACTTGTCGAGTCTGGGCTTTAATCACACTCGAAGTTAGGGACCTTAAAATATCGGCAGTACTCTTACCTGTATGGGTACTACACCAATAGCCCAAAACGGTGCTAATTAGGGTCAGTGTTCCCGCACCAACAGAAAGAAAAAAACATATGCGCTGCAGTATTTCTACTTGATGCTGAGTCATATACCTAAAATGTGTTCTTCTTTACTGGCAGTCCCAACCATGCAAGAGGAAGTTCATTGAATTTGTAATGGCAATTGACGCTGTGGATGTAATCTAATACGTCTTTGTATTTGGGATTCTTAAACCAATCATTCAGAACATAGACATACTCGACTTTGATGCCGAGCGGTGACACCAGTTTTAAATACTGCTTGCGTTTGAAATCACAAGTTTGCAGCTTTTCATCTACGGAGCCTTCTACCTGTTGGTATTTAACTTCGATGATAAACAAGGTTTCTCGGACAATTACCAGAAGCGCGTCATCAGGCAGAAGTTTTTTTGACAGTATTTTTTCCCAATCAACGCGCTCTTCGTCTAGGAATTTATAAAAATCGTTTTTTCTGAAACAGCGTGCAACGAGGTTGTTTTCAAAGAATACGCCTAGTCCAGCTTTGTGAGGAACTTTTTTTAATTCGTATCCGGGAATTGCTTTAAGTAGTTCGTGAAAATCGACTTTTCTCTCAAAATGCAATCCGGTTAATGTGCTCCCCCCGCCCACGCCCCCAGTTTTCATTATTGTATCTCCCTACAAATGTAATTTTGATTCTTTTTCCCTTATGGTTTGTTCGATGCGTTTTTTTGAGAGGGCTAAATATTCATCATCAAGCTCGATTCCTACATATTTCCTGTTAAGCAGCATAGCGGCAACGCCTGTAGTTGAGCTGCCACAGAATGGGTCTAAAACCAAATCGTTTTCTTTTGTGGATGCAAGTATTATTCTTTTTAATAGTTCTACAGGCTTTTGTGTTGGATGTTTACCGAACTTTTTTTCTTCTGACTTGGGCGATGACATTTCCCAGACATTCCTCATTTGTTTACCTTTGTTGGTTTCTTTCATTAAACGGTAATCAAAATAATGTTTACTCTTAGCGTTTTTTGCTGCCCACAATACTATCTCTGTAGAGTGGGTAAAGTATCGGCATGAAAGGTTAGGCGGAGCATTGCGTTTGTACCAAATTATGTCATTGAGAATTTTATAGCCAAGTTCCTGCATGGCAAAGCCTACAGAGTGGATTATATGCGTTGTTCCAGAAACCCAAATAGTGCCATTTGGTTTTAATACCCTCTGGCAAGCCTTAAGCCATTCAAGCGTAAATTCATGGTTCTCTTGAACGCCTTTTGACTTATCCCATTTGCCTTTATTTACGGATACCATTTTACCTGCATGACAGGTGATTCCCCCGTTTGAAAGAAAATACGGAGGATCGGCAAATATCATATCAACGCTGTTTTCTTTTGCGTGATTTAAAATCTCAATACAGTTTCCTTTTAAAAGCCTTGTTGAGTGTTTGGGATTATCATAGTTGATTGAGAAAGGCTTATTGCCGTTGTTGCCGTATGTTGCTGTTTCTTCTGATATGTAAAATTCGACAGGATTTTCCGCGAGAAGATACTTACTCGACTTTTTGATCGCAGCGGTTTTCGGGGTTTTCTTTATTTTTAGCATTAGCGATATTATTGGTGAATATATGCTTAACTGTCAATTATTTGTGCTATTATTTAGCACGTTATGGCTATTCGTAAAATTAGCGACAACAAATGGTGGATTGATATTAGCATGGGACGCAAAGCCCGGCATCGAGAAGTTTTTCTCGGTACGCAGTATGAGGCAAATGAATATGAGATTCAGCTTAAAAAAGCTTTAGGGCATCAGCAAATATTCCACAATAAAAGCATCGGCGCTCTCGCTGAATTATATTTGCAATGGGTTAAGAATCATCAGTCTCCGAAAACTTACTCAGATAAGCGCAAAGTTTTTTATACTCATCTCATTCCGTTCTTTGGGGCGTATCATCCGTCGCTGATTTCTAAGCCGTTATTAGAGTCATACAAGATGCGGAGGAAAGAAACCGTTGACACGAAAAGAGCAAAGACCGGCCACAGAACGATTAACATTGAGCTGATTTATTTGTCAGCCCTTGTTAATTGGGCGGTTGAGCAGGGCTATTGTTCTGAGCCTTTACCGAAGGTTAAAAAGCTGCCGTACAAGCGACCGTTGCCGGAGATTCTATCAAGAGAAGAAACTATAAAGCTTATTAACAGCACTGATCATTTTTACAAAGGTATGTTTTTATGCTTATATCATGCGGGTATGAGGTTTAACGAGGTTGCCGGTCTAACATGGGCGGATGTAAGAATAGACGAGGGCGAAGGCTACATAAAAGTAATGGGAAAAGGTAACAAACAACGATTGATACCTTTGACAGATAGGTTAAAGGATATTTTAAAAGACCTGAAATTAAACAGGATTGATAACAACCTCGTGTTTCCAAGCACAGTTACAGGCGAGAAAATATGCAATATACGCAAGGCGATTAACAGAGCCAAGAAAGAAGCAGGCATTGTGACGCATATAACGCCCCATAAATTGCGTCATTCGTTTGCAACGCACCTTCTGGAGGCCGGAACAGATTTAAGGGCGATTCAGGCGCTTTTAGGACATGCCGACATAGCAACAACGCAGATTTATACTCATGTTTCTATGCCGCATTTACAGCGTGCTGTGGACAGGCTTGGTGAAGATGTTGAGGTTCGGAAAGGCAAGAAAAAGACAGTTAAAATACAGAAGACAAAAAAACCAACAAATAAAAAGCTTAATATGGTATAACTAATAATCAGCTATAAACCATATTAAGAAGGAATGACAGCAATGAAATACTTAAGCTGGGAAATGCAGAAGCGCCTCGATGAAAAACTGTCCCTGCTGAATTCTTTGCGCCCGCTCCCGTCGTCAGCCGTTAGAAAGCTACGGGAACAGTTCGGGTTGGAGATGACCTACAATTCAAACGCAATCGAAGGAAACAGCCTGACGCTTAGAGAGACCTTTTTTGTCATCAATGAGGGTCTGACAATCAAAGGCAAACCGCTTAAAGACCACCTTGAGGCCAAGAGCCACACAGAAGCGCTGGAATATCTGTATGAATTGGTGGATAAGGATAAGCGCAACACATTGTCTGAGCGCCTTATCAGAGAATTAAACCAGATCGTAATGCGAGACATTGATAAAGAATGGGCAGGAAAATATAGAAACAGCAGTGTGATCATAGGCGGAGCCAACCATACTCCTCCGGATGCTGTAGAGGTGTCTCAACTGATGCAAGAGCTTATTGACTGGATGAGGCAAAACAGAAAAAAGCTGCATTCGGTTGAACTGGCGGCTATTCTGCACCACAGACTTGCCAATATTCATCCTTTCTTTGACGGCAACGGTAGGACCTCACGGCTTGTTATGAATATTATTCTAATGCAGGCCGGATTTCCGCTGGTCGTAATTTTGAAAAACGACAGAAAAAGGTATTATCGCAGCTTGGCAGAAGCTGATAAGGGAAACTATACGCCGTTTGTGCTTTTTATCGCACAGGCTGTCCAGAGGTCCCTTGATATATACCTGAGGGCGCTGACTCCGTCCCAGAAGAAAAAAGAGCAATTCGTATCACTCGCAGAGCTTGCAAAAGATTCGAGGTTTAGTGAGAAATATTTAAACCTTCTGGCGCGCAGCGGTAGACTGGAAGCACACAAAGAAGGCCGCAACTGGTTGTCATCAAAAAAAGCGCTGCAAAAATATCTGGACAGCAGAGAAAGAAAAAGGTAGTTTATGTGTTTTAAAAGCAGATTCAGTGACAACGTTGACACAAAGAAGGCCGATAAAACAAATAAAAAACAAAAAGATAAAAAATTCTAAAACTCCTCTTAATCAGCGGGTCGCAAGTTCGAATCTTGCACGGTTCACTTTTTCTTTTCAATGACTTGCCTATCAATCCAATCACTGCTCAACCACCAAATTGTGCAGTTTTTGTGCAGTTCGTTTTTCCGCTCAACGCATTATCCAACACAGTAAAGCAAGTATTAAAGCCGGATTGCAGCGTGTTGGTCAGCGTTTTTTTGGCTTGATATTTTTTCGGGCTGAGGCTGATGATTGCTTAAATTTCGGCTCAAAAAGTCCTTTTACTTCTTCCATCAAATCGTTAATATCTTTGAACTGTCTGTAAACAGATGCGAACCTTACATAAGCAACTTTATCCAAATCTTTTAGCGCAGACATTATTTCTTCGCCTACCCATGAACTCGGTATCTCTTTTGACCCGAGTGCGAAAAGTTTCTTTTCGATTTCTCCCTCGACTTCTTCGAGGCGACTTATCGGTATCGGTCTTTTTTCACAGGCTTTTTTCAGGCCGGTTATTATTTTATGCCTATCAAAAAATTCGCGGCTGCCGTCTTTTTTTATCACCATCGGCAGGGGGTCTTCAACGCGTTCATATGAAGTGAACCGCTGACCGCACTTGAGGCACTCTCTTCTTCTGCGGGTTACATCGCCGTCTTTTGCTGTTCTTGAATCAATGACCTTGTCTTCTATGCTGCTGCAGAAAGGACACTTCATCGCAGGATTACTTGTAGATAGGATGCCTGTCGCATAACGCTTTTACGCGATTGTTCATCTTTGAAATGACCGATTCGTCGGAACTGTTTTTTATCACTCCGGCAATAATGTCCGCAATCTCGTCCATCTCTTCAGGACCGAAGCCCCTTGTTGTCACGCAAGGTGTGCCAAGCCTTATCCCGCTTGTAACAGCCGGTGGCCTGGTGTCATGCGGTATCGCATTTTTATTGGCAGTTATTCCGGCTTTGTCGAGCGCTTCCTCGGCCTCTTTTCCGGTAACACTCATATCACGAAGGTCAACAAGCATAAGATGATTGTCCGTCCCTCCTGAGAAAATCTTAAAGCCCCGCTTTATCAGACCTTCAGCCAATTTTGCGGCATTTGAAAGCACTCTTTTCTGATAATCTTTAAACCCCGGTTCAAGAGCTTCTTTGAATGCCACAGCTTTTGCAGCAATGACATGAACGAGCGGCCCACCCTGAATACCCGGAAATATAATCTTATCTACAGCCTTTGCGTACTCGCTTTTATTGCACATTATCATTCCGCCACGAGGGCCTCTCAATGTCTTATGAGTTGTCGAAGTAACAAAATCAGCGTAAGACACAGGGGATGGATGGATTCCGGCAGCAATAAGCCCGGCTATATGCGCTATATCTGCCATAAGGTAAGCGCCGACAGATTTAGCAATATCCGAAAACGCCTTAAAATCTATTATCCTTGAATACGCGCTTGCTCCGACCACTATCATCTTGGGCCTGTGCTTTTCTGCTTGTGATTTCACTTCATCCATATCTATGTAGCCGGTCTCTTTATGCACACCGTAATAGGCCGGTTTGTATATCATTCCTGTAAAGTTTACAGAAGCGCCGTGCGTAAGATGCCCGCCATTGCTTAGACTCATTCCAAGTATGGGGTCTCCGGGTTTAAGCACCGAAAAATAGACCGCCATGTTGGCCTGACTGCCTGAGTGGGGCTGTACATTTACATATTCTGCTCCGAATATTTTTTTTGCCCGATTGATAGCAAGCTCTTCAACAGCATCGGCATACTCGCATCCGCCGTAGTACCGTTTATGCGGATATCCTTCAGCATACTTGTTGGTAAATACAGAACCCTGAGCTTCAAGCACAGCCTTGCTCGCATAGTTTTCTGAAGCGATTAAGAGTATCTTGTCCTGCTCTCTTTGGGTCTCGCCCTGAATAGCGTTATAAATGTCCGGATCTGTCTTTTTTAAGTTTTCCATTATCGTTATTTTAGCGCAGCAGATGCTACACAACTCCAGTTTTTGTTTTATCCTCTATGAGGCATATTTTTTTAAGCCTGTTGCCATGTCTGCCGCCCTCAAAAGAGGTCGCAAACCATGTCTTTACGATTTCTTTAGCAAGATCCTTACCTATAATCCTGCCGCCCATAACCAGCACATTCGCGTCGTTATGAAGTCTGCTCATTTTTGCAGAAAAAAGCTCATTGCAAAGCGCGGCTCGCACATTGGGAAATTTATTCGCCACTATGGACATACCTATTCCTGTTCCGCATATCAGTATTCCGCGTTCCACCTTTCCGGTTGAAACTGCAAAAGAAACCTTCTCGCCAAAATCAGGATAGTCAACAGAATCAGGCGTGTCGGTACCATAATCGGTGTAGTCGTGCCCAAGATCTTTTAGGATTAAAATGACTTCTTTTTTCATTTCAAGACCGGCATGATCAGAGCCGATAGCGATATTCATATGGTGAATCCTCCTCAAGATAACGCTGTTAAAATACGACAAATAATGAGTTTGTTATCATATAAAACGATTTCGGATGAAGTCAAGAAAACAGGAAACGACGAATTGTCTTAGTGACGAGATGCCGAAATTCAGCGGCGCAGCGCGATAAAAAGCATTACTATTATGCCGCCGACTACAGAAAGCAACATTCCCTGTGTCGCCTGTATTGCGGCTTCTTCGTAGGTGGTCTCAATCGGCATATAAAGAAGAGAGTAGCCGGCAATGATCATCAATATTGCGCCTATAAGCAAAATGTATCTCATGATTAGATTGCTAACTATAGCAGATAAGCGGTTCGATAGTCATATGAGTTTAAATGTCGGCTCTGATGAAAATTCGTATTTTTTTAACGGCAATCCCATGGCCATAGTATATCACAGGGGTACGATCTGCAGAAAAGCTAATGTAACAGGGCGAACGCACTATGTGAGGTATAGGGGATAGTGTAGGCATAATAAGTGCAATAACATAGGCACTAACTTAAAGGGGGAGCCTATGTTACCGAATCCGAAGCCGTAT
>PEAD01000005.1 GCA_002753335.1 Nitrospirae bacterium MYbin3
AAAACAAATCTTGCAAGCTTGGAGTTAAAAACAAAAGGTTAAGGGCTGGCTACGATGACAATTACAGATCTGAAATTCTTAACCTTCAGGGAACGACATAGTGCGTTTGCCCTGAACCCCTGAGCGATAGATTACAATTATTTCATATGCTATCATTGAATATGCATCCTTTCCGCAAACTACTGCTCTCCGCAGCAATAGCTTTCTGCTTATTGCTGCAGCTGCCGTTCCATGATGCGAATGCAGGTCCGCCCTACGACAAATCAGGCTCGTTCTATCCTCCTAGGCCCGATTCATTTAAGGGCGCTCCACCGGTAGATTTAAGGGGAAGAGAGAGCGACCGGCGCTACGAAGATCCTGAAGCAGGATATTCCGCTTTCACTGTAGAAGGAGAAGTTATCTACATAGACAGCCCCTCACGCTCCATGTCGATTAAAGTTACAAAAGCTATCGGCGGTTCTTGTTACAGGGAGTGCGTATTTCGAATGGATCAAAGAACCTTCTTTGTACATAACAATGACATCATATCTCCAGCAAAGGTGGGCAACGGCAGCAAAGTCAGATTAAAATACGTCCAAAAAGAAAAGCTTAGGTTCCCGCGCACCATTGTGGTTTCGGAGCTGAAAAATCCTGCTACAGAAGCAGTGGAGGCCACAGCAAAAGACAGGCAGTTATCCGGTGCCCCTCCTGATCTGGCTATCAACAATATCGGACTAGGAGAACATTCGGCAGACGGCGTGCTAGAAGCAGAAGAAAAAGGCTCTATTATTATTGGCGTTAAAAATTCAGGCAGGGGCTCTGCTTACAATTCTTTTATAAAGCTCGAACTTGTTGGACAGCCAACTAAAGATATACTGTTCAATGAAAAAACTCTGGTAGGCACAATACAGCCTCAGGAGGAAAAGAAGTTCGAACTGCCGATTGAGGCTTCATCAGGCGTGCGCAGCGCCGAGATACAGATTAAAGCCTCTGTAATAGAGCCGAACGGGTTTGATTCAAAACCGGTAATACTGGCCTTTAGGACTAAGGAGCTTGCATCGCCGAATCTTCAGGTTACAAGAATTGACATAACAGATGCTGATGGAAGAAAAACAATAAACAAGGGAAAAGAGATCACTGTCATTCTTACCGTGCACAATGAAGGCAGCGGGTCCGCAAAAAAAGTTTATGCGGCGATGGAAGCTGAGCACGAGGGCATAAAACTTTTCAGCGGCAGCAAAGTGCAACTTGGAAGCATCTCTCCCGGAGAATACAAAAAGGCCTCTTTCAGATTTGCTGTCACCCAGAGATACAGCGGCGACAAAGAACTGCCGATACGCTTTGCATTAAAAGAAAGAAGGGATAAATTTTCGGTAAGACCTGACATACGGCTTGCGCTCGGAGAAGAAGCTCCCGACATCATGACCGTAAAAGTCGAAGCCTCTTCTCAACCCAAAGTTAAATCTGATGACCTCTCTGATGTAAACCTGATTCCGTCAGTTGCGGATAGCCAGAAAGCATTCGGAGAAAACGATGTGGCGGTGGTGATCGGTATAGAAAAATACCAAAATCTTCCTGCTTCAGAATTTTCCTACAATGATTCACGGGCCGTAAGAGGATATCTACGGGCACTGGGATTTGCCGAGAGAAACATAGAATTTATGACAGATGAAAGGGCGACGCTCTCCGGCATGGTGAAGTCGCTAGAAAACTGGCTCCCAAACAGAACACTTCAGAAGAGCCGTGTATTTGTTTATTATTCAGGACACGGCTCGCCCGACCCTACAACAGGAGAGCCATATCTGATGCCGCATGACGGAGATCCTAATTATCTTACAGCAACAGCATATCCACTTAAAAGATTTTATGAATCACTTTCAAAGCTTGCTGCAAACGAGGTTATCGTGGTCATAGATTCATGCTTCTCTGGCGCTGGCGTCAGGAGCGTTCTGGCTAAAGGCGCACGGCCTGCTATAGTTAAAGTGCAAGACCCACTGATGGCCTCTGGCAAAGTAGCGCTGATCTTATCCACTGATGGCCCTCAGATATCAACCACGCTTGCAGAAAAAGAGCATGGGTTATTCACCTATTACTTTCTCAAAGCCATAAAAGACGGAAAAAAAGATCTCTCGGATATATATATAACAATCAGGCCGCTTGTTGAAGATGAGGCGAGAAGGCGCAATGTGCTTCAGACCCCGATGTTGAAACCGTCTTCAGAAGAGATTGCAGGCAGGTTCATCCTGAGAAAATGAAACTCAGGATAGGCCACCTCTCCACTTTTTATCACACCGCAATAATATTAATGGACAGCCCGATCAGCACACACGCTGATGCTGGATGGCGGCTTTTCGGTACAGGCCCCGCTATTGTTGATGCCTTAGAAAAAAAAGAGCTGGATATAGCATACATCGGCCTGCCTCCGGCCATAATAGGAATCCACAGAGGAGTGCCTATCAAATGCGTAGCCGGCGGCCATGTCGAGGGCACCGTCATGACCGGATTCAATAAATACAAAGGCCTAGCCGAAACTGACAGTCTTGAAGAAATTCTAAATCAGTTTATAGGAATGAAAATAGGGGTTCCGGGCAAAGGTTCGATACATGACTTAATACTTCAAGACTGTTTACAAAACTGCGGACTTAGGCAACACATAGAAGTCATAAACTATCCATGGGCTGACCTGGCGCTTGAGGACCTTGCAAAACACCGCATTGAAGCGGCCTTTGGAACCCCTGCGCTTGCAGTAGCAGCAAGGCATTACGCAGATTGCAAAATACTATACCCACCCTCAAAGCTTTGGCCTGACAATCCGAGCTACGGCATACTGGTCTCAAAACCTTTTCTTGAAGAACACAGGGATACAGTTGCCGAATTCTTGAAAGCTCATGCAAAGGCTACCGAACTATTGCGAAATGATCCGCGTAAAGCCGCAGCCGTTATATCAGCAAAGGTTGGAGTTGTTGATCAGGATTTTGTTCTTGAAACCCTCTCTGTATCTCCAAAATACTGGGCCCAGATAACCGATGCTTACAAAAACTGCACTATCAGATTGATGCTTGCACTAAAAAAGCTTGGATACATAGAAAGAGAAATCTATGCTGATGAAATATTCGATAATTCGCTGACCGCTGGGATGGGCGATTATTAACCACTAATTGCTATCTAATCAATGAGTTTAAATGGCTTTTCAGAGCATCGATCTGGTATGGTTTGCTAAGGCATCCTGAGAACCCAAATTCTTTATAATTTGCAACTACAGGACTATCTGAATAGCCGCTCGAAACTATTGCTCTTACATCGGGATCTATCGCCCGAATCCTTGATATCGCTTCTTCACCGCTCATTCCACCCTTTACGGTCAGATCAAGAATAACCAGATCAAAGGGAGTTCCTGCATCCCGGTTTCTGATAAACATATCTATCGCTTTTTTGCCATCTTCTGCGCATTCAACCTCATGCCCAAGCGCAACGATCATCTCCTTTGCAACGCTCCTGACAATATCCTCATCGTCCATCAGAAGTATTCTTCCTGTCTTTACCGCAGCCTCGGCTAAAGGCTTGCTCTCGGACTGTAAATGAGCTTTTTTAACAGCAGGAAGATATATGGTGAATGTTGTGCCTCCGTTTAGTTCGGATTTTACCTGAATCAGGCCACCATGATTATTAATTATCGAATATGATGTTGCCAATCCAAGACCACTGCCTTTTTGTTTGGTCGTAAAGTATGGATCAAAAATATTTGCAAGATTTTGTTCGGATATACCGATCCCAGAATCCTGGATGTAGGAGCGGATAAAAGCCCCACCTGCATGAAGACTTGAATACATATCGGGGGCTATATCCACATTTGACAAAAACACCTGAACAGTCCCGCTTCCTGCCATCGCCTGATCAGCATTCAGCACGATATTCTGTATCACCTGCGCCACCTGTCCTTCGTCTGCTTCAACTGCCCATATATCATTCGGAATATCCAGCTTATAGTTGGTATGCGATCCGCTAAGCGCGAACTTTACCGCACGTTCAATTACCGGCTCTATTCTTATCAGCTTCTTAACAGGTTTCCCGCCTTTTGCGAAAGTCAGGAGCTGATTTGTCAGATTTACAGACACGTGAAGGGCCTCTTCTGCCTGATTAAGCATGGCAAGGGCTTTCTCCCTTTGGTCGATATTAATTTTTGCCATCGAAATATAACCGAATATGCCCTGAAGAAGATTGTTAAAATCATGGGCTATGCCACCGGCCAGAGTGCCTATGGACTGTAGCTTTTGTGTATTTTGAAGTTCTTGCTCCAATCGCTTCCGCTCACTAAGGTCTGTAACTATACCGCGCAGACCAACAACTTTGTCATTAAGAATTATAGTGTTTGAAATAACACTTATAGGAAACGATGTGCCATCCTTTCGAAGCCCCTTGTATTCATGATAAAAGGGCCCGCTGCCCGATATTCTACGCGCTATATGAGCCCTCGCCCGATTTCGATCCTCGGCAGACAGTATCTGCATAACATTCATTCCGGACTCGATATCACTCGCAGAATAACCGAAGCTTTCTATTCCGGTACTATTAACATACGTAAAACGGCCCTGAAGATCTATTTCAAAGATAGTCATAGGCAGTGATTCGGCCAATTCACGGAACCGCCCCTCACTTTGACGCAGAGAATTCTCGGCCAGCTTGCTTTCAGTTATATCAGTAGCAATCTCCAAGCGCACCATGCGTCCATCTATCCACTGCAATGCCCTGTCGCGTATGTCATACCAACGCCCATTTGCGGTGTTCTGAAATTCCCAGTGATATATCCCTATTGAATTTCCATTGGCATCAAGCAGCTTGTCGTTGGTACAAAATGCACATGGACCAACCTGTCCTGCCTGTATGGTCTTCCAACATTGTTTTCCTACAACATCACCAAAGAGTTTTTTGAAATAATTGTTTGTAAAAAGCACTTCATATGTTTTCATATCGGCAACGTAAACTATGGATTCAAGGCCGTTTAAAACAGTAACAAGTCTCTCGTGGGATTCTTTAAGCGTCTTCTCGGCCATCTTGCGTTCATTTATATCACGCAAAAAGCTCACAAACCGTCCGCCATCGATAGGAAGATATTGAACACTGACCTCTACATTTAAAATGGTCCCGTCTTTTCTGCGGTGTCGAGACTCGAAACGATCATTACCCTGCTCTATAATCTTCTGTATATGCGCGGCCGTGTCAGAAGGTGATTCTAAAACTTCTATGTCCTGAATACACATTGACAGCAATTCAGAAGAGGTATAACCGCTCATCCGGCAATAGGCATCATTGACTTCAAGCAGACGGCCATGAATATCCACCAGCAAGAAGCCGTCCATGGTGGTCTGGAGTATGAGTCTATAAGGCTCCACAACTTTAGGCATAAAAAATCCTTTCGGTTTGCTTTCTCAGCATTAGAGTAAAATAACATGAAAAAAATAACTTAGCAATAAAAAACAGCCTGAACCAGCGCTTATTGACAAAAAAAATAACTGCCATCATTATAAATAAAGAGTTTTTCTCAAGAGGTATCGAAACAAATGAAAATCATTACAGAAAAAAAACGCCTGCTCGGATTGGTAAGCATAATTTTAATTGCCGGATTCTTCGGCACAAGCATAGCCAGCTTCTTGGTTTCGCGGGCTTCAATCATAAAGGGCATATCTGTGCAGGAACTGCCTCTGACAGGCGACAATATTTATTCAGAGCTGCAGAAAGATATTTTGCGTCCGGTGTTCATCTCCTCGCTCATGGCCCATGACACCTTTTTGCGCGATTGGATTTTACGCGGAGAAAAGGATTCAAGAGAAATTCAGCGTTATCTCAGAATGGTAAAGGAGAAGTACGGAACAATAACAAGCTTTTTAGTTTCTGAACAGAGCAGAAATTACTATTTCACCGACGGTATCCTGAAAAAGGTGAAGGAGGATGAACCTCTTGATGCATGGTTTTTCAGGGTTCGCAATATGTCTGCGCCC
The DNA here is from genome assembly GCA_002753335.1 of Nitrospirae bacterium MYbin3. Taxonomy (GTDB): domain Bacteria; phylum Nitrospirota; class Thermodesulfovibrionia; order Thermodesulfovibrionales; family Dissulfurispiraceae; genus MYbin3. The sequence continues at coordinate 5,976 of PEAD01000005.1, forward strand.
TACGAAACCAATGTGGATCCTGATATGGCAAACAGAAATACGATGACCGTTTTTATCAATTATCGTGTACTGGATTATGACAACAATTTTATTGGCGTTACAGGGGTGGGACTGACATTTGATACTGTGCGAAAAATTATCGACAACTATCAAGAACGCTTTATGCGCCGCATATATTTTGTTGATAAAAAAGGCATGATCGTACTTTCCGGGCAGTCTATGAAGGATATCAAGGGTTCTATCCACCAGATTGCAGGACTGAAGGATGTAGCTTCAAAATTACTGAATACCGACAGCAACCCTGCACAACTTGAGTACCTGAGCGATGAGGGGATCATCCTTATCAATTCTCGTTTTATTCCCGAACTCGGCTGGTATCTGGTGGTGGAACAGAATGAAGAGTTCGCCCTAAAGCCGGTTAGGCATGTGTTTTGGATGAATCTTACCGTAAGCACTGTAGTAACCGCTCTGATTCTCATGATTACACTATTCACGGTGAACCGCTTCCAGATTCGTCTCGAGCGTATGGCTACTACAGACCACCTGACAGGTCTGCTCAATAGGCAGGGGTTAGAGATTATTTTTGACCAGATGATCAAGGATGTGGAGCGATCAAAAACAACGCTGTCAGCAATCCTGATAGATATAGATCATTTCAAAAAGATCAACGACCGGTACGGCCACCTGACCGGAGACAGGGTCATTCAGAAAGTTGCGAACCGCATTCAGGAGTCACTGCGCAAAAGCGATGTTGTTGCGCGTTGGGGAGGAGAAGAATATTTGCTCCTGCTAAAGGATTGCTTGCTGGATCAGGCATTCGAAATCTCCGAAAAAATCCGCAAGGACTTAGAAGAAAACAGTCTGGATATCCCAGAGATCGCGGAACCGGTCTCTGTAAGTTTGGGTATTGCCCAGCTTAAACAAGGGGAAGATCAGGATAGCCTGCTTCATAGAGCGGATCAAGCTCTTTATTGCGCAAAAGAAAAAGGCCGAAATTGTTCGATATTGTCAGAACAATAACAGCCCTTTACGTTTTCAGCTCAGTCTCTTTACAGCCTCTTTGATTCTATCGAGCGCCTTGCTGATGCTTTCCATCGAGGTTGCATACGAAATCCTTATATGGTTGTCGTCGCCGAAAGCCTCGCCGTGGACCAGCGCCACATTGGCCTCTTCGAGCAGATACATCGCCATATCTAGGGACGAATTTATCAGCCGCTCTCCCGCCTTTTTACCATAAAGCTTTGATACATTAGGGAACGCATAGAATGCGCCGTTCGGCATAAGACAGGATATGCCGTCTATTAAGTTAAGTTCATTCACCAGAAATTTTCTTCTCTTATCAAATTCGGTACGCATAGTCTCTATAAAATCCTGAGGTCCTTTGAGCGCCGCAACAGCCGCCTTTTGAGAGATCGATGTCGGATTCGATGTGGACTGGCTCTGTATGTTGGTCATAGCCTTTATTATATCTTTCGGTCCTGCGGCATAGCCGATTCTCCAGCCTGTCATTGCATGGGATTTGGAAAGGCCGTTTACGACTATGGTCTTCTCTTTTAACCTGCTATCGAGCGATGCTATGCTCAGATGTTCGGTTCCGTCATATACAAGCTTTTCGTATATCTCATCCGAAATAATATAAAGGTCATGCTTCAGAATAACCTCGGCAAGAGCCTCCATCTTTTTTCTGTCATAAGCAAGACCTGTCGGGTTGGAAGGTGAATTCAGCACAAGCGCCTTGGTGCTTTTAGTTATCTTTTTTGCAAGCTCTTCGGGTTTAAGCAGAAAATTGTCAGATTCCAGTGTCTTCACAATAACAGGCGAGGCATCGTTTAAAAGTGCCTGATCAGGATATGAAACCCAGTACGGAGCCGGTATCAACACCTCATCCCCCTGATTGAAAAGAGCCTGTGCAATATTGTAAAGAGTATGCTTTGCGCCACAAGATACAATAATCTCTTCGCGCGAATATTCGAGGCTGTTGTCGGTTTTAAGCTTTTCGATAATCGCGTCTTTAAGTTCATCTGTGCCGCCAACAGGAGTGTATTTAGTGAACCCATCCTTTATCGCTTTTATCGCAGCCTCTTTTATGTGGTCAGGGGTGTCGAAGTCAGGTTCGCCTACCCCAAAGTTTACTATATCCACGCCCTGAGCCTTCATGCCCTTGGCCTTGGAGTCCATAGCGAGTGTCGGTGATGGTTTGATCCTTTGAGCTCTCTGAGAAATCATCCGCAAATCCTCCGTCTTATATTATTTTCCGGGAACCTTAGGCATGTTGCCGAACAGGTATTTGAAATCCTCATCTTCAAAGCGCAGACCGCCGCCCACATATCCGCCGCTGTTCTTGGCGTTCAGGATATTGTCATAACCGGCCGAGATAAAAATATTCTTAAATAAAAAGTAGTCGGCGCCTGCCTTCAGATGAGCATTTTTAGACCTGTACTCTTCATGTCCGAAATCCCAAACATCAATACTAAACTTCAATTTATCGTTAAGCATAAAATAGTCTGCACCTGCGCCGAGCGTGTTTTCTGTAAGGCCTATTCTCAAAGCAGTATCTTCAAACGGAGGATGGTCCTTGAGCCTCCTTGCGAACTGGGCCGAAAATTTTATCTTCTTTTCTATCTTCTCTTCCTTAACACTTACACCGTTGGTAATCGTTTCTGTAGAGGTAACTTTGCCTATAGGGTCACTCACTATGCCGAGCACATAGTATTTTTCTGGTTTAGGCTGAAGCGTTACAGAAAAAGCGCCCTTAGCATCGCTATGGCGTGTTAGATAATCACCCTGAAAAGTGATGAATGTCCTGAATCTGTCAACAGCGCTGAGAGTCTTGCCAAGTCCGTCAGCAGCTTTGTTTACAGACTCATACAGTCTTTCATCATTTACCAGTTTTCCGATCGTGCCTTCACCTTTCTGTATCTTCTGGCTTATCTTGTCTATATTGTCAACGGTGCTCTTAAGCGATGGCCTGTTTTCTTCGAGCATAGATTTAAGCTCGCTTGTCGTACTCTGAAGGCTCTTTATAAGAGAGGGGCCGTCGTTCTTGAGAGTTCCGGTGAAATCTTTAACATTTGCCAGAGTCTCTGTAAACGGCTCTTTATTATTTTTCACAACCTCACCTAGAGATGCAGTAAGATCATCTATATTGTCCAAAACCCTGCGGAGCTTCTTGTCGTTATAGACTATAGCGTTATTCAGATTGCTTGTAATCTCCCTAAGCGCCAATATGGATTCCTTCAGTGCATTCTTAGAGGCATCAGAACCAAGCACATCGTTGACCGCAGATGTAAGCCCGCCTATGTCTCCGGCCACTTTCGAGATATTCCGTATAAGGTCGTCAACATCTGTCACTTCTGCAGCATTTGCGATCATATCGCCTTCTTTGAGTGCAGGCTCTTGAGTCCCGGGCTTTATCTCCAAAAACTTATCGCCCAATAGGCCGCTTGTCTTAACAGAAGCGGAGGCATTGGTGTAAACATTAATGCCCTTGTAAATCCGGATCTTCACCTTGGCCCTGCCGCCATCCAGCGTAATAGACTCGATAGTCCCTGCATCAACACCGGCTATCTTAACCTTTGTATTCTTGTCGAGGCCCACAACATTGCTGAAGTAGGCATAAATCACATAGCCTTCTTTCTGCATCCATTTAAAGCCGCCTACATTAAAGGTCATAAAAGAAAGCACCATCAGCACCACTATCGCAAAGATTCCAACTTTCAGTTCTGCAGAATAGTTTTTCACCAATCTATCACCTTTATAGGCCCCACAGCGCTTCCGTTGATGAACTGGCGCACTATCGGGTTCTCTGTATTTTTTATCTGCTTCGGTGTTCCTGTTTCTATTATCTCGCCCAGATACAGCATCGAGATCCTGTCTGCGATTTTATATGCGCTGTGCATATCGTGCGTGATGGTGATTGATGTCACCGAAAGCCTTCTCTTCATCTCGATTATCAGATCGTTTATAGCGTCCGCCATTATCGGATCCAGTCCGGTCGTAGGCTCGTCGTAAAGCAATATTTCTGGTTCGTAGGCTATAGCCCTAGCAAGACCCACCCTTTTTTTCATGCCTCCCGAAAGCTCAGAAGGCATCAGGTCCTCAACTCCGGCAAGTCCCACCATCTTAAGTTTTTCTATGGCTATGGCGCGGGCGTCGGCCCTGTTCATACGCCTCTCTCTCAAGAGAACAAAACTGACATTTTCCCAGACGTTCATAGAATCAAAAAGCGCCGCACCTTGAAAAAGCATGCCGAATTTGCGCCGCACTTCGTAAAGACCTTTTTCATCTAAGCCGGTAACGTCTCTGCCTTCGACCAGAACTTTGCCGCCGTCAGGTTTTAAGAGTCCTATTATATGCTTGATAAGCACGCTTTTTCCAGAACCGCTGCCGCCTATCACCACCATGCTCTCGCCCTTCTCCACCCTCAGATTCGCGCCTTTAAGCACCTGCTTCTTGCCGAAAGATTTTGTCAGCCCTAAGACATCTATCATTTAAATAACCACGCCGAAAGAAAATAGTCCGAAATTAATATCGTCATAGAAGATAAAACAACAGCGCTTGTGGTAGCCTTGCCAACTCCTTCTGCTCCGCCTTCAGAATAAAATCCCCTGTAACAGCTTATCATCGCTATGCAGCCCCCGAAAAAGCATGCCTTCAGTATGCCGTAATAAATATCATCCATTTTTAAATAGTCCCATGTGCGCTTCCAGTATGTGGTGGAGCTGGTTCCGAACAGACCTACAGTTACAGAATATCCGCCTAGAATGCCGACAATGTCTGTTACCACAGCTAAAGCCGGCAGCATTATCATACCGGCTATGAATCTCGGCACTATAAGATATTTGACAGGATTAGCGGCCAAAGTTTCGAGGGCATCTATCTGCTCCGTAACACGCATCGTGCCTAGTTCTGCCGCCATCGCTGCTCCCGCCCGCCCTGCAACTATGAGTCCTGTAAGCACCGGCCCCAGCTCTCTCGTCATAGAAAGAGCCACAACAGAAGCCACCATAGACTCGGCCCCGAACCTTTTAAAACCTGTATAACTTTGCAGTGCAAGCACCATACCGGTAAACACCGCAGTAATCAAAACAACAGGCAGCGATTTTATGCCCACCTCTATCATCTGCTTGAAAATACTCTTGGCTTCAAACGGAGGAATAAAGATCAGCCTCGTTGTATTGCCCAAAAGCAGAAGCACTCTTCCAAGCTCCTCTGTGAATTTGATTATATAAGCGCCGAGCAGTTCGATAAATCTAACCATTTGTATAAACCCTCCGCGCAGACCTGCCAAGAGAAGTCAGTATCTCGTATGGAATTGTATCTGCCCATAAAGCGCTCTCGGCGGCATCTATAGATTCCTCGCCCTGCCTACCTATCAGCACCGCCTCATCGCCTTCACTTGATTCATGGCAGTCGGTCAGATCCAGCATCGTAAGGTCCATACAGACCCTGCCCACCACAGGCACCCTCAGGCCTCTAACAAGCACCTCTGCATTGTTAGAAAACCTGCGGCTAAAACCATCGGCATACCCTGCCGATATAACTCCGATAACGCTTTCCCTTTTTGTTATAAAAGTCCTGCCATAGCTTATCGGAGTTCCTGCAGCCAGTTTCCTTAAAGATAAAATTTTCGATTTAACCGTCATCACAGGTTCAAGCTCATTTTTTTGTGATGCTCTATTTTTAATGGGGGAGCATCCGTAAAGCATCAGTCCCGGACGAACAGCGTCAAAGTAAGATTCAGGCAGATTCAGAACCGCCGCGCTGTTGGCAATGTGGTAGGTCTTTATTTTAAGGCCTTTCTCATAAAGCCTATTTTTAAGAGTTGCGAATCTGTCTATCTGTAAACGTGCGAATGAACCATCAGCAAGGTCCGCCTCAGAAAAGTGGCTCATAACTCCGGATATCGAGATATTTTCTATTTCTGCGATTTTTAAAATTGTATCAGCAGCATTGCCGGTAAGCCCAAGCCTGCCCATTCCTGTATCAACTTTGATATGAAGCGCGAGATTTAGTCCTCTTTTCAAAGCCTCTTTCGAAAGAATTTCTGCCCTATTAAAATCCGAAATCACAGGGGTCAGTCTATACTCGAAAATATCAATCGGGTCTGAATCAAACAGGCTGAGTATTGGTTTAGTTATTCCGGCTTCTCTAAGGGCAATGCCTTCATCGGTGAATGCTACAGCAACATAGCCCGCCCCGCATTCAATAAGTTTTTTAGAAACCTCAACAGCGCCGTGACCATAAGCATCCGCTTTGACAACAGCTATAACATCTGTGTCTCCGCAAAGCCTTTTAACCGTCATGAAGTTGCAGGCTAAGGCGTTAAGGTCAATCTCGGCCGAAGTGCCTCTGTGCATCGAAAAGTTAAAAACCGCTGCCCTGTGGTGCTAAGCCTTTTTCTCTTCCTGCGGCTTTTCTGTTTCTGCAGTTTTATTAGGGGTTACATCTATCTCTTCCGGCTTGCTCATCTCTTTTTTAAAGCTCTTTATCGACTTGCCAACACTGCCCGCTATTTCGGGAAGCCTCTTTGCCCCAAACATAACAAGTGCAATTACCAGAATCACTATCAACTCAGGCATTCCAAGACCAAACATAATATTCCTCCTCTTGTTTTTGCGTCAGCTGTTTAAATAAAAGCTTACGCCGATGTTTTTTTCAAAATCCTCAATAGTATTTATATTAACAAATGACCGGCCTGTCGCGTCTTCTTTTCTGATGGTATTGGCGGGTATAAAGTATGCGTCAATACCCTTAAGAAAATCTGCAATAGATGTCTGGCTATCAAAAATCGCTTTTTCGAACAAAGGAATCAGCTCCTTGCGGTAAATGCCGAGCAATGGCTCGGGCTTTTCATCCCACAGCGGAATCGCAGCAACTGGCCTCTCTTTCCTGTATTCATCTAATACAAGCTCTATCAGCTCTTTTTTTATGAACGGCATATCGCAGGCCGCTACAAAAACCCCCTCACCGTCAGCATTCAAGAGGCATGCATGTATTCCGGACATCGGTCCGCGCGACTTCAACACATCGCCTATCATCTTTTCACCTAAATACAGATAGGCCTCAGGCATATTAGTGCTTATCATCACCTCTCCGCAGACCTCTCTCAGAATAGAAATGTTTCTGCTTATAATCGTAGAGCCGCTTATCTCGATAAACCCTTTAAGTTTAGGGAATCTGCTATTTTCACCACCGGCAAGTACAGCCCCTATAATCTCGCAGGACATTTACTTTACGATAACTCCGGCGTAGCCGACCACATGAGAGAAATCGCCGTTGACTTCTCCGGAAGTCGCATATTTTACAAGCTTTGCCTCTTTGGCTCCTAGCGCAAGCGTTGCGTAAAGCATTATGGTTGCAGGCAGTATCCCGCACATAGAAATCCTGTTCTTTGCGACGGTACTGTAAAGCCCCTCAGGATTCAGATTGAGCATCTCTTTGAGAGCAAGGCCGTCCAGCCGCCGAGCTGCTTCATCCGAAACATAATGGCTCATATCGGAGCTTGCAACAACTACAACACTATGATTTGTCTCTCTGATACACTCAGCAAGGGCCAAGCCTAAAGCCTTACAGTCGCTAAGTTCAGCACGCATAACCGCAATAGGAACTATTTTTACAGAACTGGAGAAGTGAGCTATAAAAGGAAGCTGAACTTCGAGAGAATGCTCATAAGCATGGGCCTGAGCATTTTCCGAAACCTTAGATGTTTTTGCGAGCAGTTTCCCCGCAAAATCGGAATCAATTTTAAAGGTCCCTGTCGGCACTTCCCAAGAGCCTGAAGAGATAATCGAAATGTCAGAACCGAGTCCTGTATGGTTCGGCCCAAGCAGGATAAAAGTTTCTGGAAACTCTATCGAAGAAAATACGGCGCCTGCCACACTGCCTGAATAGATGAGACCTGCATGAGGCGACATAATGCCTATCGCCTTTTCTTTTGGGGACTCGTCAACTATGTATTTATTGACCTGCGCCGAGAGCTTTATAGGATTGCCGTCATAAAACTGTCCCGCAACGGCCGGCGGTCTTTTCATCAGAATACCTCTTCTTCAGCCTCTACGGACTCCATCTCTGTATAGGCCTCAAATCTGGTGTATTTAGCAAGGAAGGTCAGATTAATCCTGTCGGTTGGCCCGTTTCTCTGTTTTGCCACATCAACTATTATCTTGCTGTCCCTGTGATATCCCATGCCCTTTTGATGAGCTTCATCTTTATACAAAAATATTATAACGTCAGCATCCTGCTCAATAGCTCCGGACTCTCTCAGATCAGCTAGAGTAGGCCTCTTTTCACCCCTGTGCTCAACCTGCCTGTTAAGCTGGCTCAGAGCAATTACAGGAACTTTAAGCTCCTTTGCCAAAGCTTTTAAAGAGCGTGATATGTCAGATATCTCCTGCTCTCTTCGTTCAAAATTACCGCGGCTTCTCATAAGCTGAAGATAATCTATAACAACAAGGCCTATCCCCTTGTGCTCCTTGCTAAGCCTGCGCGCCTTGGCCCTTATTTCTAAAGAGGTCAAGGCCGAGGAGTCATCAATAAAAATCGGAGCCTCAACCAGTTTTTGCGCTGCACGCGTGAGCGCAGGCCACTTGTCTTTGCCTATATGACCTTTTCTGACCAGTGAAGCATCAAGCCTGCTTTCTGATGACAGCATTCTCATAGCAAGCTGTTCCTTAGACATTTCTAGGCTGAATATCGCAACAGGCTCACTCCTCTCTACAGCCACATGCTGTGCAATATTCAGCGCAAAGGCTGTCTTGCCCATTCCGGGCCTGCCGCCGATGATAATCAAATCACCCGGCTGAAAACCTGAGGTAAGAGCATCAAGGTCAGCAAAGCCTGTAGGCATACCGGTTATATCTTCCTTTTGTTCATGAAGCTTCTCTATTATCTTGATGCTTTCTTTGATCACAGAATTCATAGAGGCAAAGGCATTTTTATTGCGGCTGTCTGATATCTCAAAGACCATCTTTTCAGCCATATCAACCAGTTCACCTGCATCCCGAGATTCTTCATATACCATAGCAGCTATGTTGGTGGAAGCCTGTATCAAAGCCCTAAGCACAGCCTTCTCACGCACAATTTTAGCGTGATACCTGACATTGGCTGCTGTTGGCACCATGCTGGCCAGCTGGGAGAGATAAGATATGCCGCCAACAGCCTCAAGCTCGTTCGTCTTTTTAAGATGGTCGGTAAGAGTTATGATATCAACAGGCTCGTTCTTTTCTGAAAGAGAGCTCATCGCTCCATATATGCGTTTGTGGGCTTCGCGATAAAAATCTATTTCACTGACGATGTCAACGGTTTTAAAAATAGCCTCATTGTCTAGAAGAATCGCGCCGAGGACAGACTGCTCTGCCTCAAGATTTTGAGGAGGCAGCCTGTCTATTCCGGCTTCAGGTTTCAATTGTACCTCTGTAGAGCGCCTATTCGCCGGTTACAACTACATTTAACTGTGCAGAAACACTGGAATGAATCTTTACGGGAATGGTGTAAGCGCCAAGCCTCTTGATAGGTTCGTCAAGCACTATCTTCTTTTTGTCTATGTCAACCCCCTGCAGCTTAAGAGCATCCGCTATGTCCATAGATGTGACAGAACCGAACAATTTGTCTTCATCCCCTGCCTTGGCATTAATTGTGACAGAAAGCGCCGAAATCTTTGAGGCCAAATCTTCAGCGCCTGCCTTGACTTTGCGCGCAGCCTCCAGAATTTTTTTCCTTTCGTGTTCGAGGGCCTTGATATTTTTTTCGTTTGCCTCAACCGCAAGGTTCTTGGGTATAAGGTAGTTCCTTGCAAATCCGTCTTTTACCGAAACAACTACACCTGCATCTCCAAGATCTTTTACGTCAGACTTTAGAATGACTTTCATATTGTAAACTTCTCCTTTCGTTTTGTTTAGGTGAATTGATAGTATAACTAAATTGGCTACAAAATGGGAATATGTTAAATATCAGATTATTAAGCTTTTACATGGCTTTATGTTATATTAAAAAATATGCCCACACATAAAGAAGAAACCTTAAGCCGCCTGCTGCTGGAAATACGACACAGTCCTGATTTTCCGGCGATGACCGGAACAATAAGTCTTATCAATAAATTCAAAACAGCAGAAGTCAGCTCGGTCAGCGAATTCGCCAATATCATTCTGAAAGATTATGCCCTAACCTCAAGGCTACTAAAAATAGTCAACAGCGTGGGATATTCGCAGTTCGGCGAAGTCACTACTATTTCAAGGGCTATAATACTGCTCGGTTTTGAAAACGTAAAAAACCTTGCTTTAACACTAATGCTGTTTGAGCAGTTCCAGAAGAGAGATTCAGGAAGCGAACTGATGAACACACTCATGCAGTCCTATTACAGCGGAATTCTGGCACAAAATATAGTTGGAGAAAGCCAGAATTTTGCAGACCGTGAAGAAGCATTTATATGCTCCATGCTTCATGCCTTCGGGAAGATAATGGTGGCTTTTTACCTGCCGAAAAAACTTGATGATATAAAAGCATGCATGACAGAACGCAATGAATCGGAAGGGTCTGCGGTTCTTACGGTTCTTGGAGTTTCTTACGAAGAAATCGGCATGACAGTGGCTAAAGAGTGGAACCTGCCGAAAAAAATAATGCTGAGCATGCACAATCTCAGGGGCAATGAAATAACAAAGAGCCCAAACGAGCAGGAGCGGTTGAACAGTATCGCCACTTTGAGCAATGACATATCTGTAATTCTCGCATCTAATGGTGAAAAGGCAGACAAGGATGAAAAAATCAAAAAACTTGTGAGCTCCTATTCAGACCACTACAAAAACCTCGGAGAAAAAATTACTGCCATTGTTGATACTGCTGTGCAGGATTTGGTGGACTTCTCCTCCACACTGAAAGTTGATATAAAAACAATTCCGTTCAGCACACAGCTTTTTGCATGGTCTCAGAATATTTCTACGGCTGATGGCGCCGACAGCATATTGCAGACTTCAGACGCACTGGATACGCTCGACAGTCTTTTCGAGGAAGAAAATGTCGAGAATCCTGAGGCGATATTTACAAACGGCATTCAAGACATAAACCACTCGATAGTCAGCAGCTTTTCACTTAATGATGTGGTGCGAATTGCGATAGAAACCATCTACAGAGGCATGGGAGCTACCAGCGTTTTGTTTCTGGTAAAAGACACAAAATTGCCTGTTATGAGTATACGCTTTGGCTTCGGCAATGATATCGAAGCACTAAAATGCTGGTTTAAAGTCGAGGTGGGAAATAAAAATGATATATTCAATATAGCAATCAACAAGCAGGCTGATTACGTTGTTAAAGACATCAGCGCTCCTGATATAATGCGTATGCTTCCTGACTGGTACAAGGGAAAAGTCTCCTCGTCCTCTTTTATCATAATATTGCCGATAATAATCAATGCAAAACCACTCGGGGTGTTCTATATCGAAGGCGAAAAGAACAGCTTTAAAAATGTGACCAAGGGAATGCTGAACTACCTAAAAATACTCCGGGATCAAACGGTTCTTGCCGTAAAGCAAAAACAGGGATATTAGCACTCTTCTATTTTATGGACTTCAACTTCTCCTTCGTAGTTAAAGAAGAGATTCTCAGAAACCTTATTAAAACCCACACAAACGTGCTGATAGTTGGAAAACCCGGCACCGGAAAGACTACAACAGCCCTAAAAATAACAAGAGAAACCGGTGAGGTGTTTTATTACAACGCAAACAGGCACAATCCTGACCCATCATTATTAGGTGACTCAGTAAAACTAATAGACAACATTGACGAGATTAAATGCATGGCATCCGAAAATCATGTTATCATAGCCGACGATATAAACAGCGCCGGGGCAGAAGACCAGGAAAAACTGCTGAAACTGATTAAAAATAAAGAAAACAGCTACAAAAAAATAGTGATTGCGAACTTTCTTGTTGAACTGAAGCCGTTTCTTTCTTCAGTTGATGTTGTGGTCAGATTTAAAACCGATACGGCGCAGATGGTATTTACCGAGGTAGTTGATTTGGAGAAAATTTAATTATGACATATAAAACACACAGCTTATTTCTGCCGGTAGTATTTGCCGTTTCGCTCTTTATGAGCGCCAGTCTGCTTTTTATTGTTGAGCCGATGATCGCAAAGATGATACTTCCGATTCTCGGCGGCACTCCTGCAGTCTGGAATACCTGCATGATGTTCTTTCAGGCTGCGCTTCTTGCGGGCTACGCATATGCCCATTTGATAAGCGAAAGATTGAGTTTCGGCAGACAGGTTGCAGTCCACATTGCGATCCTTTTAATAGCCTGCATATTCCTGCCGGTAGGCATTTCAAAGGCATGGATACGGTTTGATGTAAGCCCTATCTGGATGGTTGTCAGCCTTCTTTTTATGTCGGTAAGTCTGCCTTTCTTTGTCCTATCTTCTAGCGCTCCGCTTTTGCAGAGATGGTTTGCAGCTACAGGACATGAAAGCGCTAACGACCCATATTTTCTTTACAGCGCAAGCAATCTCGGAAGCATGTTGGCGCTTTTGGCGTATCCAACAATTATAGAGCCAAAACTTTCATTAGGCGGACAGAGCAGTATTTGGACAATCGGATATATATTGTTCGCTTTGCTGACCGGCCTCTGTGCCTATTTTGTTAGAAAAAATGCCTGTATTAATGCAGGAATGCCTATCTCTGAAGGCGATTCAGCAATATGTATCGATACCGCCATACCGCCCACAATGATTCAGCGATTCAGATGGATAGTCCTCGCATTCATCCCTTCCAGCCTGATGCTCGGCGTTACAACTCACTTTACAACAGACATAGCCTCGATACCGCTTTTTTGGGTCGTTCCCTTGGCCCTGTATCTGCTTTCTTTCATCATAGTATTCGCGAAGCTTCCGTTTTCTCTGCACAAGATTATGGTAAAACTGCTTCCATTTGGCGTTGCTACACTGCTTTTCTTGATATTCTCGTACTTGAAACCTCCGATGCTGGCAGTTTTCATGCTGCATCTCGGAACGTTCTTTGCTGTTGCTATGGTTTGTCATGGCGAATTGGCCGCAAGCAGGCCTGCCGTAAAATATCTGACCGAGTTTTATCTATTGATGTCTGTCGGAGGAGCACTAGGAGGCGTCTTCAATGCTCTGGTAGCCCCAATAGTGTTCAAATCTATACTTGAGTACCCTTTAGTGCTTGCGCTTGCAGGTTTGGTTTTACCCTACAGCGCTCTAACCCAAGAGTCTGGTTTAAAAAAATATTTAGATCTGATCATTCCTGTACTGATAGGTATTCTTGCCTACTGGCTTATGGACAAATGGCCCATCTCAGATTTGGATCTTTCTTTTTTTGCAAAAACTTTTAATGTAGAAACAGGCACTCTTACTACGACCCTTACATATGGAATCCCGGCACTTCTTTGCTACGCTGTTTCATTTATAAAAAAACCTGCACGGTTTGGAATTGCTGTTATGGTCTTCGTAGGGGTATGGATAGCGACCGATAAATGGGGCGGCGACATAATTCACAGAGAACGAAGCTTTTTCGGAGTTCATACCGTCATTAACGATGCTGACGGCAGATTCAGGAGCCTAGTTCATGGAACTACTCTACATGGAAAACAGAGCCGCGATCCGGAATACAGTCAGGAGCCGTTCACCTATTTTCACAGACAGAGCCCTATCGGACAGGTGTTTACCGAATTCAGCGGCAAAAAAGCAAAGGACCATATCGCGGTAGTCGGACTCGGCGCCGGAACCCTCGTAATATACGGAGAAACTGGGCAGAAGTTCACTTTTTATGAGATAGACCCTACAGTGAAAAATATAGCGGTCAATCCTGAATATTTCACATTCTTCGAAAAAAGCAAACCTGAATGGCAGATAATATTAGGAGACGGAAGACTCAGAATCGAAGAGGCCCAGAGCAAGGCTTACGGCATCATCATCTTAGATGCATTCAGCTCCGATGCAATACCTGTTCACCTTCTCACAAAAGAAGCTTTAAAGCTTTATCTATCGAAACTCAGGGATGACGGCATTCTGGCTTTTCAGATAACCAACAAATACGTGTCTCTGGAGCCTGTGCTTCAAAAGCTTGCTAACGATGCAGGTATTACAGCGCTTTTGCAGGAAGACGGCTACGATATGGCGCTGATGAAATACGGCTCAAAATGGGTTCTTATGGCAAGAAACACCGAGGCCTTTGGCAGGCTTGCACATGACGAACGCTGGAGGAAACTTGAAGGCTTTGCACCTGCCCGCCTATGGACCGACGATTTTTCTAATGTTTTAAGCTTTTTTAACTGGGAGTAGTCCCCGATATAAGGCTGAGTCTCTTCCGTTCAGGGCTGCCCATTCACTCCATAAACCCAGCCTTATATCGGAATTTCACCTTATTTCTTATGATACTCCTGAATAGATTTTATATGCAGCTCTTTTTCCCTTAGAACTTCTATTGCCCTGACAACAGCCTCTGCTCCTGAGATCGTGGTGGTGTATGGAATCCTGAACTGAAGGGCGTTTCTGCGTATCGAAAGCGAGTCCTTTTGGGCCTGAGTTCCTGACACGGTGTTAATAATAAAACTCAGCTCTCTGTTCTTTATCAGGTCAACGCAGTGAGGTCTGCCTTCAACAACCTTATTTATGGTATCCAATTTTATGCCATGATCAGAAAGATAACCGGCAGTTCCTTTTGTGGCAACCAAACTGAAGCCCATAGACAAAAGCTTTTTTGCTATCGCTACTGTGCGCGGCTTGTCTTTATCTTTTACGCTTATAAAAATCTTGCCGTCCGCAGGAATTTTGTTGTTGCTTGCGGCCTGCGCCTTTGCGTAGGCAAGACCAAAATCCTCGTCAATGCCCATGACTTCACCGGTTGATTTCATTTCAGGCCCCAGTATGGTGTCAACGCCCGGAAATTTATCGAAAGGGAACACAGCCTCTTTGACCGCCACATGGTTTATTTTTTTATCAGCAGTCAGTCCGAGTTCTTTCAACGTCTTTCCGACCATGGTTTTAGCCGCCATCTTAGCGAGAGGTATTCCTGTGGCCTTGCTCACATAGGGTATCGTCCTTGAACCGCGCGGATTAACCTCAAGAATGAACACCTCGTTGTCCTTCACCGCAAACTGCGCGTTCATCAGTCCGATAACATTAAGCTCCCTTGCAAGCGCCCTGGCCTGAGCTTTGATGACATCTATTATGTTTTCGGACAGTGAGTACGGTGGAAGGGAGCAGGCAGAATCTCCAGAATGTATGCCGGCTTCTTCAATATGCTCCATAACGCCGCCGATGATTACTGCTTCTCCGTCCGATATCGCATCCACATCAACCTCTATTGCGTCCTCAAGGTATTTGTCCACAAGTATCGGATGCTCAGGAGAAGCCTTCACCGCTCTGTTCATGTAATCTGTCAGAGATTCCTCGTCGTAGACTATCTCCATCGCCCTGCCGCCAAGCACATAAGACGGCCTTACCATTACAGGATAGCCGATTTCTTTTGCGACGGCCACAGCATCAGCCGTACACATTGCAGTGCCGCTTTCGGGCTGCTTTAAATCAAGTTTATGCAGGACTTCTTTGAACCGCTTCCTGTCCTCAGCCCTGTCTATCGAATCCGGCGATGTGCCGAGAATCTTTACACCTTCCCTTTCGAGAGGCACGGCAAGCTTAAGCGGAGTCTGTCCGCCGAACTGCACTATCACGCCTTCCGGCTTTTCGGTCTCGATTATACTGAGAACATCCTCGATTGTGAGGGGTTCGAAATAAAGCCTGTCTGCCGTATCATAGTCGGTGCTCACAGTTTCTGGGTTGCAGTTCACCATTATTGTTTCGTAGCCCAACTCACGCAAAGCGTAAACAGCATGAACACAGCAATAATCAAATTCTATCCCCTGTCCTATTCTGTTTGGGCCGGAACCCAAAATAACAACCTTCTTTTTCTTTGTGGGATTTGATTCGCACTCTGCGACTGCTGCATCCTGAGCGCCGATTTTTCTGAAAGGCTTTTCATAACTGGAATAAAGGTAAGGCGTGTAAGCCGCGAACTCGGCAGCGCATGTATCAACCAGTTTATAAACCGGCTTTATGCCTGACTCTCTTCTCATATCCCGAATCTGCTTTTCGGTCTTGCCGGTTAGCTGGGCAATACGCTTGTCGGAAAATCCGTACTCTTTTGCATTTCTTATAATCTCTAATGACTGCTGACCGCCAACTGCCGTCTGCTTTATATCTTCTTCCATATCCAGAAGCTGCTTCATATTTTTCAAAAACCATGGGTCTATAGCCGTTATTCGGTATAGTTCTTCTAGGGACATGCCGTTCCTTAAGGCCTGCGCTACATGCCATATCCTCTCGGCATTGGGTATTTTAAGCTTCGCAAGCATTTCGTCTTTTCCTGTCTCAACAGGTTCAAGTCCGGCAGAGCCTGTTTCAAGACTGCGGAGGGCCTTTTGCAGGGATTCTTTGAAGGTCCGTCCAATAGACATCACTTCGCCCACCGACTTCATCTGCGTTGTCAGCGTAGAATCGGCAGCAGGAAATTTTTCGAAAGTAAAGCGAGGAATCTTGGTAACAACATAATCTATAGTCGGTTCAAAAGAGGCGGGCGTCTCTCTTGTAATATCGTTTTTAATTTCATCGAGTGTATATCCCACCGCCAGCTTTGCCGCTATCTTGGCTATCGGGAATCCGGTAGCCTTGCTTGCAAGCGCAGAGCTTCTCGACACTCTCGGATTCATCTCGATTACAATCATTTTGCCGTTCTCGGGATTGATTGCGAACTGGATGTTCGAACCTCCGGTGTCAACACCGATTTCGCGTATGACCGCTATCGATGCATCCCTCATACGCTGGTATTCCTTGTCTGTCAGGGTCTGCGCGGGAGCTACCGTAATAGAGTCACCGGTATGCACACCCATCGGATCAAAGTTTTCTATCGAGCAGATTATGACCACATTGTCTTTGTTGTCGCGCATGACTTCAAGCTCATACTCTTTCCATCCGAGCGCAGATTCCTCAACAAGCACCTGACTCACAGGACTAAGTTTTAAGCCCTTTTCGAGCAGGTCGCGGTATTCCTCTATGTTATAGGCTATGCCTCCGCCCGTACCGCCAAGAGTGAATGCGGGCCTTAAAATCGCAGGAAAGCCTATGGTTTCTATAAAATCTATGCCTTCCTGAAGCGTTGTCACCGCTGCGCTTACAGGCACATCAAGCCCGATCTTTTTCATAGCCTGCTTGAAAAGCTCCCTGTCCTCAGCTTTTTTAATGGCAGGCAGTTTGGCGCCTATAAGCTCCACGCCATACTTGTCCAAGATGCCTGATTCAGAAAGCTCAACAGCCAAGTTCAGCGCTGTTTGACCGCCCATAGTCGGCAATAGCGCATCCGGACGCTCTTTTTTGATGATCAGTTCGATTATCTCTTTTGAAAGCGGCTCAATGTAGGTAGCATCAGCGGTTTCAGGATCTGTCATGATGGTGGCCGGATTTGAATTAACAAGCACTATCGTGTAGCCCTCATCACGCAAAGCCTTGCAGGCCTGAGTCCCTGAATAATCAAACTCGCAGGCCTGTCCTATAACGATAGGACCGGAGCCGATAAGCAGAATTTTCTTTATGTCTGTTCTCTTTGGCATAGCTTATATTTTATCCTTGTTTACTTATTTGAACAGAATGCTTGGCTGAAAATAATACCATACGCAATTATCTTAGGTAAATTTAAACTGTAATGCACTTTTAAGAAACAGCAGCAGAAAGCAGCCTCATAAATTCATTTCTAGAAATCTCTCGAGCGCCTAAGCTGATTAAATGAGCTGTAGAAATCTGACAGTCTATCAGCTTGCAGCCAGATTTTTTGAGCCTTTCAACAAGAAAGGCGAACGCAGTTTTTGAGGCGTCACTCATCTGAGAAAACATAGACTCTCCGAAAAAAATGCTGCCGAGTGAAACACCGTACAAACCACCGACAAGTTTCCCGTTATGCCAACTTTCGATCGAATGTGCATAGCCCAGCCTGTGCAGCTCTGTGTAAGCCTCGATCATTTCGTGAGTGATCCAGGTGCCTTTTTCACCCTGCCGTTTTGTTTTTGCGCAGGCAGCTATCACTTCATGGAAAGCCATATTTACGGTAACATCGTAAACACCTTTTTTAATCGTCTGCTTTAGACTGCGCGAGATTTTAAATTCATCAGGGAACAAGACCAGACGCGGGTCAGGTGCCCACCACAGAATAGGGTTCTCTTCAGAAAACCATGGAAAAATACCCTGTGAATATGCAAGCAAAAGACGCTCAACAGACAGGTCTCCACCCACCGCGAGCAAACCTTCTTCTTCGGCAAGTTCAGCAGGGGGAAAAACAAGCTCTTCATTAAGGTAGAAAACAGGCATTCAAAAATCTGAACGGAAGAAATTTATTCCTATCGTTTTTAAGTGTCACTCCACAAGTCGTTTAAAGCTTTCGGGCAGCCTGCGCGGCTTGCCAGCAGTATCAATGCATGCGATTGTAACATCCGCCTCAACCAATAGAGTTTCGTCTTTTAAAATTTCATGTTTGAGAAGCAGTGAAACATTTTTAAGCTCAGAAACACCTGTAGTCACCGTTATCACATCCCCAAGTCTGGCTGAACGGCGATAGCGTATATCAACATGAGTCACTACAAAAAACAAACCCTGCTTATGGAACTCGGCAACATTTATCTCATGCTCAGAAAGAAACTCTGTGCGGGCGCGTTCCAGATAGCGCAGATAGTTGGCGTAGTAAACCACTCCTCCGGCATCGGTGTCTTCGTAATACACTTTGATATTCATTTTATGAGCCATGCTGCAGATGGAGCTAAAGTTAAGACTGTTTTTTCCTAACCACAAGTTTGTTCAGCGCGTTTATGTAAGCCTTTGCGGAAGCCACAATTATGTCGGTGTCTGCGCCATATCCCCGCACAGTCCTGCCATCCTCTTTCAGAGATATAGCGACCTCGCCGAGGGCATCGGTGCCTCCGGTAATGCTTTTAACCTCGAACTTCAACAGGCTGCTCTGAGTGGATGTTGCGGACACTATGGCCTTGTAAACCGCGTCAACAGGACCGTCACCATGCTCGACCTTATCCACGACCTCGCCGTTAATCCTGATTTTTAGCGCAGCTGTAGGTTTAACACTCGTGCCGCACGAAATTGAGAGATCAACAAGGCTGTAGGTTTCAGGAGTTTTGGAGACCTCCTCAGAAACTAGCGCCTCGATATCTTCATCGAAAATATTCTTTTTCTGGTCTGCCAGATGCTTAAACTTGTTAAACGCCAGCTCGATTTCATCCGCAGAAAGTTCGTACCCGAGTTCCGTAAGCCTTGACTTAAAAGCATGCCTGCCCGAATGTTTGCCCAACACCAGTTCTGTCTTGTTGAGGCCGATGTCTTCGGGTTTGATTATTTCGTAGGTCATCTTCTCTTTCAGAAGACCGTCCTGATGTATGCCGGATTCATGCGCAAAAGCGTTGGCGCCTACTATTGCCTTGTTCGGCTGAACCTGCATGCCGGTTATCCTCGTAATCAGGCGGCTGGTACGGATTATTTCTTTAGTGTTTATGTTGGTCATTGCATTGTAAAAATCGCGGCGCGTGCGGAGCGACATAACAATCTCCTCCATAGAGCAGTTGCCGGCTCTCTCTCCAATGCCGTTGATTGTGCACTCAACCTGTCCTGCGCCGTTGTAGATAGCCGCAAGGGAATTAGCCACCGCAAGTCCTAAGTCGTTGTGGCAATGAACCGATATCACCGCCCGATCGCCTATCCTCTCTTTTATCTGCCTTATCAGGTCGCCAAACTCCGCAGGCGTTGTGTAGCCAACAGTATCAGGAATATTAACGGTTGAAGCCCCGGCTTCTATAACCGCTTCAACCACATCAAGAAGGTACGGCGTTTCTGTGCGCGTCGCGTCCATAGGCGAAAACTCGATATCTTCGGTCAGGCTTCTCGCTAGTTTGACCATATCGGCAGACCTCTTCAGGGCCTCTTCGCGGCTTACCCTAAACTGATATTTCAGGTGTATGTCCGATGTTGAATGAAATGTATGTATCCTTCTCAAAGGCGCGTCTTTTATAGCCTGAAAAGCGCTTTCTATATCCGCCTCTTTTGCCCGTGCAAGCCCTGCTATGGTCGCTCCTTTAACCTCGTTTGCTATCCTCTGAACTGCATCAAAATCGCCTGGAGACGCTATAGGAAAGCCTGCCTCTATGATGTCAACACCAAGCTTGACGAGCTGCTTTGCTACCTGCAGTTTCTCGTCAGTGTTCATCGAGGCGCCCGGAGACTGCTCTCCGTCCCTCAGCGTGGTGTCGAAAATCTTTACTACTCTCATGTTTTTTTCTCCTCTATTATCAAATGCTGGCCCGCTAGTTTTTGTTTGCGCCTTCTCCAAATCAGATATATATTTTCAATTATACCCCACAAAATATAAAACATTGCAAAAATGAATATTGCGGTCGAAGGGTGAATCAGAAGCACGAACAACACAAGCACAAAGACTATCAGGAACCAGAAAGGTTTGCGCTCACTGAAGTTAATCTCCTTCACCCCGTGAAAACGAAGCGTGCTTACCATTAACAACGAAAGCAGGATGGTCATAGACAACAGAAAGATATTTCTCTCCGGCAGCCCATCCCAGAACTCATAATAAAAAATTACTATTGAAGCCACTACGGTAGCTGCGCCGGGTATCGGCATTCCCTTAAATGATTTTGAGCCGGGAGTTCCGGTCTGGATATTGAAGCGCGCAAGCCGTAGGGCCCCGCACGCTACAAACAGAAAAGCCGCAGCCCATCCGAGCCTGCCGAACGGCATCAGCGCCCATTTATACATCATGATAGACGGCGCAACGCCAAAAGCCACAAGGTCCGATAGAGAATCGAGTTCGAGGCCGAACTTGGTTGTAGTGTTGGTAAGCCGTGCTATCCAGCCGTCCAGTCCATCAAAAATATTAGCAAGGACTATTGCCCACGCGGCATTTACGTATTGGCCGTTTATGGCCGAAAGTATCGCAAAAAAACCGCAGTACAGACTGCAGAGCGTAAGAGTGTTCGGCAAAAGATATACGCCTTTTTTAGGCTTCTTTTCGTGCCTATGACCTTCGTATTCAGATTCTGTGTCCAATGATGGTTTCTCCCGCCTTGACAGTATCGCCGAGCTTTACCCTTATTTCGGTATCCTTCGGCAGAAATATATCGAGCCTTGAGCTGAATTTGATTATCCCGTAGCGCTCGCCTTTTTTAAGTTCAGCTCCGGGCTTGACCCTGCAGACCGCACGCCGTGCCACAAATCCGGCAATCTGCCTTACAAGTATCCTTCCAAGTCTCGTGTTCATCAGCATAGCGATATTCTCGTTTTCTAACGATGCTTCCGGCTTGAACGCAGAGATAAATCTCCCGGGTGTGTGGACAACCTGCTCCACAGTTCCGTCGCAGGGCGCCCTGTTCACATGCACATTTAGCGGCGACATGAAGATGCTTATCATGGCCGACTCTTCTTTCAGGAGCTGATCCTCTCGCGAGATTCGGGCGACTATCACCTTGCCGTCTGCCGGAGAAACGAATATATCATCGCCCTCAGGAGTGGTCCTCTCGGGGTCCCTGAAAAAATATGCCATGAACATAGTTACTATAAAAAACAGAAGGGCTGCCGCAACTCCGGCTCCAGCATAAGCAACAGCAGTTGCCAATGCAAAAAAGCCTATAAATGGGTAGCCCTCCGGCGCGAACTTCATTAGGCCTTGGATTTATCTACCAGCTTGCCTTTCTTGAGCCATGGCATCATTGCGCGGAGCTTTCCGCCAACATCCTCGATAAGATGCCCCTCGCCCTTTCTGGTAAGGGCATTGAACACAGGTTTGTTGGCCTTGCATTCAAGCATCCATTCGCGGGCAAAAACTCCGTCCTGAATCTCGGTCAGAATTTTCTTCATCTCTTTTTTGGTGTCTTCGGTTATAACGCGCGGGCCTCTTGTAATATCGCCGTACTGCGCGGTGTTGCTTATCGAATATCTCATGTTAGAGATGCCGCCTTCATAGAGCAGATCAACAATCAGCTTAACCTCATGCATACATTCAAAATAGGCCATTTCAGGCGCATATCCCGCCTCTACGAGCGTTTCAAAACCGGCCTGAATCAGCGCTGTCAATCCTCCGCAAAGAACCACCTGCTCGCCGAAAAGGTCGGTCTCTGTTTCTTCCCTAAAGTTGGTTTCTATAATGCCTGCCCGACCGCCGCCGATAGCCGAGGCGTAAGCAAGGGCGATATCTTTGGTATTTTTTGACGGGTCCTGATGAACAGCTATAAGGCACGGCACGCCGCTGCCCTTAGTGTACTCAGACCTAACAAGATGGCCGGGGCCTTTGGGAGCTGCCATAAAAACATTGGCGTCGGCAGGCGGCACAATCTGTCCAAAGTGAATATTGAAGCCGTGCGCAAAGGCAAGATAAACACCCTTTTTCATATTGGGAGCAATTTCGTTTTTGTAGAAATCTCCCTGAGATTCGTCCGGCAGAAGTATCATTATCACATCAGCTATTTTAGAGGCTTCTGACGGTGTCTTTACCTTAAAACCTGCAGCAGCTGCCTTGTCCCAGCTAGAGCCCTTTCTAATCCCGATAGTAACATCCATGCCGCTTTCTTTTAGATTGTTGGCATGGGCATGCCCCTGACTCCCGTACCCCATAACCACGATCTTCTTGCCCTTAAGCAGTTTAAGTTTTGCGTCCTTGTCGTAATAAATTTTTATCATCTCTTCCTCCTGAATTAATTTTATATTTTTTTACAATAGAATGAATGTTTATTATAGTATATCCGTCCAATATTTTCCGCTGTTTGCTGTAAACTTATCAGATGGATAGTCTCTGGATACTGCTGTCGATTGCCTGCGCATTTACTGTTGCAACAAGCGATGCCCTGACAAAGAAAGCACTCGAAGGCAACGACTTGTATCTGATTGCTTGGCTTCGGCTGTTTTTTACATTCCCGGTTGTTCTTTTAGCTCAGCTTTTTGTTCCCCTGCCCCAGATTGATGCAGTATTCTTTAAAACCCTTCTTATAGCACTTCCGATAGAGGTAATAGCATTTTTGCTCTACATGAAAGCGCTGCAAATATCTCCGCTTAGCCTTACATTGCCTTTTCTTGCTTTGACACCAATATTCCTGATAGTTGTACCCACACTCATATTGGGAGAAAATGTGTCGGTTCACGGCGCACTCGGAATAATACTGATTGCGTCCGGAAGCTATACGCTGAATGTAAAGGATTTCAAAAAAGGATTGTTTGAGCCTATCAAAGCAATTAAAAAGGAGCGCGGCGCAGTTTACATGATAATCGTCGCCTTGATTTACAGCATCACAGCTGCCCTCGCAAAAAAAGTGGTCGAGCATTCGTCAGCCATTTTCTCGGCCCTTGCGTATAATGCAGCGCTGCTTATTTCTCTAACGCCGTATGTTTTTTTTAGATGCAGGCTTCAGTTGAATTGCTACAGTGCAAAAAGAAATGAGATAAAAGCAACAATACTGCCGGGAGTCTTTGACGGGATTTCCCTAATCACAGGAATGATGGCGCTTGGCATTGCAAACGTGGCTTATATGGTATCGATCAAACGCTTCAGCCTGCTGATAGGAGTCTTATACGGATATCTTCTTTTTAAAGAGAGCGGTATAAAAGAACGTTTATTGGGTTCAGCGCTTATGCTTGCAGGTTTTGTGATTATCGTAATATTTCATTAAGAAGCCTGTGAACCTCATCAGAGACCTCTTGGTTTTTTGATGAGAAAATCATCAACTCCTCGCCAGATTTCAGCGCAAGCGAAACCGTATGAAATTCTGAAGCCTGTCCAAAGCCCGGGATTACGGTGTGATGCTGCAATGCGATCTTTTCAACCATCTGAACACCGTCCGGATTTTCTGGCACAAGCGACAAAGTATTTTTTACTACCACTGATATATCGCTGAAATTGTAAGACCGCTGTTTTTCTCCAAACACACTTTTTACTGTGATTTGAAGAGATTTTTTAAAGCTGTCAAACTCAGCCGTTAGCAGGCGGTCTTTGAGCGCCACGGTTCTGAAAAATAGGAATAAAGCAGCAAAGGATCCTATGAAAGCAAAAAAGCTGCTAAATGTAATTTTTATTTTGTCAGCAAAAATAAATCCAAGTACAAATATTACCGCGCCTGCGGCAAGGCTTGCAGTCATTTCCTTGTTATAGATTCCACTGTGAAGTATGCTACCCTTTTCTGCGGTAAAATGAGTGGTGCTGAATCTAATGACAGCGCCGTCTGAAGCTAAACTGTACTCTGACGGCAAATCAGTTTTGCCCCTCTACCATCTTCCTGAATCTCTCAAAAAGATAGACCGAATCATTCGGCCCCGGACCTGCTTCTGGATGGTACTGAACAGAAAATACAGGCAGGTCAACATGCCTCATGCCCTCTTCAGAGCCGTCAAAAAGATTTCTATGGGTAAGCTCAACCTGATTTTTAACGCTGTCAAAATCAACGCAGTAGTTGTGGTTCTGCGAAGTAATCTCGACCTTGCCGGTGGCTATATCCATAACAGGATGGTTTCCGCCGTGATGGCCGAATTTAAGCTTGTATGTCCTTCCGCCAAGCGCGAGCCCGAGTATCTGATGTCCGAGGCATATGCCGAAGATAGGCTTTTTACCGAGCAGTTTCTTTGCGCTTTCGATGCCGTAGGTAACGGTCTGTGGGTCTCCCGGCCCGTTGCTCAGCATTATACCATCAGGATTCATAGATAAGACCTCTTCCGCGTGGGTTTGAGCAGGCACTACGGTTACATCGAAGCCTGAGTTTACAAGGTTTCTAAGGATGTTGAATTTTATGCCAAAGTCATAAACAACAACCGAATATTTTTTGGAAACCGATTTATAATCGGCTTTATCCCACTTCCAACAACCCTCCCGCCATGAGTATTTTTCTTTTGTCGTAACCTCTTTTACAAAATCAACAGCAGCCATCCCCGGATGATTTCTGACCTTTTCTAAAAGGCTTCCGGGATTAGTGTCAACGCTCGATATTATGCCCATCTGCGCGCCATGGTTCCTTAAATGCCTTGTGAGCGCCCTCGTATCAAGACCTTCTATGCCCACGATGCATGATTCCTTGAGGTACTGCCCGAGAGTCATCTTGGAACGCCAGTTGCTCGGAAAATCAATATACTCTTTGACAACAAAGCCTTCGGCTTTAGGGCCGCCTGCAGATTCTATATCTTCAGGGCTTATCCCATAATTGCCCATCTGTGAATATGTCATAGTTACAATTTGTCCCTTATACGAAGGATCTGTAAGTATTTCCTGATATCCTGTCATCGAGGTGTTGAACACAACCTCGCCGATAGTCTCTCCGGAAGCCCCGAAGTTCCTTCCTTCAAAAATAGTTCCATCAGCAAGCACAAGCAAAGCCTTATTCATTAAGCCTCCGGTTCGATAGCCCTAAGCAGGTTCTTGAACTCATCATCTTCCCTGATATATCTAAAATCTTCATTCACAGCAGCCTTCTCAGCATGTTTTCTATCTATTGCCACAGCCTTCGTAAGATATTTAATAGCATTCTCCCTGTCCCTCTTTTTGGAGCATATCCTTGCCATGCCGAACCAAGCCCGTGCATAAAGAGGGTCTATAGAAACAGCCTTATCAAAGTTATGAAGTGCCTCATCCATCAGTCCCAGATTACGCAATGAGGTCCCCCTGCCAAACCATGATTTGGCATCGCCGCTGTTTATTGCAAGCGAAAAATCAAAGCATTGAAGCGCTGCTTCATAAGATTCTAAATAATTAAGCGCAATGCCTTTACCGTACCATGCCTCACCGTCATCCGACTTAATATTTATCGCTGCATCATAGGACTTATAAGCATCTTCATGAAGCCCCAATACGCTCAACTCTATCGCCTTTCCATGCCACACCTTTGCATCCATAGGCCTAAGAATAGATGCGGTCTCGAAGCATTTTAATGCATCCTCATGTCTTCCCAGGCTGCTCATTGCAACTCCCCTGTCGTACCAAACATCAGCATACATCGCCTTTATCTCGAGAGCTTTGTCATAGCAGGCTGCTGCTTCTTCGAATCTTTCCATGCCGGCAAGTGTATAGCCCTTGCCATACCATGCCTCGGCAAATGATGGCGATATTTCTATAGCTGCATCGAATGAATTTAAGGCCTCATCACCATTCCCGACATCATCTAGAGCTACTCCAAGGTTGTTTAGAGCATATATGCTGTCCGGCCTTGCTTTAACAGCCCTGTCATAATATTCGGCAGCTTTCTCATATTTTTTTCCATAGAACTCTGCGTTTCCGAGCATCAGATAGTCTTTATAATCAAACACAGGTTTGCCGTATCTTGCATCTATCTTCTCTATGCATTCGGCCACAAAAAAGAGTACACGACTGTCGAGATCAGAACAGACCTTATCATCTTTTTCATCAGAGCGAGGGTCTATCGCACCATCATTTATACTCACACTATCCAGCAATGCCGCGATGCTTTTCTTTATCTCTTCCGCACTTAGATAAAGGGCTTCATAATTTTCGAGTCTTTCTACATGTTCTATCTGGGGGAAAAGCTTTATGACAGCTGACATGCTCTGGCCTTCCCTGAGCTGAGCCTGTTTGGTATTGATGCTTGAAGGTTCGCTATTTTTCACAGGCTCCGGCAATGGTGCGGCTTTTACCGGAACAGAAATTTGTTCGGGTTCTTTGAGCGTTTCTGATGTTTTTTCCTTTTTAGGTTCCTCAACAGGCTTTTCGTCATTCCTTATTTCGATTCTATTTTTTCTTGTCGCTCTATAAATTAAAAGAATTATAATTACGGCCAAAAGCGCTCCTGCATAAGACAAATGCTCTATGCTTACTGAATATCCGAAAAGATTAATGTTTCCACTCATATATATTCCCCCCGGATATTGTTATCGCCGATAAGCCTTTGAGCCTCCATCCGGCAAACGGCGTATTTTTACCCTTTGAAACAAAACTCTCGCTCTCAACCGTAAATTCCGCATCTGGATTGATTATGGCAATATCTGCCGAAAATCCCTGCTTTAATGTACCGGCCTTAATACCTGTTATAATCGCCGGATTCAGGCACATTTTTTCGGTAAGCTGTTTCATAGACAATACCCCATCCCTCACAAGGCTAAGACTCAGGCTCAAGGCCGTCTCAAAGCCTGATATGCCTGAAGGGGCATTATCAAATTCCTTCAGTTTCTCGTCTTTGTGGTGAGGCGCATGGTCGGTCGCTATAACATCGATAGTACCGTCTCTTAATCCTTCCTTTATAGCATCGATGTCAGACTCGGTCCTTAGCGGTGGATTCACTTTTGCGCTTGTGTTGTAGCCGATGACAGCCTTCTCAGTTATGCTAAAATAATGCGGACAGGTTTCGGCGGTAATCCGAATGCCCTGCTCCTTAGCCCTTCTTATTAAGGCTACCGCACACTTTGAAGAAACATGAGCTATGTGCAGTCTTCCCCCTGTCAGCTTAGCAAGAAGGATGTCTCTGGCAACCATTATATCTTCAGCCTCGGTCGGTATCCCTTTTAATCCAAGCATGGACGATACAGTTCCCTCGTTCATAACGCCTGAGTCTGCCAGCAAAAGGTCTTCGCAGTGGGATATAATCGGGGAATTGAATATCTTTGAGTATTCGAGGGCCCTTCTCATCATAAGGCTGTTCATCACCGGACTTCCGTCGTCAGAAAAGCCGACGCATCCGGCCTCACGCATCATGCCGAATTCTGCAAGCTCCTCTCCTTTTTGCCCCTTTGTTATAGCACCTATTGGATAAACATTGCAGACGCCCTGTTCATGAGCCTTTTTTATTATGTAACTGGTTACGGTAGCGTTGTCGTTAACAGGATTTGTGTTCGGCATGCAGCAAACCGAGGTAAAACCCCCATTGACTGCAGCGCGTGTCCCTGTATTTATATTTTCTTTATGCTCAAATCCGGGCTCCCGCAGATGCACATGCATATCTACAAGCCCCGGAAACACATACATCCCTGAAGCATCTATTGTCTTGATTTCTTTATTTAGAGAGCCATTCTTCCTAGAATCTTTTTTGTTGTTTTTGATATATATTCCTGCAATCTTTCCATTTTCAACAAACAGATCACCAATGCCCTCGATATTCTGAGATGGGTCTATAATAAAACCGCTTTTAATAATAAATTCGTTATTCCGCATTCTTGCTTCCCCCGAGAAGATACAGCACAGCCATTCTTACCGCGATGCCGTTTGTGACCTGCTCTAATATAACCGACTGAGGACAGTCAGCCACCTCTGAAGATATTT
Organism: Nitrospirae bacterium MYbin3; assembly: GCA_002753335.1. Taxonomy (GTDB): domain Bacteria; phylum Nitrospirota; class Thermodesulfovibrionia; order Thermodesulfovibrionales; family Dissulfurispiraceae; genus MYbin3. The sequence continues at coordinate 34,279 of PEAD01000005.1, forward strand.
CTATGCCCCTGTTCATGGGGCCGGGATGCATTACTATAGCGTCTTTACAGGCTATGGCCAACCGCTCTTGATTTATGCCCCAAAGCTTGAAATACTCCCGTGTCGAAGGAAAAAAACCCTTGCCCATCCTCTCCATCTGTATCCTGAGCATCATTATTACATCAACGCCATTCAGTCCTTCATCCATGTCATAAAACACCTTGATGCCCTTGGGCAAAGTGTTCGGAATGAGCGTGGGAGGTCCGATAAGTCTGAGATTTGCACCAAGCTTCAGAAGACATAAGATATTGGAGCGAGCAACTCTACTGTGAACAATATCTCCCACAAGGGCGATCTCAAGACCTTTTATCTCCTTTTTCTGCTCCCTGATTGTGAATGCATCAAGCAGCGCCTGTGTAGGATGTTCGTTGATGCCGTCGCCAGCATTGATAACCGAAGCTGCCGAGTTCTGAGCTATAAAATGCGGCACTCCGCTTGCGGAATGTCTAATAACAATATAATCCGCACCATAAGATTGAATCGTTCGTACCGTATCGAGAAGGCTCTCGCCCTTTACTACACTGCTCGTAGGCACCGAGAAGTTGAACACATCGGTGCTCAACCTTTTTTCGGCAAGCTCAAATGAAGTCCTTGTGCGTGTTGAGGGCTCAAAAAAAAGATTAACGACCGTCTTTCCTCTAAGCGTCGGGACTTTTTTAATATCCCTTCTCAAAACATCTCTGAAAGACGACGCTGTATCGAGTATCAACTCTATGTCGTCTTTTGATATTTCACTTATGCTTACAAGGTCTTTTTGCATTGTCGTTATCCGGCGTTCTCTATCAGCAGAACCTTGTCTTCAAGCCCGTCTTCTCTGAACTGAACCTCTATATTTTCATGTAACGAGGTCGGTATGTTCTTCCCGGCGTAATCAGCTCTTATAGGCAGTTCTCTGTGGCCGCGGTCCACAAGCACCGCAAGCTGGATCTGCGCCGGCCTGCCGAAATCCATCAATGCGTCCATAGCCGCCCTTATGGAGCGTCCTGTAAATAGCACGTCATCCACTAAAATGACTTTCTGATCAGTTATGTCAAAAGAAATGTCTGTCCTGCGCACCGTAGGCTGGGATTTCTTCATCCCGATGTCGTCCCTGTAAAGAGATATGTCGAGCGAGCCCACAGCAAGCGAAACATTTTCTATGCTTTTTATCTTTGCCGAAATCCGTTCGGCTATATGCACACCACCTCGCTGAATACCGACGAGGCAGAGATTGTCTGTACCCTTGTTCTTTTCGATAATCTCATGGGCTATCCTTGAAATAATGCGCTCAAAATCTTTTGTGTTAAGAAGCTCTTTAGACATAAGCTTCAGGACCCACAAAAAAGGCCTTCCCCCCTTACGAGGGAAAGGCCTGATATATGCGATAAATGTTTCACGATTTCTCCTGACCTTTTTAGCCTCACCGGGCTATCATTAAAGGTGAATTATTAAAGCATAAGAAAAACTTATTTGTCAAAAATTAGTCTTTAACACTGGTGTCCCAACGTTGAATAGGGGAAGCGGAGCAAACGCTTGAAAATATTAATGATAAAGGGTGATGGAGGATTTTTCGATTTGAAAATGGAAACAACCGGTAGTCATACTTCCGCAACAAAGTGGAAGGAGAACACACATGAATACCGGCAAGACTATTTTCTCTCAGCTTATGGGTTTCATTGCTCCGTACGAATTTCAGAAATGCGTGGATCAATACAACGGCAATTACAAGGTAAAGAGCTTTTCATGTTGGGATCAATATCTCTGTATGGCCTTTGCGCAACTGACGTATCTGGAGAGCCTCAGAGACATACAGGTGTGTTTACGGGCAGCACAGACAAAGCTCTATCATATGGGCATTCGTGGCAAGGTTTCACGCAATACGCTGGCCAATGCCAATCAGGTGCGAGATTGGAGAATATATGCTGATTTTGCACAAGGTCTTATCACTACTGCCAGAAGCCTTTATGCGAAAGATGATTTCGGCTTACACTTGGAGCAAACAGTTTACGCATTGGATGCAACAACCATCGACCTCTGTCTATCACTGTTTCCGTGGGCAAAATTCAGGAAGAGCAAAGGAGCTGTGAAAATGCATACCTTGCTGGATTTGCGCGGTAACATTCCGACCACGATAATAATAACCCACGGCAAAGTGCATGAAGTACATGCTCTGGATCGCATTGTGATAGAAGCGGGAGCCATATACATCATGGACCGAGGCTATCTTGATTTTGAGCGCCTTCATACATTACATCTGTCCTCAGCGTTTTTTATAACACGAGCAAAAAGCAATTTTGATTTCAATCGTATGTATTCACAGCCCGTAGACAAATCAACAGGGGTGCAATGTGATCAAATAATCTTGCTCAACGGATTCTATGCGCAGAAGGACTATCCTGAGAAACTGCGCCGCATTCGTTACTATGACACTGAGAACAATAAGCGACTGGTCTTTCTGACAAACAATTTTACTCTTCCTGCGATTACTATTGCAGAGCTTTATCGCTGTCGCTGGCAGGTCGAACTGTTTTTCAAATGGATCAAGCAGCATTTGAGAATAAAAGCATTTTATGGCACATCGGAGAATGCGGTAAAAACACAAATCTGGATTGCAATTTCAGTCTATGTGCTTGTTGCCATCATAAAAAAGCGGTTGAAGTTGCAACAAAGCCTCTACACAATTCTACAGATTTTGAGCGTGACACTTTTTGAGAAAACGCCTATTTATAAGGCTTTGTCTAATATCGATTACGAAACAGAAGATGTGACTGATTATAACCAGTTGTATTTATGGGATTAACGTTGGGACACTACTGAGTCTTTAATAATCTTTTTGAAGACAGAGAACTTACCGACGAACAGCGGAGCATACTCAGGCAGTGCCTGTGGGATCTAACCCTCACTCCTGAAGACTTTCTCGCGATAATGGAGATGCCGACAAAGATTTATCTAAGCTTTCGATATGTCTTAAACGCCTTTCAATATGATCAGCAAGTTTGTCTTCATTGTCGTTGTAATAAGCTAGGCAGAGTAAATCTGTCCCAATGTTAGATAAGGATGCTGAAAGTGAAGCTCCTCTGGGCTCCAGCCGTAAGCTATTTTTTCAACGACAAGCTCAACAACCTTCATTTTGGCTCCGGAAAGAAACGGCACACCGTTTTTATCAATGCTATTGACCACCTCCAAGTTTGATCTTTCTATAATTACAACTTCCTTATAAACTCCAAAAACAAACGAAATCAGGCAATAAGAAATTATGCCACTTGCAGGGAGAAAGATAAAGGGGAAAGTACCATTTTGGAATTGTCGGTTTTGAGGCTGTTTTTATCTTTTAATCTGATACTCGACCGTGGCTTCTGTCCAGTCAGCAGGGTCAAGCTGGTTGAGTCTTTTAACGAGATCGCTTATCATTCCTGTGGATTTAGAATCATAAACCTTGAACAGCCCTTCCTGAAATCCTAGCGGCACAATTTCTTCCTTCTTCTTGGTAGCAATAACTTTTATCCTTTCGGATGTGCTATCGCCTTTGAAATCAGGAAGGAACATGGCTTTAAGCTTGATTTGGCTGCCTGCAGGCGGGAACTCGTAGCCCGTGCCCGGTTTTGCAAGATGCTCCCTGTTCTGAGAGTTGGGAAACAAAAGAGTAACAGACCCGTCAGCCGCAACGGAAAATATATAAACAAAGCACTCTGTATCTGCCTGATAAAAAATCTTCACCGCTTCGCCTTCATTTAAATCGGATTTAGAAAGCGACAGCTTCATATTTATCGTCCCGCCCTTTTCAGGATAAACCGGCTCCACAAGCGCCATGATAGAAATGCGATAAAGATTGCGGTCTTTGGTGTCCCATCCTGTTTTCTCTTTTATTGTTTCGGTCTTTTTTATTTTTCCTCTAACTGAAGCATAAACAAGGTCTTCGGCAAGCTGGCTGTTCGACACGAGCGTATGAGATCTGATAAAAACTCCGACAGCCTTTTCAACAGCCTTGTTTTGAGCGTCCTTCTTCGCGCGCGCCATCACTTCCTTTGGCGTTTCGATCTCGCTCATCAAGGCCTCGCCTTCGGCCTCAACCCAAAGAGGCTTTTCTGAGGCAAAAGCAGTGTATGCGAACAATAAAAAACTTACTATGATTGCGAGTTTCTTCATCTCAATTATTCAAGTATAACGCAATTCATACTCATTAGTCGCTTGTCTTATGCAGACTCCCTAAGGTATTTTATAAATCAATACAGCAAATTTTTGAGGTGATATCATGGCCAAAGTATATTTCGCATCAGCAAGGGTAAAAAAGTGGAAGTACGATGACAGCATGCCCGGAAAGCTCGAAAGGCTTTTAAAAGAGTTTGACCTATCGAAATACCTTTCCCCTAGAGACTGGGTCGCTGTGAAAACCCACTTCGGCTCCGAAGGCGCACACAGAATAGTCAGGCCGGTATTTCTGCGAAAAGTGGTGGATGCCATCCTATCCACGGGCGCAAAGCCTTTTGTTACGGATACTGTGAGAATAAAGGGACTCGATTACCTTGAAGTTGCAAATCAAAATGGCCTAAATCATCTGTCTGTTGGCGCACCTGTAATCCTTGCGGACGGGCTGTACGGCAATGACAATATTATGGTTGCGGCCGGCGACATACTCGGAGAAATAGCTGTGGCCTCTGTGATATACGATGTGCCTGCAATGGTCGTATGCTCGCATGTAAAAGGCCATATTCAGGCCGGTTACGCCGGAGCCATAAAAAATATCGCTATGGGTGGAGTGAGCGCCAGACACAGGCACTGCGGATGGAAATGCGGCCGCGGCGGCATGCATGCGGTGGGCGAAGGACAGATAGTATGGGATGAAGAGAAATGCACGCTATGCCTTCAGTGCGAAGAAATCTGCCCTTTAGACTGCATTAAATTTGAAGATGAGAAATTCACCTACTCGGACGAAAATTGCTGGAGGTGCGGAAGATGCACAAGGGTCTGCCCCGAAGGCGGGATTTCTATGGCAGGCGATGATACCGCTTTCATGAGCTCTCTTGCAGAAGCCTCAAAAGCGGTATTAAGCACATTCAAAGAAAAAAAGGTTATTTATATTAATTTTCTGACCGAAATACAACCCGAATGCGACTGCATGCCGGCTGCCGAAGTACCGGTCATTCAGGATATAGGAATTATGATTTCTGATGACCTTGTTTCAATAGAGCAGGCATCAATAGACATGCTGCTCACATCAAAACCTTTGCCTGCATCCGCAGCCGAAGACGAGAAAATAAACGCCGGAGACGATGTGCTGTCAAAACTCCACAACAAACCATACATGCTTCAAATAGACGAGTCTGTGAGGCTTGGATTGGGAGAAAAAGAGTACGAGTTGATACACCTGAAATAAAAGTAGCTGCTGCCCTTGGGGAGTTGGACAGCAGCTTAGGGGAGGTAACGAGGTGCTTCTGAAAATATAATAACAAATATGCCCTTACCTGTCAACAAAAAAATTAGACAGCATTGTAATTATAATTTTAGATACTTACAGCGCAATAAACGCACATTTCAGATATTCGGTCTCTGGCACTGACAATAAAATAGGATGGTCTTTAGACTGGGAGCGCATCTCAATAAGACGTGGCGTTCTGTTTGCTTCCTTTGCAGAATCTTTTAAAACATCCAGGAACATCTGTTTTTCTATGTGATATGAACATGACGAGGTGGCCAGAATTCCACCGGGACGCAGAACGCTCATAGCGAGATGATTAAGCACTCTGTAGCCTTTCAGTGCCTCTTTTATTTTTAACCTGCTCTTAACAAATGCCGGCGGGTCAAGCACGATAAAGTCGTAGAAGCTTCCTTTTTTAGACTCAGCCTTCATAAAATCAAATACATCCGACTGAACAAAATCGCACCTATCTTGCAATCCATTAATCTCGACATTTCGTTTTGCCATAGAAAGTGAAGAATCTGAATCATCCACAAAGTTGACCTCAGCTCCTGAAAGCGCAAGCTGAACGCCCCACCCGCCCGAATAGCAGCAAAGATCAAGCCCCTCGCCGCCTTTAATAAGTTTTTTAAGAGCAAGCCTGTTCTCGCGCTGGTCCAGAAAGAACCCTGTCTTTTGGCCGTTAAGAGGGTCAACCTCAAAAGCCGCAACGCCTTCGTGGATCACAGGCAGCGTCTCGATATTCCCTTTGACAACGCTCTTATTAAGGGGCAAGCCTTCGAGAGTCCGTGACTGACTATCGTTTCTCAGAACTATAGCAGACGGATTAAACAACTCGTCCAACACCTGCAATATTGACTCTGACTGCTTTTCGATGCCTGCAGTCAGAATCTGGACAGACAAACACGATGCGTAGCGATCAACAATCAGTCCCGGAATAAAATCGCCTTCGCTGAAAACAATACGGCCGGAATCTGATTCAGGAAAGAACCTCTCTCTGTATGCGATAGCGCTTTTGATTCTGTTTCGGAAAAACCCGGCATCAATCTCTTCTTTGTTTTTCGTCAGAAGCCTTATCGAAATAAGTGAGTTGGGATTTACATAACCGATACCAATAAAGCCTTCCTTGCGGCCATAAACCTCAACTATGCTTCCGGGCTCGTAGTTCTTGGGGCTCGACTCAAGCTCGTTCGAGAAAATCCAGAGATGCCCCGCGTTGACCCTGCTGGTTCTTTTTAAATAAATTTTTTCCATGAGAGATTCTAAACGCCGGCAAGGGTGATAAGTCAAATAAATTTAAAACTCTATCCTTTAGAAGTGACAATTATCCTTAATCTTTTTCATCCGCTGTGGTATTATTGAAAAATGAAAATAGCTCTTGCTCAGATGAACATCGCATGGGAGGATAAAGCAGCAAACCTCGCAAGAGCTGTTGAGCTTATTGAATCGGCTTCATCAAGAGGGTGTGATGTTATTGCATTTCCCGAAATGTTCAATTCAGGCTTCTCGATGAATCATTCCGCATTTGCCGAAGAAGGTTTGGGCGAAACATCTGCCCTGCTTTCCGAAAGTGCAAAAAAGTACGGAATATATGTAATAGCAGGTTATGCGATAAAAAGCCCGTATGAAGAAAAAGCCAGAAACATGGCCTTTATCTTTGACAAAAAAGGGCTACTGACAGCCACATATACAAAGATGCGCCCCTTCTCTTTTGCGTCTGAGGACAAGCATTATATCGCCGGTGAACACACAGCCCTATTCGATATTGACAACACCCCGTCTTCGGTATTTATCTGCTACGATTTAAGATTTCCTGAGCTGTTCAGACAGGTTGCAAGGGAGATACAAATAATATTTGTCATCGCAAGCTGGCCAGCATCAAGGAAAGAGCACTGGCTCACACTTTTAAAGGCGCGGGCCATCGAAAACCAATGTTTTATAATTGGAGTGAACAGGACAGGCTCCGACAATAATGGCATCGAATATTCTGGCGCTTCCATTGTTATCTCTCCATCTGGTGATGTGCTTTGTCTTGGCAATGAAAAAGATGAACTGCTCTTTTGCGAAATAAACACGGACGAGACAGCTCAAGTGCGTTCTCGATTCCCTTTTTTGGATGACATGAAACTGGAATTTCAAACCTGAACGCCGACATGCACGAAATTGAAGAACTTATAAAAAAATACGGCCTTGAAGATGACATGGAGCATGTTATTATTCCTGTAACAAACTCCCAAGGCAAGAAAAAAAGAATCTTCCTGATCAAAAGAAAATTTATCCGTGTCATGGATAAAGAAGGACATTTTGCTGACTACCATCTGCAGGATGCAATTGAAGCCACGGTCAAACATCCTGAAATGCCGTTAAGCGTTTCTCTAAAACTTCTAGAGTCAAAACCAACCGAAAACTGATTCAGAAATCTTGATTAAGAAAATTCATTTTATAAATCTTTCATGATACTGGTATAATTTTTCATTATTTTTTTAGCTAATCAAACAAAACAAAGGAGAATTCAAAACAATGCCAGACACACGCGCAGTTATTTCAACCAATTTCGGAGATATTGAGCTTAAGTTTTTCCCTGAAGTTGCGCCTAACCATGTTAATAATTTCATAATGCTTGCCGAAAAAGGTTTTTACGACGGCACCACTTTTCACCGCATCATCCCCGATTTTATGATTCAGGGCGGGGATCCCAATTCAAAGAATCCAGACAAGTCGCAGCATGGGATGGGCGGTCCAGGATACACAGTAAATGCTGAATTCAACAACAAGCCCCATAAACGTGGAACTCTGTCAATGGCGCGCTCGAATAATCCTAACAGTGCCGGGTCTCAATTTTTTATCTGTGTAGGTGACGCTTCCTATTTGGACAGACAATATACTGTGTTCGGAGAAGTTGTATCGGGCATCGAAACAGTAGATAAAATCGTTTCTCAACCCCGTGACAGAAGGGACAACCCGGATGAAAGGATAGAGATTAAGGTTACGATAAAAGAAGAAGGTCAGGAATAAACGGGCGGCTGCATGGTTGTTACCGACATAGAACATTTTGAAGAGCAGGTTTCGATGACTGCAATGCTCAAAAAAGCCTTTGATTTTGTGCAGACTACCAAGTTCGACAAATTGCCAGACGGCAATATAGAAATTGACAGCAATAAAGTATTTGCCATAGTACAGAGGTATGAAACTGTTGCTACGGACACCCCAAGATTCGAATGCCACCAAAAATATATTGACCTTCAATATATCGCATCAGGCGAAGAAATTATAGGATGGGCGCCTGCAAACATAATGCAGGCAACTGGCTCTTATGACGCTGAAAAAGACATATGTTTTGGAATAGTGCCAAAAGAAAAAATAACAGATGTATATTTACAAGCGGGGCAAGTGGCAGTCCTCTACCCAAACGATGCTCATGCTCCACGATTATCGTCAAAAACAAAATCGCATGTTTTGAAAATCGTTATTAAAGTTGCGATATAGGTAAAAAGATCGTTTGAAAACAAATAATAGTCCTGTAAAAATATTTTTTCTTTTATCCGCAACTATTCTAATCTTGTTTTCTGATTGTGATACTGCTATGTCTGAAACTCCTCACTAAAAATACAGTCCGATAAAAATATCAGACAAAGTTAAGGGTACAGCAGGTTCCGTTGCTTGGTCCAGCGACAATAGGCTTATCGCTTTTTTGAGCGATGGCATTACTATCTATGATGCTGTCAGCACTGAATCAAAGAAAATTGATCTAGACACGCCATATTATGTTGCATGGGGCCCTAGTAATCGTTTTTGGGTCCTTTACAAAAAAGGACCGGATAAAAAACTATGCGCTGTCAGCACAAACAAACTGCAATGCGAAGAGATTTTTATAAGCAAAGTACCTGAGGCTATTTTTCCTGTTCCAGACAGCACCAAACTGATAGTTGTTTCAGGACAAATCACAACAGCATCATTGTGGTCCGATGTTTATTACGAATTATCTGTTCATGATTACGTAACAGGTTTGCCCCGAACCGTACATAAATCTAACCGAACACTTCCCACAAAAAATCCTGATATCGATTTCATGAGCGGATGGATAAACCAGGGTCCGAGTCCTTTTGACACCACTTTTCTCACCATGGAATACGTTAAACCACCTGTTTTCCCATCCCAACTTAAGATTGGAATTGTTGATTATTTGACCGGAAAGATAAGCAATATTGGACAAATTCCTCATAACAAATTTTCTGTTCAGGCCAGTTGGTCGCCTGACGGACGCAGATTTGCATTGCCAGGCACAAAAGGCAACCTGATGATAATGAATATTGACGGAGAAGTTTTTACCCCCGACAAAGAAATTATTGGATGGCATCCATCCTGGAACCCAAAAGGCAGCCAGATTTTTATCGGAGGATATTTGCTCAATTCTGACGGCAGCAAAAGAGAGGAATTAGTTGCAAAAGGAATGAATAGCAGAGCATTCTGGTCTCCAGATGGACTTAAAATGGTGCTGCACACAAACAACAGTCTGTGGCTGCTCAACAAATTCAGCCCTTCACTTATAAGTCCTGACAGGCTGCCAGACAAAAACCTCTTAAAAAAAATAGTCTTGCTTAAAGATCTATTTATCGAAAAACTTATTTCTGAAGACGAATACAATTTGCGATATAAGAAACTGTTAGAAAAGGATGCGCCGTCCAGATGAAAAATATTTTTATTGCTGCTATTGCTTCGCTTATTATTTATTTTGTAGCGCAAACTTCATCGGCTAAAGATCCTTGCTTTGACTGCCACAAAGAAAAAACTCCCGGCATAGTGCAGGCTTGGCAAACAAGCGCCCATTCAAAAAAGCAGGTGGAATGCTCAGGATGCCACGGAGATGATGTCGAAGCAAATCACAAAGGCAAAATAATAGTTGACTCTGCCAAATGCGGGGCGTGCCACCAAAAAGCTTTAACAGAACACAAACTAAGCAAGCATGCTATAAGCCTTAAAGCAGGCCGTGGCTGTACAAGAAATATGCCTTCAAGTGAAGAGCAGGAAAAGAGCTGCGCTTTCTGTCATGAACACGGCTCCACAAAACCCAAACTAGACACAGAATGCGCGATGTTCTTATCCCAAAAACCGGAAATGCAGCGCCAAGGCTGCGACTCCTGCCACAAGATTGAAAACAGATGCGACACTTGCCATACCAAGCATGGAACAAGCATTGTCTATGCAAAATCGCCTGCTGTCTGCGGCAGCTGCCATATGGGGCCAGACCATGCACAGTACGAAATGTGGGAAACCTCGCCTCACGGCGCTATTTTCAAAAGCGAAGGAGAAAAAGCAGGCCCAACATGCACAACCTGCCACATGAGCAAAGGCCTGCATAATGTCAGCAAAGGCATAGCAACAGGCATTCCGGACAGTGCTGCAGAAACAAGGAAAAAAGAAAGAATCTTCATGATAGAGATATGTGCATCATGCCATACACAAGGTTTGTCAACGCGAAGTCTTAGCGATGCCGACAACATCGAAGCACAAAGTAGAGCTCTTGTAGAGGAGGCTAAAACAGTTGTTGAAGGACTTTACACTGACGGTCTGCTGATGCCTATGCCTGACGAAAGACCACTCCATCCCTTATTTGGCGCCGCACTGATTACAGGCCCTCATATGATTTATGAAAATTTATCCACGGTTGAAAGCCTTTACTTTAAGATGAAGCAGTTTTACTATATGAACGCCTTCAAAGGCGCGTTCCACCAAAATCCAGATTATACGCACTGGTATGGGAATGCACCGCTGAAGCTCACACTTTCGGAGATAAAAAGCGAAGCCATGCTTTTGAGAAAAACAAACTTAATCGAGAAGCGGCTCGAAAATTTAATTTCTCAACCTGATAATGTAAATGATGAAGTTGCTGTGCTAAAGAAAAACTTGAGAGAACTTAAAGACAAAAGGCTAAATGGCAAAATCACAGAAAAAGAATATATAGAAATAAAAAACAGACTACTGAAATCAAGCGGGCTATGAATCAGCTATTTAAACTACTTGCTACTTCCGTATCCTTAGTGAGTTAAAAACCACAAACAGAGAACTTGCAGCCATTGCACCGGCAGCGACTATAGGGTGCAGAACACCGGCCACTGCAAGAGGTATCGCGACTATATTGTAAAAGAACGCCCAGAACAGATTTTGTTTGATTATCGAATAAGCACTACGCGAAAGATTTATAAAATAAGGAATCAAATTTAGGTCGTTTCTCACAAGCACTGCATCGGCGCTTTCCATTGCAATGTCCGTCCCTCTGCCCATAGACACACCTACCGAGGCGGCTGTGAGTGCCGGAGCATCATTGATGCCATCGCCTATCATTGCGGTCTTTTTTCCGTTAAGATGAATAGCCTCCAGAAAGTCCTGCTTGCCAACAGGATATACTTCTGGCAAAGCATTTTTAATCCCTACGATTTCGGCTATCGCTGATGTTGTTTTGGCATTGTCGCCGCTGACCATTGATATTTCAAGCCCCATGCGTTTTAACTCATCTATTGCTGAAGTCGCTTCAGGCCTGACCATATCGGATACAACAAATGCCGACCTTAACTTTTGTTCCCATGACATAAAAATTACTGTGTCTCCTTGTGCTTCAAAAAAACTAACACGCTCATTGCAAATCTCTAATTCATGTTCAGACACTCCGCTCTGTATCATAAGCCGTCTATTGCCGATATAAATCTTCCTGCCCTCGATAACGCCCTCTACGCCTTCGCCCGGCAGAGCCTTAAAGGCAGATACTTCAAGTCTCTTTAAAGAATTGTCGGCATCGCAAACAGCCCTGCCTATACTGTGTTCTGATAGAGCTTCGAGCGAAGAAGCTAAAGATACGCAATCCTCTCTTTGCATCGCTCCATCAAAAACAAGTACGTCCTTAAGCTGTGGTTTGCCCTGTGTGATAGTGCCTGTCTTGTCAAATACCACATGGTTAACCCACGCCAAATTTTCTATTACCTCGCCACCCTTGATAAGTATCCCTTTCGCTGATGCTCGGAGCGTAAAGACCATTACAGCAAGCGGGGTTGCCAATCCTAGACTGCAAGGGCATGCGATGACAATCACAGATATGCCGGTCATTATTGCAAAATGAGCAGGACGACCGGTAGAAAAATAATAAAATGCGGTAGCTAACGATATAATGATAATCACCGGCACAAAATACCCGACAACTACATCGGCGAGGTTTTGTATTCTGGGCTTCTTGGCCTGAGCATCCTCAACCGCCCTGATTATTCCTGCAAGAACAGTTTCGTTTGAGGTCTTAGAAACTTCTACTGTCAGACTACCTAAAAGATTCATTGTTCCGCCTATAACGACCGCTCCCATAGTCTTGCCCACGGGCTTCGACTCCCCAGTAAGCACCGCCTCGTCAACCTCTGATTCCCCTGTCTTTACCACTCCGTCTAGAGGGATCCGCTCGCCGGGCTTTATCAAGATAAGATCACCCTTCTTTATCGAAGCTACAGCCGTTAAAACAGCATCACCTGAACCGTCTTTTATGAGCCGCGCCTCTTTAGGTGTGAGTTCCGAAAGCCTCTCGATAGTTTGGGATGCCTTGCCCTTGGCAAGCGCCTCGATGTATCTGCCTAAGAGTATCAGAGTTATTATCATTACTGCGGTATCAAAATAAACCTCTCTTCCCGCAAACATCTGATATACGCTATAAAAAAAAGCTGAGCCTGCTCCGGTCGCTATCAAAAAATCCATGTTAAAGCTAAAATTCTTTAATCCCCTCAAAGCCCCGGCAAAGAAAGGAGCTCCAGAATAGAAAACAGCAGGAATTGTCAGCAGCATCGCAATAACCTCAAGCAGTTTCTGTATATTCCTATCTATGCCCTGAAAATATCCGGCATAAAGCGCTGCGCTGAATATCATTAACTGGGATGCAAGAAAAGCTGCGGTGCCGAATCTAATTAGCAAATCTTGCGTTTCGGCTTTCCTTGCGATAAACTGTTCGGATTCAGAATAAGGCTTCGGCTTATACCCAATGTACAATATCCTCTTCAATATTTCTTCGAGCGTAGTTTTTAGCGGGTCCCAGTGAATCCTTGCTTTGTGAGTAGCGTAGTTCAGTCGGGCGTATTCAACTCCTTCGGTTCTGCCGAGAATCTTTTCGTTAAGCCAGACGCATGAGGCGCACCTTATCCCGTCGATGAATACGTCTATCTCCTTCAGCCCATCTTTTTCAACATCCCTTACCATATCTTCAAACGGCTTGATATCTATTTCGTTGTTGAGCAGAGGAAAAACCTGTCCGGTATCTTCCCATTTTCTTTCATTGTAAAACCTGTCGAGGCCTTCTTCGTTTATAAAACGGTAAATCCCGGCGCAGCCGTTGCAGCAGAATATTCTTGAAGAGCCTTTAATCTCGGCCCTAACAGTATCCTTCTCAGGGAATTCAAGCAGACAGTGGTCACACTTTGGCATAAGCGGATATCCCCCTGACCAGCCAATAAACACCCATACCCATCACAACTGCACCGCTTAGCCTGTACAGCCAGCCCCTGATTTCCGAGCCGATGAACGAGATTAACGAGCCAAAGGCAAACAAAGATGGTAGGGTTCCTAAACCAAAGAAAAAAGCGGTCATTATTCCGGTAAAAATACTGCCGCTCGCAGCAGCGGCGATGAAGATGGAATAAGAGATCCCGCATGGAATAAAGCCCATAACCAATCCAAGGGTAAAGTAACGCCATATCGAAAAACCTTCAAGCACAGCTTTGGCCATTCCAAGAACAACGGTGTTTTTCTTTTCGAGCGGCTTAATAAAATTGAACAAACCTGCGATGTCCATCCCCATGAGTACCATTAAGATACCAGCCCCCACAGCCACCACATTTTGAAGATTAGCTATCCTAGAGCCGACACTTAGAAACTGTCCTGCGGCCCCCATGACCGAGCCGATAAAAACATAAGTCATGATCCGCCCGGCATTGTATAGCAGGTGCGAAAGCATTCTATGAGCCTTCATTCCGGGCATATCGAGATGCAAAGAGTAAGACGCCACTACCGGACCGCACATGCCTATGCAGTGTCCAAACCCGCCTAAAAATCCGGCAGTCAAGGCCAACACAAAATTCATTTCGTGCATCAACGCACCTCAAAAACAAATTCGGCCTGAGAAATACTGTCCGGCCTTTCGATATAAACTCCGGCTGTCCATATCCTGCCGCCTGAAGGGCACTGCGGGATAATCCATTCAGCTTCATACCTGCCCTTGCCTGCATTGTTCATTTTTAGCCTGTTAATTCCCATATACATTCCGGGCATAGAAAAATCGAGGGTTACATCAGCATTATCCAAAGCACCGCTGCCCCTCTCCAATTCTACGGTAAATCTATTTTTGTTCATGATGCGTGGGGGGTTGGGTTCAGCATCAAATGAAACAGTTATATTGTCATGCGAAGTTTTTATGCATCGAGAGTTGTCCATGAAACAGTCGGTCTTGATTGAAGTCTCTGTTTTCCCACAGGCTGCTGACAAGCATAGGAGCATTAATAAGAATATCCTGAACAAAACTTAGATTCTAAAGCCTTCCAGAGCGTATTATCGAAATCAAAAGCCAGAGGCCAAGGAAGAAGGCTGACAAGAAAGCCGAAAGCGCAAACAGAGAAATGCCGAATATAGAAGGGCCAGACCCGCCTGATTGCATTATCGCCGAACTCATGATTATAGCGCTGACTATAAGAGCAAACGATATTCTGTTGCTCGCCTTGTCCATGTCTTTTATAAATTCCGGCAGGTTGGTATGGTGCATCTTTATCTGCAGGTCGTCCTTTAGAGCCTTCTTAAGCAGCAGCCTCATCTGTTTCGGAAGCATCAAGGTCGCTTCTCCAACATCAAAAATGTTCTGTTTGGTTTTTTCGTAGAATCTTGTTGGGCTTATCCTGTCAGATATCAGCTTCTTTGAATACGGTTCGGCTACAGCAAAGAAATTCAGTTCAGGATCGAGCTGCCGCGCAAGATTATCAAGAACAAGCATCGATTTATTTATAAGCAGCAGGTCTGACGGAGTTTTGAGATTATGCTTTATCGCCAGATGAGTAATGATGTCGAGATACTTCGCGAAATTCACATCCTGAATCGTCATACAATAAAGCGGTTCGAGGTATTCTGCAAGGTCAGCTTTAAATTCTCTCCTGAAAGTATCAAAATCCACATCCTCATGTATTATCCCCAACTCAACATACTGCTCTATCAGCCGATCCAAATCCCTGTCGAGCAAAGCCAGAAACAGATTTGCTATGGTCTCTTTCAGCTGTTCCGAGACCCTTCCGACTATCCCAAAATCCAAAAAGGCTATCCTGCCGTCAGGCGTTGCAAGTATATTGCCTGGATGAGGGTCTGCGTGGAAAAAACCATCGTCGAGTATCTGTTTCAGATATGAATTTACGCCGGCATTTGCAAGCTTCTTACGATCGAGACCCAATCCCAAAACAGCCTTAATATCGTCAATTCTAACCCCATCAACCCATTCCATAACCAGCACCCTCTCGGTGCTGTACTGGTCATATATCTGAGGTATCAGGATGTCAGGATTAGAGCTAAAGTTTCTCCTGAACCTGCAGCAGTTTCTTTTCTCCTCGTTGAAATCGAGCTCTTTGCGAATGGTTTTAGAAAACTCATCCACTATGCCCTGAGGATTGAAAAACCTGCTCTCAGATACATATTTATCCAGAAGCTTGGCTATGTAGTTGAGGATGTTTATATCAGATTCTATCTGCTCACGGATGTCAGGACGCTGGACTTTTACAACAACCTCTTCGCCAGAATGAAGCTTGGCCTTGTGAACCTGAGCTATCGAGGCCGCTGCGATAGGCTTTTCATCGAACACAGAAAAGATGCAGCTTATCTCAAGCTTCGTCTCTTCCTCTATGATCTTTTTCGCGCTGTCAGCAGGAAACGGCGGCACTTCATCCTGCAGTTTTTTGAACTCATCCGCATACTGAACTGTTATAAGATCCGGCCTAGATGAGAGTATCTGCGCCAGCTTTATAAACGACGGACCAAGCTCAGAAAAAGCCATCCTGAGCCTTTCGGGAACAGTCGGGCCTTTTACATCAGGCCATATCCCAAAAGCCTTTATTCTCTTTTTGAACGGGATAAACCTGCCAAGATGAGACTGGTCGATAATCTTTCCGAAGCCATACTTAAGAAAGACATTGATAACAAACTGAAGTCTCTTGGCAGACTTGTAGGTATTTGTAAACCTCGAAATATTCATTTAGAAAATCACTGACTGCAACCGCCTCCGCCTTCCAGTTTTTTAAGCCTTGCTGAAATCTCATCTATCTTCTGGTTCATTTTGTCAAAGTCATCCTTTGAGGGTATCTTCATCTTATCTAGCGTCGTAGAAATCGTGTCGGATATTGTTTTGCAGAGTTCTGATGAGCCTTTGTCTGCCTTGTCTGCCCATTCCTTCATCAGCTTTGCTGCCTGTGACTCGCTCAACTCGCCTTTTTTTACAAGCTCATCCACAAACTCCCGAACCTTTTCCTGCATCCCGAATCCTGCCAAGACCGCGTTTCTCGCAACATCAAAGATAGTCATCAGACACCTCCATTTTTAAAGCTTAATTTTAATTTTCTGCCCTCATAAAAATTGCAACCTGATTATGCAACAGCCTGTTTAATAGATTTCCTGCCTATATGTTTCTTTATCGTCTTAGATTTTAGTGGATATTTGCTGGGATTTTCTAAGTTGTCAATTTCTAAGTCAACATCCAAATCAGGCCAGTACAAATGATACCCATGAAGCAGTTGAACATGTTGAATTGAATTTAATGTCTGATCTTTAAAGTACGGATAGTCTGCATAGCTCAGAAAAAATTCATTTCCTTTTACCAAAATCCAGATGCCGAAAGAAGTTATATTTTCAATTCTTACTGAAATGTCTTTGCCATGCTTTGATGATTTCATTTTTATGCTCCTCTACAATTTTCTGTATTTCGCTCAATCTTTTTGAATTCAACCCATGATAAACTGATAATGAAACAATTGGTTCCAACCAAAATTTCGCTTCTCCATCCTCACAGGTAACATGAATATGAATCCTATCTTCTTCATTTGAAAGAAAATAAAATCTATACCCTTTTTCTCTGAAAATTGATGGGCTCATTACATTTTAAAACTTCCTGATCTTCACCAAATCATAAACCGCTTCAAGCGCCTTGTCCAGATTCTCGATATTCTTTGTGCCACCCTGCGCCATATCAGGCTTGCCGCCGCCGCTTCCACCGCATAGGGTCGCGACGCTTTTTAAAAGTTTTCCGGCGTTGTATTCCTTCGACAGGTCTGCAGTTACCATCGCAAGAATTGAGGCCTGACCGTTCAGTGCAGACGACAGTACAATTATTCCTGAGCCGAGTCTGTCCCTCACATTATCCGCAAGCACACGCAGATCTTTCTGTTCTAAATTATCAACCCTTTTTGAAATAACCTTCACGCCGTTTATCTCAACAGCACTTTCTAAAACAGAAGAAGAGTTCTGGGAAGCGGCCTTGGCCTTCATCCTGTCAACCTCTTTTTCGGTTTCTTTCAAATCAGCAATAAGTTTTTCAACACGCTCGGCAGGCTTGTCTGTCTTTAATGTTTCGGCAATTAGACGCAGCTCGTTGCTCCGCTCGCGAAGATGTTCAAAAGCGGCCATGCCTGTCAAGGCCTCTATTCGCCTGATGCCCGAAGCAACACTACCTTCCGAGATTATAGTGAAAGCCCCGATGTCTCCGGTTGCGGTACAATGCGTGCCGCCGCAAAGCTCGGAACTGAACCCGGGCACGCTTACAACCCTGACCTCTTCACCATATTTTTCGCCGAACAGCGCTATAACGCCGGATTTCAAAGCGTCCTGAATATTCATAACCTCGGTCTGAACAGCAATGTTCTCGACCACCTTTGCATTAACAATATCCTCAATAGCCTCAATCTCTTTTCTGTCGAGTGAATAGAAATGCGCAAAGTCAAAACGCATTCTTTCAGGGGAAACCAAAGAACCTGCCTGTTTCACATGGTCGCCAAGAACGCTCCTCAAAGCAGTATGCAGCAGATGAGTCGAAGTATGATTGCGAGCTGTTGCGCGCCTTGAACTTAAATCAACAACACACTTCACCTTATCCCAAACCTTCAGATTGCCCTGCTTGAGTTTTATGACATGGGCGTGAAGGCTAACCTCTTTCTTTGTGTCAACAACATCAGCCTCTATTTCACCGTTAGAAATATTTCCTATGTCGCCCATCTGTCCGCCTGATTCGCCATAAAACGGAGTTTTGTCAAAGAACAACTCGGCCTCGTCGCCAGCGCTTATCTGCGTTATAACCTTGCCGTCTTTGACTATCGCCTTTACAACAGCTTCGGACTCAAGCGTTTGATATCCGACAAAAACTGTTTCGCCTATTTCTGAGGCAAGCTCTTTGTAAATGGTTGCAATAGCCTCATCCTCGCCAACCCAAGAAGCACGCGCCCTTTCGCGCTGCATCTGCATTTCACTGTGAAACCCTGCCTCGTCAATTAATAAATGTTTGTCCAGAGCAATATCGCGGGCTAGGTCAAGAGGAAAACCGTATGTGTCATAGAGCCTGAATAGCTCGACTCCCGGAATCGTTTTCTGTCCGTCTTTCATCTTTGAGATTAGGTCATCAAGCAGTCTCATTCCCTGTTCGAGCGTGCGGCTGAAACGCTCTTCCTCTATCATTAACAGCTTAGAAGTCCTCTCTTTTTCGGATGAAAGTTCAGGGTAAACGCTTCCCATAGAATCAACAACCGCATCGACCAACTTGCACAAGACAGGTTCAGAAAAACCGAGCAGCCTTGCATGTCTTGAAGCGCGCCTTATTATGCGCCTCATAACATAGCCTCTACCTTCGTTTGAAGGCACTAGTCCGTCAGATATCAAAAATGTTGAAGCCCTAAGATGGTCAGCTATAACTCTCATCGAAATATCGGTTTCTGGAGATTTGCCGTAAGATATTCCTGACATGGATTCAACGGCCGATATTATGGGCGAGAAAAGATCGGTATCGAAATTATTCCTCTTGCCCTGCATTATCGCAGTAATTCTTTCAAGCCCCATGCCGGTATCAATACTCGGCTTTGGAAGCGGCGTAAGATTGCCCGACTCGTCCCTGTTGTACTGCATGAAAACAAGGTTCCAGAGTTCAAGATACCTGTCGCAATCACAGCCCAGTTTGCAATCAGTACTGCCGCATCCAACCTCAGGCCCCTGATCTATAATTATTTCGGAACATGGACCGCAAGGCCCGGTGTCGCCCATCTGCCAGAAATTATCCTTCTCACCAAGACGAACTATCCTTTCGGCAGGAATGTCGGTAAGCTCTTTCCAGAGCTGTTCAGCCTCATCGTCTTTTAGATAGACAGTAGCCCACAGCTTGTCTTTAGGCAGTTTATAAACCTCGGTGAAAAGCTCCCACGCAAAAAGAATAGCGTCCTTCTTAAAATAATCGCCGAAAGAAAAATTTCCGAGCATCTCAAAAAAGGTGTGATGACGTGCGGTATGACCGACATTTTCGAGATCGTTGTGCTTTCCGCCTGCGCGCATACACTTTTGGCAGGTTGCGGCGCGAGTGTACGGCCTCGACTCCTCTCCAAGAAAGACCGACTTAAACTGAACCATGCCTGCATTAGTGAACAGCAGGGTAGGATCGTTCTTCGGCATCGAAGAGGAACTTTTTACTAACTCATGCCCTTTTGATTTAAAGAATTCGAGAAAGGCATTCCTGACATCAGAACTCTTCATGATATCTCCTAAGCTTTATTTTCTAACACCGAGGCTCATACCAGAAAGCTTGCCGTTTGTGAATACAAGCCTCGTCTTGCATAAACTCGTTGATGAAAATATCCAGTCTTCAACCACAGTATTGTCCTTGTTCTTTACAGTCTTTACTTCATCAGGCGCTCCCCATGAATATCTGACATGCAGCGGGGTCATGGATGTAGCAACCTCACCCTTCACTATCCTGTCCTTTATGTGCTGAGGGAAGCTCTTTATCTCGTCCTGAGTGTATCTGACCGGAGATGTTGAATTGTCTGTCTCCTGACCACTGGATATTACCGAACCAGAAAGCTTGCTGTCAGAAAATACAAGATTTATCTTGCAGATGCCCAATGTTGAAGAGTACAGCCACTCTTCTGTAGAATTGCCATCTTTGGCCTGAACTTTTTTTACGGAATTCGGGGCCTCCCATGCATACCTCACCTGCTGATAAGTCATGCCTGTCGCAACTTCGCCCTTTACTATCTTCTCCTGAATGTCGAGAGGATATGTTTGTATCTCTTCCGTCGTATAACGCACAGGTGACGAAACGCAGCCCACCAATAAAAACATCGTCAATAAAACAACCATATACGCAATCTTCCCTAATTTCATAAACGCCTCCTCAAACCAAAGATTTTATTATATTGCCTATTGTTTCACTGTCAAAGCCTCTGCGTGCAAGCAGGCCATAGATTCGTCTGCGCTTTGTATCCCCATCACATTTTTTAAGCATTTTCAGTTTGTTTTCGGCAAGTAACTTAGCGGTTTCTATATACTCGCCGTCCTGCCCAGAAAGTTCATCAGCAAGATCTTCGCCTATTCCCATCTTTACCAGAAAAGCCTTGATTCCGAACCTTCCCAGATGTTTGTTATTAAGTGCGTAGCGCTTAAAAGCCTCAGCTGTCTTTCTGTCATTAAGATACCCTTCATCTTCAAGACGCCTGACAGCTTCCTCGGCTGAAGCAGTAGAAAAACCTTTTTCTAATAACTTCTCTCGAAGCTCCTTTAAGCTTCTGTCCCGCTTTGCAAGCAGCCTATACGCATATTTCAGCGCGCCGGCTAGCGTATCTTCAATTCGCTTCAAGTCCTATTTTTCTTTTGCTTCCGGAGCTTTTTGTTTGATTCCGTAAATATCGTAAATTTTCTTTTCAATCTCTGAGGCCGTTTCAGGATTATTCTTCAAATACTCCCTGACATTGTCACGCCCCTGTCCAACCTTGCCGCCTGAATAACTGTACCATGCTCCGGACTTCTCTATTACGCCCTTGTCAACCGCAAGGTCTATTATCTCGCCAACCCTCGAAATACCCTCGTTAAAGTAGATATCATACTCGGCCTGCCTAAATGGAGGCGCCACTTTGTTTTTTACAATCTTTACCCTTATCCTCCCGCCGATAACTTCCTGTCCGTCTTTGAGATTGTCTATCTTCCTTATATCGAGCCTCATGGAGGAATAGAATTTCAAAGCATTTCCGCCAGTGGTTGTTTCTGGATTTCCGAACATAACGCCTATCTTCATTCTTATCTGATTTATAAAAACCACAGTAGTAGCAGACTTGGATATGGCAGCCGTCAGCTTTCTCAGCGCCTGACTCATCAACCTTGCCTGAAGTCCCATATGCGAATCACCCATATCGCCTTCTATCTCGGCCTTTGGCACAAGGGCTGCCACAGAGTCAACTACCACAATGTCAACAGCTCCGCTCCTGACAAGAGTTTCGGTAACTTCGAGCGCCTGCTCACCTGTATCAGGCTGAGAAACGAGAAGTTCCTCGATATTCAATCCCAATTTAGACGCGTAAGTTACATCCAGAGCATGCTCAGCATCAACAAACGCCGCCACACCGCCGGCCTTCTGTGCCTGCGCGATAGCATTCAGCGCAAGCGTGGTCTTTCCGGATGATTCTGGACCGAATATCTCGATAATCCTGCCGCGCGGAAAGCCACCTATACCTGTCGCAATGTCGAGTGTCAGCGATCCGGTCGGTATGGCCTGCACACCTTCTGCCACATCGCTCGCGCCGAGACGCATAATAGAACCTTTTCCGAAATTCTTTTCTATCTGTGAAATAGCGTTTTCTAGCGCCTTAATTTTTTCTTTGTTCACTTTGTTCCTCCTTTAATGGTTTTATCCCGATATTTTTTTCAGTATTATAACATTATGAGCGGCCAAAGGAAGCAGCGAAATTTAAGTTAATTCCATGTCAAACTAATTATTGTTGATAGAACGGATATGTGCAAATACCTGCGATAAGACTGGGGATTGCGAAAATCTATATCTGTTTAAACAGATATTCTTTTGACCTAATCACAAAAGGGATTTCTTTGGGAAATATTTCGTCTATGTCCTCTCTCGAAATTGTGACTTCTTACATATAATCACACTTCTGTCTCAGCTCAAAGGCATAATAGAGTGCGCTAGAAAACTCCTTATCAAACACGCCGTTTTTTACAAACTCTCCCCAATAGGCATATTAAAATTTAGGTTTTAACTTTGTAACTTTAATTAAGTCTTGGATTGTGGCAATTCCCAGTAATAACCAGCGTCGCAAGGTTATAAGCCGAATGAAAAACTATCGCAGACCAGAGAGAACCTGTTCTTTTAAAGAGCCAGCCTAGGAAAAGTCCGAATACCAAGACGTTCAGGCCATCGGCAAAAATATTATTATCTCCATGATAAATCCAGCTCGGCATATGTGACAGTGCAAAGAGAAAAGAGGCAATAAAATTCGCTTTCCAGAATGACGCAAAGCCTTGAAGCTTCTGAAGGACAAAGCCCCGGAAGAACGGCTCCTCTATTATGCCTGCAAAAATAACGCCGCCCACAATATCGCCGATAAAAGGAGTTTTGAAAAGCTGGTCCGAGCCTGAAAAGATGCCTGCCATAAAGCGAAAAGCAAAGAACGCTATTCCTGCTGCAATGCCAAGCCCGATACCTCGTAAAATACGGTCATCGATCTTCAAATAATAATATGGGCTAATACGTTCAAAAAATTTCAGATATAAATACAGGGGAGCAATCCAGATAAATATTTTTGTCAGGTTCCTTATGCTTTCAACGATTACAGGCTCAGCAAAGGTCTTTGCGACATACGGAATAAGAAAGACGGTCCTTACGCTCCAAACAACAAAAAAAACAGCCATATATAGTACAAAACGATTTTTGTCCGAATTCATGCGGACTATTTTATGCCGTACTTTCTGATTTTGTAATATAGGTTTCTGACCGCAATATCAAGAAGTGCCGCTGTCTTTTCCCTATTGTCACCTGTTTCCTTCAACGCCCTGATAATCGCAGCCTTCTCTGCCTCGGCAGTTGACTGTGCCAGCGGCTGCACTGTCTTGCTTTCAACACCTAAAAATGTTTGTGCTATTCGTTCAGATCCCAGCAGAGGCAGATGCTCTACCTCAATAATATTTTCCTTGTAACTCATGTTTATCATCGCCCTGCCGATTATATTTTCGAGCTCTCGCACATTGCCCGGCCAGTTGTAGTTCATAAGGATTTCGAGCGCAAAGCGCGAAATGCCCTGCACCTCGCGGCCGAACTCCTGGTTCAGGCTGTAAATAATCTGTTCAACAAGGAGCGGAATATCATTTCTGCGGTCCCTCAGTGGCGGAATATGTATAGGAATGACATTAAGCCTGTAGTATAGATCTTCCCTGAAAGATTTCTCCTTTATCTTTTGTTCAAGGTCTGCGTTGGTGGCGGTGATAATCCTGACATCAACAGATATGTGGCCGGTCCCCCCGACTTTTACTATCTCCTTTTCCTGAAGCACCCTTAGCAGCTTCTTCTGAAGTGATAGACTGATCTCTCCTATTTCATCCAGGAATATCGTACCTCGGGTCGCCTCCTCAAAAAGCCCTATTTTGCCGCCTTTAAGCGCACCGGTGAACGCGCCCTCCTCGTAGCCAAAAAGCTCGCTTTCGAGCAACTCTTCCGCTATCGCAGCGCAGTTAACTCTTACAAACTGTCCTTTGCTCCTGCTGCTTGCATTGTGTATCGCATGCGCAAAAAGCTCTTTGCCTGTACCGCTTTCACCCCGCAGCAAAACAGTAGCAGGAGTTTCTGCGGCGCGGCGCGCCTGCTCTTTCGCAATCTCAATAACCGGGCTCTTGCCTGTTATGTCATCCAGTGTATAGTCTGCCTTAAGATGTCTTATAAGTTTTTTTGCCTGTGCAAGGTTTTCGTTTAAAGAAATAATTTCGGAAATGTCATGAATAACTCCGACACTGCCGCTGATCTTGCCATCCACGATTACCGGGGCAACATTAACTATGACCGCTTTTTTTGCAGGCCCCACCTTCATTCTTACATTCCTTACCGGCTTGCCTGTCTTGAGCACTTGAAGATGCATGCTTTCGCCTTCGGCAATATCAATAGTTACTGGCCTGTTTATTACCGCCTCTTTCGGAAAGCCTGTGATTCTTGTGTATGCCGAGTTTACGATGATGTTATTGCCGTTCTCGTCCGCAACCGAAATAGCGTCTTCTGTTGATTCGATTATAGCCTCTAAAAGTGTGCGGAGTCGCCAAAGCCCAGAAACCTGGTCTGTCAGAGACTTTATTTCGGTAATATCGCGGAATACAGCTATGGCGCCAATTACCTTTTCTTTTTCGTCCTTAAGAGGAATTCTGCTTGTGATAATTACGGTATGTCCAAGATTCTGCTGTCGGTTCATTTCGGTTTCTCCGCTCTTGAGAACAGCAGGAAGACGGGTATTCGGTATGGCATCAACAGCCTGTATGCCGATTACATTTTCTTTCTTGAGGCCTGTAATGCGTTCAGCAGCGGTGTTAAAAATAACTACGCGGCAGTCACGGTCAACCGCAATAATGCCGTCATTCAGCGAATCGAGAATAGTCCCAAATCCCTTGCTTATAAGCAATTCAAGCATTATAATTTCAAAAAGTTTTTAACCACAGAGAACTCTGAGAAAGGCTCAAGGGAAAAAGAAAAAACAGTCAAAGAAACACAGAGCAAAATCATCTTTCCAAATATGTTAGCCTCTCTCTGTGTGCCCTGTGGTTTGCTGTAATGCATTACTTTTTTTAATATGAGCAAAAAAACTGGGT
The DNA here is from genome assembly GCA_002753335.1 of Nitrospirae bacterium MYbin3. GTDB lineage: Bacteria > Nitrospirota > Thermodesulfovibrionia > Thermodesulfovibrionales > Dissulfurispiraceae > MYbin3. The sequence continues at coordinate 59,582 of PEAD01000005.1, forward strand.
TTCGTCAGGAAAATCAAAGGCAGGCAGATCCTTTTCAGCTTCAAAAAAAACGATGCTTCCATCAGCCGTAATCTTAGCGACCCTGCGTTTATGGCCAGAGTCGGATGATGATTCCATAGGTTCTGAGAAATGTCCAGGAAGATGCGGACGAGGTGAGCTTTCTATGGGCGAAAACAATCCATTCTTAGCCACAACACCGACCTCAACAACATAAAAACCTCCCGGCTTCACAGCAATAAAATGTTCATCCACCCTGTCGGATATCGGAACGAGAAACGATTCATCGCTCTTTATATCGATCACCTTCAGGTTAAGATCGCCTTCGTGTTTTGCAAAACTCTCTTCCGAAATCTCCCAATAGGCATATATCCGTTCTGGTGAAACGGTCATAACCATAACAATATTCTCATCCTGCTTGGCTAAAGATTTTTTGTTTATCTTTTTTACGGCCGGCTTTTTTGAAATTTCTGCTTTTGATTTTTCAGGTGGCGCTTTTTTCTTTTGTGCCGGAGTTTTTCTTTCAATCGCTGTTTTTTTAAGCGCTGCAGACTTCGAGGGTTTGGACTTTTTCTCTTCTTTTTTTGCTTTAGGCTTAACTTTTTTGGAAGGTACTACCGCCTTTTTTTTAGCAGATGCTACCTTTGCTTTCTTTTTTTCGGAAGGCTTAGAAGATTTCTTCGAGATAGCTTCTGCAAAATCATTTTTGGTCCAGCCTTTCTTTGCCGAAATTCCGGCTTCTTTGGCAAGGGATCTGAGCTCCTTTATATCTTTTTCTGCAATCTCTTTTTTCGTCATCTTCTCCCCCAGCGGCGGTAAAGGCTGTAAGGGTAATTATATACCAACCTTTTCCAAAACTGCCAACGGCCAACCGGTGGCGGTCAATGCGCTTTTGCCCAGTTTTCGCCCCATCCCATATCCACTTTAAGAGGGACAGAAAGCGTAAGAGCATTCTCCATCGCCTCCTTAACAAGAGAAAGAACCCTATTGAGCTCGTCATGAGGGCATTCAAACACAAGCTCATCATGTATCTGCAGTATCATCCGTGTTTTAAAGTTGTTCTGTTTAAGACTGCCGCTTGCTGTTATCATCGCTTTTTTTACAAGATCTGCCGCAGTGCCCTGAATAGGTGTATTTATAGCAAACCTCTCGGACTGCTGTCTTATATTGCTGTTGGAGTTGTTGATGTCCGGCAGAGGCCTCTTTCTTCCAAGCAGGGTGGTGACATAACCGTCGGTCCTCGCTTTTTTGATAGTCTCCTCCATATAATCCTTAACTCCACCGTATTTGGCAAAATACTGTTCGATAAATACACCTGCTTCTTTGGGGGATATTCCAAGGGATTCAGAAAGACCAAAAGCGCTTATGCCGTAGATAACGCCGAAGTTTACCGTCTTTGCAACCCGGCGCATATCTGATGTCACCACTTCGTTGGCAACTCCGAAAAGCTGGGCAGCGGTGTTGGTGTGTATATCCGCATCATGTATGAAGGCATCAATCAGCCCCTTGTCCCTGCTCATATGGGCAAGTATCCTTAACTCCACCTGAGAATAATCTGCCGATATTATTACGCAGTCTTTGTCAGCTATAAAAACCTCTCGTATCTTCCTGCCCCAATCCCCTCGCACCGGAATATTCTGAAGATTCGGATCGCTGCTGCTAAGTCTGCCTGTTGCTGTTACGGTCTGGTTGAAAGATGTATGTATGCGGCCTGTTTGCTTATTGGCTATCCTGGGAAGCGCATCAACATATGTTGTTTTGAGCTTATAAAATGTCCGGTAATTAAGAATCTGTTGAGGAAGCTCATGCTGCTTTGCAAGCTCCTCAAGCACCTCAACGCTCGTAGAGAAGCCTGTCTTGGTTTTCTTGGTAGGCTTCAACCCTAATTTTTCAAATAAAATCTGGGCAAGCTGCTTTGGGGAATTTATGTTAAAGTTTTCTCCGGATATGCCGTATATACCTGATTCTATAAGGTCGAGCTCTCTTTCGAGCTCCTTGGACAACTCGCCAAGCCTTTCTGTGTCAACAAGCACGCCTGCCTGTTCCATATCTGCCAGTATGCGGATCAGAGGCATTTCCATAGAAAAATACAGTTCGCTAAGCCCTTCAGAATCGAGCTTCTTGAAAAGTATTTCTTTTAGCTCCATCGCAAGGGCCGCATCCTCTGCTGCGTATGGGGTCGCCTCATCAGGAGGTACGTCAGCAAAAGAATCCCTCTTGCCAAGAGCTTCGCTAAAAGGTCTTTTCCGATGGCTGAGATATTCTATTCCGGTGTCTTCAAGACTGTGGTTGGACTTGTTAGGATTCAACAGGTATGCAGCCACCATAGTGTCATACAAATCGCCTTTTACAGCAGTATCTTCGCCTCTCAGCATCAAAATATCAAACTTGAGATTGTGGCCTATCTTCGGAATTGAAGAGTCTTCAAGCGGAGCCTTTAGAATGCTTAATGCCTCATCAACATTCCGGACATTGTTATGCCTGACAGGAACATAAAAGGCTTTACCCTTTTCCCTGCAAAGAGCTATGCCCACTACTGAATCGCTGAGAGGATTGCTGCCGGTTGATTCTATATCAAAGGCAAGTTCGGACAGGCTTATGGAATGCGAGTGGCTCTTCTTTTTTGCAGGTCTGCCATTTTCTTCTTTCTGCTCCGGCTCGTCCGCAAAAAGTGAATACTGCTTCAGTGTTTTTTACTCCACACCGCTCTTTTTAATAAACTTGTTGTAATAAGCCCTGCAGGACTTCATATCCTTCTTGCTGCAAGGCACGATAAGGTCTCTTTCTTCTTTTCCGTAGGCCTTATACGCTTGTGTTTCCCTTTTGGATATTTTTTTTACAACAGGCTCGGCTGCCACCGCAGGCTTTTCATTTTTTGCAGCAGCAATTCCCTTGCAAAGTACGCTATGGAGCGCATCTTCGGCGGTAAATGACGAAATATTAGTCCAGGGGTTATTAAGGAGAGGAGCCCTTACACGCTCACCTTCCAGAACCGTAATCTGCAGAAAACTGTACTGCCTTTCGGAGCAATTAATGCTCGTTAACGCCTCCAGCTTAACTTTTTTCTGCTCCATTTTCTGAATCCATACCGAAACAAAGCCGTCTGCTGGCTTAATCACACTGTTGCTATCATAAGAACATGCAAGCGCATCTTTGGAAAAATAATGCTTCCAGCTCTGATCGAAAAATTTATCGTTTTCGGCCGCGCGCTGCGCTTCTTCCTGCATACCCTCTGCGGTTGAAGTTTTAGACTCCTCGGCCTGAACCGGCACAGCAATTAAAATTATGGCAAAAAACAGAAAGAACGCTGTTTTAATTTCTCGATATATCATAAGTCTCTATCCTCCGCCGATTAAAATGAATATTTAATATTACAACTGGCTGATGATGGTGTCAATAAAACAAATTGATAAAACAAATTGAGTAAAACAAATTGAGTATCCTTATCAGGATGTAGTTTTACGTATTTAAAGAGAAATCGTTTCTGCTAAAATTAAAGCCTAAACTATTATGAGCACAAAGCTGTTTGATAAAATAGACCGGCTTCTCTCCAGAGAAACAGGCACGATATATAAAGACCCCGGCGGCAAGGTGTCTGTCTGTCTTGTGTATCCGAACACATACCGTATAGGAATGTCCAACCTTGGATTTCAGGGCATATACGGATTGCTGAACAGCCGCAGCGATGTTGTGTGCGAAAGGGCTTTTTTGCCTGACGATGATGATATTCATATATATCGAAGATCCGGTACAAAAATATTCTCATTCGAATCAAAACGAAGGTTGACGGACTTCGATATCATCGCGTTTTCGCTTTCTTTCGAAAATGATTACCCTAACATAGCCAAAATACTTGATCTTGCAGGTATTCCGCTTTTGGCCTCTGATAGGAGCGGCCGTTATCCGTTGCTGATATCCGGAGGAGTGTGCTGTTTCTTTAATCCCGAACCTGTGGCCGAAATCTTCGATATAATTTTTATTGGCGAAGCTGAAGGGTCTTTAAGCGAGTTTATGGATTCGGTAAGAGTCAGCGATGATATCAAGGCGTCTGCAGCCACTATTGATGGAGTATATGTACCATCTTTTTATTCTTTGGAATACAATCAGGACGGGACTATCGATAAGAGAGTTTCTTTGAACAATGCTCCGGAGAAGATTAAAGTCACGCATGTTCGAGATTTTAGTCACCGGATGACGGTAACAACGCCTGATTCAGAATTTTCTGGCATGTGCTTGATAGAGGTTATGCGCGGATGTCCTTGGAACTGCAGGTTCTGTCTTGTGGGGCACATTTACAACCCACCTAGAAAAAAAGATTTCGGAGCATTGCAAGCGGAAATAGAATCGTGCGGCGAAAAGAAGTCGGTCGGACTTATCGGTCCGTCATTGTCCGACTATCCTGCCATAAAAGAAGCCCTAATTATTCCGGGCGTAAATTTTTCGATAACATCTTTGAGGGCTGGAGAGTCGAGCGGTGAGCTTGTTTCTCTTTTGAAGGGCAACAGGAGTGTTTCAATAGCTCCTGAAGCAGGAACAGAGCGCATGAGAAAGGTTGTGAATAAAAAAGTTACCGAAAATGACATTTTATCCACAGCAGAAGTGATAGCTGCTGCAGGCATAGAAACTCTTAGGCTTTATTTTATGGTCGGGCTGCCTTCAGAAACAGAAGATGACATCGAAGGCATTATAAATCTTGTTAAAAAGATAAGGGGCTGTTCTGCTCCGGGAAATATAGTATTGAGTGTAAGCTCCTTTGTACCTAAGCCGTTTACGCCGTTTCAGTGGCACCAAATGGAAGACATCGGCACAGTTAAATCTAAGATAAGCCGCATAAAAAAATCTCTCATCAACGTCAAAGGCGTTAAAGTTTTTAATGATGTGCCAAAGCAGGCACGGATGCAGGGGCTTTTCTCAAGAGGAGACAGGCGGCTTGTTCGTGTGATACAGGCAATGGCAAAAACTGATGATTATGCTGCCGTGTGCAAGTCTGCCGTGATTGATATTGATTCTTATGTCCTAAGACGAAGATCTTTTGAAGAGCAGCTTCCGTGGGATTTTATAGAAGCTGGCACCGATAAAAAACGGCTTTGGCAAGAATACCAAGCAGCTTTATCACTAAAACCGGAGGTCATAGCTTGAAGAAAGAAAAGTTGTCGATTGAGCACAAAGAACTTCTTTATGAAAAGATGCGGTCAATAGACACTCAGCTTTCGGAGTACAGCTTTGCCAATCTTTATCTTTTCAGAAAGGCGCATGACTACGAGCTGCTTTTTGGAGAGGAGCTTTTTATCCGCGGAAAAACTTATGATGGTCATACATATCTGATGCCCACGGTCTCATTAGATATGATTGATTCTGGTTACCTGAGAACTATTATGGAACAGGCCGATTTTCTCTTTCCGATTCCTGAAGAATGGCTAAAGATATTCGATGGAAAAGATTTTTCGATGAGCTCAAAGCCCGGAGATATGGATTATGTTTACACCGTTGCCAAAATGTCTTCGTATCCAGGCAGAAACCTGCATAAAAAAAGAAACCTTTTTAAACAGTTCATATCAGGTTATTCTCATGATGCAAGGCCTCTGACAAAAGATTTCTTAGATGATGCGATGTTTGTTCTTGATGAATGGCATACCGAATCAGGCATTGATGCTGAAGATACAGACTACTACCCTTGCCTTGAAGCGTTAAAGCTTTATGAAGAGCTTATCCTGTGCGGAGGCATTTATTATGCTGACAGCGAACCGGCCGGTTTTATTTTAGGAGAAGAGCTGAACGAAGAGACGTTTGTTCTGCATTTTGCGAAGGCGCGCAAAAAATTCAAGGGCATATACCAGTACATGTACAACCAGTTTGCAAAAATACTGCCCCCAAAATACCGTTATCTGAACTTTGAGCAGGACTTGGACAAGGCGCCGCTCAGAATAGCTAAATCATCATATCTGCCTGATGCTATGTTAAAAAAGGTGCGGGTTCGTTTGAAGTGATAAGATTTATTTCCGCAACTCTTTTTATTTCAGTCTTAGTTTATTTTGCCTTTTTCGCTGATATTTCCTGTGCGAGCATTAAGACCATCCATCACAATCTAAAGGTGGGCCTTAATCCTGCTGAAAACAGAATTGAGGTTAAAGATACAATAACGCTTCCGAAATCAGCAGACAGCGAAATTATTTTTAATCTTCATGCAGGGCTTTCTCCTGTCTTGATTGGGGAAGGATCTAAGCTGGAGTTCATAGAATCAAAATCCGGCGCTGTGCCTATTGAATCTTTCAAGATTAAACTTTTATCAGAAACAAAAACCTTCACGCTTAAATACGGAGGTAAGATTAATCACCCTCTCGCCATACATGGAAAAGAACAGGCACGGGGGGATATGAGGACGCCAGGAATTATATCGAAGGATGGAGTGTATCTTTCGGGCAATTCAGCATGGTATCCGAATTTTGAAGGAGATTTGTCATCAGAACTCGTAAGCTTCGACCTAAGTGTGGACTTGCCCGAAGGCTGGAGTGCGGTGAGTCAGGGGAAGCTCAAGCGTAAAGATGGCGAGCTTATGCAGTGGGAGTCCAAAGAGCCTCAGGACGAGATATTACTGGTAGCCAACAGGTTCACAGAGTATGTAAAACAGCATGAGAAAGTTGCTGCAATGGCTTTTCTTATTACACCGGACAAGGAGCTTGCTGATAAATATCTCGATGCGACTATTAGTTATATCGGCATGTACGAAAAGCTTATAGGCGCATATTCCTATGCCAAGTTCGCGCTTGTTGAAAATTTCTGGGAGACGGGCTACGGCATGCCGTCGTTCACTTTGCTCGGCCCGAAGATAATCCGTTTTCCATTCATAATAAACTCTTCGTATCCGCATGAGATACTTCACAACTGGTTGGGAAACAGTGTATTCCCAGACTTCTCAAAGGGCAACTGGACAGAGGGTCTTACAGCTTACCTTTCGGATTATCTGATAAAAGAACAGCAGGGCGGCGGAGCAGAACATCGTCATACCACACTACAGAAGTACGCAGATTATGTTTTGGCCGGGAGAGATTTCCCGATTGCCGAGTTCAGATCGCGCCATAGTTCTCCGTCTGAGGCTGTGGGTTACGGCAAGTCATCCATGCTGTTTCATATGCTGCGCATGGATATAGGAGATAAAGCCTTTACTGCCGGGCTTCAGGATTTTTACAAGACCAACAAATTCAGATTTGCGTCTTTTGAGAATATTAGAAAAAGCTTTGAGAAGGCTTCGGGCAAAGACCTTGCTAAATTTTTTGATCAATGGCTGAGACTCTCAGGCGCTCCGGAGTTAAGGATAGAGAATCATTCTGTATCAAACGATGGCGATGGATTCTTGTTAAAAGCGGCTATAAGACAGATACAGTCGGGTGATGCTTATTATCTTAGCATTCCGGTTGCGGTAACGCTCGAAGACATACAAAACGCTTTTCAGACAAAATGGGAAATGAACGACAACTATGCGGAATTTACTATAAGACTGCCTGCGCGTCCGTTGAGGCTCGATGTTGACCCTGAATTTGATATGTTCCGCAGACTGAACAGAGAAGAGATACCTGCTGCTTTTTCACATGCTTTGGGCGCAAAGAAAATGCTTGCGCTGCTTCCGTCAAAGGCCGAAAAAACCTTGCTTCAGGCCTATCGCCGGTTTGCAGAAATGCTTGCAACCTCAGGGCCTGATAAGGTTATTGTGAAATTAGATAGCGAGATACAAAGCCTGCCTGCCGACAGTTCGATAGCGATTTTGGGATGGGAAAATCTTTTTGCTGATAAGATGCTTCGGGCATTGCCCGAAGCCGGATCGGCTATTGAAAGAAAGAATGTCCGTTTCGATAAAACGGTTGTATCGCTTAATAATCATTCGATAGCTTTTACGCTTAAGAATTCTGAAAATAAAGATATGGCGGTTATGTTTATTGCCTCTGACAGCGCAGAAGCATTGCCCGCTGTTGCGAGAAAACTGCCCCACTATCACAAATACAGCTACCTTGTTTTTGAAGGCAAAGAAGCGATAAATAAGGCGAAAGGACGCTGGCCGGTTACAGAATCGCCGATGACCGTATTTTTCAAAAACAGCAGCAGTAGGTTATCAAAAGTTGATCGAGGCAGGCTAACGGAGCGCAAACCGCTTGTTGAGCCTTAAAGCCCAACTATCGCTTCTCTACCTTCTCTTTGCAGGGCAGATTTTTATGCACCAGCTTTTTTTTGAGCTTGCAGTAAAGGGCCACGAAAGTCCGGCAGCTTCTTGATCCGTCAACAGCATCGTCCTTAGGAAACCTGGCATATTTACAATCAAGGTCGCAGAAATTCATAGTTATTTTTATAATACAACATGTCTTAAAATCAATCTTGATGGAGAACAAATGAAAAGAATAGCCAATTTTCTTTTTGAAGCAGGGATGCTCAAGCGCACTCCGCGCACAGGTTTTCAATTCTTGGGGTCGGGATCGGAGTCTGTTGCAGAGCATATATTCAGAACGGTTTATATAGGCTATGCACTTGGAAATATGGCTCAGGATGCGGACACAGGGAAAATTATCAAGATGTGTCTGTTCCATGACCTGCCCGAGGCGAGGACAGGAGACCTTAACTACGTCAACAAAAAGTATGTGAAGACTGATGAAGAAAAAGCTGTGAATGACCTTGCGGAAGGTTTGCCATTCGGCGGTGACATAAAAGAATTGATTGGCGAGTTTATGAAGGCGGAAAGTATCGAGGCCCAGTTGGCGCATGATGCTGACCAGCTTGAGCTTATCCTTTGCCTTAAAGAGTATAAAGACTTGGGAAATAAATATGCTGATGAGTGGCTTTCATTTTCGCTTAAGCGCCTGAAGACCGATATTGCGCGCAGTCTAGCTGAAAAAATACTCGAAACCGATTCATCGCTCTGGTGGTTCGAGGACAAGTCCGACTGGTGGATCCACGGCAGGGACAAGGAGTAATGGTCAATCTGACTTTTTATTATAAAAGCGGCTGCTGGCTTTGTGACATGGCTGAGGATATGCTGAACGGCCTTATCGAGAAATGTGACATCAAAGTGAACAAGGTAGATATCACTTCAAGCGACGAACTCTACCAGCTTTACCGCTTCGATATTCCTGTTTTCGAGTTCAAAGACGGTTCAGTTCTCCACGGCAGAATAAGAAAGAAAGAACTGCTTAAAAAGATCGAAGCTAACAAAGAGTAGCCTTTTCTCAGACCTCCCGGCTTATACTCTCTGCAACCGTATCAATAAACTCTTCGGTTAATGCATATCTGGAAACAGAAGGTTTTGCTATAAGCATCAGGTCTTTAGTCATGACACCATTTTCAACTGTTTTTATCACCGCATCCTCAACTGTTTTTGCGAACTTTACTACAACCGGAGTATTGTCGAGCTCGCCTCTTTTTGCGATGGCGCCGGTCCATGCGAAAATAGAAGCTATAGAGTTGGTTGATGTGGGATTGCCCTTGAGATGTTCGTAATAATGTCTTACGACCGTCCCGTGGGCAGCCTCGAATTCATATTTGCCGTTCGGAGAAACGAGTACAGAGGTCATCAGGCCCAAGCTGCCAAAGCCGCTCGCCACCATGTCAGACATAACATCGCCGTCATAGTTCATGCAGGCCCAGAGCATTCCTCCGTCAGATTTCATAAGCTGAGCAACAGCATCATCTATCAGCATGAAACGGTACTGAATTCCTGAAGCCTTAAATTCGTCTTCGACCTTTTTTATCTCTTCGGCAAAGACATCCCTGAAAAATCCGTGGTACTGTTTAGATATAGTATCTTTTGCACCGAACCACAAATCGATCTTTTCGCTCAATGCATAATTTATGCATGACTTCGCAAAGCTTCTTATCGATTTTTCGGTATTGTGCATTCCCATGACAACGCCCGGATTTTTCAGGTCATATATCTTGAGCACTGTCTTAGCGCTGCCATCAGCAGGCGTAAAAACTATCTCTGCTGTGCCGGGCTTATCAATAATACATTCGACGTTTTTATATATGTCGCCGTAAGCATGTCGGCCTATAATTATAGGTTTTCTCCACATCTTTACCGCGGGCGGTATGTTTTTAATAATTATCGGCTTTCTAAAGACTGTGCCGTCGAGTATAGATCTAATAGTCCCATTCGGGCTTTTCCATTGCTGCTTAAGACCGTACTCTTTCACGCGGGCTGCATTAGGAGTGATTGTAGCGCATTTAACTCCTACCCCATGTTCTATGATAGCGCTCGCAGCCTCGACAGTCACCATATCGTTAGTCTCATCCCTGTGCTTTATGCCAAGATCGTAATATTTGAGGTTTATGTCAAGAAAAGGCAGGATCAGTTTTTCTTTTATCATCTGCCACATGATACGCGTCATCTCGTCGCCATCCATCTCGACTATCGGGTTCTTCACTTTGATTTTATAAGGCATAACTCCTCCTATTCCTGAAATTCAATAAAATAATGTATCCAAACCGAAAGACTTATTGCTTGTTAGGCCGGCAGACAACCGTTGTAAGGTTGTCCATTATTGTTCCTTTACCTATGGCGTCCCATGGGAAATCAGGCACCGTTACGGATTCAAGAGATTTTCCGTTCTTGTCGTAATCGGTAACAGAAACCACCCGGCTTTTCCTCTGAGAGCAGTTAATTTCGAACAGGCTTACGGAGTGTGAAAATTGTTCATAACCCTTGGTGTTTCCTCCGAAGCGTTGAAGCAGTTTTATTTTATCGTCTATTCCTATTTTACCCTTTGCAGAAGCCTTGCTCCAGATGCGGACTACTCCGTCATTTTTAAATTCTATGTTTTTGGTTGTGTAATACCAGTAGTTGGTTTCACTCTGTCCGAAGAGCCTCCAACCCTGAATATCCTCCACAGCGGAACAAATCGGAGCTAAACCTATGGTGCAAAATGCAAGCAAATATACAATAGCTTTTTTCATGTCTGGCAGCAGCCTTTGCTTTTACCTGCGATTCGCTTACAGATGAACAAGCCACCGAAAAAAAGTATCGGCGCAGCAGATGCGATAAATATATTTATTCTAAGCAGCTTCTTGAATTCGTCTATGAGTTTTACCGAGAGGATCATGCAGTTCGATCTTTCTGCGGGATCTTTGTACTGGCTGCAGTGCGAACTCCATTGTGTTTCGATGCTTTTAGTTTCTACGATGTAATAGTAATAAATCGCTGATGATCCGGCAATCAAAGATATCAGAAAAACAACCATCCTCAGGATATTTAAGGTGTTTCCACCGCCTGCATTAATCTCTTTCAATCGGAAAATCCTCCATCGCAGCAGCCCGATTATTTATGTTATCTATCTTAGCATATCTTGGTATCCAACTATACAGGAATTTGCAAAATATAAAAAAATTCGGCTATTCTTAAAAGAAAGGAATAACCCTAATCTGATTAATAAAACTGATGAATATAGAAAAAAACAGCATCAAATTTAAGATTATATTCCCGATCATCTTTTTTATCTTTCTCATCACTATAGTGCTAAGCGGGATCATCTACAAGGTTTCTGATGATATTGCTGATGACTATCAGAAGTTTTTTATATCAACACACTCTAGAGAGATTGAAGGAATAATGGACAGGGCCGCCTTGAGCTTGACAGAACAGAATATGGCCCAAGACAAGAAGGCCTTATCCATGCGTCAAAAGGCCTCCATAACAGAAATTGCAAACTACTGGTATGACCACGATATTGACGGCTTAATCCTGAACATGGACGGCCGAGTCATCTATACAACACTCGATGATGCTCACCAGAAAGACGTGCTTCGTTTTCTAAACTCAAAAGGATCTTTTACTTTAAAGAAAGATCGCATAGAAAAATATGGATATGTTGAAGTCTTCAATCCGTGGAACTGGAAACTCATTTCAATATCAAAGGCTACGGTGCCTCTTTTATTCAGGAATAATCTTTATTTCCTCTTTCCTATTGTTGCTTCGGCGTTCTTTATGATGTTCGGAATTTCCCTCTATCTTTTTAAGCACAATTTTCAGCAGCCAATGAGCAATATGCTTAAGGATATAAAAAACGGCACTCTGATTAAAAACACAGGAATTATTGAGATTGACACTATAGGAACGGCATTCAACGAGGGTTTCAACAAGCTAAATAAAAAGACGGATCAGTTCCAGATATTGCACAGCCTCGCGATCGCGCTGCATGGGGACATGACAACTGAAGAATTGCTGAACCAGGTTTTGGATAATGTTGGGAGGTTGATAAAAGCCGATCTTGCCGCTATAGCAATATATGATGAGCATGGTGGATTTAAGAAGCTCGTAACTCATGGTGCTACAATCAAAACCCAAGACGCCCTGCCGGAAGGCATTGGGGTGTTGAAGTATATTAAACAGGCTAAAGGCCCTATACACATAGAAGATGTTACAAAACATCCATCATTCACAGGTTCTTTTCCACCAGGGCATCCCGAAATTCACAACCTGCTCTCTTATCCTATACTATCGGATGACGGAACCTCTCTAGGGTCTATATATTTCGGCAACAAGCCTGAAGGATTCACAGATGATGACCAGATGCTGCTTGGAGCAGTATCTGCAGATGTTATGGTTGCGCTTAATAAAGCAGAGAATCTCACACGCCTAAAAAGATTTAAAGAGATTATAGACTCTGCCTTTGACGTTATATTGATTACCGACTCTGAAGGCAGAATCCTTTATGTTAATCAGGCCTTTTCAGAAATTACAGGTTTCGCTCAGAATGAAGCCATTGGACAAAGGCCTAGCATTCTCAAAAGCGGATACCATGACGAACATTTTTATAAAGGCATGTGGGGCATGATTAAGGCTGGCAGAATATGGAAGGGAGAATTCGTCAATAAGAAGAAGAGCGGAGAGGTTTATTATACTTCAGCAATAATTTCTCCTATACATACTGAAGAGGGCTTCAATTTCGTTTCTATACAGCGGGACATCACACAGGAGAAAAGGCTTTACGAACAGCTGTTGAGGGCCCAGAAGATGGAATCGATAGGTACTTTGGCCGGAGGCATAGCTCATGACTTCAATAATCTTCTAACCGCAATACTTGGATATTCCGAGATTATGATGGCTAAAACTAAAGAGGGCGATCCTTTTTATAAACCTGTAAATATTATAAACAACGCTGCAGAGAAAGGCGCTGAACTTGCCCGTAAAATCCTTATGGTAACACACAAAGAGAAACTTGAAACCAAATCTCTAAATTTGAACGAAATTATACATAATTGCATGGAACTCCTCGAAAGGAGCATCCCAAAAAGCATAGAAATAGTAACCCATCTAAAGAGTGATCTGCCCAATATCATGGCGGATCCAACGCAGATGCAGCAGGTGGTAATCAATCTTTCGGTGAATGCGCGTGATGCTATGCCTAAGGGCGGCCGCATCACAATAGAAACCTCCGTAGTAGGCGAAGAAAATGGCGCGGCAGGAGAAGTTGCCGACAGCGAAGGGAAACTCCTGAAATTTTCTATTTCTGATACTGGGTCCGGCATCGATACCGAAACGCAGCGAAAAATATTCGATCCGTTTTTCACGACGAAAGAATCCGGCAAAGGTACAGGGCTTGGCCTTTATATGGTGCATTCAATAGTAACCAATCACGGCGGATACATCAACTTGTACAGTGAGCCTGATAAGGGAACTCGCTTCAATATCTACCTGCCGGTGACCTCCATTGAAAATGCAAACGAGAAAACCGAACTGCTCGAGCTAAGCGGGTCAGAAACCGTGCTTTTTATTGACGATGAACCCGATATAAGAGAACTCTGCAGGGATATGATCGAGCCCTTGGGATACAAAGTGCTGCTTGCAGGAAGCGGCTACGAGGGGATAAATATATACAGGCTGATGAAAGACGAAATTTCATTGGTGGTGCTGGACATGGTAATGCCCAAGATGGGCGGCAGCGAGGTGTTCCATGCACTGAAAAATATTAACCAGGATGTGGATGTCCTGATATGCTCTGGTTTTAGCCATGACGGTTTTGCCGGTATAGAAAACCTTATTAAAAGCGGAGCATCAGGTTTTATCCAGAAGCCATTTACAAGAAATGCTATAGCGCATGCCATAAGGCAGGCGCTGACAAAAAAAGACTGAGGTTATTTTATGAATGAAATTAGTTTAACCATCGGCGGCATGAGCTGCGGACATTGTGTTATGAGAGTAAAAAAGGCTATTGAAGGGCTTTCAGGTGTCTCAAGCTCTGATGTTAATGTCGGAAGCGCTACTGTTCAGTATGATGAGGCGAAGATTTCTAAAGAAGATATCGTTTCAACTATAGAAAAGGCGGGATACACTATAAAATAATAAGTCTGTTCTGTTGAGGGTATTACTGTCTTAACTGTCCCTTAGTTTCATTGATAATCTGTTCAACAAGAGAGCTGTGAAGGTTATCCGCTTCTGCATCTGTAAGCGTTTTATCAGCCGCCCTATACCGCACATTGAACGCAATACTCTTTTTGCCTTGAGGTATATTGGTTCCTGTGTAAACATCGAATATATAAACATCCTCTATCAAATCAGACTTAAATGCTTTGAGCATAGCAGTTAAAGTGGATGCCTCTAAATCATTGTCAACTACAATAGCTGTATCCCTTTCTATGAACGGGAATTTAGGCAGCGGCCTGTACTTTAGTTTGCTTTCAGAAGCGGATAACAACGCCTCTATGTTCAACTCGAAAAGAACGAGTGACGGCTTATTAGCTTTTATGCCTAAGCTGCGTATAAGTGCAGGATGGGCTGTTCCTATAAATCCTGCATTCACAGCCGTATTTCCTGAACCTATCATAATATCGGCCGATTGTCCGGGATGCAAAAACTGCTCTGCAGATCGTACAAAAGAATAATCTTTGATTCTCATTTCTAGCAGCACAGCCTCTACAAGACCTTTTACCGAGTAAAAACTATGCGTTTCATCACTGTAGAGCGTTTTTGATCTTTCTTTGTACAGTATTCCTGCGGCATGCTCCTTTTCGTCTGGCAGATTGTTAGCTGTAGTATTTATAAATATTCTGGATATCTCAAACAGCCTTAGTTCTTTGTTCCCTAAAGCCAGGTTTGATATCAGGTTTTTAAGCATGGCCGGCATGAGCGTTGTTCTCATATGTGAATCTTCTGTTCTAATAGGATTCAGTATGCCAACCGTATTTCTCCTTATGTCATCTAAGCTAATCGAAAGTACGTCCAGGTCCTGCATGCTCATAAAGCTGTAATTTATAGCTTCAGAAAATCCAAATTTAAGAAGTGCATCTTTTATAAGTTTCCTTGCCTGCAGCGTTTTGTTTTTTTCGGCCATATTATTGGGTTCGCTGCCGACAACAGCTTCGGGCAACTTTGCCGGAATCCTGTCATAACCGTAAATACGTGCAACTTCTTCTATTATGTCGCACTCTTTTTGAATATCTCTCCTGTATGTCGGCGTCTTTACAGTGAAACTGCTGCCGGTTTCTTTAAGCTCCAGCCCTAACCTGCTCAAACAATCGAGAATTTCTTTTTTAGACAGCTTAAGCCCAAGAATTTTGTTTATCCTTTCAAATGATACGGATATTTTAGTCGCTACATAGCGCTTGGGATATATATCAATCTTCCCGTAAATATCGCCCCCTGCAACCTCCTTCATCAGATATGCTGCTCTGTCGAGGGCTTTTTTCAGTATTTTTATATCGGTTCCTCTTTCGAACCTGTACGAAGATTCTGTTTTTATGCCTAATTGCTTCGATGTCTTTCTCACAGAAACCGGATCGAAGTATGCACTCTCTATAAATATATCGGTTGTCGAATTCTTAACCTCTGAATCCAGACCGCCCATGATTCCTGCTACAGCTACAGGCCTTTCCGCATCCCATATCAAAAGCATGTCGTTTTCGATTGCGTGTTCAGCTCCATCAAGCGTTTTGAAGATTAGGCCTGATGTCTTTAGGTTTGCTGGAGTTCCAATTCGTATTGTATTGTTCTTAAGTGTTGAAAGGTCGAAGGCATGCAATGGATGCCCGAACTCAAGAAGCACATAGTTGGTCACATCCACAACATTGTTTATCGACCGAATGCCGCATTTTTCCAGGCGCTTCTTCATCCATTCGGGAGACTCGCCGATTCTTACGTTTCTCACTATTCTTCCGGCATATCTATTGCAAAGGTTTTTGTCGAGTATATCAACATTGAAATCAAGACCGCCAAGTTCGGCAAGAACATCATGCTCAGGAAATTCTACAGGAATATTGTAAAAAGCCGAGATTTCGCGTGCGATGCCTATTACGCTAAGACAATCCGGGCGGTTCGGTGTAACATTAACTTCAAATACCGCATCACCATCCATCCTGTCTATGGCCTCAACCTCAAAGCCTATCATTGTCAGGTTGTGAGCAACCTCTTCAGGAGTCTGCTTAACAGGCACCATTGATTTAATCCATTCAAAAGGAACTCTCATCTAAAATTGCCTCAAAAAGCGGATATCGTTTTCAAAGAAAAGCCGTATATCGTCTATCGAATATTTAAGCATCGCTATTCTTTCCACTCCCATGCCAAAGGCAAATCCTGTGAATTCTTCGGTGTCGTATTTAACATACTCAAAAACTCTAGGATTCACCATGCCTGCACCTAATATTTCAAGCCAGCCTGAACCTTTGCAAACCCTGCAGCCCGAGCCTTTGCAGAATATACAGCCTATATCAACTTCGGCTGATGGTTCGGTAAAAGGGAAAAAGCTCGGCCTGAACCTGACAGGAGTTTCGGCTCCAAACATCTGATGCAGGAATGCAACGAGTATGCCCTTAAGATTGCTGAAAGTTATGTGACGGTCAACCATCAAGCCTTCAACCTGATGAAAAAGAGGTGTGTGTGTCATATCTGCGTCGCAGCGGTAAACCTTGCCGGGGGCTATGAACCTGACAGGAGGGTTTCTTTTTTCCATGCCCCTGACCTGAACAGGTGAGGTATGGGTGCGCAGCACAGTATTATCGCTCACAAAAAAAGTGTCCTGCATATCCCGCGCAGGATGGTTTTTGGGAAAATTAAGAGCTTCGAAATTATAGTAGTCCAGTTCGACTTCAGGTCCTTCTTCTATACTGAATCCCATTTTTACGAATATATCTACAATCTCTGAGAGAGTCCTGTTTATAGGGTGCTCTGTTCCAAATAGAGTGTACTTTCCAGGAAGAGTGACATCGATAGATTCCGAAAGAAGTTGTGTTTTCAGTTCTCTATTTTTAAGCTCAGATTCAATACGGTCTATCTCTGCTTCTATTGATGTCTTTAAGTCATTTATCTTTTTGCCATGAGCAGGTCTTTCATCAACCGGCAATGACGAGAGGGACTTCATTTCTGAGGTTATAATTCCTTTTTTACCCAGGTATTTAACCTTCAGGTCAGAGAGGTGATTCAGGCTGTTAACCGATTTGAGTTCGGCATAAAATGAATCTTTTATTGAGGTCATAAGATTGGTAATGCAATGCCGACGGTCTTTTAAACCGTCGGCGAGTGGTTTACTTTATCTTTTCCGCAAGCGTACTGAAAGTTTTGGGATCGTGGTACGCTAAATCAGCAAGCGCCTTTCTGTTCAGTGTTATGTTTGCTTTTTTGAGTCCGTTCATAAACTGACTGTAAGACATTCCCATCGCCCTGACCGCCGCGTTTATTCTTGCTATCCAGAGCGCTCTGAATTCACGCTTTTTAAGCCTTCTGTCTTTGTAGGCCGCTACTCCTGCCTTATCAAGAGCCTGCGCTGCAGATTTATAAAGACGGCTGCTGGCTCCGTAAAAGCCGCTCGCCTTCTTCAGCACCTTTTTATGATATCTCTTTGTCTTAAAACCGCCTTTTGCCCTCGGCATCTGAATCCTCCTTAAATGTTAATCCTCAATTATGCTGCAAACAAATGAATTAATATTTTAATAGAAAAACTATTTGGGCGTCAAGCATTTTGACTTGACGCCCAATATTTTTGGGAAAGACTTGTTACATGTAGGGAAGAAGTTTCTTGATATTAGCTTCCTGAACATCAGGCACGAGTGCGCTTTTTCTAAGGCTTCTCATTCTTTTTGCCGATTTGTGAGTAAGTATATGGCTTCTGTTGGCCTTGCTCCTCTTTATCTTCCCGCTGCCGGTTATCTTGAAGCGCTTGGCAGCTCCTCTGTGTGTTTTTAATTTAGGCATTTTCCCTCCTCTCTGTGTTGGTTCTATTTACTGCTCGGAGCTACCACCATAGTTATATGGTTGCCCTCGAGTTTTGGCTTCTGCTCTATCGTAAACTTGCCGGTAATCAGTTCATGAATTTTATCAAATACCTTCATTCCTATCTCAGGCCTCACAATCTCCCTGCCTCTGAAGAACATTGTAACCTTTGCCTTGTCGCCCTCATCTAGAAATCTTCTGATATTTTTTACTTTCAGCTGAAGGTCGTGGTCTGTAATCTGCGGCCTTATTTTTACCTCTTTTACATCCACAGTCTTTCGAGCTGAATGTTTTTTACTCAGCTGATACTTGTACTTGCCAAAATCCATTATCTTGCAGACCGGTGGAGTGCTGTTTGAAGACACCTCAACAAGGTCTGATCCTCTTTCGCGCGCAAGCTGCAAAGCCTCTTGCGTCGGCAGTACTCCTAACTGTTCACCCTCATCTCCTATGAGCCTGACTTCCCTGCTTCTGATGCCTTCGTTCACTCTTATGTCTTTACTTATTTTAGCACCTCCGTGCTTGAGTTAGACCTCACGACAGCTATCACTATGAAGCCTGCCTTTTTAAGTCTATCTCTTCTTTTACTATTTCCATGAATTCATCGACGCCAAAGGGACCGATGTTTTCGCCGTTTCTTTTTCTGACGGTAATCTTATCTTCAGAAACTTCTTTGTCGCCTATTATAACAAGATACGGTATTTTTCTCATTGTGGCTTCGCGTATTTTATACCCTATCTTTTCATTTTCCGTATTTAGCTTGGCGCGTATGCCATTCTTTTTGAAATCTTGATATATCCTGCCTGCATATTCATCATGCTTTTCTGAGATGGTCAGGAACGCAACCTGCACAGGCGCAAGCCATAGCGGAAAGATTCCTGCGTAATGTTCGATGAGAACCCCAAAAAATCTTTCGAGAGAACCCATAAGAGCCCGGTGAATCATGATAGGCCTGTGCTCTTTTCCGTCGCTCCCCCTGTAATTTGCATCGAACCTTTCGGGCAGATTGAAGTCAACCTGTATGGTGCTGCATTGCCACGATCTGTTCAGCGAGTCTTTTATTTTGATATCAATTTTCGGACCGTAGAAAACACCTTCACCCGGGTCTATCTGGTACTTGAGCCCATTGTTTTCGAGCGCTGACCGTAAGGCGCTTGTTGCCCGTTCCCAATTTTCGGTTGAACCTACATATTTTTCCGGTCGGGTTGAAAGATAGATGTCATATGCTTCAAAGCCGAATGTCTTTAATATAAATACCGTGAAGTCTAAAATCTTCTGCACTTCAGTTTCTATCTGGTCCTCACGACAGAATATATGTGCATCGTCCTGTGTAAAGCCCCTGACCCTCATAAGCCCGTGCAAAACTCCGGAACGCTCGTAGCGATAGACTGTACCTAGTTCAGCATATCTGACAGGAAGTTCGCGGTAGCTCCTCAGCTGGCTTTTATAAACGTCAATATGGAATGGACAGTTCATAGGTTTAAGCTCATAGGCCACCTCATCGATTTCCATAGGCGAATACATATTATCCCTGTAAAAATCCCAATGTCCGCTCTTTTGCCACATATGAAGTCTTGCGATATGAGGGGAATAAAGAATTTGATAATCCTCTTTCACATGCTCATTTCTCCAGAAATCTTCAATAGTTCTTCTTATTATAGAACCGTTAGGATGCCAGAGTATCAGACCGGGGCCAATATCATCGCTTACGCTGAAAAGTTCCAGTTCTTTGCCTAGCTTGCGGTGGTCCCGTTTTTTTACCTCTTCAAGAAAATCGAGATATGCTTTCAATTCTTCTTTGGTCTGATAAGCTGTTCCGTATATTCTCTGGAGCATCTTGTTTTTCTCGTCGCCGCGCCAGTATGCGCCTGCAACGCTGAGCAGTTTGAATGCCTTGACTCTGCCTGTCTTAACCAGATGCGGTCCTCTGCAGAGGTCAACAAAACCGCCTTCTTCATAAAGCGAGACGGTATCATCGGTTATTTCATTGATTATTTCTACCTTATAATCCTCATCCATTTTTTTAAAAAGTTCTATCGCATCGGCTTTAGGCAGAACCTTTCTAACAAACGGGTTGTTCTTCTTTATGATCTCCTTCATCTTCTTCTCAATCTTTTCAAGGTCCTCTAAAGTGAATGGCGTAGCCCTGTCAAAATCATAATAGAAACCATCATCCGTTGAAGGTCCTATTGCAGCCTTTGAATCAGGAAACAATTCTTTTACGGCATGGGCCATTATGTGTGAAGCGCTGTGGCGGAAGATATCCTTGCCTTCTGATGATTCAAAAGTGATAAGCTCGACAGTTGAATCATGCGGCAAAGAACTTAAGACATTCAGCTCTTTTGTTTCCCCGTTTATTTTTAATGCGAGCGCTGAAGCGGACTCTATGAACTTTTGAAGCTCAGATGCATCAACCGTCTTTTCTGCTCCGTCTGCAAGTCTTATATTAATGTTTCCCCTCCATGAAAAAATCGGTCTATATCATAACCGATTACTTTACTAATCGGCAATATGTTGAAAAAACCGTCAGGATTTCTTTTCGGCCAACATGCCGTCAGCCATCAGGAGCGTTCTGTTGCATCTTTTAGAAAGGGACTCGTTGTGGGTTACAATTAAAAATGTCACGCCTTTCTTTTTGTTGATGTCGAGCAGCAGCCTGAAAAGTTCTTCGCCGGTAGCGGTATCAAGGTTGCCTGTCGGCTCGTCAGCAAAAACAACGGTAGGATCCAAAAGCAAAGCCCTTGCAACCGCTACCCTTTGCTGCTCACCACCCGAAAGCTCTCCCGGCTTGTGATCCTTGCGTTCAGCTATACCCATCTCTGCAAAAAGCGCCATAGCTTTATCCTTAATAAATTCTCTATCAGCCTTTGCTATTAAGCCGGGCATCATCGCGTTTTCGAGTGCGGTAAATTCTGGCAATAAGTAGTGGAACTGGAAAACAAAGCCTGCGGTTTTATTCCTAAAGGACGCAAGACTTTGAGCATCAAGTGTAAATGGATCAACCGACCTGTTCCCGTCCATTGAATAGGTGACTTTGCCGTAAGTAGGCTTATCAAGTGTTCCCAATATATGAAGAAATGTACTCTTGCCGGCTCCTGACGCACCTACAATGCTGACCATCTCGCCTTTTTGGAATTCAGTGTCAATGCCTTTTAGGACCCTGATCTCTCCAGCAGGAGTGAAAAAAGATTTCTGCAAACCTTCAATTTTTATAAACTGCGTCATCAGCGGGCAAGAGTGTATTACTTCTTTGCCTTTTGCTCCTTTTTCTCTTCACCGGTTTCTTCTTTTTTATCTTCTATCATGCCCTTAAGCTTTTTTGCTTTGTCAGTAACTTCATTGGCCCCGTCTTTAATGGCCTGTCCTGTTTCTTTAAGTTTATCAGCCTTGTCTGCAAGTTTCTCGCTCTGCTTCTGGGTTTCTTTTCCAAACCAGCGAAGTTTGTCGCCACCCTCCCAAAAGGCAAGCACTAAAAAAGCTACAACCAAAAGTACAACAAGGCATCCGATTTTTAAAATCATCTTAATCATCACTCATACCTCAGCGACTCTACAGGATTTAATTTCGCCGCGTAATACGACGGATAAAGTGTTGAAAGAAAGCTTATTGCCAATGCGGATATTGACACCGCAAGAAAATCAACCAGCTTCATTTTGACAGGCAGTTTGCTCAGATAATAAATATCCGCAGGCAGCTTGATTATCTCGTAGTTGTTTATGATTTTACCTAGCGCGTAGCCTCCTGCAATACCGAGAGTGGTGCCTATAAGTCCGATAAACAGGCCCTGAAGCATAAAGACCATCATTATCCCGCTGTTGCCTGCGCCCATTGTTTTTAATATGGCTATCTCTTTTTGTTTTTCCATGACATTCATCATTAAAGTGCTGACAATATTAAATGAGGCAACCAAAACTATAAGAATAAGTATAACGAACATCGCAAATTTTTCCAATTTCAGGGCAGAAAAAAGATTTCTGTTCATCTGCATCCAGTCGCGGGCATAGTAAGGGAAGCCTAAAATTTTGCCAACAGAATCCCTTACTTCAGTTGCCTGATAAATATCCGTAAGCCTCAGCTCTATTCCGGATACATCCTTTCCGTATTTAAAAAAATCCTGAGCCGATTTCATGTCGGTCAGCACAAGGTTAGTGTCATATTCAAACATACCCATCTCAAATATTGCCGTAACCTTGAACGGCTTCATCTTTGGCAGCATACCGAGAGGCCCCATCTCTCCTACAGGAGAAATCACATTTACGCGGTCCCCAACAAATACGCCTAACATAGACGCCAGCTCTTTGCCTATCGCTATAGCCGGAATATCTTTTGATGTCAGAAAACCTTCTGCCGAGCCATGTTTTATATGCTTAAGAATGTCTGTGGTTTTCAGCTCTGTTGAAGGTTCTATCCCTCTCATAAACACGCCGTGTGCTCTCTTGCCTGATGAAACCATAACCTGTCCAAGCACAAAAGGAGACATTGCGGCTATGCGCGGCTCAGCTTTCAACTTTTCCATTAATGGATGATAATCGGTAATCCCACCTCTGTAGCTAAGTATGACAGCATGAGCATTTGCTCCAAGAATCTTCTTTTGCAGATCTTCATGAAAGCCGCTCATAACCGACAGAACAACAAGCAAAGCCATTACACCAACCGCTACCCCACCTATCGAAACAACAGTGTTAAAAGAAATGCCTTTGTGACGCTTCTTTGATTTGAGATATCGTAATGATATGAAAAACTGGTATGGAAGGTTCATGTATGTATAAACAAAACCTTAGCTGACAAGGATGCAAGAGATCTAGATATCATGCGTACAGTCTATCACCGCCGCCGAAAAGGTGTCAACGCAAGATTGATTTTTTTAAAAAAGCATGTCTTTGACGGATGATACAAGGCTTATGTAGGCTATTACCTTGTTGCCTTTGGTTTTATAGCTGATATCAAGAATGTCCGAAACCCCATATGAGAGGGGATAGTATAAAGGCCTGAGTTCAAAACCAACAACTTGATCATTGTCATCCACTATTTTAGAAAATTGTGAATGAGAAAATGAACCGTCGCCTTTCACAAAATCTTCCGCCTTCTGAATAGCTTCGCTGTCGCTGATTCCTTTCATGATTTTTAGATTAAAATTGGGAGTATAAGGTTCAATAGTGTAGCGGCCATCTTCTTTATAAAAGAATGCTGCCTTTCCCATATTGTTGCTATATAAAATGAGAGTAAAAACTCCCTTGACTTCACTTGCTTTTGCATCATGAGTAGTCATAGTTTTGATTGTACCATAGTGCCCATCTTTTATTGACAGTTAGCATTCTGAGACAGTATCATCCATTTTGTTTATATGCATCTAAAATGATAAAGTTTAAAGACAAAGAGAAACAAAATAAATGGGCGCAATCCCTATTTTAAGCCGCCGTTCTTTTTTGCAAAAAAGCGCTCTTCTTGCCGCATCCTCTGCAGGACTTATATCCTGCAAAAAAATATCTTCTAATAAAAAAAATAATTTTACTGGCGGCATAGTCGGTTCTAACCTCAAGGCAGGGCATATACTTCTTGAACATAAAAACTTTGCACCCACCTCTACAGAAAAAGCCGGAATCGTTATTGTTGGGGGTGGTATTGCCGGACTTTCTGCTGCTCGGGAATTAAAAAAACTCCGCTTTGAAGACTTTGTGATGCTTGAGATTGAGGATAATGTTGGCGGCAACTCGATAAGCGGCTTCAATTCTGTATCGGCTTATCCATGGGGAGCTCATTATGTGCCGCTTCCGGGTGAAGATGCAGTGTTCGTCAGGGAGCTTTTCGAAGAGCTTGGCGTCATACAAGGGTATGACAAAAAAGGGCTTCCGGTGTATAACGAATTCTATCTTTGCTCAGATCCTCAGGAGAGGCTCTTTATACATGGCCGGTGGCAGGAAGGTCTTGTTCCACAATTGGGCATATCCGAAAAGGACAGGCGCCAGTATAAAGAATTTTTCGGTGAGATGAAAAAGTTGAAAAACGAGAGAGGTCGTGACCGGAAGCGCGCTTTTTCGATACCATTAGACCTCAGTTCTCAGGACAGCAGATTTCTTAAATACGATGCAATAAATATGGGGCAATTCATGGCTGACCATGGCTGGGATTCCAAATACCTTAATTGGTACGTTGACTACTGCTGCCGTGATGATTACGGATGCACAATGCAAAACACATCAGCGTGGGCTGGTATTCACTATTTTGCATCCAGATATGGCAGGGCCTCAAATGCTGATCCTTCTGCAGTGCTGACATGGCCTGAAGGCAACGGGTGGCTTGTGAATAAAATGAGGACTGATATCCAGAATAATATAATATGCAATGCATGCGTTATGAATATAGAAAGCGTCGGTGATAATGTTGCTGTGGATTACTACGACATAAAACGAAAAACCACTGCACGGATAATCGCAAAAGCTGTTATTTACTCTGCACCAAGATTTACCGCTTTCAAAACAATAAAGGCTTTCAGAGAGAAATTGCCGGAGTATGCAAACAGCCTCTCCTACGCGCCATGGATGATCGCAAACATAACGCTCAAAGGGAATCTTGACGGCAAAGGGGCCACACTTTCTTGGGACAATGTTAAGTATAAAAATGACGCGCTTGGCTACATTGCAGCCAGACATCAGGATATTGCCTTGCACAAAGCTAAGCAAGTCATAACATATTATCATCCGCTTACCGCAGGAAACCCTTCCGAAGAAAGGCGCAAAGCGCTAAAAACTTCTTATGAAGAATGGGCTGAAAAAATCATAAAAGATGTTTCTAGCATGCACCCTGATATAGATATTGGAGTAGAAGAAATTAATGTCTGGCTTTGGGGACATGCGATGGTGAGGCCTTTGCCCGGTTTTATCTGGGGTAATGCTAGGCAAAAAACACTGCATCCGGTTGGGAAGATATATTTTGCCCATTCTGACATGAGCGGGATATCAATCTTTGAGGAAGCCCAATACAGAGGAGTTGCAGCTTCTAAAAAAGCCCTTAATGAAATCTCAACCTAGCTTATTTAGCCGGCTCTGAGATGTTATTTCTGATGCCGGTAATATCCTTCTCGATATGAACCACCTGAGTTAACTTACCAGATTCATCTTTAATCGGATATACCGCAACCTCGACAAATTTCTTTTGCTTGTTTTTATCATAATGAACATGCTCTGTAGAAATCGGCTTCCCGGTCAACAAAGCATCAATAAGTGGGCAGGCATCATCAGGTGCAGTGCATACATCATTTTTCTTATGTGTTACAGCATAGCATGTTTTTCCTATAACATCTTCAGAGCTCGTTCCGAACTCTGTGATAAATGCCCTATTAGCGCTAAGTATCCTATAATCTTTTACGTCTATTACACAGATAGGGTATGTGATACTGTCAAGAACTTTTTTTGTAAAATCTTCAGACTTTTTTGCAGATTCTTCTTGCTCTTTAAGATGCTCCATATTACTGCTCTGACGTCCAAGAGTAATAATAAGAACTATAAAAAAGAAGAAGAACACAGCTGCCGGTATGGTTGTTGCGTTTGTAAGCACGGTATTCAGGTCCGTAATCCTCTTTGTCACATCATAATAAATTTCCATTGCCCCTATAAACTGATCCTTATTCATTATTGGGACATAAGTCTCAACAACATCCATAAAAACATTCTGGTCTTCCAGCGATTTAGAGTTTTTTCTTATAAGCTTGGTATAAGGTCTGCCCTTGGCAACTATGCTGTGAAAGTAAGTTTTTTGATTTATTTCGCCAATCTCTTTGCTTTCTGATGAGTAAAGGATTTCACCTGAAGGCGAAAACGTTTTAAACTTCATTATATTGAACTGTGATCTGATAATGTCTATATCATGTTTTATATCAGATGCTCTTTTCATTTTATAATCCGGTGTTACTACAGACTCCCTGAGCCTTATCGCAAGCCTCATCGCTTCATTCTCGCTGCCTTTGATAATAATCTGGGTAAAAGAAGGATAGATGACATAAAAGTTTATGATAGGTAGGCTTGCAGCCAGCAATATGAAAATCAGCAGAATGTTTCTTGAATATTTATTTCTAAACATTTAGGTTTATTATATAATACCTTCCGGTTATTAAATGCAATATTTTTATTTATCCCTTTAGTCGTCTCGCGGTGACAGTTTCACCACCGATTCCCCAGTTGTCTGTTTCTACCTCATCAATGAGAACAAATGTGGTTTGAGGATTTTTGCCAAGAACATCTGACAGCAGTTGAGTTACACCCTTTATAAGTTCAGCTTTCTTCTCGGAAGTAACTCCATCTTTAGTAATCTTGATATTCACATAAGGCATAAAATTCACCTCCTGCCTTTACTTAAATCTCTCTTTGAACCTTGCTTCGCCTATCCGCTTTTTTATCGCAAGCAGATAAAGATTTTCATACTTCTTTGCCGAATCTTCCCAAGTGAAGCGCTGCCTCATGCCTCTTTTGGCGAGTCTATCTATGGCCTCTCTGCGGTTATAATACAGATGAACAGCCCACCCTGTCGTTCCGATAATCGCCTCCGGTGTAGGGTCGTTAAATTTAAATCCTGTTCCATCACCTGTTTCGTCATTGTAGTTTTCTACAGTATCATTAAGGCCTCCAACAGCCCTTACTATAGGCACAGAGCCGTATCTTAAGCTGAACATCTGGTTGAGTCCGCAGGGTTCAAAACGCGACGGCATGAGAAAAAAATCGGAGCCGGCCTCTATCTTGTGCGCTAGTGGATTGCTGTATCCGATGTAACATCCGAATCTGCCCGGATACTTTGAGCACAAATCGCTGAAAAAATGATGCGCCCATGGCTCGCCGTTGCCGAGCAAAACAAACTGCACATCCCAGCTCATCATACGATGAATAGCACCAGACAGAATATCTATGCCTTTTTGTTTAACAAGCCTCGATACCATCCCTATTACAGGTACTTCAGGCCTTTCATTTAACTTAAACTCTTTTTGAAGATCAATTTTGCATAAAGCCTTGCCCGACATATCAGTTTCTGAATAGTTTGCGGCTATAAGCTTATCCGTTTCAGGATTCCACTCCTCGTAATCAACTCCGTTTAAAATTCCGTGGAGGTCCGGGGCACGCTCACGAAGTACTCCGCCAAGTCGCCAATCATGGGCCGGAGTTCTTATTTCTTCAGAATAGGTCTGGCTCACCGCATTAAGGAGTGTCGCATGATACAACCCTCCCTTTAAAAGATTTGTCCTTCCATAAAACTCGAGGCCGCGCGGATTAAAATGCTCACGTCCTATATCGAGCACATCCATCAATCCCCTATAAAAGTCACCCTGATGCTGCATATTGTGAATAGTCAGAAGAGTTGCGCAGTCACCGAGCAATGCGTCATAGCGATATGCTGTGTTCAGAAAAACAGGAACTATTGCTGTATGCCAGTCATGCACATGGATTACATCAGGCTTAAAGAAAAGAGTTTTGCACAGCTCCAGCGCGGCTCGTGAAAGAAAAACGAATCGGTTGTCATTGTCCAAAAATCCCTTGCCGTCTTTTGAATACAGACCGCTGTCCC
The DNA here is from genome assembly GCA_002753335.1 of Nitrospirae bacterium MYbin3. GTDB lineage: Bacteria > Nitrospirota > Thermodesulfovibrionia > Thermodesulfovibrionales > Dissulfurispiraceae > MYbin3. The sequence continues at coordinate 87,303 of PEAD01000005.1, forward strand.
GGCCAAAAAAGTTTTCGTGCTCTATGAAATATATCGGCACCATTGAGCCCGGCAGCCTGCCTTCATAAACTGAGCACCACATCATGCCGATAACTCCCATCCAGACACCCATAGGCCCTGCAACCAGCTTAAGCCCGTATTTTTCTTTGTCCACCCTATAGTATCGCGGGATTACAACACGCACATCATGCCCGGCTGCATGCAAAAATTTGGGCAGTGTACCCACCACATCGCCAAGCCCTCCCTCTTTTGCAAAAGGAGCGGCCTCGGACGCCACACATAATATGTTCATCTTATGAGTTTCCTGTATTTCAGGCCTTTTCTTGTTTTTTTTCACAGCTCCAATAATTTCCATAACCGATATTCTAATGCATATGACCTAAGCTTTTAAAGAATGCCCTATTTAAGCCTGAAGTCAACTCTACTGTCTTTCAGTTTTTCCTTTTTCTCTGGCTGAATGGTCTTAGGCTCAACAAGAAACACCCTCTCCTGCTCAACCTGCTTAGACTTCGCAAGATGCTCCTTGACCTTCAACGCTCTCTGCGCCGCAAGGAACCGCAGGTCATCTTCCTTTACAACTATATGCGTAAACATCAGTTTTTCCATCTCTGAAGCCGGCAGGTCTTTCAAAAGACCGACCATATTTCTCGGCTTAGGAAATTTATCTTCCTTGTAAGCCATCGTAAGATATTTAAGATGCTCCTCTTTTTCGATCTTAACAGAATCAACAGACGCAGGAGCAGCGCCCTTTTTCAAAAGCTCTTTATGTTTCTGGGCTTTCAGTTTGCGTTTAAAAATATTCTGCCGCAAACCCTCGGTGTCCCGTTCAATATCAGCGTGGCCCTCTATTTCAAGCTTCAACGACGGCCTGTCGATGAGCGCTTTTATTATGCTGCTTAACTTCTTTTCGCCTTCCGGATTAATGTCAAAGCTCCCGTATTCAAAATCGAGATGGCTCAGTTCATCACCTCCGCCGAATATAGCTCCTAGCAGCGCAAACGGCGAAGTTGCGGCCTTTACCAGAATATTCAAAAGTATCTTGCCCACAATTCCCCAGATGCTGAACTTGGGATCATCGAGAGATCCTGTAACCGGCAGGCTAAGATCAATCTCACCCTTCCTGTTTTTTAGCAGGGCTATCGCAAGACGCACAGGCAGTTTTGTGGCTGTAGGGCTTTCTATCGAATCCCCAAGTGTAAACTGATCCAGAAACACATTGTTCTGGGAATCTATCTTCTTCTTCACTATTAGATATTTCAGGTCAAGAGACAGCTTGCCCTTTTCTATCGAATATCCTATGAACTTGCCCGAATAAGGCGTAAGCGGGCTCAGCTCCATATTCTTAAAATCAACCTTAAGGTCAACGAACAGGTCTTCCTTAAGAGGATTTATCTTGCCCTTTATCTCAAGCGGGGCATAGTTTTCTAGCTTGCCCTGTAGATCAACATCAGCAAGTGTAGTATCATCTGATGATAGGCCCGAAACCCTGCCTCCTATCTCGCTCAGATTGACCGTATAGTTAGGCTTGATATGCCGGTCAGAAAAGTTTACGGTTCCGCCCTGAAGAGAAAGAGAGTTGATTTTAACCATCTTCTTGGATTGAGCAGCAGAAGCATTATCCGGGGCTGCTGATTTATCTGACGCTAAAGATACATTATCGTTTCCGGCAGTCTTGTTGTCCGATTGCTTTGCGACAATACCCTGCACATTAAGACTGCCGTCTGCATTTACTATCAGCCTTGAATAAAAATCGGTCAGCGCAATCTGGTCAATAGTAATATCCATAGGCGAGGTGTTAAGGTCTATGCCGCCGAAATACAATGATTTCCATTTCAGAAAATCATCAGAATTAATCTTATCGATAGAAGAGAAATTATTTATCGAAGCATCGCCCTTAAATACAGCCCTAATCTTTTCCTGCTCATCTTTGGATATGCTTAGCGCGCCCTTTGACGAGATTCCTCCGTCGGTTATTTCTATCCGCAGCTTGTCAGAAAAATAAGGCTCAAACGGGGCTATCGCAATATTTTTCAGGTCAAGGTCTATATTAGCAAACAGCGGCTCGATGCCTATGCCTCCTGATGCCTGAAGCATGCCGCTGTCATTCAGTATCAGTGAAGCCGACACCTTGCCATTTCTGTTTTTAAGAGTTGAGATTAAAAGTAGCAGGAAAAATAATCACCTGTGGCTCTTTATCACCCTTCTCGAATTTATATTTGACGGATGCGTTGAGTTCTCCCTGCTCGACCGTAAAATTAAGCTTCTTGTCGTAATAAGCGGCATATTTCTTGGGCTGAAGCTTCTTGATTTCGACTACGCCCTCCGAGATGAGCGGCTCCAAACCAAAGGCCCCAGAAACCTTCACGGTTTCTTTCGCTTCGGTCTGCATCGAAAATTCAAGCCCTCCGCTCTTGCCCTTAGCATTGCTGAAGTTTTTAACAGTCAAATCTATAGGTTCTATGCTTGTTTGAAAAGGCTTTTCATTGGAATTATCCGAAAAGCGGACCTTGCTTTTTGCTATCTGGAAATTATCAATTTCAAGCTGAAGAGGCTTTGCATCTTTGTCTTCTGCTTTCACCTTTTTCTCGTCAGACTTTCCATCTTTCTTCGGAGCTAAAGAAGCAAAATTTATCTTTCCATCAGAATCCTTTAATACATTTAAATCGAGCGCATCGATAAAGATTTTTTCAATGTGAAACTGCTTGGCCATAACATCAGAAGGCGCAAGCGCAACCTCAAGCAAAGGCAGTTCGAGCAGCTTAGCCTGCTTTGCATCGTTAAGAACAAAACGGCTTAAAGCCGCATTGCCCTTCAGCGTAAGCGTGGGCTGTTTGTCCTTATGCTGAACATACGAGACATTCATGTTCAGGTCAAACAGGCCCGACGGGATACTGAATTTCAGTTTTTCGGGCGAATACGCGAGATAGTAAGGGATATCCAATCCCTTGAGGTTGATGTCCATTATGGTTTCGAGAGAATTGCTGAAAGGCTTGGTCTTTCCCTTGAAGGCAACATTGTAATTGTTGACCTTGGCCTCAAATGAAGGTTCAACAAATGTTTCGATGCTGTACGGCAGATTCGATACAAATGGAACAGAAATATTCATATCCGAAATTTTATGATTCTTGTTCTTGGGGGTATCTGTAAAATCTATCTTGCCGCCCACAATCCTGATGTTGTTAAGAGAGAACTTAAAATCTGACGGTTTTTCTTCTTTCTTTTCCTTAGGTTTAATCAAATCAGAAAAATTGTATAAATGCTCATCCTTTCTCACAATATTTACAAAAGGCTTTTCGATAATTATTTCGCGCAGGACAAGACCCATTTTTACGAGAGAAATCGACTCAAGGTTAATGTAAAGCCTATCTAACGAAACAAAAGCAGCCGAACCATCAGGCTCATTTATCTTAAAGCCTTTTATCGTAAGCGAAAGCGCAAACGGATTCATAGAAACAGACTGAACGCTTACCTGTCTGTGAAGCTGCTCAGACGCCTTGCTCACAATCAAAGATTTAATAATAGGCGGGGCAATAAAAAAACCGGCAATACTCACAACCACAATAAAAGCTGTTAGTGCTTTAAGTGCTGTTTTAAAATTAAATTGAAATTTCATATAGACCTGACAACCTCCTCGGTTGGTTTGAGTAAACTATCTTAATTTTATCATGTAAATGAATAAAATTTGTTTTTAAAAATCAGAACTTAATCTATACAGGCAACGTCAAGCAAGGGATATTCTAAAACGCGTTGCAAAATATACGCTAGATGTCAGGATTACGAAAAGTTCTTCGAGGGTCTCTACGTCACAAAAAATACTCTAATACTGCCGTTAGTGTCCGACTATAGTATTGGACAATTTTTTTCTTCCTGCAATATTTACCCCCCAGATATTCTAAATGCTACAAGGTTCCAAGTGGAAATAAACACAGCATAAGGATATTTTTGCTTTATATTGACACAAAAGCCTATACATCTTGATTTTTTGATAGAAACAATGTAATTTCAAGGCAACAGTTTGAAATGGCGAGCCTTGGGGGAATGTTGGCGCTATCTGACTAACATTACAAAAAGAGTATTAGCGGGAAGCTATCTAATAACTGGTTGGGCGGGCTCATGAAGGAGCCGGACGAAGCACAAAAAAACAAGAAGTGATGAGGACTATGAGCATGTGGCAAGAGATATGGAATACCGTGCTGTCGGAATTCTCTGATATCCCAGATGCGACGGAGATTACACGTATCACACTACGCATTTTGGTTGCTGCGGCCCTTGGCGGTCTACTTGGTTACGAACGGGAGAAGCAAGGCAAGAGTGCGGGGGTACGAACGCATATGCTGGTTGCCATTGGGGCGGCGCTCTTCGTCCTCATTCCCCAACAAGCCGGGGCATCAACCGCAGATTTAACTCGGGTGTTGCAGGGACTGGTCGCCGGGGTGGGGTTCCTTGGAGCCGGAGCCATAATTTTGGGAACCAAACAAGTGGAGACTCGGGGGTTGACTACGGCAGCAGGCATATGGGTAACAGCAGCAATCGGCGTGGCTGCATGAATGGGGCGGGAATCTACTGCCATCCTGAGCACTCTTGTAGCCCTATTCGTCCTTTCCGTAGTTCCTTGGATCGTACAAGATAACAGAAAAAGTAAAGAATGAAGCGGGGGCAAAGTGTTGTTAAGCCCAACCCGTCGCTCAAGCGGGACGCCGCAGAAGAGCGGCGCCCCTTAGCTTCAAGTTAGGCGGCTTAAGTCCATGACGGAGGCACAAGCCGAGTGATGTGGATCTGGATAGCATTCATAGCGTTTGTCCTGCTGATGCTGGCACTGGACTTGGGCGTCTTTCACCGCAAAGCCCACGTCGTCAGCGTTAAGGAGGCCCTCGCTTGGTCGGCCGTGTGGCTAGCCATGGGGTTGTCGTTTGCCGTTTTCGTGTACTTCGCCTACGACGGCCAGTGGTTCGGCTTTGGCACCAAGGTGGACGCCGTCGATGGGCTGACGAACGACGGCGCAACGGCAACGGAGAAGTACCTGACCGGCTACGTCGTCGAGAAGTCCCTCAGCGTAGACAACATCTTCGTGATCGCGATGATCTTCGGCTTCTTCGCGGTGCCGCCGCTCTACCAGCACCGCGTGCTGTTCTGGGGCATCCTTGGCGCTCTGGTCCTGCGAGGTGCAATGATCGGTATCGGCGCAAGGCTGATCGCCGAGTTCCACTGGATTCTGTACCTCTTCGCCGTCTTCTTGATCCTGACGGCAATCAAGATGCTCTTTCTCAAGACGGATCACACCGATCCTAACAAGAACATCGTCGTCCGACTGACGCGCCGCTTGTTACCGGTGACAGCCATGTTCCACGGCGAGCACTTTGTCGTTCGCGCCGGTGCACCAGCATCGTTTGAGGGCGAGGTCCCCGGTGCGCCCAAGGTCATGGATGAGGTTGTGGACAAGGCTCGGCCTGGAACTTTGCTCCTCACGCCTCTGGCACTGGCGCTCGTCATGGTCGAGACGTCCGATGTGATCTTCGCCGTCGACTCAATCCCGGCCATCTTTGCCATAACGGCCGACCCGTTCCTGGTGTTCACCAGCAACGTGTTCGCGATTCTCGGTCTGCGATCGCTCTACTTCGCCCTGGCCGGCATGGTGAACAAGTTCCGATACCTCAAGGTCTCGCTTGCACTAGTGCTGCTGGTGGTAGGCGTGAAGATGTTGCTTGCCGAGTGGCTGAAACTCGCCCTCGGAAAGCACTTCAACTTGTACTTACTGACTGTGATCCTCTTGATCCTGGCAGCGGGCGTGGCCACATCAATACTGGCGGAGCGTCGTCGCACGAGCCGCCTAACAAGCCGATGAAGCTGACGGTCGCCTGCGGCGCCCGCAGCTTAGCGGCCAGTCGTTGGAACAATAAGACGAAAGGAGGATAGCATACAGTAAAACTTATCGGACGTAGTTGATGAAGGCCAATAGTCAGTTAGACCAAAACCTAAAGAGGAGTTGACCATGTCAAACGACAAGTACACATCAATAGTGAACCTTGACTTCCAGTACGCACACAGGTTTATGAAATGGCCGAGAGAAGCAAAGCACCTTCACGGGCACTCAGGGCTTCTAACCATTGAACTTGAAGACACCGTGGACTCGGTAACGGGATTTGCACACGCCTGTAAAGATGGATTCAAGAAGGCATGGGAAGTATGTGACCATTTCCACCATGCAACATTGTTTCAAGAAGGTGATCCGCTTCTTGATGCGGTTATTGCTGTATACAAAAAGGAAGGCATTAATAACGACCCAGCGCATTGTGTTCCTCTCAAAAAGATAGACCACGCACTTGCTTGGTCATACCCAGAATACAGAATAGTTGTGACCAAAAAAGTGTCTACTTGCGAGAATCTCTGCGAGCTTTTCTACGAACTTCTCAAAAACAAGATGCCTATTAAGAAGATTACTTTTCGCTCCTCTTCTATGAATGCAGCAACAAAAACGTTCAAGTAAGAGCCGAAATAGTGTGCCAACAAGAGGGTGCAGGCGACGGGCTACCCGCCCGCGCCTGACCCTGGGCGTTAGCTCACTTTCCTATTGACAGGCAATTCTTACTTTTAGCTGTCCTGCTTTTTTAATGGTTTGCAGAAGCTATACGTAACATTATTTACTCTTATACTTTCACGCACAAGCTGTGCCGGTTACAATTTACCGCTATCGCTGAAGATTTTACCGCTCTAAATCCTGCGGCCTTTTGAGGAACGAAGCAAGCACAATAGCCAGAGCAGTGCATGCTGCCGTTAGATAAAAACCTGACGAGAAGCTTCCTGTCATCTCTGCCAATGCGCCTGCTACTGCAGGGCCCGAAACCTGTCCCAATCCGAATATGAATGTCACAAAACCAAAAGCGGCAGTAGCTTGCGCAGCGCCGAAATAATCACCTGCCGCAGCGCCCATTATCGAAGGAATGCTCCACGCAACTATACCAAACAGCGCTACTGACAGATATAGGTATATTCCGGGCAGGCCTGATGCAGCCAAGAGATAAGAAAATGTCTGCAGCATAAAAACAATTATGAGACCCCATTTTCTGCCAAGCCAATCCGATATCCGGCCAAATACCGGCCCCGAAAAAAGGCCGCAAAAACCTATCCATGCCCAGAATTCACCTGCGACAGACTCGCTAAAACCCCTCTCTCTTACGAGCGAGGTTACGATAAAGGTTACATAAACAACATAGGTGAATCCGAAAAGAAAGTATATGACTCCCAGATGATATATAACAGGCTTCAGATATATGCTCACTTTAAGGTCTTTTATACCGACCTGTTCTGATGAGGAATCAGGCTCGTAACCAAGAGGAATAAGCCCTTTATCTTTGGGGCTGTTCCTAAGAATAGCAAGAACCACCAGAGACAAAAAAAGTGTTGTTACGCTGAGCAATATCCAGCTTGCGCGCCACCCTTCATCACCCACCGCGTTGTTCATGTACGGCACAACCCTGCCCGAAAGCATAATCGCAAAACCGCTGCCGATAACCACGAAGCCGTGGGCTATCCCCCTTTTTTTCTTGGCCACCCATGTTGAGATAAGGCCGACCATAGGCACATTTACGGCTCCGCTCCCTATTCCTGTAATGGTGTATGCCACAAGAGAAGCGGCAAAAGATGATGACGAAGCTATAAAAAGCATCGAGCTTCCGATAAGCAGAAGGGCATACACAATGGTGCGCCTTGCCCCAAGCCTCGCAGAAACATACCCGCTTGCAATAACAGAAATAAGGTAGCCAAAAAAATTTCCTGTGCTTAAAAACCCCATCTCTGAATAGGTGAGCTTCAATGCAGAGGACATAGAAGGAAGCAGCATGCCGAAAGCAAAACGGGCCAGCCCCAGACAGGAAAATATGCAGAGCATTCCCGCAAACACAATCAGCCAACCGTAATGGAATCTAGGCTTCATTTAGAAACCAAATCCCTGTCTTCAATCGCAAGCCCGTTAATGTAATATCGCAGATATACATTGTCCCTCTCTGCATCAAAAATCCTGGCAGCAAAACGACGTCCGCCTTCCCTGTCGCCCTCCTTATAGTAAGCAACCACAGCCTCTTTAAGTATGAAATCTCTTTGAGGGTATCCATCTGGCAGTGCAGAAATGATATTATCATATTCTGCAAGATTGTTTTCCTGTCTATATATTATTCGCAAAAGCTCAAAAGCATCTATTTCTAACTGTTCGAGCCTAGTAAGTGAACCGTCAACAACATCCTTTATAACCCTTCTTGCATGTGAGGTATAGTTGTTTGCATAGAGAGCCTCGCCGAGTTCTATACGTTTATTCAACCCAGGATTCGCTGCTACAAAATCTGATATAAAACGTTCGATATTCGCATTGGACTCTTCTTTGCTATTATTTGTAGTGCTTTTATTCTCTATGCCGCGTATATCTTCGGATATCTTCTCCCTTCCGGACAATCTTGATCTTTCATCAAACCGAGTTATAACTAAAAAAATACAGGCAAAAAAAATAGATACTAGAAATACAACTGTAATTTTCTTTATCACAAGATGGTTATATACAGATCAGTATGCCCCTGCATTTCTGCAGACATAATACCTGAGATTTCCGTTGTAATCGCCAACAGACAGTTCAACAGCCCCATTTCTGAATTTAGCTGATGGAGAGCTGTGCTCTTGAACCAGAATCCCAGGAATAGTATCGTACCTTTTAAAAACCGACAACTTTCCTGATGTCAGCCTTGAGATGAACACCTGAAGCCTTCCGTCCTGCTGTCCGACCACCAAGAAAACATCGCTGCCGTCAGAATAAACTGAAGGTGATGCAAACCTTTGCACCGTAACATTTTCAAATACTGAATCTATTCGCTCCCATTCCGGCAGCCCATTTGATGAACCAACAATCTTAAAGCCATGCACGTATCCATCTCCGTCTCCCACTATTAACTCCCATTTGCCATCTCCATCAATATCAAACAGAGTTGGAGCCGCATGCATTATTTTGGGGATGCCCTTAAAAAAGCCTTTCCCCTCGATCCAATCAGGAGAATCATCGCTCCCTCTGTTATAAAAGACCCTGAGTATTCCATCCTGCTGGCCGGTTATTAAAACAGTTGCATTACCCCATTCGGCAAGAATTCCCTTAGAAAAGCCTGACAGCTTAATACCTTTAAAATATCCGGTCTTCTCTATCCACGGCACTACTTTTTTTGATCCGTCGTACTCATACAAAGACAGATCTCCGGATATATTGCCTAGAACTATATAGGATCTGTTCTTTAAATCATTCACCGAAGGAGAGAGTGCAGCCCCGGAAAAAATCCGTCCCTGAAGAAAATTGCTGGTCGGCTTCCAATTCATATAGGTTCCGCTGTTGTTTTTAAAATAATGGAACTCCCCGCTTCCATCCGTAAGAACCAGATCTTTTGCTCCGTTGTCTCCTTCTATAAAAGCTGGCGCCGCAAAACTCGCAGTGGATATGCCGAGAGATTTTCTACCTCCGAATATCCTTGCCCTGCTTGGCTTTTCGAGCGAATAAACCTTGCCCATACTGTTGCCCACTATAATAAAAACAGATCCATCCCTTGCTGCCGCAGCAGGAGCAGCGTAGGTTCCTGCATTTATATTTTTAAAATAACCGTTCTCTTTTTTGAAATGAATCTTTCCGTTAAATGATTCATTTATGAATGCGAATAGCCTTCCTTCCGAATTTCCGGCAACAATATCCAGATGCCCGTCATTATTAAGATCAACCAGCGCAGGTACCGCATCATTGCCTATGCTGATTTCTTTAGCATCTGCTTTCACCCATGCAGGCTTAGACGCGGTTCCATTATTTTTGTAAATATAGATCTTGCCCGATTCTGAAGAAAAGCCCCCTGTGCCCAAAACAACTTCGGCGATGCCGTCACCATCAATGTCACCGATTGCAGGGGATGAAAACGCGGTAGCCTTTATAGCAGAAAAATATCCCTCAACAACTCTCCATTCACGTTTCCCTGCGGTTCCGGAATTTTTGAATAAAAGAAGATTGCCCTCTTTACCTCCTACCACCATCTCCTCAATACCGTCGCCGTCAAAATCATAAAAAGCGAGCCGTGCAAAAGGGGTTGCATCAACACCGCTAGCATTGAACATCTTGGAGCTCTCGTCATCGCATTTCAAAGAGAGAATTTTATAAGGTTTAGCTTGAGGCTTAGGAGCAGAGATGTCAGGTTTAATATCGGGAATCTGCTTTTCTGCAACAGGCAGCTCCACAATCTGTTCTTTAGGAGTCGCGCAAGAAACAAGAAGCAACAGAGAGAATAAAACTATGAATATTTTTCTTTTCATGGTAAAAAAAAAAGACTGGCCGCCTTACGGCAGCCAGTCTGAATGAGCATCTATTTTACTATAACTTCGAAATGTACCCTTCTATTAGCCTTTGCTTCCTTTGAGTTCTTATTGCCAGCAGTAGGAACCTCAGGCATAGCAAGACGCTTCTCTCCGTAGCTTATTGTGCTGAGTCTTTTTGCGTCGATTCCGGACTTAACCAGATACTCTTTTACAGCATTTGCCCTGCGTTCGCTAAGAGCATCGTTGTGAGCATCTGTTCCGTGAGCGCAGGCATGGCCTTCGATCTGAACACCGATACCGGAATTAGCTTTAATCTTTGCGGCATTCTCATCAAGTATCTTCTTTGCTTCTTTGGTCAAAGTGGCCTTATCAAAATCAAAATGTATATCTTCGAGCACAACCTTTACAGGCGCTGCATATTTAGGTTTCTGGGCAGCTAACTCCATAGTTTCCTGTTTGGGAGCAGGCCTCGGCTCAGGTTTTGGCTCGATTTTTTTGGGTTCGGGCTTAGGTTCTGCCTTCTGCACTACGGCGGTGGGTTCAGCAGCCTTCTGAACCTTCTGTGACTGGGACATCTTTCCACCAAGAGCAAACACCAAGCCTGCGGTGGTTGCAAAGCCTGAATGCTTTTCCATTATTCCTTTAGCATCAACCCTTAAGCCAACATAGTCGTTAAAAAAGTACTTAAAACCTACTCCATGCTCTTCCATTATCTTGTTGTATTTTGTGCCGTCATTTGACTTCTTGTGCGCCGACCCCACTCCGGCCATAATAAATGGATTAAATGCCTTTTCGGGCATAAAGTGATAAAGCACATCGCCATGGTAAAGATTAGCGCGAGACTTTACGTAGTCTGTCGCAAGCTGAACTCCCCAGTTTTTGGTTATGTTATAGCCCAAACCAAGACCTAATCCTCCCCTGTTTGTGTCGTGCAGCTTGTAGTAGCCTGCATAAGGATTGATTTCAAAAGAACCTTCCCTTATTTCTGCAGACGACAAAGCAGGCAACACAACAACCAGAGATAAGGCAACGACAACTAAAAACTTTTTCATTACAGCCTCCCGTTAATTTTATATATAGCTAAACTTGTTTTGTTATTATACACCCCTAACTTTAAAAAAACAAAAAGAGGAACAACAGCAATTTAGTGTTGTTCCTCTTTTCAAATTCAACTATCAGCTTTTCTTCGCGTATCCAATGCTTTTCAAAGCAACTTCTATTTCACCCAATATTGCAGGATCGTCAATAGTAGAGGGCATACTGTATTTTTCACCGTCAGCTATCTTGCGCATGGTGCCTCTCAATATCTTTCCAGAACGGGTCTTCGGAAGCCGCGCCACAACAGCCGTTTCCTTGTAGCAGGCAAGAGGCCCGATCTCTTCTCTGATAAGACTCCTCAGCTCTGTCTTTATTTCGGCAGGCTCTCTGTTTGCTCCGGCCTTCAGCACAACAAGCCCAACAGGAAGCTGTCCCTTTAGTTCATCACCAGCACCTATTACAGCACACTCAGCAACATCAGGATGTGTTGCGAGTATCTCCTCCATCTCTCCGGTCGAAAGCCTGTGGCCAGCCACATTGATTACATCGTCAACACGCCCCATAACAAATATGTATCCATCCTCGTCTTTGTTGCCGCCATCAGCAGTAAAATAATACCCCGGCAGAGGCTTTATGTATGATTCGAGAAAACGGTCTTCTGCATTCCATAAGGTCGGCAGCGTTCCCGGAGGAAGGGGCAGCTTTACCGCCACAAGTCCTTCTTTATTGGCTTCAACCTCTTTCCCAGTCGTATCTAATATCCTGACATCAAACCCAGGTACAGGTTTTGTGGATGAGCCGGGTTTTATCTCGAACTGCTCTATGCCCATGCAGTTGGCCGTAATCGGCCAGCCGGTCTCGGTCTGCCACCAATGGTCTATAACAGGCTTCTTAAGCAGATTATGCGCCCAGTGGTAAGTGTCAGGGTCAAGCCGCTCTCCTGCAAGGAAAAGATATTTGAACTTCGACAGATCATATTTCCCTATATACTCTCCTTTAGGATCCTCTTTCTTAATGGCCCTGAAGGCGGTTGGCGCCGTAAACATGGTCTTGACACCGTGCTGAGATATGACTCTCCAGAATGCTCCGGGGTCGGGCGTCATTATGGGCTTGCCTTCGTAAAGCACCGTTGTACATCCTGTCAGCAAGGGAGCGTAAACTATATATGAATGCCCTACAACCCAGCCCACATCCGAGGCAGACCAGAATATGTCTCCAGGGTTGATGTCGTAAATGTTCGGCATGCTCCATCTCAATGCAACCGCATGTCCGCCGTTGTCTCTTACTATTCCTTTAGGCTTGCCGGTCGTCCCTGATGTGTAGAGTATATAAAGAGGGTCTGTGGCCTTTACAGGTACGCATTCCGCAGGCTGTGCCTTCTTCATAAGTTCATCCCAGTCATAGTCGCGTCCATCAACCATAGGGGCTTTAACCAAAGCCCTCTGGAGTATTACGCATTTGGAAGGCTTATGATTGGCAAGGCTCAATGCCTTGTCGAGCATTGGTTTGTACTCGATAAGTTTTGCAACCTCCAACGCCCCTGATGCAGAAATTATTACGTCAGGTTTTGCATCGTCAATCCTTATAGCAAGCTCATGAGGCGCGAACCCGCCAAAAACAACAGAATGCACCGCTCCCAAGCGGGCGCATGCAAGCATAGCAACAGCTGCCTGCGGGACCATCGGCATATAGATAATTACGGTATCGCCTTTTTTTACTCCAAGGTTTTTAAGTACCCCCGCAAACTTGGATACCATTTCCAAAAGCTCGCGGTATGTGAATTTCTGTATGGTATTTGTTACAGGACTGTCGTAGATTATAGCGGTCTGATCACCCCTTCCAGCCTCAACATGTCTGTCTATGGCGTTGTAGCAGGTGTTCAGCTCTCCGCCCTTGAACCATCTGTAAAATGGCGGATTGCTATCATCCAAAACCTTCTCCCACTTTTTATACCAGGTTATACCTTCTGCTGCCTCTCCCCAAAAACCATTAGGATCCTTGATGCTTCTTTGATAAATCTCCTCGTACCTTCCCACTCGTCGCCTCCTCTATATTCTTAATTAAAAACCTACTGTTTATGCCTCGCGTAAAATCTTCATTGTCTTTTTATCGTCTGCGGTTTTGAAAACACATGTAGCTGTCTTGCCGGAGCTGGTCGTGGAATAAAAATAATAGATATTTATGCCGGCATCAGCGATAAGCTTGGATATGACTTTCAAAGAGCCCACTTTATTAGGGGTCTCGACCAGCACAATAGACGATTCCTGTATATCGGTCGCCCCGATTTTTTCAAGCGCCCTTTCAGCACGAACAAGATCATCAACTATCAAAGTGAAGGTTGCCATCCTGCGCATCTCACTTGCCGAATATCCGGTAGCAGCAAGAATATTAACATTCTCGGCTGCGATAGCTGCAGCAACCTTTGCTGTCAGCCCCGTGCTGTCAGGAAAAGTGGCCGTAATCTCTTTTCCTGTTTTAACCGTAAATCCTATCTTCGCCTTCTTTGCAGCCGCCTTTTTTACCGTTTTGACTGTGGCAGCCTTTGTTTTTTTAACCACCGTTTTCTTAGTCGTCTTTGCCATTTGTTACGACCTCCTCTTTACAACTTCAGTCATTATATCATATAGCCTGATGAAGCATCAGGCTACGCAACCGCTATTATACCTCTGAGAACGTAAGGCAGGATACCTCCATTTCGATAATACTCAGCCTCTACCGCAGTATCTATTCTAGACAACAACTTGACAGTATGTTCTTCTCTATTTTTGCGCTTGATAACCAGCAATATTTCCTGCATCGGAGCAATCACGTCGGGCAACAGTATATTGAACTCCTCATCTCCGGTGATGCCAAGCGACTGAACCGAATCACTCCCTGTAAACTGTAAGGGAAGGATTCCCATGCCCACCAGATTCGCTCGATGTATCCGCTCGAAGCTTCGCGCAATAACCGCCCTCACGCCCAGAAGGCTTGTACCCTTTGCAGCCCAGTCGCGTGATGAACCTGTCCCGTACTCCTCACCGCCAAAAATCAATGTTGGAGTACCGGCCGCTGAATATTTCATTGCGGCATCATAGATCGTCATCTGCTCGCCCGACGGCTGAAACAGAGTGAGGCCGCCCTCAGCGCGGCTGCCATCTTCACGCTTTGGAAGCATCATATTTTTTATGCGAAGATGTGCAAAGGTCCCGCGCACCATAACATTGTGGTTGCCTCTCCGGGTTCCATAGCTCTGAAAATCCTTTCTGCTCACCCCGCAGCTCTTTAAATAATCTCCGGCAGGAGAGTCTTCCTTTATAGCTCCTGCAGGGCTTATATGGTCGGTGGTTATGGAATCTCCGAAGATGCCGAGCGCACGGGCTTTTTTGATTTCTTCTACTCCTGCAGCCTTCATGCTGAAAGCTTTAAAGAAAGGCGGAGACGCAATGTATGTTGATTCAGGCCAATTATATATGCCGCCCTTGACTGATTCAACACCGTTCCATAAATCATGGCCGGTTGTTAAATCACCATAAAAGCTGCGGAACATTACGGAGTCTGCTGATTGATGCATTAATGCGCTAACCTCAGAACTGTGGGGCCATATATCCTTAAGGAAAACAGGCTGCCCGTCCGAACCTATGCCTAACGACTCTTTATCGAGGTCCTTTAATACAGACCCCGCAATGGCAAAGGCCACAACAAGAGGTGGACTCATTAAAAAATTTGCTTTAAGGTTCGGATTAATCCTTGCCTCAAAATTCCTGTTGCCAGAAAGGACCGCTGCGCACACAAGGTCATTCTGGAGTATTGCTTCCTCTACACCATCCACCAATGGGCCTGAATTGCCTATGCATGTTGTACAGCCATAGGCAGTAACATAAAAACCTAATTTTTCGAGATAGGGCAAAAGTCCTGTCCTCTTAAGGTATTCGGCAACAACACGCGAACCGGGAGCGATCGAGGTCTTAATTCGCTTGTCAACACTCAAACCTTTTTCGACAGCCTTTTTAGCCAATAGTCCGGCAGCCAGCAAAACCGCAGGATTGGAAGTGTTTGTGCAGGATGTTATGGCCGCTATTATTACATCCCCCGTGCCGACAGAAAGTCCGTTCTCTGTTGGGAAGCGCCTCGAAATATCCTGTGAAGTCTTTCCGAAACCTCCGTCCTTATTCGAAGCAGTAAGAATTGAGGAAAAAGAATCCTTTAGTGATATCAGGTCAATCCTGTCCTGTGGCCTTTTCGGCCCTGACACCGAACGATTGACCTTTGAAACATCTATCTCCACAACCCGCGTGTAATCTATGTCTCCGGACCTTGGAATTCCGTACATGCCCTGCGCCTTGAAGTATGCGGAAAAGGCCTTGACCTCTTTCTCTGTGCGGCCGGTTGATTCGAGAAAAGCTGTGACTGCATCATCAACAGGGAAGAACCCCATCGTAGCCCCGTATTCCGGAGCCATATTGGCTATTGTTGCCCTGTCGGTTACGGACAAAGCGGCTGCTCCATCTCCAAAAAATTCCACAAAAGCGCCGACAACCTTTTCTTTGCGAAGACGCTCGGTTACGGTCAGAACCAAATCCGTAGCAGTTATGCCTTCGCTCAGCCTTCCGGTCAAATGAACACCGACCACATCAGGCATAAGAAAATAGAGCGGCTGTCCCAGCATCCCCGCCTCTGCCTCTATGCCGCCAACACCCCATCCGACAACACCAATCCCATTTATCATGGTAGTATGGCTGTCGGTTCCAACAAGGGTATCTGGATAATAAATACCGTCTTTGTGATGCACGCCTCGTGCAAGATATTCAAGATTGACCTGATGCACAATGCCTATGCCTGGAGGAACAACCTTGAATGAATTAAAAGCGTTCATCCCCCATTTTAGAAACTGATAGCGTTCGGTGTTGCGGCCGAACTCCATCTCCATATTTTTTTTCAATGCGTCCGATTCACCGTAATGATCTATCTGAACCGAATGGTCTATAACAAGATCAACGGGTACGAGCGGTTCGATAATGCCGGGCCCCTTACCTATCTTGACCGCCGCATCACGCATCGCAGCAAGGTCGCAAAGTAGAGGGACGCCAGTAAAGTCCTGAAGAACAATGCGTGAAACAACAAACGGGATCTCTTCTGTTCGCGAAGCAGCAGGACTCCAGTTGACGATTTTCTTTATCTGATCTTCGGTTATCCTTATTCCATCGCAATTTCTTATCGCCGATTCCAGAACAATGCGCATAGAAACAGGAAGCCGCGAAATATTGCCTATCCCAGCCTTTTCGAGCGCAGGCAGCGAATAAAACTTGAACTCCGCACAATCTCCAGCATTAAAAGCCTGAAGAGTATTAAAAGGATTACGCATCATATAACGAACATATCAACAAACTCGTTCACCGGAATTTCGGCGAGCGCCTTGCGGTCAAGACAGACATCAAGTATCGCCTTCTGCTGTTTTAATGGGAAGCGCCTCGCAAGGTTAGTCCTGAACTTTTCTACAAGCACAGGCATGCCTTCTGCGCGACGGCGGCGATGGCCGATAGGATACTCAACAACAACCTCATCCATCACAGTTCCATCGTTCAGTTCTACGGTAAGACCGTTCGCTATAGAACGCTTCTCGGGATCGTGGTAATCCTTGGTGAACTGCTTGTCTTCAACACAGGTTATCTTTTCGCGCAAAGCATCAATACGCGGGTCAGAAGCAACACTGTCCTCATAATCCGCCGCAGTAAGCCTCCCAAAAATAATAGGGACAGCAACCATATATTGTATACAATGGTCTCTGTCTGCCGGATTATTCAGCGGCCCCTTCTTGTCGATTATTCGTATTGCGGCCTCGTGCGTGCGGATAGAAATCTTTTTTATATCTTCAGATGTTTTTCCCATCGCCTTGAGCTTTGCATGAATAGTCATGGCGCATTCAACCGAGGTCTGTGAATGAAACTCGGCAGGAAAAGATATTTTGAAAAGCACATGCTCCATAACATAAGAGCCGTAAGAACGCTGAAACTTAAACTCATTTCCTCTAAACAACGAGTCGTAAAACCCCCAGCCTTTTGCTGTTAACACTCCAGGTATGCCCATCTCGCCTTTCTGCGCCATTAGAGCAAGCCTGACTCCGCGTGCTGTGGCATCTCCCGCAGCCCATGATTTACGAGAGCCGGTGTTGGGCGCATGGCGGTATGTGCGGAGAGACTGTCCGTCAACCCAGGCATGAGAAACCGCATTGATAACTTCATCCTTTGTGCATCCGAGCATCCGCGCCACAACGGCAGTAGTGGCAACCTTAACCAGAACCACATGGTCCAAACCCACGCGGTTAAAGGCGTTTTCAAGCGCAATCACTCCCTGTATCTCGTGCGCTTTGATCATCGCCTCAAGCACTGCCTTCATAGCAAGAGGCTTTTTGCCTTCAGCCACAGCCTTGCGTGAAAGATAATCTGCCATTGCGAGGATGCCGCCGAGATTGTCCGACGGATGTCCCCATTCTGCTGCAAGCCATGTGTCGTTAAAATCTAGCCAGCGCACCAGCGCGCCTAAATTAAATGCCGCTTGAACAGGGTCCAGTTGAAACTGAGTGCCCGGAACCTTCGCGCCGTTCGGAACGATGGTACCCGGAACTATAGGGCCTAAAAGCTTAGTACAGGCTGGATAGCCCAATGCCTCAAGCCCGCAGCCCAATGTGTCGATGAGACAGAACCGCGCCGTCTCATAAGCCTCGTCGGAACTAATCAAATAATCACAAACATAATCGGCTATATCGGCCAGAACCTTATCGGGATCAGGACGAACATTTGAAATATGAGAACTCATTCATACACCTCTTTCATAATTTTATTTTTAATGACAGTAACTTTTTTCTACTCGCTATCGTCTCTCTTTCTGTCTATGAGCGTTACAAACCTGCGGTCTTCCTCTCCTATATAGTTTGCGGACGGCCTGATTATTTTATTGTCCATTCTCTGTTCGATAATATGAGCGCCCCATCCTGCAGAGCGTGATATAACAAACAGCGGAGTGAACAATGCTGTAGGCACTCCCATCATGTGGTAAGAAACAGCCGAATACCAGTCGAGATTCGGAAACATATTTTTTTCGCGCTTCATAACAGTTTCAAGCCTGTCAGCTATCGCAAACAGGTTCATATTGTCCCCTTCACTGCAAAGGTTTTTGGCTATCTCTTTTATTATCGAATTGCGCGGGTCGCTGACCGTATAAACAGGATGGCCGAACCCAATGATTATCTCTTTATTCGCGACCCTAGCCTTGATGTCTGCTTCGGCTTCGTCCGGAGTTTTGTAACGCCTCTGTATTTCATAAGCAGCTTCGTTTGCACCGCCATGCTTGGGGCCGCGCAGAGTTCCTATGGCTCCGGTCATGGATGAATAGACATCAGACAGAGTGCCGGTAATTACACGCGCCGCAAAAGTGGAGGCCGCAAATTCGTGCTCGGCATAAAGTATTAGAGACTGGTCGAGTGCGCGTTCCTGCACTGAAGAGGGTTTCCTGCCATGCAGCAGATGCAAAATATGGCCTGCTATTGTTTCATCGTCAGTTTCTACATCTATTCTTTTTCCGTTTTGGCTGTAGTGCCACCAGTACATCAGCACCGAACCGAATGAGGCGATAAGCCTGTCTATAATGTCGCGTGTGCCTTGAATGTTCCTGTCGTCCTTCTCTGGCAGCACGCAGCCCAACATGGAGCAGGCTGTCCTCAAAACATCCATAGGATGAGCGGATGCAGGTATCTGCTCAAGCGTCTGGCGCAGATTGACAGGAATGCCGCGCAGGCTCTTCAGCTTCCTGATGTATTCCTTCAGATCTGATGCAGAAGGCAGTTCGTCATGAACAAGAAGATGCGCCACCTCTTCAAAGGTGGCATGCGTTGCGAGTTCAACTATGTCGTAGCCGCGGTAATGCAGGTCATTGCCTGTGCGTCCGACTGTGCAGACCGCTGTGTTCCCTGCTATTACACCCGACAGCGCCACAGATTTTTTGACCTTGGTGCTTATCATTTCAACTTCTTTGCTCATTTCTTTTCCTCCTTAGAAAAAATCGTGTCCAGTTTTTGTTCAAAGGCATGGTAATCGAGATAGTCATAGAGTTCTGCCCTTGTCTGCAGAATATCCACAACAGCCTTCTGCGAACCATCTCTGCGAATCGCTCCATACACATGAAGCGCAGCCTTGCTCATTGCTCGAAAAGCGGAGAGCGGATAAAGGACAAGAGAAACGTCAGAAGCCCTCAGTTCTTCAACCGTGTATAAAGGAGTGGAACCGAACTCTGTGATATTTGCAAGAACAGGGACCTTGACCGCAGCCGCAAACCGCTTGTACATGGACAAGTCTGTCATAGCTTCCGGAAAGATCATATCAGCGCCTGCTTCGACACATGCGCAGGCCCTGTCGATTGCAGCCTCCAAGCCTTCGACCGCAAGTGCATCAGTTCTGGCCATTATCACAAATTCGGGGTCTGTTATAGCGTCAACCGCCGCCTTAATCCTGTCAACCATCTCATCCTTGCTGACTATAGCCTTGCCCGGACGATGGCCGCAGCGTTTTGCCTGCACCTGATCTTCAATATGCACAGCCCCTGCACCCGCTTTAATCATGGCTTTGATTGTACGCGCTATATTGAAAGCCCCTCCCCAACCTGTATCAATGTCAACAAGAATAGGCAGCTCGGTGATATCGGTTAAGCGATTAAGGTCTGTAAGCACATCATCAAAACTGCTTATGCCGAGGTCCGGCATGCCCAGCGAGCTTGCGGCAACTCCTCCGCCCGACAGATAAAGGGCCTTAAAACCTGTGCGCTCAGCAAGACGCGCAGCATAAGCGTTTATTGCCCCGACAACCTGAAGCGGCTTTTCGTTCTTTACCGCCTCTCTAAAACGGGCTCCCTGACTCATAATAATTCCTCCTCAAGCTAATATATTGGTTATTTGACAGCTCTTGAATAAGACAGATTACATTATTTGCAAGAGATATGCCCGAAATATGATTAAATTGAACTTGTTGTTTTTAAAGAATTCGATAAAAACAGGACTGCACTATATTGCAGTTTGATCATTAATAGTGCATGCAATATTCTGCACTGCGAATTAAAAAGTTTAAAATCGTCAGTTGCTGCTTTCGGTTTCCTGAAAATCTTCGTCAGTAAAAACAAGATTGTGGCCGTAAGCCTTGCCGCGCTCAAGGATATACAATGCCCTGCCGGTTATTGTCTGAATAGTATCTTCCGGCATTGAAACCGTGGCCCCCATAGTTAATGTAACCTTGACCACAAGCTGCTCGTGCACCTCAACAAAAGAGTTTTCTATTATCAGGCGTAATTTATTTGCCACGCTCACCAACTGCTGCTGATTTATATGGCTTACAACCGCAAGGAAATCCTCTTCCCCCCATCGGCCGACAAGATCCCATGATCTGACATTACCCTCGAGAGTTCTAGCAACCATATTGAAAACCTGCTGCTCGATTTCGTGCGTAAATATTTCGTCTATGTCCCTCAGATCGTCAACAGATATGAGAATTATCCCAAACGAAATATTATGTTTTTGTTTGTGCTCAAGGCTCGACCTTAGCTTCATCTCAACATATTTCTGATTCGCAAGTCCTGTGAAAGAATCTATAAGGTCAGCCTTCTTAAGATCCTCTATAAGCTCTTCATCAATATTTCTGAATACATTTTCTCTGAAAACCTCTATTGCGCCGACTATATTACCCTTTGAGTCTGTTACAGGAGTTATGTGAATCCTCACAGGAACTCGGTGACCATCCTTGTGGCGGATATACACGTCTCCGGAGTTTTCGCTGCAGGTGCACATCGACTTGTTGAATACACAGTTAAGCATGCAGAGGTCATTTCCATTCCTATCCAGATGCGTCAGTATGCCTCCGGAGCATCGAGCACCGATTATGTCAGCTTCGCTGTAGCCGGTTATCCTCTCGGCGCTCTTATTCCAATGAAGAATACGCTTTTGATTATCTATAAAATAGACGCCCTCATGCACCGAATCGAACAACTGATGATAAAATTCAATCAATCCCAACATATCGCAGCCCCATTCATTGTATTTTGATTAAGAATATCATATTGGCATTGATTATTTAAAGAAAACTGAAATGTACGATTTGCCATTCGTTCCCTTGCACAACAATACAAAAATAGTGTACCATCGTGAATACATGATTATTTACCTTTAATTACAGGGTGTTGCATTCGTCAGAGGGCAATATATTTCGGGGAGGATATTATGCGGAAATTTTTCATCTGCTGCACAATCATAATCTTATTCATGGCATCAATAGCGGACGCTGCAGACTGGAAGCTTTACTCGGCAAATGAAGTTTACAAATACTTTTACGATGCATCCAGATTAAAGCGCACCGGCCAGAATATTTTTAAGGTTAAGGCAAAAGAAGTTGCCGGAAACAATATGACACTGGTGTTGGCAGAAATAAACTGCAACACAGAAGCGATAAGGGTTCACTCGATCACAATTTATGATGTGGCCACAAACAAAGCCATCCATTCATACAAATATGATGCTCCACCGTGGGATTTTGTTCATCCTGAACCTGAAGGAGAATCACTGACAAAAGCTGTCTGCAAAAAATAGAGCGCTGTTTTATGCGGGCAACTGCCGTTCTATTTGGCTTTAAATTTCTTCTATACGCTCTCTTAAAGACATTAATAATACAAGCCCCGGGATTGCTGTTAGTACGGTTACAAAAAAGAATGCAGGCCACCCTATTCCCTCAACCACAAAACCTGCTGTCGGAGCTATAAAGGTCCTTCCAAGGGCTGCCAACGAAGATAATACTGCGTATTGAGTGGCGCTAAACTGTTGATTGCAAAGAGACATAAGAAGAGATACGAATGCTGCGGTACCCAAGCCTCCGCAGAGATTTTCGAAACCAACAGCAAAAATCAGCATGGCGTAACTTTTGCCTGCCCAGGCAAGAAGCATGAATGAGAAATTAGACAAAGCCTGCAAAATTCCGAAAAACATAAGAGAGCGGTATAGCTTTAGCCGCACCATCAATGCACCGCCTGCCAATGCACCAAGTATAGTAGAAATAAGCCCTAAGCCCTTGTTTATGGTTCCTACCTCGGTTGGAGTAAATCCGACGCCTCTTATCAAAAAAGCTGTGGTAAGGCTTCCGGCATATGCATCACCCAATTTGTAAAGAATGATAAGGGCAAGCATTAATATTGCCGCATCCCTCGAAAAATAGTCCTTCAATGGCCCCAAAACAGCTTGTTGTAATGTCTTAGGCGAATGAATTTGTC
The DNA here is from genome assembly GCA_002753335.1 of Nitrospirae bacterium MYbin3. Taxonomy (GTDB): domain Bacteria; phylum Nitrospirota; class Thermodesulfovibrionia; order Thermodesulfovibrionales; family Dissulfurispiraceae; genus MYbin3. The sequence goes on from PEAD01000005.1 coordinate 109,938, forward strand.
CGTCAGGTTCGGGGCCTAAAAAAGTTCCGCAGAGGCCTAGTGCCATAACCAGAGACATGAACATATAGGTGGACTGCCAACCGATGCGGTCTGCAATTATCAGTGCCAACGCACCAGATACCAGCATAGCAATACGATAACCCATAACAGATACAGCAACACCAGCCCCCCTTTCGGAATCTTGCAGCACGTCTGTTCTATAGGCATCGATCACTATGTCTTGAGAAGCTGATAAGAAAGCCAATGACAGGGCAAGAATGCTCAATGCAACAGGTGCAGACTGAGGAGTTAAGAGAGAAATTGCAGCCATATTAGCCGCAATCAATATTTGGGCAAGGAGTATCCAGCCGCGCCTCCTTCCGAGCCAAGGAAGACTGAAGCGGTCCATCAAAGGAGACCAAAGAAATTTTACCGTATAAGGAAGTCCAACCGCTGACAAAAGCCCGATGGTCACCAGGTCTATGCCTATAACCGTAAGCCATGCCTGCAAAGTGCCGGCAGTCAGCGCAAGCGGCAGCCCTGATGAAAAACCGAGCAGCATAACCGCAGCTATGCGCCTGTTTCTGAATGCCTCAAAATATGGAGCTAATGTATTCCTCATGATTGCCAGCTTTTTCTTTTAATCTATGTTTATGATAAACTTTTCGGCATTGTATGTTGCAATATATTTTTGAAAGGATAAATGATACTCAATACTTCAATATATAGATTATCAGCAATTTTCTGGTTTATTGTATTCACATTATTCCCATCAGACATATTTGCAGAGAGCGCTTTTAAAACTTACGGCAATATCGGACAGATTGCTCTTCCTGCTGCTGCTCTGTCTTTAACCGCCATAAAAGAAGACAAAGATGGAGCTATTCAATTTACAAAAGCATTTTCCGCCACAACAGCGACAACTTACGCTCTTAAATATTCTATCAATGAAACAAGACCCAATGGCGGAAAACATTCATTCCCCTCAGGACATACTGCTTTTGCTTTTGTGGGCGCTGCATTTTCACAGCAAAGATACGGCTGCAGCTATGGCATCCCTATGTATATCGCAGCAACATTAGTCGGAGCAAGCAGACTGACCAGCAAAGAACACCATTTTCATGACGTTGCTGCAGGTGCGGTTATAGGCATCGGAGCAAACATAATCTTTACTAAAAAATTCAAGGAAAACAAGCTGGCCCTTATACCAATGATTGCTGATAATGGCGGTGGAGCAATGTTTCTTTATAGTTTCAAATGACGTTAACATTAAAAAATCCAACGACTATATCACCCAACTTTAAAAACAATATTTTATAAGAGCCCTCTAAAAAATTGAATTAAATTAATAGGTAAGTTAGAATAAATGTTATTGGATTTTCCGTTCTTTTTAGAAAAAAAATCTGATAGTTGGAGAGGTGTCCGAGTTGGCTGAAGGAGCACGACTGGAAATCGTGTGTGGGGTTAAACTCACCGAGGGTTCGAATCCCTCCCTCTCCGCCATGATTATGCTCTTACCCATTAGAAGTGTTTGCAATCTGTAACACCTTATTTTCTTTCCCATGCAGCAAGTTCTGCGTGTTGTCTCCGTATACTCCTGAGGTATTCCGTTCTGTATCAACGTTTAGCTTGTAGGTAGAGTTGAGAGATCTGCCTAACAAAAATCTTCAGTCAATCTACGTAATAACTCTTTGCACAAAAGCAAAAATACAAGCTACTTATTTTGCTTTTAGGCAAATAAGTTAGTATAATAACTCAATGCTGAAAATCAGAACTCTCACACCATATATAGCGGAAGATCTGAAGCATAAGATGGTTTTTGTGGGTGGACCGCGCCAAGTAGGCAAGACAACCCTCTGCAGGAACTTAGTTGCTGCATCTTTTCGGAATCACGCATATTTCAATTGGGACAACAGGACTGACCGAAGGAAGATTATGTCGGCATCGTGGCCCGGTGATGCTGAACTTTTAATCTTTGATGAGATCCATAAGTATCGGAAGTGGAAGGGACTAATTAAGGGTGAATACGATAAGCTGAATGACAGGTTCAAGTTTCTAGTTACCGGCAGTGCCAGGCTTGATCTTTACAGAAAGGGTGGCGATTCCTTACAGGGAAGATATCATTACTACAGGCTTCACCCCTTTGCGCTGGCCGAGATGGAAAACATTCCCTACAAGGCCTCGGTGTTAGGTGAAATACCAGTAGGGCAGGAGTTTTATCAGGATACTTTGAATGTTCTAGACAGTTTTGGAGGATTTCCAGAGCCAGTCACCGGACAGAGCAAACGTCAGCTTAGGCGTTGGCATAATGAGAAGATCGAAAGAATGTTTCGGGAAGACATAATGGATGTCCAGACAATCAGGGATATAGGCAACATGAAACTCTTGAGCGACATACTGCCAACAAAGGTCGGCTCTCTTTTATCGCTCAATGCGATACGAGAGGATCTGGAGATCAGCCATCGTGCCGTAAGTCATTGGATGGATATTCTTGAGACTTTCTACTACCAGTTTCGTATATATCCATACTCGACAAAGACCATACGGTCTCTTAAAAAAGAGCCTAAATTATACTTATGGGATTGGTCGGAGGTTGAGGATGAGGCTGCACGCTTTGAAAACCTCATAGCGTCTCATCTTCTTAAATTCGTGCATTTCATCATAGACCATGAAGGGCACAAGGCGGAACTGAACTATCTGAGAGATGTAGACAAGCGTGAAGTGGATTTCCTTGTGACGATCAATAAAAAACCCTGGTTTGCTGTTGATTGTAAACTCAATGATACTTCTTTATCATCAAACCTGCTTTATTTCAGGGACAGGCTAGCTATTCCATATGTCTATCAGGTGGTAAAAAAAGACAAAACGGACAGTATCGAGAAAGGCGCCAGGATTATTTCGGCTGGAAGATTCCTTTCAGGCCTTGTTTGAAAAATACTGATTGCCGATTGACTGTTTAGGGTTCATCGCCATCCAATGCCATGATATGAAGGCTTGTGCATCTGGATTACGACCACCACCACTGTTGCAAGGAATGCAACTTAAACAGTTAGTGGCCAGCTATTGCATTACATCTGTTTTTCCCATTTGTTTTGTTATAGGATATAACACATTTACTATTATCTGATATCTGAAACTGAGTGGACTATTCCCGTTGACATAACTCGTTCCGTACTCGTTCCGTTTTATGCTATAATCCTTTGTTGCATGCGGGCTGCCGAGGGTTCGAATCCCTTCCTCTCCGCCATGATTTTCTATATCCGGGGGTCGGCCCTGCGCAGCAGGCCGGTGTGAACCCCGCCAGATCCGGAAGGAAGCAACGGTAAGCATTATGTCTGGGTGCCGCAGCAAGCCGGTCCCATTAAGCATCTGCCGACCGCCGAATATAGAAAATATAACAACTAAACATTGCATTAACCTTTTACAATAAAAAAATGGCATACCTGGTACTTGCAAGAAAATGGCGCCCCCAGAGCTTTGATGACCTTACAGGTCAGGAGCATATATCTCGCATACTCAAAAACACAATCACGCAAAATAAAGTTGCTCATGCTTACATCTTTTCGGGACCGAGAGGTGTAGGAAAAACAACATCTGCGAGAATCCTTTCAAAGGCTTTGAACTGCACTTCAGGCCCCACCCCTGAGCCTTGCGGGAAATGCGGTTCATGTATTGCTGTTGTTGAAGGATCTTCGATTGATGTGTCAGAAATTGACGGAGCCTCCAATACAGGCGTTGACAACATCAGGGATTTAAGGGAGCGTGTCAGATATGCACCATCAGAGAGCAAGTATAAAGTTTATATAATTGACGAAGCGCATATGTTATCAACTGCGGCCTTCAATGCTCTGCTTAAAACCCTTGAAGAACCGCCTCCGCACGTAGTATTTGTGTTGGCAACAACCGAGCCAAGGAAAATACCTGCCACAGTTTTATCCCGCTGCCAGCATCTTCCTTTCAGAAGGATCAGCAGCCAAGATATTAAAGGGCGTCTAAAATTCATAACCACAAAAGAGGGTATCGTCATATCTGAATCAGCCTTGGAAATGGTTTCGCGGGCTGCTGATGGCAGCATGAGAGATTCTCTTACTATCCTTGATCAGCTTGCCTCTTTCTCGGATAACATACTCGATTCAGATGTAATGAATATGCTCGGAATTACTGACATAAGTTCAATATCAGACATGACGTCAGCTCTGATAGAAGGCGATAGAAGCCGCATAATCAGGATAATAGCCGGACTGGTAGATTCAGGTATTGATATTAAAACTTACACGAGAGATATGCTTCAATTCATAAGGAATCTGCTCGTAGCTTCTATAATCGATGACACCGAAAACATCTTAAACCTTAGCGAAGAAGAAAGCGCTGCGATAAAAGAGCTGAAAAGTGTGGCTACGCAAGAGCATGTTTCATTATTGCTTTCGGAATTCATCAAGGCAGAGCCATCGATAAGAAGCTCGTTGTATCCAAGAGTTGCTCTTGAACTCGCACTTATCCGGCTCAGTCTTTTAAGCCATTTCAAAGCAGTAAATGAGGTGCTAAAATCGCTCGGCAGCCCCTCAAAACAAACACAACCTGTAGTTGCTCCGATTAATAAACCTAGTCCGCCAACTCAAGAGTCTGAAGATATTACGGAAGTCAAAACCCATCCTGTATTAGAAACTGTAACACCTAAGACTGAAGTCAAAGCAACTATTTCGCTTTCAGATGCTTGGGGTGAAACAGTTAAGGAAATCGAAGAGAATGACTATCCGCTTGCCTCAAAATTAAAAGAATGCGTGCCAGCCTTCGGCGATAAGACAATAGCCCTGTCCCTAAACGGCGGGGCATCAATGCATGAAGAGTCTATAAAGGAAAATTTTTCGACAATCAAAAAGAGAATATCAGAACTATCAGGAATAGACGTGGAAATAAAAATAGAAATATCAAAAATAAAAACAAAAAGCAGGAAAGATATCATCGAGGATGCAAAAAAAAACAGAGTGGTCAATGCAGCTCTTGAACTCTTTGATGGCCGTATAGGCGATGTAATTCCAAATAATTAGGGAGGGGATATGTCAAAAAAAATGCTGGGCGATATGATGAGGCAGGCTCAAAAACTGCAGGGTGAAATGCAGAAGATGCAGGAGGAGGCTAAAAAGAAAACAGTTGAAGCTACTGCAGGAGGAGGCATGGTCAGCGTTACTGCCAGCGGAAGCGGAGAGCTTGTATCAATAAAAATAGAGAAGGATGTTGTAAACCCAGAGGACGTTGAAATGCTGCAGGACTTGATACTGGCAGCCTCTAATGAAGCTATCAGACGTGCCCAGCAGATGGTGAATGATGAGATGTCAAAACTAACTATGGGACTGCAGATTCCGGGCATGGGGGGAATGGGAGGCTTAGGCAATCTTTTTAAATAACCAAACTTCATGATATGACACAAAACATAATTGAAAATCTCGTAAATCAACTTACAAAACTACCCGGCATCGGAAGGAAAACTGCGCAAAGGCTGGCTTTTTTCATCCTGGCTTTACCGGCAAATGATGCTAAAGAAATAGCTGCTGCGATAGTGGATGTCAAAGATAATGCACGCTTCTGCTCAAACTGCTTTAATATCACAGATGCTGACACATGCTCAATCTGCAGCGATTCATCAAGGGATAGAAATAAAATATGCGTGGTTGAAGAACCTAGCAACGTGCTCGCCATAGAAAGAACAGGAATTTTCAAAGGTACCTATCATGTGTTATTGGGCGCCCTTTCACCGCTTGATGGGATAACTCCTGACAAACTTAAGATTAATGCACTGCTCATAAGAATTAAAGATAATCCGATAGAGGAGGTTATCTTAGCCACAAACCCAAATACAAAAGGCGAGATGACCGCAAAATACATCACAGAAATATTAAAGCCGCTGAACATAAAAACATCCCGTATTGCCTACGGTCTGCCGATCGGCAGCGATATTGAGTTCGCGGATGAAGTGACCCTCTCCAAAGCCCTTGAAGGCCGAAGGGATCTATAACATTAATGCAGGAGAAATTCAAATGAAATTTTCTCAAATACTTATACCCACTCTTAGGGAAGCGCCGTCAGATGCCGAGGCAATTAGCCATAAGCTCATGCTGCGCGCCGGTTTTGTCCGCCAGTTGGCATCAGGATTATACATTTACCTTCCGCTCGGATGGAGGGTTATAAATAAAATAAACAGGATCCTCAAAGAAGAAATGGATGCAATCGGAGCGCAGGAGCTATCTATGCCTGTCATGCATCCTGCCGAGATATGGCAGACAACCGGAAGGTGGAACGAGATAGGCGCTGAGATGTTCCGTCTGAAAGACAGAACTGACAGAGATATGTGCCTGGGCATGACACATGAAGAGATCATGACATGGCTTGCATCCAGAGAGATTCGATCCTACAGAGACCTCCCGCAGGTATGGTATCAGATACAGACAAAACTGAGGGATGAGGCAAGGCCTAAGAGCGGGATCCTTAGAACCAGAGAGTTTCAGATGAAAGACAGCTACAGTTTTGATGCAGACGAAAATGCACTGGACATAAACTATAAGGCTCATGCTGATGCATATCACAGGATATTCTCTCGCTGCGGTCTGAAGTTTTATCAGGTCGAATCTGATACAGGAATGATGGGAGGTGCTGCTGCTCATGAATTCATGGCACCCAGTCAGGCAGGCGAAGATGACATCGTACTCTGCGATAAATGTGGATATGCAGCAAACGTAGAGGTAGCAAAGTCAAAAGCCTCAGACAACAAGCTTCAAGAATGGGAATATGAAGAGATACATACCCCACAAAAGAGGACGGTCAAAGAGGTTTCTCATTTCCTAAAAATTGGACATGAATATTTTATCAAGAGCCTGCTTATGATAGCCGATACTAAACCGGTTCTTGTACTGCTTCGCGGAGATCAAGAACTCCATGAAAAGAAGCTTGCAAAGATTATCGGAAATTTCAGAGCTGCAAGCAAGGAGGAGATTTTATCTATACTTGGAGTGGAGGCCGGATTTATAGGTCCTGTAGGACATAAAATCAGGACACTTGCGGATTCATCGCTGATGACAGGAACTTATATCAGCGGTGCAAACAAATCCGACTATCACACCAGGGGGATAAAAGCTGGCGTGCAGTTCAATGCGGAATGGAACGACCTACATGCAGCTAAAGAAGGCGATCAATGCCTGAATTGCAATACCCCCCTTCGCATAGAGAAGGCTATAGAAATAGGAAATATCTTCAAACTGGGGACAAAATATTCGGTCCCATTAAAGGCCGTTTTTCTAGATAATAACGGTAATGAAAAACCTATTGTCATGGGAAGCTACGGGATAGGCCCGGCAAGAATAGCTGCCGCTGCTGTGGAACAAAACAACGACAAAGACGGAATAATTTGGCCCAAAAGTATAGCGCCCTTTGATGTTGAAATAATTCCATTGAATGTAACAGACGAAAAAACAAAAGAAGTGACAGAAATGATCTACAAAGGACTTGTTACCGAAAAATTGGAAGTGCTAGTGGATGACAGGAACGAAAGACCGGGCGTGAAGTTCAAAGACGCCGATTTAATAGGCATCCCTATTCAGGTCGTAATCGGAGAAAAGGGGTTAAAAGAAGGGATTGTTGAAGTAAAAGACAGAATGACTAAGCAGACAGAGAAGATAGCGGTTGAAAATGCAGTTGCAAAAATTATTTCATTTGCACCTTAAAACTAAGAAAACTTCTTAAACGAGGCATATCTTTTTATAGACTCAAATCGTTCGCGGCTTTCTGGAGAATTCGATGATTTCTCAAAATATTCCATAAAGAAAACCGCGATCAACGAAAAGACAAATCCTGCTGTAGCACCAAACATAACCATCTGCCTTCTTTTGGGTTTTATTCTTTCCTCAGGAGGGATCGCTTTTTCGAGTACCTGAATAAGGGCGGGTTCCCTTGACTCATCAATCTTTGCGGCTTCATATTGTTTAAACATCAACTCATAAAGTGTCTCGCTATATTTGAGATTCCGCTTTTTCCTCATCGCCTCTGTGCCCAAAGAAGCCCTTCCGCGCGAATTTAACATCGGCTCATAATTGGCTGTTCCTTCACCCTCAAGTTTTTTCAGCTGTTCCTTCAATCCCTTTATCTCATTTTCTACCATAAGATATTCAGGATTCTGCTCTGTAGAATAAGTTTTCATCACTCTTAGCTGAACTTCTTTTGCGGTAATATGAGCCCTCATACTGCCTACTCCATCATCAGCAGAAGCTCCTTTCTCACCAGCACCACCGGCTTCCATCCCCCCGGGTTTACTCATAAAGTTTCTCATATCTTCTTCAGCACTGACAAGTGATTTTTGTGCGTCTTTTAACTGCTCTTCAAAGAAAAGCCTCTTTTTAGATGCCTCTGTTATAGCTATTCCCTTTTGATACTCCTTGAACTCCTCAACAGAAATATTAACTATATCAGCAGCCCATTTAGGGTCATTATCTTCAACCGCGACAATAAGCATTCCGCTTTTTTTATCCTCGCTGGTCTGCAGAGTTGCAATAAGTGAATTTCTTACTTTCTCACGACTCTTTCCTTTGTGAACATCCATAAGCTTACATCTGTCAATAATCCGGTCAAGCACCGCCCTGCTCTTAAGTATAGAAAAATACAACTCTGACGGAGTTTTTGCCCCCACACCTCCGCCTATCATCATTGCGGCGACTGCTGCACCTCCAGGCCCCATCTGACTCATAATCTGAGTAGGAGATGAACTTGACTGGGGAGGCAAGATTTTAACTTCCGCCCTGTATATTGATGGCAATAAAAAACTGATTATTGCGGTCATTACGGCAGTACTTAAAGTTATACCGACAATTAATCTCTTTCGCTTTAACAGAACTATGATGATATCAAAGAAATTTATTTCAGACTCATCCTGCTTGACCTGTTTATTATCCAATTCCATCACCTTTATTTCTTAAAAATTGTCCAGATTACACCAGTTGTAACGGCCATATTCATAAGTATCTGGGATACATCCCTTATATTACGCAGCCAAGCTACACTGGTAAATTTCTCGGGCACCACAATGCTATCTCCCGGATTTATCTCACGAGATTCATTTTCGAATCCTTCAAACTCCCATCTGTCCCTGCCTGAATTCCAAGACAATATGCCTCTTGATAGCCTTCTCGCACTTCCATCAGCTCTCAAGACATACGCATTGCCGTCATCCGCAAACCTGCTGTAACCTCCGCTCAAATCAATATAATCCTTATAGTCCAACTTCTCAGAATAAACAAAACTCCCCTGAGACATTACGGCACCAACAACATTAACAACACTGCTCCTCTGCGGTATATAAAGAGTATCGTTTTCTTCAAGTTCAAAATCATGCTCGCTGCCCTTCAAAAGCCTTAAATGAGCAAGCTTAATAGACATTCTGCCCGAAGCTTTCAACTTTCGTAACGATTCTATAAACTTCTGCTTTTGTTCCGCTTCGGCCCTTTTTGCCTGGATCTCCTCTGCAGAAACTGCCGTTGATATTTCTGATGCACCGCCAACTGTCAATTCCCTTTCGATCCTCATAGCCATCTCGTCAAGACCCTTCTGCTGGAGCTCCCTCACGCTCTGGCGCAAAAATACAGCGCCTTTAAGATATGCATCAGTTGTGTATCCACCCGCTCTTTCAAGAAGAGACGTCAACTTCTCCCCCTTCTTCACAACATAAGTCCCTGGAAACTTAACTTCGCCCGAAATAGAAACTTTTCTCTGCATCTGCCAATCAGGAGTTGTGCGGATAAATAAATAATCGTTTTCGGTAAGTTTGCGATTATGCGCTGGGTCTCCTGCAAGCGCTTTTTCGATATTCACGATAAATTTTTCTGGAGTTGTCCCTTTATCTGTAATCGCAACTCTGGATAGTTCAGCCTCTTTGGGATAGGCATAATACTTCAGTCCTCCAGCCATGTTAACAAGGTCTCGAACCGTCATATCCTTCTTTAAGCCATATTCACCTACCCTCTGCACAGCTCCGAAAATCTTTACTGTCCTCTTATCCTGAACAACAGGATAAACCTTTACCACATCACCTGACTGCACCTTGATCCCTTTTGCCTCATCAAGAGATGATTCCATGACAGTCTGACGAGAGTTGTCAATAATTCTTTCGATCTGCACACTACCCTTAGAGGCAACATCACTAAGGCCACCGGCAAGATCTATCAACTGCGCAATAGTAGTTTCTTCCTTCAGTTCGTATACAGCAGGATTATTCACACTGCCTGCCATGCCAACAAGAGGGCCTGAAGGAGGAATGAAGATCACATCCTCAGGCATAAGTTTTATATCCTTGGATTTATCACCTCGTATAAGAAAATCATACATGTCAAAACTCACCACAGTCTTGCCATTACGTTTTAGCTGAATGTCCCTCATACTTCCTGTCTTGGCCGGTCCGAAGGCCTGAAATATAGCATTTACTAAGGTTGAAAGAGATGAGACAGTATATGCACCAGGCCTGTTAGCGCTGCCGGTTACATATATCTTTATTGTCCTCAGATTCCCCATGCTGACATTCATCTGGAAATTTGTAAAATATTTCGAAAACTCTTTGTGCAAGACATCCTTCAGTTCCTTAAAATTGAGTCCTGCAACACCTATAGTTCCTATTTTGGCAAACGTAATTTTACCGTCCCTTTCAACTGTGACGGTCTGCTCCCCTTCGATCATACCCCAGAGACTTATTTTTATTTCATCACCGGGACCAATAACATAATCCGGTCCGACAGGTGCATTGTATGAAGATTTCAACGCAAATGAAGGGCGAGTGAACATATCATATCCGAACTGCTTAATCTCGCGGGAAACATCAAACGGAGTCTTTATGCCTACAAGCTTGAAGGCAGCAGCAATCCTGTCCCTTGAGCCTATAAAATATCCGGCATCTATTAATATTGCAGCCTCTTTAGATATTTCGAAGCCTGTAATTTGTGTCTTCAAATCCTCTTTGTTAATATCACCTGACTTTAATTTGTCCAATTGTTCAGCTTTGGTATCAAGCTTCTTTGTGACCTTCATGATTCTTACGGGAACAGAAATGTATTCTGCAGGCAGGCTTTTAGTGGAATATTGAAATGAAATGTCATCAAACTTTTTAAGAACATCAAACTGAAACTCATCTATTTCTATGGGTTTGTCTGATATAAAGGCTTCAAACTCTGATTGTTTATCTTGCATGAAATCAGGCATAGTAATTTCATCTTTAGAAGGCATTTGAGGCATCATAACAGGCGCTTGCGGCATAAGGATAACGCCTCCTCCGCCTTGATTGCCAGATTGAAATGCAGGACCAAATGGCGACATCTGGTTTTGTACAGCAAAAACAACATCAGCAAAAATAAGCTGTATGCTGATTACCAGAACCAGCATAATATTAGAAAACAGTTTAATCATCTAAAAGTGCCCCCTTTAATAACAACTTAACTTTAAATTATATACGTTTCATTGAACTTATTACAAAAACTTATGAAATTCAAAAAACCTTTGCACCGAACCTTACAATATGCCTGTATATAAAAATATACATTGCGGCATATAAAAGAATCAGTATAGCTAACGCATATGTATTAGTTTTGAGCAAAAAAGCAACTATGTTTACAGCAAACACGCAAGGCAAGATATAAACAGAGGTTCGCGGATTGCTTTTGGTCAATCTCATATATATTAAACTATGAAGATGTATTCTGTCGGCTCTCAATGGAGAATGACTTCTCTTAATCTTTCTTCTGTATATAGAAAAAAGGACCTCAAATATAGGGTATATTAAAACAGCAACAGGGAAAAGAGGTGACACCTGTGGAATTCGATTAATAATAAGGATCGAAATTGCCACAAGTATAAAACCTATATAGTAAGCCCCACCATCACCCAAAAATATCCGGCCCTTAGGAAAATTCAGCACAAAAAAACCTGCAATAGCAGCTGCAGAAAAAACAGATACATTAAAAAGAAAATAATTCTCATAAACTAATGCCACCAAAATAAAAAATATGAGGGCAATTATCGAGACTCCTGAAGCAAGTCCATTGAAGCCGTCTATAATATTAATCGCATTTGTAACACCCGTAATTGCAAAAATACTGAAAGGTACAGCGGCCCACAAAGGCAGTCGAAACAAACCGGTATCGTAAATAATAGTGTCAAGCAAAATAATCGAGAGCACCGCACCGAGCGCCATTATAAAAAGCCTAAACTTAGGTGTAATGTTTGCTCTCATATCTTCATAAAGGCCTGCAAAAAAAGCGGGCGATGCCGCTGCCAGAATACACAACCCGTCAATACCAGCAAAACTCAAGCTTATTGCAGAAGATATGAATATACCTATCCCCCCTGCCCTTGATGTAGGAATATCATGAAATCTTTGTGGCTTATCATCCTTTGAGCAATCTATACAAAACTCTGTATGCTTGGAAAGCCTTAATACGAGGAGTTGAATAGCCCCCGACAACAAAAAAGGAAATACGAACATGATTAGGAAATTTATCGCCATAGAATATTTAAGAATTTCGATTAAAGCCTCCAGTATAAAAACCCAGCATCTTCAGCTTGCTTAGGATCATAAAATGATTTTATATCGATCAAAACAGCAGGAGAACCATTGGATAGGGATTTTAGTTTTGCAAAATCCAAACTTTCAATAAATGGCTTATGTTTAACACCAAGAACAATCGCATCGTAAGGACTGAAAGCATCCATAGTTTGAATCAAATTAATGCCATATTCACTTCGAACCTCATCCTCATACGCAAAAGGATCGTAAACATGCACACTAATACCGTACTCTCTGAGTTCATGAACCACATTTATCAGCTTGGTGTTTCTAATATCCGATATATTTTCTTTAAACGTCAATCCAAGCAGCAAAATTTTGCTTCCTTTAACCGGCTTACCAGCTTCGATAATTTTTTTTACGGTATGCTCAGCAACAAACTTCCCCATATTGTCATTGATTCTTCTTCCTGCAAGAATAACCTGTGGATGGTAGCCCAAGCCTTCAGCCTTAAAGGTAAGATAGTATGGGTCAACCCCTATACAATGTCCCCCAACAAGCCCAGGCTCAAACCTCAAGAAATTCCATTTTGTTGCTGCAGCATCAAGAACGTCTTTAGTATCAATACCCATCTTGTTAAAAATCACTGCTAACTCGTTCATTAAAGCTATGTTCAAATCCCTCTGAGTGTTCTCTATTACCTTAGCAGCTTCAGCAGTCTTAATGTTAGGAGCTTTATGCACCCCCGCAGTTATAACAGCTCCATAAAGCTGAGCTATAAAATCTGTTATCTCTGGAGTATCTCCAGAAACAACCTTTTTGATCTTGTCAATCGTATGCTCTTTATCACCAGGATTGACTCTTTCCGGAGAGTATCCAACATTAAAATCCTTTTTCCACTTGAGACCGCTTTCTTTCTCTAGTATAGGTATGCATTCCTCTTCCGTAAGTCCAGGATAGACTGTGGACTCAAAAATAACAACAGACCCCTTTCTTATATTTCTGCCTACCTTTGTTGTAGCTGAACGCATAGGTCTGAGATCAGGTGTTTTGTGTTCATCTATGGGCGTGGGAACAGTTACTACAATAACGGAAGCCTCCGCAATAAGCGAAGCGTCGTCAGTAAAACCAATGCTTGACTGCAAAAGCTCATCCTTAGTTATCTCTCTTGTTCTGTCAAAGCCTTTTTTAAGCTCTTCTATACGCTCACTATTTATATCAAATCCTGTCACAGCAAATTTACTATTAAATAAAACAGCCAGCGGCAACCCAACATAACCCAATCCTACAACACATATTCTTTTCTCTTTGTTTATAACATCTTCAATTATCAGCAAAATCTTCTCCTTTAAATAACAGATTTAAAACCTTGATCTTTAAAATGCTTATCAACAGTAAAAACATTCCTTAATGCAAGCTTTCTCATAGTCTCAAAGCTCACGCAATCAACAAGGCTAAGTTTTTTTCTACCTGTGGCGAGTAAAGCGCTTACTCCCATCTTATGGCTGATTTCATCAACCCACTCAACATGTATAAGCGGCAATATATCTTCTTGAAAAGCTCTAACTGCGGCCATGCCAAGGCGACTCTGCACAAGTGCAAACGTTTCAACCAAAATATAATTATTGGTTATAAGATTAGTTCTGTCTGATATCATTTTTATCCATACTTCTTTCGCCCTTACATGCATATCGTCATCAGCATTAAGCACAGCGATAAACCCGGAAGTATCGATAAATATATTCATTGACCAAATGCTTCTGAAAGATGCTTATCATGCTTTTCAGAGAGGTCTTTAATACCGGACCTAAAACGTCCAGCTGTAGCTATTGCCCTTTTCATCCTCTCATCCATATCAACAATATTCTCAGATTTTACTGTAATATTTATAGACTGCCTGATTAGTTCAGCCATAGATATATGACGAAGAGATGCAACTTTTTTTAACTGGGCTGCCTGTCCTTCCGTTAGTTGTATCTGGGTTCTAATCATAGATACCTCCAGTGATTACATATATGATTAAATGATAACACTATTTCTAAGGATAAGTAAAAATTTCAGAACTCAAGTTTATCAAACATTACACACTTTCCCTACAACATCTAAGTATTTACCAATAACAATCCTCTCATCAAACTCCCTCAAAACTTTTTCTCTTCCCATTTTCCCCATTACTTTTCTTTTTTCTGGCCCCACTTCTATAATTCTAATCATAGCCTCAGCAAGGGACTTCGAATCCTTAATGGGGATTAAAAAACCGTTAATTTCGTGTTCACATACTTGGCGACAGCCTGGGGTATCGGTAGTAATTATTGGCTTTTCCATCGACATGGCCTCAAGGAGTGATTTAGGGGCTCCTTCCCTGTATGAAGGAAGAACAATAACATCAACCTGCTTTATAATCTCCTTAACATTATCGGTCTCACCTAAATATTTCAGAACTCCATCATCTTCCCAGCGCTCCACCGTGCTACTGGGAATAGCTTCAGGATTAGGCACATCCATAAAACCCAAAATCTGAAACTCTACATTATTGTATTTTGATTTGACAATTTGCGCAGCTTCGGCATATTCCCCAATGCCTTTGTCCCATAACAGTCTTGCCATAAGCAAAAATATTATACGCCCATCCCCCCTGTTGCTAAAATCAGGCGAAAAAAAAATTGTATCAATACCGGAACCCGGAATCATTTCAGCTAGAGCTTCATTTACAATGCCTTTCCCTACAAAATAATTCAGATCATCATTGTTCTGGAAGAATATCTTTTTTGACCCACTGAGAGAGAATTTATATAGAAACTCGGCGAATCTTGTCATCAAGTTATCTTTTATAAAAAGAAAACCTAGACCTGAAATATTGTTGACAATTGGAATGCTCAAAAAATAAGCCACAATGGAGCAATAAATATTTGGCTTTATGGTATAAGCCAAAACAACATTAGGTTTTTCTGATCTCAATATCATGTAGAATTCCCAAATAAGCTTAAGGTCTTTTATTATGTTGGTTCCTTTATTGTCTATGAAAATTTCACGATATGCTATTCCATCTTTCCAGAGCATATCAGAATAGCAATCCCTCGGGGCAAGAGCTAAAACATCGTACCCTTCCTTTTGTAAAGCTCTGATAAGCCGCATCCTGAAGTTGTAAATATTCCAAGCGGTATTGGAGACTATTATTATTTTATTTTTTTTAAGCATGTACGCAGATCTGATATGAAGGATACCAGAGGTGTCCGGCTTTGTTTGGACAGTTTGAACCGATTTTTAAGTGGCAAACTGCTCTGCCTTATGCCGCTACCTCTATCTTCGGTAGTGTAATCCAGTAAACCTCATTTGGCGTTCTGCCGTCAAGTCCTTGATGCCGACGCCGACTGTTGTAAAACTCAAAATAAGTTGCAAGCCCACTTCTGGCCTCTACTATAGAAACATAAGCCTTTAGATAAATATCTTCGTACTTCCACAGAAGTGGTCGGGTTTGTCTGTACAGGCTGAAGCCTATTATAAGTGATAAGCTGTTCTATCATGCTGCCACCTTAATAGATGGCAATGTGCCATAGTAAACTTCATCTGGTGTTTTGTCGTCAAGTCCTTGATGCCGCCGCCGACCGTTGTAAAACTCAAAATACGCTATAAGTCCTTTTCTTAAT
>PEAD01000019.1 GCA_002753335.1 Nitrospirae bacterium MYbin3
AAATTAAGCGTTAATTATTATTTGCAAATCATCGGAATTTTTGGGGAAAAGGCGGTTCAATGAAAATCCATGAATATCAGGCAAAGGAATTATTTAGGAACCACCATATTGCTGTGCCTGAGGGATATGTTGCCGCAAATCCTGATGAGGCCTGTGCAATAGCTGAAAGGCTCGGTAAATTTCCAGTTGTAGTCAAGGCACAGATTCATGCAGGAGGCCGCGGCAAGGGAGGCGGAGTTAAAATTGCCCGAAGCCTTGATGAAGTGCGGAGCACTGCAGCTAGCATATTAGGCAGGCCGCTTGTGACGCCCCAAACAGGACCTCAAGGCAGAAAAGTTAGCAGGTTACTCGTAGAAGAAGGTCTTAATATTGCTCAAGAGCTTTATTTCTCGATCATCCCGGACAGATCTACAGCAAAAATTATGATTATTGCAAGCCGGGCCGGGGGGATGGATATAGAAGAAGTAGCTGCGGAGCATCCCGAAAAAATAATCAAAACGCTTATTAATCCGCTTACAGGAATAGAGCAAGGTCATTGCAGAGAAATCGTATCCGGCCTCAATCTTGAAGATTCTCTTTCCGAGAAATTTTCTAAACTGGTCGAAAACCTGTACGCGCTTTTTATCGAAGCCGACTGTTCTTTGCTTGAGATTAATCCACTGGTGATTACTGTCCAGGGGGCTTTAATTGCACTGGATGCAAAAATAGACATTGATGACAACGCCCTGTTCAGGCAGAAGGATATTCTGAAATTTAGAGATACCGATGAAGAAGACCCTCTGGAACTGGAGGCCTCGAAATACAATCTCAATTACATCAACCTGCATGGCAATGTCGGCAATATGGTCAACGGCGCGGGGCTGGCCATGGCCACCATGGATATTATCAAAAGCGCCTGTGCGGAACCTGCCAATTTTCTTGATGTGGGCGGCGGCGCCAATGAAGAGATGGTTGAAAACGGTTTCAGGATCATCTTAAGCGACAGTAATGTCAAAGCGGTACTGATCAATATCTTCGGCGGGATTCTAAGATGCGATGTTCTGGCCGAAGGTGTTGTCAAGGCAGCCAAAAAGACAGGGATTAAAGTGCCGGTTGTTATCCGGCTGCAAGGGACCAATGTTGAAAAAGGCAGAGAAATTCTTGCGGCATCGGGTCTGAATCTTATTACGGCAGCAAACCTGAATGATGCAGCAGAGAAAATAGCAGAGATTGTCCGAAATTAAATGAGAGTCAGGATAGAATATCATGTCAATATTTGTAAATAAGGAAACAAAACTGCTTGTTCAAGGCATTACCGGTAGAGAAGGCCAGTTCCATACACGGCAGTGCATTGAATACGGCACACAGGTTGTAGCCGGGGTAACCCCGGGCAAAGGCGGACAGAAGATGGACGATGTGCCTGTATTTAACTCTGTCCGTGAATCTGTGCGTGAAACCGGCGCGAACTGCAGCATGATTTTTGTACCGCCTGCCTTTGCCGCAAAAGCTATCATGGAAGCGATTGACGGAGGTGTTGAACTAATTGTTGCCATAACCGAAGGCATTCCGGTGCTCGACATGATGCGAATCAAAAATTATTTGTATGGAAAACAGGTCAGACTTATCGGCCCAAACTGCCCCGGAATAATAACGCCCGGCCAGTGCAAAATCGGTATCATGCCCGGCTTCATCCACAAGCCCGGCGGACCGATCGGCGTTGTGTCGCGCTCCGGCACCTTGACCTATGAGGTTGTTCATCAATTGACTACAAAGGGAATCGGCCAGACAACCTGCCTCGGCATCGGAGGCGACCCAGTAAACGGAACAAACTTTATCGATTGCCTAAAAGCATTTGAAGAAGATCCAGATACAAAGGGGATCGTCCTTGTGGGAGAAATCGGCGGAACTGCAGAGGAAGATGCAGCTGCCTATATCGCCGAAAAAGTTACTAAACCGGTTGTCGGGTTTATTGCAGGATTAAGCGCTCCCCCCGGCAGGCGTATGGGGCATGCAGGGGCGATAGTCAGCGGCAAGAGCGGCACAGCCCAGTCAAAGATAGAGGTAATGAAGAAAGCAGGCATTCATGTATGCGATAATCTCGGCAGGTTCGGCGATTTCTGTGCCGAAGTTTTTTGATTTTTAAAAAGTGATTTTCTACACGGGGTATTAAATGGCTGAACAAAAAAAAACATATCGAGTTTTGATCGGAAAGCCTGGCCTTGACGGCCATGACAGAGGCGCCAAGTTCATTGCACGCGCGCTTCGTGATGCCGGTTTTGAGGTGGTCTATACCGGCATTCGAAGAACTCCGGAAGAAATTGCTGCTGCTGCTGTTCAGGAAGATGTTTCTGCAGTGGGCCTGTCATTGCTCTCAGGCGCTCATATGAGCCTTTTTCCAGCAGTGGTCAAGGCTCTTAAAAATTCCGGTGCTGGAGATATTCCGGTACTTGGCGGCGGAGTTATTCCTGACGAAGATATTGCACTGCTAAAAGAGGCCGGGATTAATGCTGTGTATACTCCGGGAACCCCTGTGGATAAAATCATTGGTGCTTTTCGCGCTGCCTGTGAAACTCAGAAATCCGGCAGAAACTGATTTAAATATGCCCGAGCAATTCCAATTATGATAAGCGAGCAGCTACTTAGGGGATTGAGAGAGCATGACCCAAGAGGAATCGCACGGGCTATTTCCCTTGTTGAAGAAAACGATCCTCTGGCAGATGAAATACTCTCATCCATTGATGATTCGCTTGTTGATCAGGCAATGGTCTTGGGGATAACCGGTCCTCCGGGCGCCGGAAAATCAACATTGACCGACAGGATTATTTCAAAGTACCGCTCGCAGGGGAGTCGGGTGGGAGTTATTGCGGTAGACCCGTCTTCGCCGATTTCGGGCGGCGCTATTCTCGGTGACCGTATAAGGATGATGGGACATGCGCTGGATAAGGATGTGGTTGTCCGTTCGATGGCTACAAGGGGGAGACTGGGTGGTTTGTGCGCAGCTGCAGGCGCTGCAGTAAGGATACTTGCCGGAAGCGGCTGCTCCGTAATCATTATAGAAACAGTAGGTGTTGGCCAATCCGAAATGGATATCATCAGACTTGCTGACATCACAGCACTGGTGCTTGCTCCCGGACTTGGCGACGACATTCAGGCGATGAAGGCAGGACTTCTGGAGGTGGCCGACATCCTTATAGTAAATAAAGCTGACTGTGCAGGGGCAGAGACCCTTGCTATGGATATGGAGTGTATCGCCCGTGAGGGTGGCAACAAAAAAAATACGACACAGGTCTGCATGACTACGGCCTCTGAAGGCAAGGGAATAGACGAACTGCTTGCAGCAATAGAAACTGTTGACGCCTCACACCGTGAAAGCGGTGAACGCAGGACACGCAGGGAAAAAGCTTATGATCTTGAAGTATTGGACTGGGCCATCGAGATGATAAAACCTTCGATAATCGAGAAGATAGAGAATTTGGGCCATGCCCGAAAAGGGGCCCCTCGCCTGCTAGCTTCAAAACTTCTGGGGCAGAATAATTTAGGATAATTATAATGGAAAAACATCCTGCACATATAGATTGGGAAAAAGAATTGGCCAAAAACCTCAACCGTTTTCCTGAGAGGAAAGAGAAGTTCACTAATCACGGTGGTGAGGAAGTTCCGCGGCTCGCCTTGCCTGACAAAATAGATGATGCCTACGTTGAGAATATCGGCTTCCCCGGACAATACCCCTATACGCGGGGAGTGCAGCCCACAATGTACCGTGGGCGGTTCTGGACCATGCGCCAGTATGCCGGATTTTCAACCGCAGCAGAATCCAACAAGCGCTACCGGTATCTGCTGGAGCAGGGAACAACCGGGCTGTCCATTGCATTTGACCTGCCGACACAGATTGGCTACGACTCTGACCACCAGATGGCTGCCGGCGAAGTGGGGAAAGTTGGTGTGGCGATTGATTCGCTGGCCGACATGGAAATACTTTTTGACCAAATTCCTCTGGATAAGGTATCAACCTCGATGACCATAAATGCACCTGCTGCTATACTCCTTGCCATGTATGTGGCCGTAGGTGAACAACAGGGGATCGAAAGCAGCAAGCTCAAAGGAACTATCCAAAACGATATCCTAAAAGAATATGTGGCCCGAGGCACATATATCTTTCCGCCCAAGCCGAGTCTACGGCTTATTACCGATATCTTCAAATGGTGCACAGAACATACCCCTGATTTTAATACAATCTCTATCTCTGGTTATCACATACGTGAGGCCGGATCCACCGCTGTACAGGAAGTGGCGTTCACTCTGGCCAACGGCATAACCTATGTGCAGGCCGCGCTCGATGCAGGGCTTGAGCTTGATAATTTTGCCCCGAGGCTTTCGTTCTTCTTCAACGCCTCCTCCGATATACTTGAAGAGGTTTCGAAATTCAGGGCAGCCAGAAGACTCTGGGCCAGGATAATGAAAGAGCGTTTCAACGCCCAGAAACCCTCAAGCCGTATGCTGCGCTTCCATACACAGACGGCAGGCTACACGCTTACCGCCCAGCAGATAGACAATAATATTGTAAGAGTCGCGCTTCAGGCTTTGTCTGCAGTGCTTGGCGGCACTCAATCGCTGCATACCAATTCTAGAGATGAGGCGCTGGCCCTACCCACCGAGGATTCGGTGCGTACAGCCCTTCGCACACAGCAGGTGATAGCACATGAATCAGGAGTGGCCAGTTCGGTTGATCCTCTCGCAGGATCTTATTTTATAGAACAGCTTACCGACCGCATCGAGGCTCAGGCCTCTGAACTCATTGCAAAAATCGACAAGGCAGGCGGTGTGGTTCCTGCAATTGAAGATGGTTTTATACAACGCCAGATAGAAAACAGCGCCTATGAGTACCAGCAGGAGATAGAGAAAGGCGAGCGCATAATCGTCGGGGTCAATGAGTTTAAGATTGAAGAAAAAACAAAGCCCTCTCTGCTGCGTGTTGATCCTGAAGTCGAAAAGGCTCAGGTTCAGAGCCTAAAAGAACTGCGTCAGAGGCGTGACAATAGAAAAGTCGAGGAAGCTCTTGCGAATTTGTCAGAATGCGCCCTAAGCTCATCCAACCTGATGCCTGAGATTCTGGCTGCGGTAAAGACCTATGCTACGCTGGGTGAGATATGCCAAGTCCTGCGTAAGGTATTCGGAGAATACAGAGGATGAAATGATACTATGATAGAAAAAATTGACCATATAGGCATTGCTGTAAAGTCTATCGAGACGGCCCGCAAATTCTATGAAGAGACTCTCGGACTTGTTTGTGAAAAAGAAGAGGTTGTGGTCTCGCAAAAGGTTCGCACAGCTTTCTTTACGGTTGGAGATATCCATATCGAGCTGCTGGAACCCACATCGGACGACAGTCCGATTGCCGGATTTATCGAGAAAAAAGGTGAGGGTTTCCATCACATCGCGTACCTTACCGACAACATAGAAAAACAGATCGAAACAGCGCGTGAGCATGGATGCAAGCTGATCAATGAGAAGCCCTTCGAGGGCGCAGGCGGCAAACAGGTGGCGTTTCTGCACCCGAAGAGCACAAACAGTGTGCTCACCGAGTTTTGCAAACAGAACATTTCTGAGGGGGTGTGATCGTGCAGCGTCCGGAACATGACAATCTGACAAAACTTGAATCGATGAAAGAGGAGGCCTTCCTCGGAGGGGGAGTCAAGAGAATAGACGCCCAACACCGCAAGGGAAAACTCACCGCAAGGGAGCGCATAGACCTGCTGCTCGATGACGGTTCATTTGAGGAGTTTGATCTGCTGATGACCGGCAGGGCCAGCCAGAATACAGGAATAGGCGAGTTTCCGGGAGACGGTGTTATTACCGGCCACGGCACCATTGACGGACGAGAAGTCTTCATATTCAGTCAGGACTTCACCATCATGGGCGGGGCGCTCGGAGAAGCCCATGCACAGAAGGTCTGCAAGATAATGGACCATGCAGTGCGGGTCGGCGCGCCGATTATCGGCCTGAACGACTCCGGAGGGGCGCGCATTCAGGAAGGAGTAGAATCTCTCGCAGCGTATGGCGAGATATTCTACCGCAATGTGCAGGCCAGCGGAGTGGTGCCGCAGATATCATGCATAATGGGGCCCTGCGCCGGCGGAGCGGTCTACAGCCCCGCAATGACCGATTTCACCTTTATGGTCGAAAACACCTCGTATATGTTTGTGACCGGCCCTAATGTGGTCAAGACCGTCACCCATCAAGACATTACAGCAGAAGAACTGGGCGGAGCGATGGTGCACAGCAAAAAAAGCGGCGTAGCCCATTTCGCCTTTCCAAATGATATTCTCTGCCTGCGAGAGGTGAGGCGTCTGATTAATTATCTGCCCTCAAACAATCGTCAGCAGGCGCCAATTCTTGATTTAAGAGATCCGGCTGAACGCACGGACCCTGCCCTCGATTATCTTGTTCCTGCTAACCCTAACCAGACATACGACATGAAGATTCTGATAACAAGCATTCTGGACGGGGCCGAATTTCTCGAGATTCATCCCCATTTTGCAAGAAATATAATTGTGGGCTTCGGCCGACTCGGCGGACAGACCATCGGTTTAATTGCAAATCAGCCTGCGGTGCTTGCCGGTGTCCTTGACGTCCAGGCCTCCGAGAAAGCCGCCCGGTTTGTCCGTTTCTGCGATGCCTTCAATATCCCGCTCGTCTGCTTGGAAGATGTACCCGGATTCATGCCCGGCCCGGAGCAGGAGCATGGCGGCATCATACGCCACGGCGCAAAACTGCTGTATGCATTTTCAGAAGCTACGGTGCCGCGCATAACGGTCATTATCCGGAAGGCATACGGCGGAGCCTATGTGGTTATGAATTCAAAACATATAGGCAGCGATATGAATTTGGCATGGCCCGCAGCAGAAATAGCTGTGCTCGGCCCAAAAGCCGCGGCACAGATTATTTACCGCAAAGAGATTGAGGATGCCGAAAACTCTGAGGATATGTTAGCCCGAAAGACGGAAGAATATCGCCAGACATACGCCAATCCGTTCATGGCAGCAAAAAGAGGGTTCATAGACGATGTCATCAGCCCTCGTGATACAAGGCACCGTCTGATTCGAAGCCTCCAGTTTTTAGAAAGCAAGCGGAAAATCCGGCCGGAGAGAAAACACGGGAATATCCCACTGTGAGGAGTCACTATGTTTAAAAAGATTCTTATAGCCAACCGGGGTGAAATCGCGATCCGCATAATGCGGACCTGCAGGAGTTTGAATGTTAAAACAGTTGCGGTTTATTCGGATATTGACGCTCGCTCACTCCATGTCAGGGAGGCTGACGAGGCCATTCATATAGGGCCGTCGCCCTCAACCTCCTCCTATCTTGTACACGAAAAAATAATAAACGCCGCGGTTGAACAAGGCTGTCAGGCCGTTCATCCGGGGTATGGCTTCCTTTCCGAAAACTCCGCCTTTGCTGCCGCCGTAGTCAAGGCGGGGCTGACCTTCATCGGTCCTTCATCTGAAGTAATAGCTGCGTTGGGAGATAAAATTTCGGCTAAAAATATAGCTATGAAGGCCGGGGTTCCGGTGGTGCTCGGCCACAACCTGCCTATTGTCGACATAGAAGAAATCAGGGCCCTTGCCGTAGAAATAGGTTATCCTGTTCTGCTCAAACCTGCTGCCGGAGGCGGCGGCCGCGGCATGCGCCTCGCTGCCACACCTGATGAGCTTGAATCAGCGCTTCAGTCGGCGCAAGAGGAGACCCGCAAGGCATTCGGCGACAACAGGATATTTATGGAACGTTTTATCAGCAACCCCCGCCACATCGAGATACAGATCATTGCGGACAAGCATGGAAACGTAGTCTCGCTCGGAGAACGGGAATGCTCGATCCAGCGGCGCTACCAGAAGGTGATAGAAGAAGCTCCCTCGATGGCGGTTGATACCGAACTCAGAGCCCGCATGGGAGAAATGGCCTGCGCGCTTGCCAAACAAGCAGGATACTCAAATGCAGGAACAGTCGAATTCATTATGGACGGCAATAGAAACTTCTTCTTTATGGAGATGAATACAAGGCTTCAGGTGGAGCATCCGATCACAGAGATGGTCACATCGCTCGATCTTGTCGAACTGCAGCTCCGGGTTGCGGCAGGAGAGCCTCTGCCGATCTCTCAGAAGGACATCTCTATAAAAGGCTGGTCAATAGAGGCAAGAATCTGCGCCGAGGATTCTTCACGCAATTTTCTGCCCTCCACTGGGCTTCTCACAAGATACTCCAATATCAGAGGCAGAAATATCAGGCTCGACAGCGGTGTTGAAGCCGGCAGTTTCATAAGCGTCTATTACGACTCGCTGCTCTCCAAGGTGATCAGCTGGGGAGAGACCAGAGAAGAGGCGCGAACCGGCCTGATCAATGCACTGAACCGCTATCATATCGAGGGTGTGACTACCAATTTAGATTTTGCCAACTCAATCCTCAACCACCCTGCCTTTATCAAAGGCGAGCTTTCAACCGGATTCATTGACGAATTTTTTGACAATGGCGATGCAAAAATTGACCCTCCAATAGAACAGCTTATAGACATGGTAATAGCCACAACCGTCGTGTACCATTTCTGGAAGAATCTGGTCCGTGAATCGTTGAAGCCGATGACAGCTAAGGTCGGGCTGTCTCACAAGCCAGCACAGCGGCACTGTTATGTTGTCAAAGGCAATAAGGACATATTCGAAGTTGAACTTCAGGGACAGGTTTCATCCAGAGACTGGAGCGTCAAGGTAAACGGCAATGAATTTGCTGTCGTTGCACCGGTTTTTGAGTTCTACCGAAGAAGGCTGAAACTCTCTATAAATGGTGTGAACAAATATTTCAGGCTTCAGTACCGGCAGAATTTCATATGGAATGCACATTGCGGCATCTCCCGTATTTTTGAACTTTATACTCCGCGGGAATGGGAATTAGCTCAATACATGCCCAAAGAGAAAAAAGGTGCACACGAAAATGTGCTACTCTCGCCCCTTCCCGGCATGGTAGTCAGTATCTTGGTCAAGCAAGGCGACCGCGTCTACCGCGGGCAGGACTTGGTGGTCATCGAATCGATGAAGATGGAATGCGGCGTTTCATCTCCTTGCGACGGGATCGTAGAAAAAGTAACTGTAGCCGCCGGCAAAGCGGTAGAAACGGATGAGGTTCTAATAACTTTTACAACCTGATAGATTTATTGACTCAGGCCTTTGATTCCTTTAATTTCTTAATCATCATAGGAACGACCTCGTACAGGTCCCCGACTATGCCGTAAGTGGCTACACTGAAGATCGGAGCTTCAGGATTTTTATTTATGGCTATGATTATGTCGGAAGAAGACATGCCAACAATATGCTGTACAGCGCCAGAGATGCCACATGCAATATAAATCTTGGGGCAGACTGTCTTGCCGGTCTGTCCGACCTGATGGCTGTAAGCTATCCAGCCTTCGTCAACAGCAGCCCTTGATGAACCTAAGGTGCCTCCCAAAAGTCCTGCAAGCTCCTCAAGCATCTTAAATCCTTTTGCATCTCCTAATCCTCTGCCTCCAGAAACTATTATCTCGGCATCCTGAAGATTGATCTTGCATGAAGACTCCTCTGTCACTGTTTCGATAACCTTGGTCCTGCAGACCGGATTGCCGGACTCGACATTCACTATTTCTCCGGTCCTGTCTTGAATGTATTCGCCCCTTTTCATAACACGAGGTCTTACAGTAGCGATCTGCGGCCTGTTGTTGGGACAGAGTATAGTGGCCATTATATTGCCGCCAAAAGCAGGTCTGACTTGAAGAAGATTGCCAGTTTCAGAGTCTATCTCTAAAGATGTGCAATCTGCTGTCAGTCCAGTCCTAAGTTTTGCTGCAACTCTCGGAATGAATGAACGGCCTATAGGCGTAGCTCCGGCAAGCACTATCTCGGGTTTATGTTCAGTTATAAGCCTCGAAAGAAGTTCAGAGCAGGGCTCATCGTTAAAATCTTTGAAAATAGTGTCTCCGCAGAAATAGATCTTGTCAGCGCCCCATTTTATAAGCTCTTTCGCTTCAGCTTCGGACGATCCGAAAAGCACCGCAGAAAGGGTTGTCTTTCTTGCATCCGCAAGCTTTCTGCCAACTCCGAGCAGTTCAAAAGCAACAGACGCTATAAATCCGTGCCTCTGCTCCGCAAAAACCCAAACGCCTTTATAATCAGAAATGTCGGCAGGTTTAACCTTATCCCCTTCTTCAGCAATTTCAATAATAGCCCCTTCAGGACAGACATTAATGCAGGCCCTGCAGAACTGGCAGTACTCATTTATAAATGCCTTGTCCTCTTTCATAACGATCGCTGTGTAAGGACAGGAATCGAGACATAACTGACAGCCTACACATTTTTCTGATCTGACCTCTATACGCATTTCATCACCCCCAACTCCTTAACCAAAGCGTCCACCTGCTCTTCGAGCGAACCTGACAGCACCTTCCTGTCAACTTTGGACTCCGGAGCAAAAATATTTCTGACCTGAGTGGGCGACCCCTTAAGCCCGACATTCTCAACCTCAGCGCCTATCGCGTTTATATCCATCTTGGTTATCACAGCTTTTTTCGCAGCCATCTTGCCTTTTAGCGAAGGCAGGCGCGGAACATTTATCTCCTTTACAACGGTAAGCAGAACAGGCAGCGAAGACTCAACAACATCATAGCCGTCGTCCATCAAACGCTGAACCCTGATTGATTTATCAGACACATCCTCCACCTTTCTCACATACGCTATGTGAGGAATGTTGAGGAACTCGGCCACCTCAGGCCCGACCTGTGCAGTGTCGCCATCAATAGCCTGTTTCCCGCAGAGAATTATGTCAAAACCTATTTTCTCGATTGCCTTGTAAAGCGCGTGAGATGTAGCCCATGTGTCGGCCCCTGCAAAGGCCCTGTCAGAAACAAGTCTCACATCATCAACTCCCATCGCTATTGTCTCTCTAAGGGCATCTTCGGCTTGAGGAGGCCCCATTGTAATAACCGTAACCTTGGCCCCGTTTTTATCCTTTATCTGCAATGCCGCCTCAACAGCATGCGTATCATAAGGATTTATGATGCTAGGAACCCCTTCTCTTATAAGTGTATTCGTCTCAGGATTTATCCTGACCTCGGCAGTGTCAGGAACCTGTTTTATGCAAACCACAATATTCACCTAAAACCTCCTTGCTGAAAAAATTAGAATAAAAATTATAATCTTTATTTGTCTTTTCTTTCAAGAACAACCGATGCTATCGCATGGCCTTTTTCGTGGGAAATACTCAGATGGATATTCATGCCAGAATCAATAGACTGAAGAATATTTACATAAGGCTTTCCTGATGACTCATTCAATATTTCGATATTTTTAAGACTGCCTATATCCGAAAGCCCGCCGAACGCTTTTATTACAGATTCCTTAGCTGCAAAGCGTGCGGCAAAGCAGGGATAAGGATTTTTATTTTTACTACAATAGGCGATTTCTGCTGATGTAAAAACCCGATTGAGAAAAGTTTCTCCCCATTTCTCAACAGAGCTTTTTATCCTGCTTATCTCGACTATGTCTGTGCCGATACCGAATATCATTTTTCAGTCCCTTCCAATAATTCACTATCCAGCAACCGAGTTCCATGCAGCACTCGCAGGATAATTACCCTGTTCCCTGTAATCTTAAAAATGGTTCGGTAATTTCCGGATATCAAATGGCGATAGGCAGTACCGAGCAGCTCGTTTTCAGGAATAAGCGGGCAGCGCTCTGGGAAGTTCTCAAGCGTGACTATCTGCTCTTCCAGACGCAGGACAAAGGCAGTAGCAGCTTCAGGCTTGTCGTGGGGGATATACTCCCATATTTCGGAGACATCCTCCTCAGCGGTTGAGGTTATGTTAACGCTGTATTTTTTTGTCACGCTTGAACTCTTTGACAAAAGTCCGCGCAGAGCGGGTGCGACCGCTTTCTATATCGAGTTCCGCCGGGGCGAGCAGCTTTGAAAGATTTGCCGCCCGCAGATGTTTCTCGTAAACATGCACGTCCATCAATACGGAGTCAGCCCTGCCGTTGACCGTCAAAACAACCGGTCGTCCGGTAGCATGAATATGGTCAAGAATATCGCGGGTATTTCGCTTCAGGTCAGTTACGGAGCGGATATCTTCCGATGGACTCATCTGTGTCATTGTGCGCCTCCTATGATGCTTAATTTCATACTAAATATAGCACTATTTATAATGTTCTGCAACTGCTGCCCATTTCTTTGTCAAGCCAACACTTCATTTTACAACCTCTGCCGTAAACGAATACAACTGAGCGGTTCTCCATGCATCCGGAGGCAGTCCGGCCTTTTGAGAAAGCTGTTCAAGAAATGTATTCACATTCCACTTCAACTCTTCCGCAACCTGAGGCAGCAACAATCCGCTCCTGTCGCCCTTGACGATTACAAGGCCATGTTTTCCTACAACTATATTTTTAATATCATTTAACGGTTCTATGGGAGACAATATCGTAACCTCAACCTCGATATCTTTCAACTCATTTTTTGTCATCGGCGTGAAACGAGGGTCTCTTACTGCAGCAGATATTGCGTTTGTGATAACCGATTTGTAAAGCGGCATAATCGGCTGTGTATTGCCTATGCAGCCGCGCAGTTCACCATGTTTTTTTATGGTCACGAAGGTGGCGCCGTTTGCAAGCATATTGGGATTCGTAATATTCAGCTCAGGCGTTTTTCCGGTCGACACATAATTACTCACCGTCTTTTTGGCGATTTCAAGAAGCTGGGTCTTTTCTTCTTGCGTAAGAGAGGTTTTATATAGTCCCATTGCAGCGTAGCCTACAACACGCTCTTTATCGCCGGTCACATCTCCCGAATTTGCGTATCTGTATAGTTCGCCCCGCGTGGCTCCCATATTGCGGGCAACAGCCATCGTGAAAATTACAGGAAAACCTCCGCACATCTCTCCCTTTCCTGTCAGTAGATTCTGTTCCACCTCTTCATAAGACATCCTGAGAACAGAGTCGATAACACTGTTGTCCATCCCCCTCGCTGTTCCGTCATCATGATAATGCGACAGGTCTGTGCTTGCGATTATTATGGCGCGGGAGTCTTTACGAAGAACGTTGGTCAAAACATCTGCCAGATGGCGGAATGATTCTCTCGTAGGAGTTCCCACAAGCACAGGCACTATCGTAAAGTTTTTCAGGCTGCGCTGAAGAAACGGCAGCTGCACTTCAAGAGAATGCTCTTTTTCGAACGCGCTCGCATCAAAGAAAACATTAGCCTTCTCATCAAGAAGCAGCTTTGCCAACTTTTCGTTGATTTTTATCTTGCCAAGCGGAGTGCGCATACTGCCTTTTGCATAAACAGAAACGCCTGTGTACGCCTTGTGATGGCTTGCACCTATAAGTATTACGGTATTTATGTCAGAATCCTGAATCTGCTTATATGTGTAAGCGGCTACATGACCAGAATACTGATACCCGGCATGCGGCGATATTAAAGCGATGGGGCGGCCAGCAGACTTAGATTTTTCGGCCTTTGATAAAAAACCATCAACCATTTCTCGAACTATCTTTTCTTCAGCAGGATAAAAGCTTCCGGCAACAGCAGGCTCTTTTACGCTTTCTGAACATGCCGGCACAAGCAGCATAACCACTAACAAAAACGCGCTAAACTTCATCCGCACTCCTCCAAAACCTTGCCCTTACAGGCTTTTCATCATAAAGAAACTTTTTAAACAAAAAGCCTGCGAATCCGCCCACAGCAAAGAAAAAAATCAAATCACGCCGCGTCATAATTACCCCCAGACTCCAGCGATCTTTGCTCTGCAAAAACCGCACCCGCCGTTTATTATATTATTCTGCTTTATAAAATAAATCTCACGCTCTATAAGAAGCTTCTTGCATTTGGGGCAGTATGTGTTTTCGGCATCGCTGCGTGCGTTTCCGACATAAACATATTTAAGCCCAGCATCAAGAGCCGTTTTCCGCACAGACATCAAAGTTTCAATAGGTGTAGGCGGCAGATTTTTAAGTTTGTAATTCGGATGGAACCTCGAAAAATGTATCGGAACATCAGTGCCTAAATTCTTGGCTATCCATCCACACATCTCTTTTATTTTACCTAAATCATCGTTAAGCGTGGGAATCACCAGATTGGTTATCTCAAGCCAGACCCCGCTTTCTTTAAGCGATACAAGTGAATCAAGAACAGGTTTCAGCCTGCCGCCGCATATCCTGCTGTAAAACTCTTCGGTGAAAGCCTTTAAATCAACATCCGCAGCGTCCATATATCTCGCGAGTTCTTTAAGCGGCTTTTTAGTCATATAGCCGCAGGTGTGCATGGTATTCTTTATGCCGTAGCGCTTCGCAAGCACCGCGGTGTCGTACATGTATTCATAAAAAACAGCAGGCTCTGTGTATGTGTATGTAATCGAGCGGCAGCCGTATGAATAAGCGTTCCTCACCACCTGCTCAGGCGGAAGGTCATGCACATCAACATCCTCCGGCTTTGCCTGGGATATCTGCCAGTTCTGGCAAAACTTGCAGTCCAACACGCATCCTGCTGTTGCGATAGAAAAGGCCTTCGTAGCCGGCAGAAAATGAAAGAAAGGTTTTTTCTCGATAGGGTCTATAGCTACTGCACAAGGTTTGCCATATACAAGGCTGTATAAGACTCCGTCTTTGTTAATGCGAGTGCGGCATCCTCCAACCTGATAATTGTCCAGCTCACATTCGGTTGGGCAGAGTTCACATATAACTTTGCTTCCCATCTTGGTATAACGCAATCAGGTAAAAAGCAGTACAAATTTATCGAATATTTCCTTATGAAAATGGTTTATCATGTTTTCCTTCATTATCTTAAGGGCATCAAACGGGTTGAGTTTAGCCTTGTATGAACGCTCCGCAGTCAGTGCATCATAAACATCCGCAATACAGCCAACCCTTCCGTAAGTGTGTATCTCGTCACCTTTCAGCCTCATCGGGTAGCCTGTGCCGTCCTCGCGCTCGTGGTGCTGCATTGCGATGATAGCGCATTCATCGGTCAAGGCATTGGCCTCTTTCATAATCTTGTAGCTCTGGTAAGGATGAATCCTCATCCTCTTCATCTCCTCGTCTGTCAACCTTCCGGGCTTATTGATTATTGCCGGATCTACCCGTATCTTGCCCATGTCATGAAGGAAAAAACCTGCGCCGAGTTCATGCATATCATGTTTGTCAGAGCTGCCAAAAAGAGATTTGCAAAGCAATATCGACAAAACACCTACGTTCACCGAATGAGTGTACGTGTAAAAATCATGGGCAGTGATCCTAAGCAGATTCTTGGCTGTGGCCTGATCCGAAACAACAAGATTTACAACCTCGGCAATGCCGCCTTTTGCTTCTTTAATATTTTCGGCCTTGGGATCATCCAGAAGTCTCCGCATCAACTCTACCGAAGAGCTATAGACGATAGAAGCCTTTTTCTCGGAAGTAAGATTTTTGTCATTAACCGCTTCGAGAAGCTCATCAGGCACAACATTTTTGGTCTCCCATTTTTCTGGAGGCTTTATATCCTCTTTGCCATGCGACACCTCTTCGGCTTCTGTAAAAGGTATGCCTAAAGACGTGTCAATAGATATATCATCGAAGCCGCTCTCGATTATCCTTTTAATTTCATCTTTATACCTGATCGTAAAACGGCTGCGAAGAAAAGAATGATCCACCCATGCGCCCGGAAGTATCACATGCATTCCGATTCGGAGATTTTTTGTCTTTATCTTCTGGATCATATTTTTTATCTTAATCTTTTTTCAGTCGTCCGGTCAGCATGTTCATCATCATAAGGCCGTCCGACTTAAGCTGATCATACATTCTGGCGTTCTCGATAGCCAATCCGCACATATGAGCCAGAGAGGCAGAGAACACAATATCCTCTTCAGAAAAATGGCGCGGCCTGTCAGAAAAAAGCCTCAATATTCCTATAAGCTTCCTGTTCCTTCCTTCGATAGCCAAAGTCAGCATGCTCCCTATCCCCTCTTCATCAGCCTCCTTCGGATACAGCACGCGGGAATCGGAACCAACATCATATATCACTATTGGCCCTTGTTTCAGCAGTTCCTTTATCCCTGTATCCATATCGACCGGGCCTTTGTTAAGATATTTTTCGCTCAGACCATGTGATGCAACAATATCAAGCCTTATGCCTTTTTCATCCAGAAACCTTATGGCCGCCCCTTTCAATCTCATCTCGCCCGGGATTTTCTGGACTATAAGATTCAACAGTTCATCAAGATTCAAGGCTGAACTTACCGCGCTCGACACCTCATAAAACACCCGTAAATACTCTCTTGCACGCGACACAGTGTTTTCAAAGGTGCGGGCGTTTACTATCGCAATAGCGGCCTGCTCAGCGATAGCGGCCATGAACTTCAAATCTTCGTCCTTGTACTTGACAGGCTCTGCCGTGTACATTCTCAGCGCACCTATCACCTCTTTTTTGAATTTTACAGGGATAGACAGTATGCTCCTTATTCCTTCCCCATCAGCCTCTGCCCTGTACTTGGAATCGGAGTCGGACATTATGTCGTATATTGATACCGCCTTGCCGGTCAGAGCGTCCTCGATGCTTTTGTCATAATCAACAGGGCCCTTGTTCACATACTTTTCTGATAACCCATAATGTGCCGCAACCTCAAGCTTCTGCGTCTCTTTATTTAGAAGCCTCAGCATGCTCGCCTTTACGCTCATAACCTTCACAACATTTGTCACCACCAGATTCAACACTTCGTCCAGAGATATGCTCGAACTTATCGCCTTGCATATATTCTGGTAGCTCTCGAGGTATAACTTCTTTTCGAATATCTTGTCCGCACAGTCAGGGCACATGCTGTGAGTGAATACGCCAAAGCCCTCGTTCGTCAGATACTGCTCTATCTGCTCCCACGACTCGTCATGCAGGCGTATCTTTTTGCACCACGAACAGATAGGGATTAATTCTTCTTTCATAAGATTATTATAACCTAACGACCGGCCTATGCCAGCGTTACAACCGTAACCCCGGCGCCGCCTTCGTTGGGTTCGCCTCGTCTGAACGATTTTATCAGAAGATGTCTTTTTAGATGCGTGTGTATTCCTTTGGCAAGGGCTCCTGTGCCTATTCCGTGTATTACGACTATTTCGTTTAAGCCGTCGAGAGAGGCATGGTTCAAGAAAGGCTCAAGCTGAGAAATAGCCTCCTCAACACGCATTCCCACAAGGTTTATCCTGTATGTTTCAACAGTATCATTCTTGGAATCTTCATGTGGTCGTTTCTTTATTTCTTCCAATCGTCTTCCCTTTTTTACCGCTACATCAGTAATCGGAACCTCTATTTCCTTTCCGCCTGCGATTACCTTTATCCGATCATTTTTAAGATTTATTTCGACTATCTGAGCATCGCAGCCAAGTGTTATCACATAAACTATATCTCCCTCGGACAAACTATCCGGCATAGCTGCATCGTCTATATTTTGAAGCTCATGCAGCTTTTTTGATGCCTCTTTCTGCAAATCTCCAATCTGTTTAAGGGAATTTTTTATAGCCGACTTTTCATTCTTTTTGATTTCTTCGAGACATGCGTTCATCTGAATCTTGGTTTCAGAAATTATTTTTATTGATTGATTATACGCATCAGCGAGAGTCTGTTTTTTAGCGGCTTCGGCCTCGGCCAATTTTTTGTCCAGCACAGCAACATTCTCTTTCAACTCCATTCTCTCGGTTGCGAGTTCGGCAATCAAATGTTCATAGTGAGACCTCTTATCGTTCAGGTCAGCTATCAGTTTGTCGAACTCCACCCTTACGCCGCCCAGCAGCCTCTTTGCCGATTCGATAATTGAGTCGGGCAGCCCATATTTGCGGGCTATTTCGAGTGCATGCGACTGTCCGGGCTCTCCTGTCCTTAAACGATAAAGAGGGGTCATGGTTTTAATGTCGAATTCCATCGAGGCGTTGATCATGCCTTCTGTCCTGTGAACGTAGCCTTTGATATCCATAAGATGGGTGGTGGAAAATACAAGCGCCCTACTTTCTCTCAGCTCACTAAGCACCGCGCAGGCTAACGCCGCGCCTTCTGCAGGGTCTGTGCCTGTGCCAAGCTCGTCTATAAGCACAAGGGTTTCTTCTGATGCAGCCTTGAGAATAGCTGATATATTGGATACATGCGCCGAGAATGTGGAGAGATTGCTTTCTATAGACTGTTCATCGCCTATGTCGATGAGAATGTCTTTTATGACAGGAAACATCGAGCCGGAATCGGCAGCCACAGGCAGGCCGGTAAGCGCCATAGCAAATAAAATTCCGATTGTTTTTATCGCAACTGTTTTGCCGCCAGCATTTGAGCCGGTTATAACCATTACATTAGCATCTTCGCCTATCTTCACATCCAACGGCACAACAGTTCTGCCGTCATCCGTTCGAATAAACGAGATATAAAGAAGCGGATGCCTGCCGCCTATAATCGACAATCCGCCGGAGCTCTCAACCTGCGGCATATTCATATGGTAAAGAAACCCTAACTTTGCAGCAGCATTCATTACATCAATATCCACAAGCAGATTGAACTGCAACAGGAGCTGATCGGTATTAAGGCGTATCTTGGAGCTTATCTCCCTCAGTATGCGTATCTCTTCTGCCTTATGTTCGGCCAGAAGATTCTCGTGTTCATTGGCGTAGCTGATAATAGAAAGCGGTTCTATAAATGCGGTCTCTCCAGATTTTGATACGTCATGGACCACGCCTGATATTTCGCCTTTTGAATCCATCCTAATCGGGATGACCCATCTGCCGGACCTCATCGTGATGAAATCATCCTGAAGAAATACCGACACGCTGGAATCTTTCATTATGTCTTCAAGCTTCTTGCGTATCCGGCCCTCTATTTTTCTAATCTTCTCGCGCAGATCCGACAACAAAAACGAAGCTGAATCGAGTATATTGCCGTTTTCATCCAAAGAGCGTTTGAGAATTTTTATAAGGTCAGGAAATCCGGTCAGTGATGCACCTAAAGATGCAAGGCGAGGCAGATCCTGCCTGCTGTTTAACTCTTCATGCAACATTGTTATCATTTCGATAACCGGAATAAAAGCGGCCAACTCGCTGCCATCCAGAACAGCTCCAGCAGGTCGGGCCTTTGCAAGCAAAGGCTCAATATCCTTAAAACTCCACAGAGAAAGCTTCTGGCCCTCAGAGAATATCCGCATTATTTCCGAAACCAATTCCTGCCGCAGACGTATTTCTTCAATATGTTGGGACGGTCTCAGCGCATTCGCCTTGTTCTTCGATGCTTCACAGTGGGTGAAGTTAGAGATTATAGCAAGCAGCTTTGGAAAATCGAGGAGCCCGAGAGACTGTTCATTTATCATCGTTTAAGCTTATCAAATGGTGCAATGCACAGTAAACCTTGTTATAATTTGAGAAGTTTAGCGTATCAAGGAGGATCAGCATGGTCAAATACAACGGAATCAATCATCTTGCGCTTGTTACTGGCGACATGGACAAAACCATAAGGTTCTGGAGAGACCTGCTCGGCTTCAGGCTGATTGTGGGCATGGGCTCAACCGGGTACAAACATTATTTTTTCGAGGTTTCGGACAAAGACATGATAGCCTTTTTTGAGTGGAATGATGTTGAGCCTTTGCATGAAAAAGAGCACGGCAGACCGGCATCAGGCAGGATCGCCTTCGATCATGTTTCTATCGGAGTTGAAACCGAAGATGACCTGTATGAAATTAAAGACAGGCTTGATGCTGCCGACATATGGGTTTCGGAAGTTATCGACCACGGATTCATACATTCTATTTATTCTTTCGACCCCAACGGAATAGCCATAGAATTCAGCCGCAGCATTTCCGAAAATGATGTACGCGGCAAACCCAAGATTGTTGATAAAAACCCCTCGGCCATTACACTCGAAGGCTCTGAACCACAACATGGCAAATGGCCTGAAATTGAAACGACTAGTCCTGAAGAAAACCGAAGAGCTTACAGAGGCGCAGGAAGCGAACTTTTTCAGGGCAAAAAGATACCCAACCGGCTTGACGATTGAAAACAATCTTCTTTATGGTTATAATTGATTAACTTTAATGATTATATCTTCAGGAGGCAATATATGACTATTGTAAAAAGAGCTTTGAAAAACTTAACCGGAGTCGTGATAATATTTTCTGCAACATTGCTTCTTGCTGCCGGACTTGCTTACGCAGAAAAGACAACCACCGTCACCGCAAAAAATGAGTTTGGCGGCAAAACAACCAAAACAGTTTTTGTCCAGGGAGATAAAAATTCAGAAATGTTTGCCGAGCATTTAGTTTATTACAATGCCGAAGGCCGGAAAGCAAAAGAAGAATATTCATACACCGACAAAATAAAGACAGAGCGCGGCTTTAAAAGAGCTGCCGCATACTATAATCCTGCCACCGAAAAGGTAGCAAAACAGGAATACGAATATACGGATGCTGTATCTTCAACCAGCGGGCTTGCAAAGAACATAGACCATTACGGAAGCGCCGGCACGTTTGTGAGACGAGAGGCTATCTACACCGAAAAATATGCAAATGCTAACGCCATGATAAAGCATATTGATTATTACGAAAGCAACAGGATTGCCTATCGCGAATACTATTACACAGACAAGCATGCCGAAACAA
The DNA here is from genome assembly GCA_002753335.1 of Nitrospirae bacterium MYbin3. Classification (GTDB taxonomy): domain Bacteria; phylum Nitrospirota; class Thermodesulfovibrionia; order Thermodesulfovibrionales; family Dissulfurispiraceae; genus MYbin3. The sequence goes on from PEAD01000019.1 coordinate 20,630, forward strand.
AGGGCTACTATAAGTTTACGGTAACCTACGGAGCTGCAAACGTCGTTGCTACAAGAGCGTTTGACTACACCGAAAAATATGCAAAAGAAAGCGGCTATGACAAGCTGATAAATTATTTTGATGCAACAGGTAAACAAATCAAGCAGGAATTCTACAAAAACAATAAACTTGTAAAATAACTACTACTAAAAAAATAGAGGAGCAGACTGTTTAAGTCTGCTCCTCTATTTTTTTATACATTCTACGAAACAAGTCTACATTTTATGGCATTTGCTGCAGTTGCTCATACCCTTTGAATCAAAAGCCATCTTTCCATTATGGCAGGCTCCGCAAAACTTGCCCTGATATATAGCCTCCATAGTCATCTTTGAGGCGCCCTTTTTCATCTCGAATATACCGCTATGGCAGTTATTGCAGTCCATACCTCTGTCGGCATGAAGCTTTCCGTCAATAGTGACATTGCCGAACTTCATTACGTCTCCCGGCGGTACAGCCGATACGATAGAAGAAAAAACAACCAATGCCATAGATACAATTAAAATTCTGAATAACACTTTTATACTCACCTCCTTTTAGCAGATATTTTAAAAAAATCACAGCTCAGTAATCAAATTCAACATTAGTTTTTTAGAACCTGAACAAGAAGCGCTATGTTCAGACCTGAAACAATAAGCGCTGTAAGTCCAAGCATTATATTGTCCTTTAAGGAGTTTGCAAACCCGCCCATCACTTTTTTAGAGGAGGTTAGAAATATAAGGCCGAAGATCGACAAAGGAAGCTGTATGCTCAGCAGTATCTGGCTCCATATTATTCCCTGAAAAGGATCTTTAAGAAAGAATATCACCAAAAGCCCGCCAAGCACCGTCAACAGAACACCTGTTTTTGAGTGGCTGTCTTTTAGGTCAAAAGGTTCCATAAATATTCCTGCGTAAATGCTGCCGCCCGCCATCCCGGCAGTAACTGAAGATGAAAGCCCTGCCATTAAAAGGGCAACAGCAAACACAACTGCGGCCGGGTTTCCGATTAGGGGGCGCAAAGTCTCCTGTGCCTGCTGAAGCTCTGTTACAGCTATTCCGCTGTTGAAAAAAACCGCTGCCGCTACAAGTATCATCGCGCTGTTTATCGCCCATCCGGTAAGCATAGCTGCCAATGTATCCAAAAACTCGTACTTGAGCTGGCGCTTAATTATCGACTCGCTCTCAAGGTTCCACTGCCTGCTTTGTATTACTTCGGAATGCAAAAAAAGATTGTGCGGCATAACCACCGCCCCAAGCACGCTCATAATTATTGGAAGTGAACCGGCAGGCATTGACGGCACAATCCAGCCTTTGCCGGCTTCGAGCCAGTTCAGATTAACAATGCTGAGCTCAAAGAGAAATGACAGTCCTATCAATGACACAAAGCCTATAATCCATTTCTCTATTTTTCTATAGCTGTTTGTCAAAAGCATCGTTAGGGTAAAGATTGAAGTGAGCACTGCTCCAATGTTAAGGGGCAGATTGAAAAGCATATTCAGCCCTATCGCACCGCCCAGAATTTCGGCAAGAGCGGTTGAAACACAGGCCAGCATTGCGCTCCCTAAAAACACGGTGCTTATCCATTTAGGAAAAAATTTGGCTGCAGCCTCAGATATGCACAATCCGGTTGCTATTCCTAAATGAGCTGCATTGTGCTGAAGAAGAATAAGCATACCAGTAGAAAGAGTGACCATCCATAAAAGAGAGTATCCGTATTGAGAGCCTGCCGCTATATTGGCTGCCCAGTTTCCGGGGTCTATAAAACCGACCGTCACCAGAAACCCCGGTCCTATGTACTTAAGTATCTCTCTGGCGCCAAAAACAGGCGAGTGTGGCAGATTCTTCATTAAAGGCAAGGTGGACAGCCTAAGCCAATTTTATCTGATGCCAGCGCTGCACTATCCCGCCGCGCTTCAAATAGTTGAGAATATTTTCTTCAGAGTCGTTAATTATCCTGTTAAGATATTTTAAATTGTTTTTCATAGCGGTTTCGTAAAGGTTATCTTTTATCTGCCAGCGAGCCTTAAAATGATACTTCAGGTATTTGTCAACGCCTCCGAGGTTGTCGGACAATCGTTTTTTTGCGAAATCAAAAAAGCCGACCGTTTTCTTAAGCAAATCCAGCTCATCAGTAAAACCTGCTACATTGCCTTCTTGAAACTCTTTATACAAGTAAAGCAGTTTTTCGAGATACACCCTGTCTGCCATCTGCCCCACGAGATCGGCTGCAGCCAGCATCTTAGCAACATTTGCTATTTCTTCGGTCTCGAATTTCATATCCTCTATCTTAGAGCTAAGGCTTGTAGCCATTATCATATCCGTACATTTCTCAACATAACCGACCGGACAACCTATGCGAGAAAAATAATTTCTCATAAATTCTACGCTTCTCTCAACATGGCTGAGTGTGTATTTGCCGCCTGTTCCTGTACCATCATCTTTTTTCTGGATATAGCCTGCGTCATGCATCAGGGCGCTTATGAGCCCGAGCATTGCAGCCTCCTCAGAAATTTTGATTTTCTTTATCGCCGCCCCATGCAAAAGTCTTGCAAAACAGAGCAAAACATCGGTGGTATGCATTAGGTCATGGTATTCGGTATTGCAGCTTTTGTAATCGTCCCATTTACCCTTGAAAAGATCAACGATATCGTAATATATTTTTTTAAAAACATCGTCGAAAAGTTTGCAGCCTGTTTTAGAATACATGAGAGAATTGATATGCCTGACCTCATCACAAACAGCCTTGGCGTCGTCCATATTTATAAGGTCTGAAAGGAGTTTTATGTCATTTGGCATATACACCTCGTGTAGTTTTATAAAGAATATTCTATCATAATGAATTGTTTTTAAGTGCAAAGGAGCATGGATATATATGAAAGAACACGCCGAGAAATACGCAATTCCATCAGGCAAATGGATAGGAGCCAGAAGGTTCGTCACAAATCTGCAAAACTGGAAGATTTCTAACTTCCCCGGCGGCATATATTTTCTGACACAGGATGCGACAGTTGAGGAATTAAGGGTTATTCTGAATGTTTACAGAGAAGACAAATGCTGCGAAAGATTTATATCTGATGCGTATCCTAAAGATGGACCCTCTGGCAATTCAGGTATCTGGCACGCAGATCACCTGCCGATTTTCCCGTATGAAAGCCTGCATGGCAGAGTGACACATATCGCATTTGCCTATTTTATTCGCAGGGATGGCAAGGCAATTTCTTCAAAATATGAATATTATTTCGGTGTGCTCGAAGATTTTTACAGGGAGAGAGTCCAGGAAGATGATTTCGACAATTCTCTTTTCAAAAAACTTAACGATTATACGCCTGAAACAGTTGATCGCCCTTCATTGCAAAAAGCTCTGGCAATAATTTATCGTAAAAAACAGCTTCCGGTGAAGCCGTTTTTTACGAGGGGCAATGCCTTCGATACGTCACATCCTGTGAACGAGATACACAGGCTTATAGATTGGGTCATAAACAGAAAAGCAAAAGATCCTGATGGCAGACATTACATAAAGCTGGCCCTCTTTGATTTTGACAACCAGCATATTGCTGACCACCTTGTTTATGCTTTTCAAAAAGGAGTAGAGGTTGAGTGTGTAGGTGATTGGGCCTCTGTAAGCTCGATGAACTGTTCAGAATATATTGCAACGCTTAGGCGTGCAGGCATCCCTATTTACGGGGTTGTCCGTAATACGCCGGGTGACCCGGCAGCCGGCATAGCAAGCATGCATACAAAAATAATAATCTTCGATGGAGAAGCAGCCCATTCTTCATCCTACAATCTTCACTTTCATCTTTGGGGGGGCAACTGGGAAAACGCCCTATTCTATTATTCAAAAGATTTTGCCTTGCTTTACGAAAGCATCTACAATTATGTCAAAGGCTCAGTTGTTCAGGAACTAAGCATAAAACCTCAGGCAAAGCACAACTCATATTATAGTTTTGGCAAGTATAATGCACACAAAAAAAATAGTGCTTTATTCAGGCCTCAAGATGCAATCCTAACAGAAATAACGGCAGCGCGCGAGTCTATAGTGGTCTGCATGTTTGACATGGATTTTCTTTCGGGCATTCCGCTTGGAGAAAAAAATGAGTCTGATGTTGTAAGCGCTCTTATCTCAGCTCGTGATAGGGGCGTGAAAGTAAAGGTTATATTAAACGGAATGATTGCGCATACAGGCAAGCTTCCTGAGGCATGGGACAAAAACTTCAAAAGACCTCTGAAAGAGCACGTAAAAAAACTCAGAGACTCATGGATGGATGTTTCGCTCGTCTATTACCATGAGAGCATATATTCCCCGCTCCATCACAAGTTTGCGGTAATTGATTGTGAAACGGTCATCACCGGCTCATACAACTGGTACACTCACAGCATTTATTCGGACGAAATACTGACCGTACTAAGAGACAAAAAAATAGCGCTGGAGTTCCTCAATGAAGCACGGATAATCTGCGAAAAGTTCAGGCTGGGGTAGATTTTTGAAACGTAGCACGGATTTTTCAGACAAACCATTTATTCATATAATCAATCGTTGTCTTGCTTATTTTCCGCGTATCCTTCCCGGTGTAAAGCCCTAATTTCAAAAGGCTTACGAGGTTTTCGTGAGTCACTTCCTCATAGAATTCGGTATAGCACGAACCTATTTCTGACGGATAATGAGCGTCCGAACCACCGGTAAACGGGCATCCTATACGCTTTGCCGCCTCCACCGCCTTAAGATTGTAAGCCTGCATATTACAGCCGTTGTAGCCCTCGATGGCGCAGATACCGGACAATTTAAAAACAATGTCGTCAAGGCTGTTTACTTTTCTATAGGGATGAGAAGGAATTACAACACCGCCCAGATAATTTACACTTTTAATAACATCGACTATCGGCGTATGTTTTTGAAGCAGTTTGTCGGTGTCAACTCCAAAAACAAGACAGTGCCCTTCTAGCGCCGAAAATTCAACCCCCCTAAATATCTTGATAACATCTTTGTATTTTTCTTTGAGCCGCTCGGCATGTTCGGAGGCCCCGTAAGAGTAATGCTCGGTAAAAGCCATACCGTCAAGTTTTTTTCTTATAGCTTCTATAACAATTTCTTCGGGATCCGCATTATTGTCACCGCTGAAATGCGAATGCGCATGAAGGTCTATCTTGAAGCTCATGCAGAAATGCAGTCTAAGCTTATTTTCCCCTCTTTAAAATCTATCTGCGCTTTTCCGCCGCGCATAAGTTTTCCGAACAGCACCTCTTCAGTAAGGCTGTCCTTGACCTCTTCCTGTATAACTCTCGCAAGCGGACGGGCGCCGAATTTAGGGTCAAAGCCCTTTTGGGCAAGCCATTCCCTTGCGCTGGCAGAAAGCGATATTTCGACCTTCTTATCGTTCAACTGTCCCTGAAGCTCAGAGATAAACTTATTCACCACCTGCTGCATTATCTCGACAGTAAGCTGGTTAAACTGTATGATAGCGTCAAGCCTGTTCCTGAACTCCGGGCTGAAAAGCCTTTTTACTGCATCGGTACCCTTTGCCTGAGTATCGCTGCTTCTGTCTCCGAAGCCGATAGTGCTTCTGTCCATATCCTGTGCCCCTGCATTTGAGGTCATAACCAGAATCACGTTTCTAAAGTCAGCCTTTTTGCCGTTGTTGTCGGTGAGTGTCGCATAATCCATTACCTGCAACAGCAGGCTGAATATATCGGGATGCGCCTTTTCTATCTCGTCCATCAAAATCACGCTGTACGGATGTTTGCGAACCGAATCGGTCAGGAGCCCCGCCTGATCAAATCCAACATATCCTGGAGGCGCTCCAATAAGCCTTGCCACAGTATGTTTTTCCATATATTCGCTCATGTCAAAACGAATAAATTTTACACCGAGTATATTTGCGAGCTGTTTTGAAACCTCGGTCTTACCAACACCAGTCGGGCCGGTAAAGAGAAAAGAGCCGACAGGTTTTTCAGGACTGCCCAGCCCAGCCCTTGACCTTTTGATAGCCGAAGCAAGGGAATGAATAGCGCCGTCCTGCCCGAAAACAACCGACTTCAGTTCGTTTTCAAGCGTCTTGAGCTTTTCGATGTCATTTGTGGATACGGTGCGAGGCGGTATTTTAGCAATATCGGCCACAACCTTTTCGACCTCGATATTGCCCACAGTCTTCTTGAGCTTGTATTGCGGAGAAAGTTTAAGCCGCGCTCCTGCTTCGTCAATAACGTCAATCGCCTTGTCAGGCAGAAATCTGTCGTTGATGTATTTTGAGGCAAGCTCTGCAGCTGTCTTTATCGCTCCTGAAGTGTAGTGAACACCATGAAATTTTTCATAATAGGATTTCAGCCCTTTAAGAATATTGATAGTTTCATTTACAGCAGGCTCCTGAATCTCTATCTTCTGGAAGCGCCTCGAAAGCGCCCTGTCTTTTTCAAAATGATTTTTGAACTCCTCGTACGTGCTCGCCCCGATGCAGCGCATTCTGCCTGAATTGAGCACAGGCTTAAGTATATTCGAGGCATCCATGGACCCGCCTGATGTTGCACCGGCTCCGACTATGGTGTGTATCTCGTCAATAAACAGAATCGCCCCATCTATCTTTTCAACCGCCGCTATCGTGGCTTTAAGACGAGCCTCAAAATCACCCCGGTATTTGGTGCCTGCCAAAATAGAGCCCATGTCAAGAGAGAATATGCGGGAAGCATTCAGGGCAGCAGGCACCTCGCCCTTATGCATTTTAAGCGCAAGGCCTTCAACTATAGCTGTCTTGCCCACACCAGGCTCGCCAACAAAAATAACATTGTTCTTTCTGCGCCTGCTTAAAACCTGAATAGTTCTTTTTATCTCGGATTCTCTGCTCACAAGAGGGTCTATCTGTCCGCTCTTTGCTTTTTCGATAAGGTCAACGGTAAAGGCCTGAAGCGGGTCTTTACCCTGTTTTTTCTCATGCTTAATGCCGGGGTCGGTTTCTGTGGCTCCAGAAGATGGATCGGTGTTGTATTTTGATATGCCATGCGATATGAAGTTCAGAACATCTATCCGTGTTATGCCCTCGTTTTTAAGCAGATGTTCGGCATGAGATTCCTCTTCAAGAAAAATTGAAGCCAAGATATCGCCTGAATCAGCCTCAGGCTTTGCCGCTGACTTAACATGCAGCAGCGCTCTGCGTATCACCTTCTGAAAGGCTACTGTGGGCTGTGGCTGAGCCTTTTCGGACTGAGGTATCAGCGGTATGTGCCTGCTGAAGAACTCTTCGACATTCGCCTTAAGCCTCTCTACATCACCTCCGCAGCCAATGATTATCTCGATGCCCCATTCATCATGGAGTATCGCGTACAGCAGATGCTCAACAGTAAGGTATTCATGGCGCCGCGTACTTGCGTCTTTTATTGTTGCTTCAATAGTGAGTTCAAGTTCTTTGTTTATCATTCTTTCTCCATAGAGCATTTTAACGGGAATTTGGTTTGAGCAGCCAGTTCGTGAACAGATGCTATCTTGGTCTCTGCAATATCTTTCGTGTAAATTCCGGCAAGCCCCCTACCGTTTTTATGAACATGAAGCATTATTCGCATAGCTTCGGGCGGCTGCTTGTGAAAAATCTTTTCGAGCACATGAATTACAAACTCCATAGTCGTATAATCGTCGTTGAGCAGAAAAACCCTGTACAGCGAAGGGGTCTTGGTGTCCTGCCGCTCTTTTGTTGCGGTATCTTCTGAATATTTTGGATTCACAGTACTCATAGTATTTTCTATATTTTAACATGCCAACGATTTTACAGAGAACAAGAAAAAATATTTTGCGGCAATAAGCCGCTACCCTTGAATATGCTATTATGTGAGCATAACATCATAAAAAACCGGTTTTATAATCTATGAACAAACGCATCTTTTCATGGTGTCTTTTTGATTTTGCTAATTCCAGCTACTCGGCCGTAATAGCCGCTGTAATATTCCCTGTTTATTACACCAACGTCGTTGTCGGCAACGATGCAGGGCAAGGCGACCTCTGGTGGGGGCGGGCAATTTCCCTAAGCATGGCTATAGTGGCTTTAACATCACCTATCCTGGGCCGTCTGGCCGACTATTCAGGCCTCAGGAAAAAACTGCTCGGCCTTTACACTTTAATCTGCGCACTAGCCGTAGCGTCCTTATCGCTAATAGAAAAGGGAATGTTTCCCGAAGGATTTGTCCTTATAGTCATAGCCAATATCGGTATGGAGGGCGGGCTCGTTTTTTACAACTCATTCCTTCCTGTAATAGCCTCGCCTTCTGTTCAGGGAAGAGTCTCTGCATGGGGCTTCGCAATAGGCTATGCCGGCTCTATACTCTCGCTGATTTTTGCGCTGCTGCTCATCAAACAAAATCTGCTCAACTACGTTTGGCCTATGGTCTCTGCCTTCTTCATAATCTTTGCGCTGCCTTCATTTTTACTGCTGCCGACAGATGAACGGATTAAGCGGAATATGCCGCCAATCCTGTATTCATTCAAAAAAATATTGAAAGAAAGAGAGGTAAGAAAGTTTCTCCTATCCTACCTCATTTATGAGGATGGGGTTAACACCGTAATAGTATTTTCGAGCATTTTCGCAGCCACAACACTCAAATTTTCGAGCGAAGAACTGATTATCCTTTATCTGCTCGTGCAGGTTACTGCCTTATCAGGTGCATTCGGTTTCGCAAAGGCCATAGATACTGCAGGCCCAAAGAAAGTGGTAATGCTTTCACTGGTATTATGGACTGCGGTTTCTTTTGGAGCAGCATTTGTTCACCAAAAAACAGCGTTTATGATTATCGCGGCGATTGCCGGAATCGGATTGGGAACTGTGCAGGCGGCCAGCAGAGCGCTTTACTCACGTTTTATTCCCGAAGGGCATGAAGCCGAATATTTCGGTGTTTATTCTCTCGTGGGGAAATCTTCGGCGGTGGCAGGCCCTCTTGTCTTTGGAGTTCTATCATCATTATTCGGCAGCCAAAGGCCTGCTGTTCTTGCGATAGCTCTGTTTTTCGTATCCGGACTGCTTATATTAAACAGGGTCAAGACCGGCTCGCCAAACAAAATAATTTAACAACTATCTTTTCGACCTGAATAGTGGTATGCTTTAGCATAACAGAAAATAGGCTATACCTCTTGGTATATAAAGTTCAAAAACATTCCCTACAAAGAGGTTTAGCATGACAAAGCAGCATAAAGCAGAACAAAAAAAGAAAAATTCCATAAACGTCAACCAACCATCAATACTAACAGATACAGCGTTAGAGACTAAAGAAGCAGAAATCGCTTTCCCGATAGTCGGCATCGGCGCATCGGCTGGAGGCCTTGAAGCACTGGAACAGTTTCTCAGCCATGTGCCGAAAAAAAGCGGCGCTGCGTTTGTGATTGTGCAGCATCTCGACCCCACACACAAGGGCATGATGACCGAACTCCTTCAGCGCTGCACCACCATGAAGGTCACGCAGGTCAAAGACCGCATGAAAATTGAACCTGATTGCGTATATGTAATTCCGCCTAACAGAGACATGTCCATACTGCACGGAACCCTTCACCTGATTGAACCTGTTGAACCGCGGGGCCTGCGTTTGCCCATAGACTCATTTTTCCGCTCATTGGCCGAAGACATGAGACACCTCAGCATCGGCGTAATACTTTCTGGCATGGGCAGCGACGGCACAAGAGGACTTGCAGCTATCAAAGAAAAAGCAGGGCTTGCCTTAGTGCAGGAACCCTCGACAGCCAGATTCGACGGCATGCCCCGAAGTGCAATAGATGCCGGATTTGCTGATATTACAGCTTCCGCAGACAGTCTGCCCGAAAAACTGATGCAATACCTGAACACGGCCCATAGCATTAATAGAATTAATCCTGTGATTGAAGGCAAAACAAAAAGCGCACTCGAAAAGGCTGTAATCCTTTTGCGCAGCAAAACAGGCAACGACTTTTCTCTGTACAAAAAGAGCACCGTTTACCGCAGGATAGAGCGTCGCATGAGCATTCACCAGATAGACAAAATAGATGTTTACATACATTATCTACAGGAAAACCCGAATGAGCTGGAGCTGCTGTTCAAAGAGCTGTTAATCGGGGTGACCAGTTTTTTTCGCGATCCCGCAGCGTGGGACAATCTAAAAACAAAGCTGATTCCTGAACTCATTTCAAAACGAAACAGCAACTATACCCTTCGGGCATGGATTCCTGGCTGTTCAACAGGAGAGGAGGCCTATTCACTTGCTATGGTGTTTAAAGAGGCGCTTGAAGAGGTCAATCCGAAAAAGATATTCTCTTTTCAGATATACGCGACCGACCTTGACCGCGATGCAATAGAGAAGGCGCGTCAGGGATTCTTCTCGGCAAATATAGCAACAGAGGTTTCTTCCGAACGACTAAGACGTTTTTTTGTGAAGGAAGAAAACGGCTATCGCGTAAACAGAGAGATCCGCGAAATGGTGGTATTTGCCCCCCAGAATGTCATTATGGATCCCCCCTTCACAAAACTGGACATACTCTGCTGTAGAAACCTTCTGATATACTTCACCACAGAACTACAGAAGAAACTCATACCGATTTTCCATTACAGCCTTAATCCGGGCGGCATCCTTTTTTTGGGGAGCGCCGAAACCATAGGCAGCTTTACGGATATGTTTGTGCCATGTGAGGGCAAGGACAGACTTTACAAGAAAAAAGAATCGGCTGTGGGCTCCAATCAGATAGAGTTTCCAACAGCATTCTTTCCATCAACTATCGACAATAACGCAAAAGGCATTGTCCACAAACCAGTAGAAAACCTTCAATCTCTGGCTGACCAACTGCTGCTTCAAAGTTTTTCACCGCCTGCAGTACTGGTTACGCAACAGGGTGACATCCTATACATCAGCGGAAAGACCGGCAAATACCTTGAGCCTGCTGCCGGAAAGGCGAACTGGAATATCTTTGCGATGGCGCGCGAGGGGCTGCGCTACCACCTCGCAGCAGCATTCAAAAAAGCGCTCAAACAGCAGGAGCTTCTCAAGGTCAGGGGAGTAAAACTGGAAACCGAGGGAAGAACTCAGCTTGTTAACCTTACTCTGCAGGTTATCAGCGAGCCTGAATCGCTCAAGGGAATGGTGATGATAGTATTTGAGGATGCCTCTGAGCTCACAAAAACAAAGAGACATTCCGGCAGCAGAAAAATCTCTGACCATGAGGAAGCGGTTGAAGAACTCAAGCGCCAACTGCAGGAGGCGCGCCATGAACTGCAGTCTGCCCGCGAAGAGATGCAGTCTTCTCAGGAAGAGCTCAAGTCCTCCAATGAAGAGATGCAGTCCACAAATGAGGAACTCCAATCCACAAACGAAGAACTGACAACCTCAAAGGAAGAAATGCAGTCCCTCAATGAAGAGCTGCAGACGGTCAACGCCGAACTGCAGGCCAAGATAGACGAGCTTTCTCGCACAAGCGACGATATGAAGAACCTTCTAAACAGCACCGACATTGCAACATTGTTTCTGGACAACAACCTCAATGTGCGAAGGTTCACCACACAGGCAACCAATATTATCAAGCTTATTCCGGGTGATGTTGGCCGACCTGTTACAGATATTGTTTCTGACCTTCAGTATCCGACCTTGCCTGAGGATGCCCGCGAAGTATTGAGAACTCTTGTATTCACAAATAAAGAAGTCCCGGCAACAGATGGACGCTGGTTTGCGGTGCGCATAATGCCTTACCGTACGCAGGAGAGCATTATAGACGGTGTGGTCATAACATTCATGGAAATTACTACAGCTAAAAAACTTGAGGCCGAGCTGAGACGAGCCAATGACCAAACATCAGCGGCCTAAACCCGGACAAGAAGGTGCAGATTTGAGCAAAAATAAAACTGACAACAGTCTGCGCACCTCGGCAGAAAAGATGTTGAAAAAGAAAAATCTCATGCCTTTCCACGAGATGTCTGACGGACATGCCAATCTGCTTATGCATGAACTTCAGGTGCATCAGATAGAACTTGAGCTGCAGAATGAAGAACTTACCCGGATGAGGGCTGAGCTTGAGGCAACTCTGGGCAACTACACCTCTCTTTATGATTTTGCGCCTGTGGGATATTTTGTGTTTGATGCATCCGGTGTTATCCGTTCGGTAAATCTTACCGGCGCAACCATGCTTGGTATTGAGAGATCGCTCATCATTAAAAAACGCTTCGGGAGTTTTGTTGATGAAGCTGACCTTCCGAAATGGAACAGTCACATAATAAACGTACAACAAAATGTAGAAAAACAGACCTGCGAATTGAAAATCAAGAGAGATGATGGCACCAGTTTCTATGCCAGGCTTGAAAGTATAAGGGTGGATTCAGGTGATAAAGTCTTTGTAATTCGCACAGCAGTGAGTGATGTTTCTGAGAGCAAACAAATGGAGAAGGCACTTAGGAAAAGCGAATATCTACTACAGACAATCATTGACACAGAACCTCAATGTGTAAAAATGCTTGATGCTGATGCCAACCTTATCATGATGAATAAGGCAGGCCTTAAAATGATACAGGTTGATTCTCTTGATCAGGTAAAAGGCCAATGTGTCCGGCCGTTGATAGTATCTGAGCATTGGGAATCGTTCATGAACCTTACAAAGCGGGTGTTCATGGGAGAATCCGGCAGCTTGGTTTTCGAGATAACCGGGTTTAAAGGCAGACATTTATGGCTTGAAACTCATGCCGTTCCTTTTAGAAACGAACAGAATGAAATTGTTGCCCTTCTCAGCGTAACTCTTAACATAACCGCGCGCAGGCAGGCGGATGAAAAAATCAGAAACCTTCTTGCCGAAAAAGATCTCATCCTCAAAGAGGTTCACCACCGCATAAAGAACAACATGAATGTCATTGCGGGCCTGCTCTCCTTGCAGGCCAATATGCTCGAAAACCAAGAAGCTGTTGCGGCATTGAATGACTCTAAATCCCGTGTAATAAGCATGATGGCTTTGTACGACAAACTTTACCGCTCTGAATGCTTTTTAGAAGTATCGTTTAAGGGATACGCCACACTTCTTATAAACGAAATTACCGCAAACTTCGCAAACCGTAAAAAAGTCAGAATCGAAATCCATATTGAAGACTTTATTATCAGCGCAAAGTTGTTATCAACGGTCGGAATAATTATTAATGAAATTGTAACCAATGCGATGAAGCACGCCTTTTCGGGCAGAAAAGACTGCCTGCTGTCAGTATCAGCAGCGCTTAAGAATCAATACATTACCCTTGTTATAGAGGACAATGGGGTTGGTCTTCCTGAATTTATTGACATTCATGAGCCAAAAGGATTTGGGCTTCAGCTTCTCAAAATGCTTACAAAGCAGCTTGGAGGCAGCATGAAAATAGAACGGGAGCAGGGAACAAGGTTTATTTTAAAATTCAAACAACAACCGCAGGGTGAATAGTTTAGATGGATGATATAGACAAGACCGGCAACCTCAGGCGGAAAGCAGAGGAAGAGTTTAAAAAGAGGAAGAAACTTTCTTCTTTTGAGCAAAAGGAGAAGGTTGACCTTCAGGCCATGGTCCACGAACTGCAGGTGCGGCAGAGTGAGCTTGAACTTCAGAACGAGGAGCTTATACAGGCCCGTGAGAAAGAGCATAAACTCGAAGAGCAGCTCCGTCAGTCACAGAAGATGGAGGCCATCGGCGTGCTTGCAGCGGGCGTGGCGCATGACTTCAACAACATTCTTACCGCAATAATCGGCTTTGGAGCTATGGCAAAAAAGAGGCTTAAAGAGGATTCCATATCCAAAGAATATATCGAAGAAATGCTTGCCGGAGCAGAGCGTGCGGCTGAACTCACACGAGGGCTTCTTGCCTTCAGCAGAAAACAGGTAATAATTCCAAAACTACAAAACCTTAACACTATAGTATTCACCATCGAAAAGATGCTCAGCAGGCTTCTAAGGGAGAACATAGAATTTAAAACCGTTCTTAGCAGCAGCGATATTATTGTAAAGGTTGATGCATCGCAGATAGAGCAGGTGCTGCTGAACCTTGCGACCAATGCCCGCGATGCTATGCCTGACGGAGGGTATCTAATCATAGAGACAGGGGTTGCGGATATAGACAAACATTACGCGGAGGCTAATCTTTTCGAAAATCCAGGCAGATATGCAGTGCTGACAGTATCAGATACAGGAATAGGGATGGCCCCCAAAACAAGCCTGAACATTTTTGAGCCGTTTTACACAACCAAGGAAGTCGGCAAAGGCACCGGACTTGGGTTGGCGATAGTTTACGGGGTCATCAAACAGCACGGCGGCAATATCAATGTGTACAGCGAACCGGGCAAAGGCACAACCTTCAGGATATATCTGCCCTTGCTACAGTCAGCAGAAGATATAAAGCCCGAAATAGTCGAGGCAATACCTATGGGCAAGGGAGAAACGATACTGATAGCCGAGGATGAACCTAATGTAAGAAAAGTCAGCAGAATGTACCTTCAGGAATATGGCTACAAGACAATAGAAGCCGACAATGGAGGGGAAGCTGTCAAAAAGTATAAAGAGAATGCTGATAAAGTTTCTCTTCTCCTTTTTGATATTATAATGCCTATAAAGAACGGCAGAGATGCCTACGAAGAGATAAATAAACTCAACCATACTGTTAAGGTAATATTCATGAGCGGCTATACGGATGACATCGTCGCAAAGAAAGGAATACTGGAAGATGGCTTCGAATTTTTATCTAAGCCGCTCAATCTTGATACTCTGCTGAGGAAAGTAAGGGGGGTTTTGGACAGACAAAATGCTTTTAAAGAACAGTAATATGCCTTTTTACAAAAAATTACATTATGTTGTTTTTATTATCTGTATTCTTAGCACGCTTCTTGTCTGGTATTTCTCTTCAAGCTATATCAGACAACAGGCTAAACAAAGATTTCTCGCACGGACAGGCCAGATTACAGATCAGCTCGTTGAAAGGATGTATGCGAACAGAACAATTCTGCGTGGCGCTGCAGCGCTGTTCGATGCCTCTGACGATGTAACTCGCAAAGACTGGCGCACTTATGTTGAGAGCCTTCGAATCCACGAACATTATCCGGGGATACAGGGCATCGGATTTTCGCAGTTCATAAAGCCTTCTGAATTGCGATCACACATTTCAAAAATCAGGTCTGAAGGTTTCCCAAACTATACTGTCCGTCCTGAAGGCGACCGTCAGGGATATACCTCTATCATTTATCTGGAGCCCTTTGATGAACGAAACCAGAGGGCGTTCGGCTATGACATGTTCAGCGAACCTGTGCGCCGCAGAGCAATGGAAAGGTCAAGAGACACGAATACAACGGTCATAACGAGCAAGGTTAAGCTTGTGCAGGAAACAGAGAAGGATGTTCAGAATGGTTTTCTTATGTATGTGCCTGTTTACAAAAAAAGCATGCCGGTTAACGATGAGCAGGAACGGCGGCTTGCTCTTTCAGGATATGTTTACAGTCCATTTCGCATCAAGGACCTCATGAATGCGCTTTTCAAAGGGGCGCTGCTTGATGTTGACCTCGAAATATATGACGGCAATGAAATATCAATAGAAAATAAATTATATGACAGCAACAATGATGGTTATGGACTATCAAAAGACAGTCATCGTTCATTTATCGAAAAGAAAGTTGTGAATATGCATGGGCATAAATGGACGCTCGTTTATTCTCCTTTAGAACCGTTTGTATTAGCTTCAGAATCATATCTGCCTGCAGGCGTTATCCCGATCGGGTTGATAATAAGTTTTTCTCTTGCACTGTTAATGTGGCTGCAGGAAAGGTCCCGTGAACAGGCGCTCGCTATGGCCGCTTTGGGCAATGAGATGCGGCTGCTTTTGGAGGCAAGTGGGGAAGGGATTTATGGCATCGACCTGAACGGGTGCTGCACATTCATAAACAATTCTGCATTAAAGATGCTGGGCTACGATCTGCCCGAGGACCTGCTGGGCAGAAATATGCATGATATGATCCATCACAGCAGAAATGACGGCTCGCCTTATCCTGTTGACGAGTGTCCTATTTTCATTGCCTTTAAAATAGGAGAGGCTTGTAGTATTGAGGATGAGGTGTTCTGGCGCAAGGACGGTACAGCTTTCTATACAATATATTCATCTAATCCACTCTTCGAAAAGGGCGCAATAAAGGGCGCTGTTGTGACATTCTCGGACATCACCGAACGCAAGCTGGCAGAAGAAAGAATCCTGGAATTGAACACAACTTTAGAGAATCGTGTACTGGAACGCACAGAGCAATTAAACTCGATGATTGACGAGCTGCAAGAGGAGATTGACTACCGCAAGAAAGCAGAAAAGGATCTGACCGAGAGTGAAGCCCGCTACCGGCAGATTACCAAGACGGTCACCGATTATATCTATACGGTGAGTGTTGAAAACGGTGTGGTGGTGAATACGGTTCACGGCGAGGGCTGCCAGTCTATAACAGGCTACTTGCCAGATGAATTCGATTCTGATCAATATCTGTGGCTTAACATGGTGTTTATTGATGACCGTGATGAGGTGTTGAGACGAACCAAGAAAATATTATCAGGAGCGGCAGTGCCTGCTATCGAACATCGCATTATAAAGAAAGACGGGGCTTTGCGATGGGTCAGAAGCACCTGCGTTCAAAAATATGACGATAAAGGCAGGCTCCAGTCATACGATGGATTAATTCAGGATATAACCGAGCGCAAACTTGTGGAGTCCGAACTTTTGCATGACCGCGACTATCTGGAAAAGGTTGTTGCTGAACGGACCAAACAGTTGGAGGAGGCTCGGGATGCTGCCGAATCTGCCAATATTGCCAAATCCGAATTTCTTGCGAACATGAGCCACGAACTGAGAACACCGCTGAACTCGATAATAGGCTTTTCTGAGGTGCTTCAAGACGAGTTCTCGGGCCCCTTGAACGAACAGCAGAAGGACTACCTGAACGATATACGCTCAAGCGGCAAGCATCTGCTGAGCCTGATCAACGACATCCTCGATCTTTCGAAAGTGGAAGCAGGAAAGATGGAGCTGGAACTGGGCAGCGTTCATGTAAGAGAGGTGCTGGGCCATTCTCTGTCGATGTTAAAGGAAAAGGCGGTTAAAGGCGGTATAATACTGAAACTGGATGTTGCGCCTGATGCGGATATAGAGATCGCGGCAGACGAGAGGAAGCTGAAGCAGATAATCTTCAATCTTCTAAGCAACGCGGTAAAGTTCACGTCTAACGGAGGAAGGGTTACCGTATCTGCGAGACGGGTTGAGGACTTCATAGAAATAGCGGTTACCGATACCGGGATTGGGATAAAACCTGAGGACATAGCAAAACTTTTCCATGAGTTTTCGCAGCTGGAATCAACATATGAGAAAAAATATGAGGGCTCAGGGCTGGGACTGGCACTGACCAAGAGGCTTGTGGAGCTTCACGGAGGAAGCATACGCCTTGAAAGCGAATACGGCAAGGGAAGCAGTTTTGTGTTTAAAATTCCGGCAGGGCGATCGGAGGATAAATAATGAAAAGCAAGATACTAATCGTGGAGGATAATCCCAAGAACAGGAAACTAATGGCAGATATCCTGAGGCACTACAGTTTTGATGTCATAGAGGCCGAAGATGGCGCAAAAGGGATAGAGGCTGCCAAAAAGCATATCCCTGACCTGATCTTCATGGATATACAGATGCCCGGAATAAGCGGGTTTGAAGCTATCAAGGCTCTGAAGGAGAATATGGAAACCAAGCATATAAAAATCATTGCTGTAACATCCTTTGCGATGAGTGGCGACAAGGAAAAAATACTTGCGGCAGGCGCTGACGGCTATATATCAAAGCCGATAGACACGCGTGAACTGCCGAAAATCGCAAAAGAGAATATGCCGGACATAAATGGATAAGACACTTGATAAGATAGACACCATGAGCATCCTGTTTCTTGGATTCTCTCTGGCAGCGCTTTATGTGGTCAGCCTACATAATTACCTGCTGTTTCACAGCATCGCTGAACTGTTCAGCATAGTCATCGCCTATGCACTTTCGATAGTTGCCTGGAATTCACGCAGATATTACCAAAACAACTATCTTCTTTTCATAGGCATCGCCTATTTCTTTGTGGCGTCCCTTGATGTGCTGCATACGCTTGCATATAAAGGCATGGGTGTATTCAAGAGTTTTGACGACAACAATCTGCCCCCACAGATATGGATAGCAGCCCGGTTTCTCGAAAGCCTTGTACTTCTTATAGCTCCTGTTTTTTTCAGGAAAAGACTGCGGATTGCTCCGACAATAGCTGCCTTTGCCCTGATAATGGTGTTTTTGCTTTTAACTATATTTTACTGGCGAGTCTTTCCGGACTGTTTTGTTACAGGTGTGGGGCTCACCGCATTCAAGATACAAAGCGAACACATTATCGTCGCGGTTCTGATAGCAGCACTCGCTTTGCTTCTGCAAAACAGAAATCAGTTCGAAAAGAATGTGCTCAATCTCTTGATGCTGTCGATAGTGGCCACAATAATAACCGAGATCTGCTTCACCTTTTATGTGAACCTCTACGGCAAATCGAACCTTATCGGTCATATGTTCAAAATACTGTCCTTCTACTTTATGTACAAGGCGATCATACAGACCGGCCTCACAGAGCCTTACGCGCTCTTGTTTAGAGACCTCAAGAAAAACGAGGAGCGCCTGGAAATAGCCCTGCTTCAAGCAGAATCTGCAAGCAGGGCAAAATCCGAATTCCTTGCGAACATGAGCCACGAACTGCGGACCCCTTTGAATTCAATAATAGGCTTTTCTGAGGTGCTTCAGGATCAACTGTTCGGAAAACTGAACGAACAGCAGAAAGATTACATCGGTGATATAAAATCAAGCGGCAAGCATCTGCTGAGCCTGATCAACGACATCCTCGATCTTTCGAAAGTGGAAGCAGGAAAGATGGATATGGAGCAGAATGTTGTTCAACTGAAAAAAGCTTTAGAGCAATCAGTGTCCATTTTGAAGGAAAAAGCATTAAAGGGCGGTGCAAACCTGGAACTTTATGTCGCGCCCGAGGCGGATATCGAAATCATTGCAGATGAAAGAAAGCTGAAGCAGATAATGTTCAACCTGTTAAGCAATGCAGTAAAGTTCACGCCCGAAGGCGGCAGCGTTACCGTGAAAGCAGAACGGTTAGATGATTTTATAGAAATATCGGTAACTGACACCGGAATCGGGATAAAATCTGAAGATATGCACAAACTATTTCAGGAGTTTTCGCAGTTGGAGTCACCTTACCATAAAAAATACGAAGGCACCGGTCTGGGATTGGCTTTGACCAAGAAACTGATAGAGCTTCATGGCGGCACTATTCGCCTTGAGAGTGAATACTGCAAAGGAAGCGTATTTGTGGTTAAGCTTCCTTTAAGACAACAGCACAAATGAGAAGGACTCAATGAATATAAAAAAAAGAGTGTTGTGCGTGGACGATGATTTTATGAGCCAAAAGATTCTTAAGGCGCTCCTTTCTGCAGGCGGTGTTGATGTTGTTATTGCAGAGAACGGAGAATCAGCTCTGGAGTTGGTAAATAAAGAAGCAATAGACTTGATTTTTATGGATGCGCTTATGCCCGGCATCAGCGGGTTTGAGGCCTGTAAAATACTTAAGTCAACCGAACAGCACAAACATATTCCGGTGATTATGCTTACAGGATTGAGCTCCTCAGATAGTGAACGCATGAGCAAAGAAGCTGGAGCTGATGGATGGCTAGAAAAACCGATTGATAAAAAACGCTTGACCGAAAAACTCGATACCCATCTTAAAAAGGAGCTGAGATGAAAGAAAGCAGGTACAGAATTTTATGCGTAGATGATGAACAGTCCAATCTTAAGCTGCTGGATGCTATTTTGCTTCCGAGAGGCTTTGAGGTTGTAAAAGCCTCAAACGGCAAAGAGGCGATGCTTATAGTTCTAAAAGAAAAAATAGATCTCATGCTTCTGGATGTGATGATGCCGGAGATGAATGGCTTTGAAGTGTGCAGGACTATACGAGATGTGGATGAGGTTAGACATATACCGGTTGTGCTGATTACCGCGCTCCACGACAAAATGGACAGGATCAAGGGCATTGAGGCAGGCGCCGATGACTTTGTTTCCAAGCCCTTTGACAAAGACGAACTGCTTGCAAGGGTAAACATGCTTCTGACGATGAGAAACCTTAATGCGAGGCTCAATACAGCATACGAGGGGATGAAAAATATTACCCAGCATGGCCGGGAACTTCTGAAGCATTTTGACCCTCTTAATTTCGACCTTATATTCGAGATAGACAGAGTTGTTAATAAGTTTCTGCGTATTGAAGAAAAGGATGCTGACAAGCCCCAAATGATAATTGTGGGTGCGGTCATTGAGAATTATAAAATGACATGGTATGTGTATGAGGCTTTGTCGGGCAGGATAGAAAAAAGATTGATTGATATACCATATAAGGATGCGGCGAATCTGCCTGTTAATTCAAAGGCGCTTTTTTTCAATGAAGACTATATGGAGCAGAGCGGCTTGATGCCTGTTCTGGAAAAGATACCGGGTATAGTGCATCCGATCGAAAATATTGTTTGCTATATCGGCAGCGATATATGTTTTATAGCGCTCAACTATGGCAGAATGGTCGGCTCATATGACGCAACGGTGCTGGATTCTTTTGTCTTTCAGACACTGCTGCTAAAGGCTATCTCAGGACAGATAAAAGCGGTAGAAGATGCCTTTGAATATGTGGTAAAAGCTCTTGCACGGGCATCGGAAGCAAATGATGAAGACACAGGGAATCACATTCTAAGGGTGGCCGAAAACTGTGTTGTACTTGCCGAAAAATTAGGGTGTGACAATAAATTCATCAATGAGATAAGGTTTCAGGCGATTATGCACGACGTGGGCAAGATAAGCATACCTTCGGGGATACTGAAGAAGCCGGGCAAATTGACGGAAGAAGAGTTTGAGGAGATGAAGAAGCATCCTCTTTACGGCGCGAAGATACTGGGCGACCACCCCATGCTAAAAATGGCAAAGGTAATAGCCCTGACTCATCACGAGAAATGGGATGGGAGCGGCTATCCGTATGGGTTTGTAGAAAAGATGACGCCTATCGAGGGCAGGATTATGGCTATTGCCGATATCTACGATGCACTCAGAAATGCTCGTGTGTACAAACCGGCTTTTGATCACGAGAAAACCTGCAGAATAATACTTGAAGGCGACGGAAGAACTATGCCTTCGCACTTTGACCCTGCGGTGCTGAAAGCCTTTGAGGAATGCGCTCCGAAATTCAAGGAGATATACGAAAGGCTAAAAGACTAACGTTATTTTTGAACTAAACCCCAAGCAACTCTTCTACAGTTATCCTCACAGATTCTGCGAGCGCAGTCAAATCGTATCCTCCCTCTAAAGCAAAAACAAACGGAACCTCGGCAGACAACAGAATGCTCCGCACAATGCTGCGTATCCCCTCACTAGAAACTGTCAAGCCCGAAAGCGGGTCTCTTCTGTGAATATCGTAGCCTGCCGAAACCATTACCATATCAGGAGCGAATTTTTTTATGAGTTCAGGAACTGTGCGGCCGTAAATCTGAGAAAACAGATCGTCGCCGGAGCCATATCCGAGAGGAATGTTGCATGTGTATCCTAACCCCTTGCCGATGCCTTTTTCTGACTCGCCCCCTGTGCCCGGATAATGGGGATGCTGATGGGTGCTGAAATAAAAAACTGTGTCGTCATCTTCAAACATATGCTGAGTACCGTTGCCGTGATGAACATCAAAATCTATTATAAAAATCTTTTTGTATCCGAGCTTCTGCGCATATCGTGCACCTATAGCCACATTATTGAAAATGCAAAAACCCATGGCCCTGCCCGCTTCTGCATGGTGTCCGGGCGGCCTGACCGCACAGAACGCCCTGTCAATTTCACCTGACCTGCGGGTTTCGACAGCCTCTATAACAGCTCCGGCAGCAAATAGCGCCGCTTCGAGAGTATCTTTTGAAATGTATGTGTCAGGGTCAAAATGACCGGTCCCAAAATTCTTAATCTTCTGTATATAAGATTCTTTATGAACCAAAGCTATATCAGTAAAATCAGCCTTGCGAGGTTTAAAGCAATAAAGATAGTTCCAATGAGGTGATGACTTTAAAGACTCCATTATGCTTACAAGCCTTTGCTTTGATTCGGGATGCCCCGCAGGCATATCATGCCTGAGATAAATGTCATCGTATAGCAAACCCACTTTCCGGATAGGAACAATATCCCTCACTTGGAGATAACCTCCTTAAGCAGTTTTTCGAGCTCGGCAGAAGTGGTGTCCTTATCAACTGCGGATGGCTTCTGTTGCTTTTTAGGAGGAACTTTGCCTTCCCCGAACTTCTGAAATATATCTTTGAAGGGCGGCGGTTCAGTCTTTGCTCCGTCTCTATCAGTCTTGCCCTTATGAAGCTCTGACAGCTTTTTATGCGCAGCTGAAGAGTTGTCAGCAGCAGGGGATTTCTTGACAGGAGACTTTCTAATAACTCTCTTCTTTGTCTTTTTCTTCGCAGGTTCCAAGACCTTTTCGGGCTCCTTAACATCCTGCTTAACAATAACAGGAGCCTCTATCACAGGTGAAGGAGGCGGTTTATTCAGCTCTTCCTGCATCTTCTCATCGATCTTTTTCTCTTCGTCAGCATCATAACGGCTGCCTACAGATTTAACGAGTTCGAGCCTGCTGCTATCTGAGCTTATCTCTTTTTCTATGTCGCTTACATCAACCGCTCTCGCCTTCGCCTCTGCCAAGCTTTTATAGGCAAGATCAACATAGTATGCATCAAGGGTTCTGCCCTTTGCTTTCAGGTAATATGCCCTGCCCTTGCCCCTGTACATTTCACCCTGAAGCCTCCTATTCTTTGTGGAGTCTATAACCCTGCCGTATGAAACAATGGCCCTGTCATAATCTCTCAGCGCTATATAGCATTCGGATGCAGAGTGATAAAATCCCCATACTTCACTAAACTGCCTGTGCTGTTTTGCAAGTTTGTAGTTATCTATGGCCCCGGCGCAATCGCCCTCACCTTTACGCTTGTTGCCTTCTGCAATATAGTTCACGCTTGATGCGCTTACTGATGCAGGGAATGACAAAACAACCGCTAATGCGCACGCAATGCAGATTTTTAGAAAATCAATGCTGTGGCTCATTTCAATAAAAATTCACTAATCTCGGAAATTGCTTTATGGGTCTGGGCTGCAAGGCCGTTCAGCGCAACACCTACAGGTGTACTTTGAAACCCCGGGCTTGTGGTTGGAATAGTTTTTGTTCGCCATATAACATCTACAACCGAATTATGTTTCAAATAGATATCGGAGGTATCAGCATTAACCGTTCGCTTTATCTCTCTGCCTCTGGCTGCGCAGCTCACCTCGGATATGGCCCACGCCCTTTTGTAAATCCAGCTTAGAAGCCCGTCTGCCTTAGCCTCATTAACCTCGATAAGCCTCACACCGCATTCAATATCAGATGAAACCTGAAGTTCTGAAACCATTCCGGACTTCTGCATCAAACCAGAAAGACGTCCGAAGAAATAATTGCCAAAAGCTTGAGGATAATTCCCGTATATGCCGGAACGGCTCTCTGTGCGGATTTCACCGTTGTTATGTTTCAAAACAACTTTGATTCCGGTAGAGTTGTCATCAGCGCAGCTAACAGACAGAAAAGAGACAAAAACAAAAATACCTATAAGAAAAATTATCAGAAATGGACCGGCAGGTAATATTCCAATTCTCTTTGTCATTTGAAGATATTAGCATAAACACAATACAAGGGCAAATCAAAAACTCAAATAGTGCTAAAACTTCTTGAGAATCAATGAAAAAATTGACTTTTCAGTCTGCAGGGGCTTATTATTTTTAAAGGTTCTTTTCATTTAGGAGGAGCAATGATAACGAAAGAACAGATAGTTGGCGCACTCGAAAAAGTGAGGGTTGGGCTGAAGGCAGAGGGCGGAGACATTGAACTTGTAGAAATAAAAGACGATATAGTATATGTGAAACTAACAGGCGCGTGCGGCAGTTGCCCTATGTCAACGCTGACGCTAAAAAATTGGGTGGAAACCACTATAAAAAAGGAAGTGCCGGGAACCAAGGCGGTTCAGGCCATATAAGGTATTGCGGTACAAAGCTACTGATTTAAAAAAACACGCGAGTTTGAATCTGCTTTTCTTTCTTTTCTGTTTTTTCATAATGCCAAACCTCTCATTTGCCAATGATCCGATCGAGGTCAAAGGCATTAGACACTGGACAGGCGCCGATAATATGCGCATAGCCATTGACCTGAGCGGGCCTGTGGAATTCTCAAAAGCAACCCTGTCAAACCCTGAAAGGCTTTTTTTTGACCTCAAAAACGCCAAGTTGCAAAAGGGTCTGCAGCCCAACTATCAGATAAACGACAGGCTGGTCAAGTCCATTAGATTAGGCCAAAACACAGCAACTACTGTCAGAATCGTATTCGACCTTGAATCCAGTGAATACGAATTCAAGGTGCTTAATTTAGACGATCCGCCAAGGCTTGTTATAGATATTTTGCATAAGGGCTCTAAGATACAGCCAAAACCGGATAAAGAAAAAGTGAAAGAACGTGAGCCTGCTCCGGAACGCGAAAAAGAAAAAAGAGTCCCGGACAAAACCGAAGCAAGGCCTGCATATAAAAGAATCGTGCTTGATCCCGGACACGGCGGACATGATCCGGGTGCGGTTGGGCCGAAAGGACTTTATGAGAAAGATGTGGTTCTGGATGTTGCGCTTAAAACACGTGAAAAGATGAAGATGGACCATCCGGAATATGAGATAATCCTGACGAGAGAGAAGGATATTTTCATCCCCCTTAGAGAGCGTGCAGAGATAGCAAACAAAAGCAGCGCAGACCTATTCATTTCGATACATGCAAACGCCAGTCCGAACAGGCAGGCCCGCGGCATAGAAACTTATCTGCTGAACTGGACCGACGATGCCGAAGCCCTGCGTGTAGCTGCAAGAGAAAATGACATATCCGTAAAAGAGATGAAAAAAGCGCAGGGCGAGCTCGGGGTAATACTTACCGCCCTAGAAAGAGAAAGCAAGCGTGACGAATCTGTAAAGGTGGCTGGCTATGTTCAGAACTCGCTTGTGGCCAATATCACATCAGAGTATCCTGAAGTTTCAAACCACGGAGTAAAGCAGGCTTTGTTCTATGTTCTGGTGGGAGCAAAGATGCCATCTGCGCTTGTGGAGGTTTCATTCATAAGCAATAGAGATGAAGAAAAGCTCCTCACAACAGGCGAATACAGAGAGCGGTTGGCTAATTCTATTGCGTCCGGCATCAACTCTTATTTTTCTACAGCCACACCCCATACTCTTGTTTCATACAAAACGCCGTATAGAAACGGATACGACATAAAACCTGCTAAAGAAACAAAATTGACAAAGAAAAATTCTAAGGTAAAAAAAGCATCATCTGCAGCAAAAAAAGGCAAAAAGAAAAAAAGCAAGAGCGACTTGCAAAACTCCCGCAGAATATAGGTTTATAGCCGCCGCCCTTTTTTACAAATGCTCGATTATTTAATCAAAAACAGCGCTATTATAGACGGCACAGGAAATGAACCTTTCGAGGCCAACCTCGGCATCGAAGCAAACACCATAGTTTTTTTAGGTGACGACTCACCTAAAGCCAAATATGAAATAGACGCAACAGGTCTCTTCACATGCCCCGGACTTATCGATACCCACGCACATTCCGAATTCACGTTATTGGCGGACGGCAGGGCTGAAGGCAAGCTTTCACAGGGCGTTACAACAGAGATTAACGGCAACTGCGGTCTTTCGGCAGCCCCGCTTTTAGGAGAAGCCTTTGAACGCAGACAGGCTGACATGAATGAGCTCGGCATCAAAGAGCGGTGGCACACCTTTGATGAATATTTCTCCCTGCTCGAAAAAAAAGGCATAGCTATAAACTTTGCCACACTTTGCGGCCACGGAAACATACGCGGTTCTGTAGTGGGATACAAAAATATTCCGGCCGATAAAAATGAACAGATAAAGATGAATGCACTGCTTGAAGATGCCATGAACTCGGGCTCAAGAGGGCTCTCCACAGGCCTCATATATCCTCCTGGCATTTTCTCGAATACGGATGAACTTGTAGAACTTGCAAAAACCGCCGCATCAAAAGGCGGGATATACGCGTCGCATATGAGAAGCGAAGGCGACAGGCTTATCGAATCAATTGATGAGACAATAGAGATAGGCCGCAAATCAGGCATCCCTGTTCACATATCGCATATAAAAACAGCGGGCGAGCGCAACTGGATGAAGGCTGACGATGCCATCTCTGCAATCGAAGAAGCAAAAAAATATGGCATCAGACTGACCTGCGACCGTTATCCATACATCGCATCCAGCACAGATCTCGACACAGTGCTTCCGTCGTGGGTGTATGAAGGCGGTTATGAAGACGAGCTTAAAAGGCTTAAGTCTCCGGATACGCTGAAAAAAATAAAAGCAGAACTATCAGCAAATGACGAGAAATACTGGGGCAAAATATATGTGGCCACCACCGTAAAAGAGCATAACCGCTGGATGGAAGGCGAAAGCATATCGGCAATAGCCGCGAAGCTCGGCAAAAGACCTGATGATGCGCTGATCGAAATACTTATAGACGAAGAGGTAAGGACCAGCGCGGTTTTCTTTTCTATGAACGAGGACAACCTGAGAAAATTTCTTCGCCTCCCCTATTCGATGATAGGCTCTGACAGCTCGGTGCGTTCGTTTACAGGAGTTACAAGCAGCGGGAAACCGCATCCTAGGGGATTTGGCAGCTTTCCAAAAGTAATAGCAACCTATGCACGGGATGAAAAACTCTTTTCGCTGCAGGAAGCGATAAAAAGAATGACTTCATTGTCAGCAGAAACATTCAAACTGCAAAAACGCGGCCTCTTAAAGACAGGTTTTTTCGCCGACATTTTAGTATTCGATTACAACAAAATACGCGACACCGAGATATTCAAACAACCATTCACCAAGGCCGAAGGTGTTGAGCATGTTTTTGTAAACGGCATTCACGCGCTGAATCACGGCGAATTTACCGGCAGCCTCTCTGGAAGGATACTGAGATAAAACCGCTTATCGGCATCACGTCCGATATGGACGATGACTTCTTTAAACTCAAACACGGATATGTATCTGCAATCGAAAATAATGGCGGAATTCCGATAATTTTAGCACCGCAAAAGAATATAACAGAGCTTGCGTACAAAATAGACGGCCTGCTTATCTCGGGCGGCAGCGACATAATTCCTGAATATTACGGAGAATCAATCTCTGTGCCTCTTGAATGCCTCAAGTTTGCAAAAAAAGAAAGAACCGATTTTGAACTTGCATTGCTTAAGGAATGCTTGAAGAGAGAAGTCCCAATTTTTGCGATCTGCTACGGTATGCAGCTCATCAATGTGGCATTCGGCGGCAGTATCTACCAAGACATAAGCCATACTATGCCCAATGCGTTAGAGCACAAGAACAACATGCACGAAATAAAACTCGAGCCTGTATTGGGGTTTCAGGCACGGACAGCCACAGTCAACTCATCGCATCATCAGGCGCTAAAAACAGTCGCTAATGGTTTTGCGGTGTTCGCTGCTTCTGAAGACGGCATAGTTGAAGGCATTATCAAAAAAGACTATACTTTCATGGTAGGTGCTCAATGGCATCCTGAACGTATTCAGGATGAAGCTCTTTCTGCATCGCTTTTTAGGTCGTTCATAAATAAAGCTCAAGGGATAAGATAAAAAATATGCAAACCAACAGATTCTATATTTTAGCCAGCACAGCCTTGCTGCTACTGCTCGGCTACCTGACCTATGGAATACTTCAGCCCTTCCTTGCCCCGCTCGCATGGGCAATTGTTATTTCAATAGTCTTCTATCCTGTTTATGCCTATATTCTGAGATACTTAAAATGGCCTGTTGCTGCATCCCTTGCAGTGCTTTTGCTTATAACCATAGTCCTTATAGGTCCATTTTCATACACATTTTATCTGCTGATTGATGAAGCCCGGAGCCTTTCGGAATCCTTCGACAGGGGGCAGCTGGAATCTGTAAAAAATGTTTTAAACCATCCAACAATAAATAAGGTGACCAGAAACATCGGACGGATTTTCAATCTATCTCTTGCTGACGTACAGATGCAGAAGCAACTGACAGAGAGCCTGTCAAAGGTCGGAAAAACCATCATCAGCATGATACCCACCGGCATAGGAAACGTAATGTCTGCATTGGTCAACTTTGTATTCATGATGTTCGCGGTATTCTTTATTCTTAAAGACGGCTCAAGTTTCATGAAGAAGCTGCGTGATTATCTCCCGTTCTCGGAAGAAAATAAAAACACGCTTACCGTTCAGGTCAAAGACGTAGTAGTGTCAACCATCTACGGAGGTGTAGTTGTAGCAATTGTACAAGGCATAATAGGCGGCATAACCTACGCGCTTCTCGGAACCCACTCTCCAGTCTTGTGGGGGCTTGCAACCGCCATATCATCATTCATCCCGCTTGTAGGAACCTTTGCGGTATGGGGCGTTATAGCAGCCTATTTTTTCATACAAGGCACGATTTGGAAAGGTGTTGTAATGATTGTTGTGGGAGTGTTAGGGATCAGCATGGTGGACAATGTTCTAAAACCGATTATCATCGGCAGCAAAACCAAAATGCATATTCTTGTCATTTTCTTCAGCGTGCTCGGAGGAATAAACTTTTTCGGACTCATAGGGCTTATAATGGGGCCTCTTGTTGTGGCGGTATTTATTTCTGTATTGAAAATATTCAAAGACATCGAAAGCGGCCAGAGTTCGCTGACCGAGAAAAGTTAATACACTCTGTCGGCGCAGGCAAGAAATTCCTTTACATTGCCCAGCGGAGTATCAAGAGGAATATCACAGGACGGCATAAGAATTAGTTCCTGAAACGGATCAGAAATTCCGGCAATACAATCCGCAACAGCCTTACGTATCAAGGCAGCATCCCCAGCCAGAACGGTATTAATGACATCCACGTTTCCTGCCGTAACGGTGGTTTCATGATACATCTTATAGACCTCGCCTATTGATACGCCTGCATCAAGAGAGATGCAATCAGCTCCGGTTTCAGTATATAGATCGAGCTGGTGCCTGATATCCCCGCATTGATGCAGAAAACATGCAATGCCATATTTTTTTGCCTTCTCAAAAAGCTTCCTTTCACAGGGAAGAACAATCTCCACGTAAAGATCGTTTGGAATCAGCGTTACAGCGCCATCAGGTATTGCAATGCCGTCAATAATACGCCGCTCCATAAGCGGCTCTAAAAAAGCGGAAGAGAGTCGCACACCAAGCTCGCACACTTCACGAACAAAATTCTTGTCCGATACAACCTTGTCACGAAGAAGATTCCATTCACAGAGAATCATCGCCCATGTAAAAGGTCCCCATGATGTGACGCAAAGAAACCTGTCAGGCAGGCGTTTTCTCAAATGCGTTATCATTTCAACCAATGCCGCTGTATGCGGAGAATGAGATATATCAACCTCTTCAAGGCAGCGGGCATCCTCGGCTTTTTGAATTATAGGAAAAGAAAGCAGAGGCGCCTGTTCACCCTTAAATGCAAGATCTCCGCCGATCGCCTCTGCAGGAAAAGTATTAAGACCGGATCCGGCAAAGATTATATCGGTATCAAGGCCTTCAAACAAATCAGAAAGTCTTTCTGCAGAATAATCAGGCTTTTCTTTCAGTTGTTCGATCTTCAAGCAGGCCTGACGATATGCCCATCGCCCTCCCCCAAACAAAGCCCTCGGTATTCGGTCGCTGCGCATTCCGCTTAAAACCTGTTTTATAAACTCTCTCCGTTCCACCTTCGGCAGTATAACACAGGAATTGCAACACCATATATTCCATGACTCTATTTATTATCTGCGGCTAAGGCAAATGGATTATCTAGCCAGAAAAAAATAGAACCGTCAGGGCATCTCCTTCATTCACCAGTATTCTGCCCCCAAATTTCAAGTTGACTAACCCATTAGTTTAAGATAATATAAAACAATGGAGGTGTAGCGATGAACACTGTCAATATACATGAGGCAAAAACCCACCTTTCTTCCATTCTTAAGCGTGTAGAGAGCGGTGAAGATATCCTTATTGCCAAAGCAGGACATCCGATTGCCTGCATATCTCCACTGCCTCAAGCTTCTGCCAAACGAAAACCGGGCAGCGCAAAAGGCAAGATAACTATAAGCAAATCTTTTATGGAGCCATTGCCAAGCGGCATTCTCAAAGGTTTTAAATAATGAAGGCGCTGCTTGACACCCATGTATTTTTATGGTGGGTTATGGATGATGAGCGGCTTACAATCTTTGTCCGTGATTTTATTTCTAACGAGAAAAACGAACTATTCCTGAGCGCTGCAAGCTGCTGGGAGATGATGATAAAAGCAAAACTCGGCCGTATCAAATTTCCGGATTCGGCCGAAAAATTTATCCCGGCGCAAATGAGACAAAACAACATCAACGGGCTGCCTGTCCATATATCACATGCGCTCCATATGTATAGCCTTCCTGACAAACACAAAGACCCTTTTGACCGGATACTTATAGCGCAGGCTCAGGCTGAAAGAATACCCATTGTTACAAACGACAGCCTTATCGCTGACTATGATATAAGGGTCATTTGGGATAAGAAAGCAAGGCAAAAATAGAGCCGTCAGGGGGACAGACAATGACACCGAATGACCTTTTGGAATTCAGAAGAATGTATATGGGATTCACCTCAGCAAGAGTTGTATTGACCGCAAACAATCTAGGTATATTTGAGCACCTGAGAAAATCTTCCTCTGCCCTTGAAATCTCAAAAAAGATTAAGACCGACCTTAGGGCAACAACGATACTTCTTGACGCGCTTGCAGGCTTAGGTCTGATCTTAAAAAACAAAGACGGCCTTTACCTCAACGCTAAGATAAGTTTCAGATATCTTGTTAAAGGCGCCGCTCTTTATCAGGGTGACATTATCAAGCATGCATCAACCATGTGGCAGAACTTTTCCGCTCTGGATGAAGTGCTAAAAACAGGCCGTCCTGCAAGGCGGGGCTTTGACCATGAAGCGTTTATCATGGGGATGCACAACCTGACCATACTCCGCACCGAAAGTCTGATTAAAGCAGTTGGTCTTAAAGGTGTAAAGAGTATGCTTGATTTGGGCGGCGGCCCGGGAACAAACGCTATCGCGATGGCACAAAAAGGCATTAAGGCCACAACCTTTGATATGCCCGAAACTATCAAGATAGCCAAAAGGGTCGCAAAAAAAGATGGCGCAAAAAATATGAGCTTTATTTCTGGAGATTTTCATATTGACAGTTTTGGCTCAGGTTATGACCTAATACTTGTAAGCCAGATATTTCATGCCTATTCTGTCGATGAAAATATCGCGCTGCTCTATAAATGCAGGACTGCCTTAAATCCGGGAGGAAGAGTTGTTGTGCAGGAGTTCCCGATAAACGATGCCCTGACCTCGCCTTCCCACAGCGCAATCTTCTCTGTAAACATGCTTGTAGGAACAGAAAAAGGCCGCTGTTACAGCCCTAATGAAATAAAAAAATGGCTGCACGAAACAGGTTTTAAATATATTGCGGTAAAAAATCTTCCCGAAACCGTTCTTGTGATAGGTGCAAAAAAATGAACCTCTATCTTATCGACGGCAACTCATATTTCTACCGCGCATATCATGCGATAAAAAGCCTGACCAATTCAAAAGGCCTGCCGACCAACGCAATATATGGCTTCACAACGATGCTGATGAAAATATTGAAAGAAAAAAAGCCAGATGCGGTCGCCATCGCCTTTGACACAAAGGCCCCCACAGAAAGACATAGAATGTACGAGGAATACAAAGCACACCGCCCTGACACTCCAGACGATCTGATTACACAGATTCCTTATATGAAAAGCGTTGTAGAAGCCCTGAACATAGCTGCCTTTGAAATGCCCGGATTTGAGGCGGACGATATAATCGGCACCATAGCAAAAAAATCAGCAGCGCATGGCATGCAGGTGTTCATAGTCAGTGGCGACAAAGATATGATGCAGCTTGTGAGCAGCAGCATAAAGATATACGACCCTATGAAAGACTCAACAATTGATTATCCTGCAGTCATGGCCCGCTTTGGGCTGCCTCCCGAAAGAATACCTGAAGTGATGGCGCTTACAGGAGATGTTGCTGACAACATTCCGGGCGCAAAAGGCATTGGAGAGAAGACCGCAAAAGACCTGCTGAAAAATACCGCGCTCGACAGCCTCATCGCTGATACTGCCCAGATAAAAAATGAACGCATCAGAAAAATATTCAATGAAAGTCTGGAATCCATAAAACTGAGCAGAACGCTGGCTACAATAGATACCGATGTGCCTGTTGCCTTCGACTCCTTATCGCTGAAATCGAAAACTCCTGACTGGGAAAAACTCAACACAATGTTCGTTGAACTTGATTTTAAAAGCCTTCTGAAAATCATACCGCACACAGCACGACAGGCAAGAGCAGAATATTTTTTGATAAATGACAGCGATGAACTTTTGGCTTTTTTAGGGAAATCCTGAGATTAAGAACCTTGCGGAGGGCCTTGTGTAATGCTTTTGAAGGCTTCTTCATCAGCCGACTCAAGAAGTTCGGCATATTCGCGTAACAGATTCAGAGAATCAAGAGCAGCAGCCTCATCTATCTTCTGAATGGCAAAGCCGGCATGCACAAGCACATACTCACCTATCTGCGCCTCTTCCGGCAGCAGTATAAGGCTTACATCCCTTCTTGCTCCCATAACATCAACAGTGGCAAGAAGATTATCTATGCTGATAACTTTTGAGGGGACCGCAAGACACATTTTACATTCAACTCCTGTAGTGTTTCTATTATAACCTGCACAAAGCGGGGAAATTTCTCTTTAAGGGTGTCTGTCATTTCGATGCCGACTTCGGTTGACAGAATCTGAATGCCCACAAGCCTCATTTTAGACGGCATCCTGTCCATCAGCTTCGTTGCTGCAACAACATCGTTAAGGCCTATATTATGAACCGAAAGCTTGGCCATAAGAACAGACGGGATGTCATCGTCTTCAATAACTCCGATAAACCCTGTCTCTTTGCCAAAGTTTACGGCATCGGCGATTACTATATTGTCGCGGTCTTCAAAATACGGAAGAAGGTCAAGGCCCAGCGTGCCTCCGTCGATTATCTCTATTTCGGGAGAGAATGAGTATCTCTCCCGAATATAGTTTGCCGCATGAACCCCGATGCCTTCATCCATCAGCAGGATATTTCCCAATCCTATGAGGGTTGTCTTCAAAAAATTACTTATCCCCCTTAGTCTTGTAACCGTTGAAAATAGATGTCAAAAGCCCGTTCTTCTCTATCATGTTATTGTGCAGAACAATGTAGATATGAGTTATGAAATACACAATAACAGCCCACATAATCAGATGGTGAACAAGTCTTACACCCGAACCGCTGCTCCCTGCAGGAACGAGCCAGCCACCCATAAGCGTCCAGAAAATACCGCCGTCATGAGACTGTGAATACAAGCCAAAGCCTGTCTGTATCGCAACAAAGAAAAGCGTGTACAAGACAGCGTATGTCAGTCCGGCAAGGGCAGTATGCCCGGCATAATGTCCGCAGTCTCCCTTGAGAAAACAGTAAAACTGCGCGGTCTCGGTAAGATTCTGACGGCGTTCGCTGCTAAGCGGCAGATACTGGTTGAACTTTACATACTTGTTGCCTGCGAAAGCCCAGTATATCCTTACGAAAAACGCTACGGT
The DNA here is from genome assembly GCA_002753335.1 of Nitrospirae bacterium MYbin3. GTDB lineage: Bacteria > Nitrospirota > Thermodesulfovibrionia > Thermodesulfovibrionales > Dissulfurispiraceae > MYbin3. Next base: position 54,424 of record PEAD01000019.1, read on the forward strand.
GAATACATAAGCGAACACAAAATGCAGAAATCTCATACTCGCCATTATGGATGAGTTTTCTGAACTGCCCAATATATAGGGGCTTGCGATATAAAAACCGGTTACTGACAACACTACGATGGACAGGACATCCAACCAGTGGTTTACCCTTACCGGCAATTCCCAGACATATTCTTTATTCGCCATGGCCCCTCCTATTTCACTTTGACTTTAAACAGCTCTTTTCCCTCTGAGTCCACAAGATGCACCGCGCAAGCCATGCAGGGGTCAAAAGAGTGTATGGTTCTCAAAATCTCGACAGGCTTGTTCGGATCGGCCACCGGCGTGCCTATCAAGGCTTCTTCAAAAGGTCCCCTCTGGTTCTTGGCATCTCTTGGCGAAGAGTTCCATCCACCTGGAACTACGCACTGATAGTTGGCAACCTTTTTGTCTTTAATCACTACCCAATGGCAGAGCGTGCCGCGCGGGGCTTCATGGAAGCCGTATCCCTTAGCCTCTGCAGGCCATGTGGAAGGATCCCATTTGTCGCCGTTGTGTATTTTGTAGTCGCCTTTTTTGATATTTGCAGCCAGATCATTAATCCAGACAGGCAGCATCTCTGCGGTTACAAGACTAACTACGCCGCGGGCTGCTGTTCTGCCAAGTGTGGAAAATAAAGCCGTAGGCCCTACTCCGAGTTTGCCAAGCACGCTGTTTACAACCTCAACAATCCTCTTGTGGCCTGAAGCGTAAGCGACCAGAATTCTTGAGAGAGGTCCAACCTCGGTCGAAAGGCCGTCATATCTGACCGACTTAACCCAGCTGTATTTCTTGTCGGTCTCGAGCCATTCGTAAGGAGGCTTGGGCCCTGTGTAGTTCGGAGTGGTTTCGCCCTCAAACGGATGTCTGCCCTTCTTGTCATCATCACTGTATTTGTACCACGCATGAGCAACATCTTCGGTAATCTTCTTATGGTCAATCGGCTCGACCTTAGAAAGATTCTTGCCTCTAATAAATCCTGCAGGCAGCCAGCAGTTGGTTGAGTTGCTGACGTTGTCCTTCTGGAAGTCGCCGCAAGAGAGGAAATTGCCTACGCCTGCGCCGATCCCTGCCCATTCCTTATAGAAGGATGCAACCGCAAGCAGATCAGGAATATAAACCTTCTCGACAAATTCCTGCGCCTTCTGCGCGTAGCCGAGCATCATCGCGATAGTTCCTGCGTTTATCGCGTTCTGGCTGTTGGGGTCTATCGGAATCGACATTCCACCCACTAAAAATGTCTGAGGATGAGGATTCTTTGCTCCAAGGAACGCCTGCATCTTGATCACGTCCCTCTGCCATTCAAGAGCCTCAAGGTAATGCGCAACAGCCATAAGGTTAGCTTCGGCAGGAAGCTTATAAACAGAATGCCCCCAATATCCGTTGGCAAATATGCCCAACTGTCCGCTCTCTACAAGTGTCTTAACCTTGCTCTGTACGGTCTTGAAATAAGCGGCAGAAGAGTTGTGCCAGTCTGATATGGACTGAGCCAAAGCAGAGGTCTTAGCCGGGTCGGCCTTCAATGCGCTTACAACATCAACCCAGTCTAATGCGTGCAGATGATAAAAATGGATAACATGGTCCTGAACATACTGGATGCCCGAAATAAGATTTCTTATAATCCTTGCGTTGTCAGGAATCGTAATATTAAGTGCGTTTTCGACAGCCCTCACGGAGCTGGTGGAGTGAACCGTTGTTCAGACGCCTCATATACGGGACAGAAGCGCCCACACCTCCCTAGGATCTCTGTTCTTCACAATAAGTTCGATGCCTCTCCACATGGTGCTCGAAGACCATGCGTCAACAACTTTGCCGCCTTCTATCTGGGCTTCTATTCTCAGATGCCCTTCAATTCTGGTCAAAGGGTCAATAGCTATTTTTGCCATTCTATATCCTCCTCAATTATTTTTTATCTTCGGACTTGGATTTTGAAGACCTGATCGCAGCATGCACCGCAACACCTGCTGCTGCAGCGGCAGCAACACCCAGACCGATCTTGTCGGCTGTAGTCTGGTAGCCCGAGCCCGGAACATTAGGCAGTCTGGTGTACATAGAGCCCAACGCATCCCAACTCTGCGGCTGTCCGCAGGCAATGCAGCCATGACCTGCCATTACCGGCCAGCTCGTGCCTTCATTCCATCGTATGGTCGGGCAGTTCATGTATGACTGAGGACCTTTGCAGCCCATCTCGTATAAGCACCAGCCCTTTCTGTGGCCGTCATCGCCCCACTTCCTGACAAACTGGCCTGCATCAAAATGTGTACGCCTCTCACAATTGTCATGGATTCTTTTTCCGTAAGCAAATAAGGGGCGGCCTTCCTTGTCGCACTGAGGAAGTGCGCCGAAGGTAAGATAATGGACCACAGTAGCCGTAAGGTTTTCGCTGTTCATCGGACAGCCCGGCAGATTTATTACGGTAGCGTTAGGCACAGCCTGCTTTACGCTGACAGCGCCGGTAGGATTAGGAGCAGCCGCAGCCACTCCGCCATAACTGGCGCAGGAACCCACAGCTATTGTTGCGAGGGCGTTTCCACAAACCTCTTTTGCCATATCAATGGCGGTCTTGCCGCCAATACAGCAATAAACGCCGCCATCTTTCATAGGGATAGAACCCTCCACAATAGCTATATACTTGCCTTTGTGGTTCTTTACAACATCGTTCAAAGACTTCTCTGCATTCTTCCCTGACGGAGCCATAATCGTTTCATGGTACTCAAGAGAAATCACATCGAGCACCAACTGCGCGATGGTAGGCTTTGTTGACCTGAGAATCGATTCTGAATCCCCCGCACAATCCTGAAACTCAAGCCAAACAACATACGGTTTCTGCTTCTTTTCCAGAGCTTCTGCTATCTGTGGAACTACGGTTGACTGCAAACCAAGCGTCGCAGCCATTGTACTGCAGAAGGTCAGAAAATTTCTTCTTGAGATCCCCCGCTTGGAAAGATCACTAAAGAGGCTTTCATCCTGCATGCTCCCCTCCTATAAAGAAAATTTATTTATAGATAAGGATATGCGAACGCAAAGAAATTGTCAAGATTTTTAGCCGAATTTTAGCCTAATTTTTTGCTGTTTTTTTAAGCTGATCCGTTCTTCACATCCAGAACGCTCTTAAGTTTTTCGCCGAGCACGCCAAGTTCAGGATCATTATTGTCGCTTTTTTTCATTGATTCAACATAGGTCTTGTATTCGTCCTGCTCTTCTCTGGACTTGACCGCCTTGAGGCTGATAGTTACCTTGCCGTTTTCTGCATCAACATCGATAACAGCAGCCTGCAGCTTGCTGCCTGCCGTAAATATCTTGTTATGGTCAGACCCTTTTGGCGTCCCTGCTTCGGAGTTCGGGATTAAAGCTGTCAGATCATCGCTCAACTTAACAAAAATTCCGAAGTTCATAACCTTTTCAACCACTCCCTCTACCATGTCTCCAACTTTAGGATAATCTATCTGCTTGGGCTTGCTTTCGGGCTGAAGAGAAACAGATATTTTTCTGCTCGCAATGTCCACCGAAAGAATATAGCCCTCAACCTCTTGACCAACATCAACCACATCGCGGGGATGCTTTATCCTTCTTCCTGCGCCTAAATTCGATATATGAATAAGACCGTCAATGCCATCCTCAAGCGTCACAAAAACTCCAAACGGCAAAAGCCGCGCAATTTTGCCCTTTATCTTGCTGCCTGGCTGATAACGCTCTTCGGCCCCCGCCCATGGATCAGCGCTCAAAGCCTTGATGCTGAGCGAAACCCTTCTCTTGTCCCAATCTATGCCGATAACTTTGACCTTGACGTCCTGTCCCTGAGAAAGCACGGATGCAGGATTCTCTATCCTTCCCCATGACATCTCACTGATAGGGATAAGACCGTCGATTCCTCCGATGTCCACAAATGCCCCAAAATTCTGCAAAGAACGGACTTTGCCCGAAACTTCCTTTCCTACCGTCAAAGTTTCTCTGAGCTTGTCGAACTTTGACTTATTCTCCTCCTCAAGCAGCGCACGCCTTGAAAGCACTACATTCCTGCCGCGGTCATCGCACTCTAATACCTTAAAAGAAAAGGTCTTTCCAACATAACCTCCGCTTCA
>PEAD01000020.1 GCA_002753335.1 Nitrospirae bacterium MYbin3
GCCAACGCCTTTGTTAAATTATACTTGGCCATCATTTTATGAAAATCGAAATACTCATTATAAATTCTGGGTTCAACAAGCAGTTTAAAAGGCTCCTTTTCGTAAATGAGCTTACCTTCTTTTACAATCAGGTATTTCAAGTCAGGATTATCTGTCAAATTCAGAACAACAACATCTATGTTATCGCTTTTAAGCAGCCTGCTTATCGCAACAATAGTGTCAATCTTAATTTCGCACATTCGCTCCTTATTCTTAGATCCAAGGTAAATGGCAAAGTCATAATCGCTTAACTTTCCATGACGATGCTTGAATCTCGACCCAAAAAAGTACACAAGCTTAATATCAGAGAAACTTATAAAAAACAACCTCAACTTATCGATTTCTTTTTTAGTCATACAGCATATTGCCGATCAGTATTGTTGACCATTTTCAACTTCTTGCTTCAATTCCATAATTTCCTGCTGAAGCCTGTCGTATTCCTTCATTTTTGCTTTTAAAAAATCCCCGCTTATTTTTGCTTTCTGCTTTATGCCCTTAGGCGTCAATAAATATGAGTATTTTCTTTTCTCTTCAGATTCCGAAAAGTTGCACAGTTTTATATACCCTTTATTGAGCAATGCCTTTATGACATAATTGGCCTTACCGAGGCTAATGCCACTGCTTGCGGCAAAGTGCCTCTGAGATATGGATGGATTTTTCCCTATCTCTATCAACGCCTTTGCTTCTAATTGAATGTCTTTCATTGGGAAAAACTTTAGGAATAGATAAACCTTCGGCTGGTCACTTACATATAAAGAAGTGCATGTTCATTTCTGAACATGGTAATTTAACTATTTTTCTACTTAGTAGTCAAATACAGGAGAACTTAGGCTTAGAGCGAAAGCACTTAGAGGTTATTTAGAAAATTAAGATGAAATTCAGGATAACTACCCAGGGAACCAGTTAGTAGCAGGCTTCGAAAAGAACTTTTCAAGATTTACCCCACTACTGCCCACAATTAATGTTTTCCCTTCCGGATACTTTTTCTTAAACTGTTTTAGTCCTGATACTTTGTCGCTTCTGCCGCTTTTTACTTCAACACCATAAAAACAATTTCCAGCTGCAACCACAAAGTCAACTTCTTGGTTACCGTCGCGCCAATAAGTAAGTTCATATCCTGTACCAACGAAACTATTGCACAAATGGGCTCCCACGGCATTTTCAACAAGGCGCCCCCACCAGGACGAATCGCTGACTGCATCTTTGAATAATCTTACAGAAAGAGCATTAATAAGGGCATTATTCCATAGGATAAGTTTAGGACTACTACCGCGTTTTCTAACATGACCACGTGAAAAAAGTTCTAGACCGCTTACTAAAAATGCCGATTCGAGCAACTGAAGATAATGAGCAAGAGTAGTAGTATTACCAACGTCTTGAAGTTGTCCAAGCATTTTGTTGTATGAAAATATCTGTGAAGGGAAAGTGGCGGAAAGAGCAAACAGGTGTCTTAACAGCGTTGGTTTAGTTATTTTTTGCATTTGCAATACATCCCGAGCAAGTACTGTCTCGATTAGTGAATCTCTTAAATATTGTTTCCATTGTGTTTCATTGTTGGCAAAGATGGCTGCGCCGGGATAGCCTCCAAAATAAAGCCATTTGTTAATATCCCATCCGAATGCAGCTGCGCATTCTGGGAAAGACCAATGAGGGCAGTGATTCAAAAAAAAACGACCGGCAAGGCTTTCTGTAAGTCCCTCCTGAAGGAGTAATGCAGAAGAACCTAGTATTAGCAAGCGAATATCCTGACTTTTGCGTTGGGCATAATCCCAGTGCATTTTAATGCTTTCGCTCCATCCTTTGATCTTTTGTATTTCATCAAGGATGAGGACTACCGGCTTTTTCGTATTCTGCGCCTCAATTTCTGCTAACCTCCACTGCGTTTCAATCCACTCTACTCCAGGTGGTAATGGGTTATCAGCAGTAGCATAAACGGATGGATAAGGCAACCGCTTTTGTACCTGTGACGATATTATTGTCTTGCCAACTTGCCTTGGCCCAATAAGCACTTGAAACACAGGAAGTTTTTTCAATAAAGCGCTTGCAATTATTTTGGTAATGGGTCGCTCAAATTGCATATAAAAATCTAACACAAACACAAACATAAATCAACTTTACTCAATGAGTGATAAATATTTACTCAGTCATTGAGTAAAGTCAGAAGATGCAAGTCAACAGTGCAGTCGAAACCCAGGTCACAACTTAATCTCTATCTGGTGGTTGCTAATGTTATATTTCGAATATCAGTGAGATTGCCGCAAACAATGCCCTTTATGAAAAACAAAATTCAACCAGATAAAAATGTTACACTTATTTCAATAATGGAACCGTTAGAGCTCATAGAAAAATACTACCCTAAAGATTCAAAAGCATATCACTTTTTAATAAAACACAGCGAGCTTGTAACGCAAAAAGCTTTACAGATTGCGGCCAGAGTTATGGATATGAATCCTGATATTGCCTTCATCAGAAGCGCATCCATGCTGCATGACATCGGGATATTTTTGACCGATGATCCACGTTTGGGATGTTTTGGTGATAAGCCATATCTTGCCCACGGATATTTAGGCAGAGAACTTCTCGAAAAAGAAGGCCTTGAAAAATACGCTCTAGTTTGTGAACGTCATGTCGGAGTGGGAATCAGTTTGGACGATATTGTAAAAAATAAGTTACCGCTGCCTCAAAGGGATATGCTGCCGATAACACTGGAAGAAAAAATAATATGTTTTGCGGACAAGTTTTATTCAAAAGCAAAACACAGCCTGTTAAGCGAAAAAACAGTGCCTCAGATTCGTGGAGAGATAGCCCCTTATGGTCCTGAAAAACTAAACCAGTTCGATGAATGGCTTGTTTTATTTAAAGAACCCTGCTCAGAAGCTTCTGCAAGTGCTTCTGTTGCGGATTCTTGACATTAGTATCAATATATGATACTAATAAGCAAGGTGAATAAAAAACATCGCAAAACATTAACAGCGATATTTCATGAGCCGGTTTTGTCGGACATTAATTGGTCGGATATCGAGACTATGCTATTGGCATTGGGCGCGGAAATAAGTGAGGGTAAAGGTTCACGAATGCGGGCAGCATTAAACGGAGTAAGGGCTGTGTTTCATAGACCTCATCCACAAAAAGAAACAGACAAAGGCGCTGTTAAATCAATGCGTAGATTTTTAAAGGAGGCTGGAATAAAACATGTTGACTTATAAAGGATATACCGCAAAGGTAGAATTTGATGAAGACGCTATGCTATTTCATGGGGAGGTGATAGGAATTAAAGATGTGGTTACCTTTCAGGGAAGCTCTGTAAAAGAGATAGAAAAATCATTTAAGCATTCTATTGACGACTACCTTGAGTTTTGCAAAGAACGTGGGGAAAAGCCTGACAAACCCTTTACGGGCAAATTTGTAGTTCGTCTTACACCTGATCTGCATCGTAAGATTTACATATCTGCTGCAAGATCCGGAGAAAGTATAAATACATGGCTAAACAAGAATCTGGGCCAAGTTTTAAATGCTCGTTGAATACTGAATTGAATTGTAGTTGCCACGACTTGACCTGACAGACAATATACGATACGCTCTTGATTAATTGAAATTTGTATGAGAGCAAGACGGTTTTATTTTAATTAGACATCTCATCATACGGCATGGGCAAGTTTATATGGCTTAATAGCTTTTAGTTCCCTGCCTATCTTTTCTTCTGCGGTCTGCATATCATAGTTAGTCTGAAGGTTTATCCAAAACTGAGGTGTCTGGCTGAGATACCGTCCAAGCAGAAGCGCTATCTCTCCTGTCACAGGCCTTGTGCAATTATTTTTCGTAATACCCAAAATTAGCCCTTTTAAATTTTGCATGTTTCAGTAGTTTTTCATGGGGCCGTTTCTTTGGCGAATTTTACAACCAGAAGAAATAAATAATCGGACATCGCCTGATATATCAAGTTCTGACTTTTACAATTGAATCTTACTCTCTATTTTTTATTCAGCGCCCTCTCAACAGTTTTTATAGCGCAGAACTCGCCGCACATACTGCAAACCTCTTTTTCCTGAGGGGGCACCTGCCCGCGCCATTCCCTTACCCTGTCAGGATCGAAGCTCATGGACGCCTGCCCTTCCCAATCCAAGTTCTTTCTGAACCGCGCCATTTTTTTGTCCTTCTCGATTGCTGACGGCAACCCCTTTGCAATATCTGCAGCGTGGGCTGCGATCTTTGAAGCTACAACACCTTCTCGAACATCTTCAATATTAGGCAGCCTGATATGTTCGGCAGGTGTGACATAGCAGAGAAAATCCGCACCAGCTGCGCCTGCTATTGCCCCGCCTATTGCTGTTGCAATGTGGTCGTATCCCATTGCTATATCTGTTACCAGAGGACCCAGCACATAGAATGGCGCGCCTTTGCAGATCTCTTTTTCAAGCTTGATGTTAAGCTCAACCTGATTCAGAGGCACATGACCGGGGCCTTCAATGATTGTCTGAACGCCAGCTTCTTGCGCCCTATCTCTTAGTTCACCGAGTGTAAGATTCACCTCAAGCTGGCTCCTGTCGGTAGCGTCAGCAAGGCACCCGGGCCTGAAGCCGTCACCTAAGCTCAACGTAAGATCGTATTTTCTTGCCATATCCAAAAGCCTGTCATACTGTTCAAAAAGCGGATTCTCTTTGTCATTGTATATTATCCATTCAAGAAGAAACGCCCCGCCTCTGCTCACAACATCAAGGATTCTTCTGTCTTCCCTCAGTCTTTCAATCGCCCTTCTTGTTACTCCACAATGCACAGTAACAAAATCAACGCCATCCTTCGCATGCCCTTCAATCACATCAAAAAGATCATCGGCCGTCATCTTTGCAATATGCTTATGCTTTTCTGCAGCGCCAACAACAGCCTCATAAATCGGCACTGTGCCCACAGAGACCGGAGATTTTTTAATAAGGGACTGTCTAAGCTCTCTTATAGCACCGCCTGTGGATAGATCCATAACGGCATCAGCCCCGTATTTTACAAGCACCTCCAGTTTTTTCATCTCATCTTCGTATGAAATTCTGTCCTTTGAGGTGCCGATATTTGCATTTATCTTTGTACGGAGACCCTTGCCGATTCCGAGCGGAACAATATCATGAATATTATTTCTGGAGATAACAGACACTCCCTCAGCAATATCAGAGGCTAATTTCTCTGCCGATATGCCCTCGGCAGACGCAACAGCCTTCATCTCATCCGTAATTATTCCCTTCCTTGCCTGTTCTATCCTTGTCATCACGCAGCTCCTATCGCTTTGATATATTTTTTTGCGGCAGCTCCTGCATCAGCCGCTCCTAATATGCCGCTGATTAAAGCAATGCCTGAGGCTCCGGCACCCATCACCTCTAAAACCCTGTCCGCCTTTATACCACCAATTCCGAAGACCGGTATAGAAAGTATTCCTGCAAGCGACTTAAAAAAATCAACTCCCAAAGGCTCTCCATATTTCATCTTAGATGGTGTTTTATAAATCGGCCCCAACGTTATAAAATCTGCTCCGCCTTCTTGAGCTTCGAGAGCTTCATCCTTCGAGTGTGCCGAAACTCCGATCATCATTTTTTCACCAACAACTCTTTTAGCTGCGCTGACAGGGATCCCGGAATGCCCTAAATGAACACCATCCGCATCAGCACTCATCGCAACATCAAGCCTGTCGTTAACAAAAAGCTTTGCTCCGTATCTTGCGGTTATTTCGCGCATCCTGTAAGCCATATCAAGAAGTCCTCTTACCGGCAGATCCTTTTCTCTCAGCTGTACAGCCTTTATTCCGGCCTTAAGAGCATCCTCTACTGCATTTAAAAAAAAATTGTTATCAGTAAACAGCTTTCTATCTGTAATCAGATAAATTTTGAAATCAACACTCATTACTTACTTTAAATCATTCCGTCAAAAGGACTGCTCGCTGTTGCATAGAGTTTCTTGCCCATCCTTCCGGCCTTGAATGAAAGCCTTCCGGCTAAGACCGCATACTTCATAGCCTCGGCCATTGCTATCGGGTCTTTAGCATCAGCAATAGCAGTATTAATAAGCACCGCGTCACAGCCAAGCTCCATCGCTATAGCAGCGTCAGAGGCGGTTCCTACACCAGCATCCACAAGCACCGGAACCTTGGCCGCTTCAATAATGATTTTTATATTGAACGGGTTTCTAATTCCCAAGCCCGAACCTATCGGAGCGCCCAGAGGCATTACAGCCGCAGCTCCTGCATTTTCAAGCCTCTTAGCCATGATTGGGTCATCGTTTGTGTATGGAAAAACGATGAATCCTTCTTTTGCAAGCTCTTCTGTGGCCTTGAGCAATCCAATAGTATCAGGGAAGAGAGTCCTCTCATCGCCAATAACTTCCAGCTTTATCATGTCCGATACGCCCGCCTCCCGAGCAAGCCTCGAATATCTCAATGCGTCCTCGACATTGTAGCAGCCGGCTGTGTTTGGAAGGATTTTGTATTTTTTAGGATCAATATAATCCAGAAGGTTTTCGGATTTTCTGTCTGTTATATTAACCCTTCTAACAGCAACAGTAACAACATCCGCACCGGAGGCCTCTACAGCCTTGGCTGTTTCCTCAAAATCCTTGTACTTGCCGGTGCCGACCCAAAGCCTTGATTTAAACTCGATGCCTCTGACTATCAATTTATCTTCCATCTCCACCTCCGACAAAATTAACAACTTCTATAACATCGCCTTCATTGATCCGATAGTCTGCCACATCAGCCCTCTTTATAACTTTCAGATTGACTTCAACAGCCACCCTCTCAGAACGAACCTTCATCTCCTCAAGCAATCCTGAAAGAGTATGCTGCTCAGTTTCATAAGCTTCACCGTTTACTTTGATTTTCATACATCACCTTAAAGTTCCGATAATTTCATTTATGTCAGAAACGCCTTCATCCTGAAGAAACAGCTTCAGCCCTTCAACAACATCAGCAGCGGCCGAAGGATTGATAAAGTTAGCTGTGCCGACAGCCACAGCCCTGGCTCCTGCTATCAAAAACTGCAAAGCGTCTTCGGCGTTCATAATACCGCCCATTCCTATAACCGGAATCTTCACCGCCCTGCAAACTTCCCAGACCATCCTTACCGCAACAGGCCTTATCGCAGGCCCCGAAAGGCCGCCTGTCTTATTCGCAAGAACAGGCATACGTTTCCTGACATCAATGACCATACCTGTAATTGTATTTATCGCAGATACAGCATCAGCCCCGGCATTTTCTGCAATCTTTGCCATCTGGCCTATATCCTTCACATTAGGAGAAAGCTTGACAATCAAAGGCAGCGCAGTAGATTTTCGAGTCACGCTTATCACTTTGTCCATAGTCATTGGGTCGGTGCCAAAGACTATCCAACCCTCCTGCTTATTCGGACATGAGATGTTCATCTCCAAAGCATGAACGCCTTCGGCATCGCTTAACATTCTTGCACATTCTGCATATTCCTCTATGCTGTCGCCGAAAAAGTTGGCGATCACTTTAGTATCAAACTGCCTAAGAAAAGGCAGCTTCTCATCTATAAATGTTCTTACTCCTATATTCTGCAAACCTATGGCATTGAGCATTCCGGAAGGTGTCTCGACTATGCGGGGCGTAGGATTGCCGGTTCTTGGCGTAATTGACAAGCCTTTGACAACAATAGCTCCGAGGGCATTCAAATCAAAATAGTCCGCATATTCCTCGCCGTAGCCAAAAGTGCCTGAAGCTGTCATCACAGGATTTTTAAGTTTCAAGCCCGCTATATCTACAGCAAGATTCGGAGCTATCACCACAACACCTCATCAGCATCAAAAACAGGCCCCTCTTTACAAACCCGTTTGTACTCATACTCAACGGCGGATGATTTTGACTTAACAACACATCCCAGACAGGCGCCTATTCCGCAAGCCATATGCTCTTCAAGAGATACATAGCATTTAAGATTATTATGTTTTGCAATTTCGGCCACCTTCTTCAGCATCGGGTGTGGGCCGCATGCATAAACAGGCATTGACCGGCCTTCGTTTTTTATAAATTCTGACAGTTTGTCAGTAACAAGACCTTTCACTCCTGAAGAACCGTCGTCAGTGGTAGAAAAAGCTTTTGCCGAAAGTTTTGAGGCTTCTTCAAAACAGATAAGCTCTCTGACATTTCTTGCACCATAAAACAGCATCGCCTTTCCGCGTTTTTTTTCTAAAAGAGAATAGAGAGATGCTATGCCGACCCCACCGGCAACCGCTATGAACGGCCCCTCAGGATCCGGATATGCCTTGCCGAGAGGTCCGACAACATTTATAAAATCGCCCCTATTAAATCCTGCAATACTCGTAGTGCCCTTCCCCCTGACCCTGTAAAGAAACTGCAGGCATCCGTCATTAAGCCTGAATATGCTGAAAGGCCTTTTGAGAAGAGGATCTGTTGAACGGCCTGATTCGAGCATATAGAATTGTCCGGGCAAAGGAACTGAAACTTCTGAAGCAGGTGACAGTGTTATAAGCTTGAATGACTCTGCTGCAAAGTTGTTGTCTATGACCTTTGCCTTAAAATGCCTACGCAAAGGTTATCTCTGTTATCTCGTATTCAAAAGTTCTGGCCGGAGCCTTTACCATGGCGGTATCGCCCACTTCCTTGCCTATCAATGCCTTGCCGACAGGAGAGCTTATAGAGATTTTTCCGCTCTTTACATCAGCCTCGTCAGGCCCTACAAGAATAAATTCAAACTCCTCATCCGCTCCGGTATCGTACACCTTAACCTTTGCTCCAAACGCCACCCTGGATTGATTGATCTTAGATGTATCTATCACATCAGCCATAGAAATCTTGGCCTGCAACTCCTCTATTCTGCCTTTGATGAACGACTGCCGTTCACGGGCCGCATGATATTCGGCATTTTCGGAAAGGTCGCCGTGAGCCCTCGCCTCAGCAATATCCTGAATGTTCCTTGGACGATCCACCTTGATGAGCTTGTCAAGCTCGTCTTTGAGCTTCTTGAATCCATCAGGGGTCATCGGTACACGAGTCATAATCTGTATTGCTCTCCTTTAAAATCAGGTGATGCTTTTAAGAAATACATTACCACTTTTAGCGTATTTTTTCAAAAAACCGTTTGAGAGTTTCAGGTTTGGCTATGTTTTATGGATTATGCCGACGTTTATGCTTAACAAACTCGATAATGCCAGGAAGGATAGAGAGAAAAATTATAACCAGTATGACAATAGTAAAATTCTTTTTAATAAAAGGGATATTGCCGAAAAAATATCCGCCGCCCACAAAAAATACTATCCAGAATATACCGCCCACAACATTGTAGATAATGAATCTCCTGTATGACATGCGTCCGATGCCGGCAACAAAAGGTGCGAAGGTCCTGATTATAGGCATAAACCGCGCTATGATTATGGTCTTGCCGCCGTGCTTTTCGTAGAACCTGTGCGTCCGTTCAAGATACTCTTTTCTGAAAAAACGAGAGTCCTCGTAATGAAAAACCTTCGGGCCTAGATAAAAACCTATCCAGTAGTTCAGCGTATCACCGGTTATCGCAGCCACAATCAGCAATACAGAGAGGAAAAAAGGATCAAGAGATCCTAGCGCTGCAAAGGTTCCGGCCGCAAAAAGCAAAGAGTCTCCCGGAAGCAGCGGAGCAACCACAAGTCCTGTTTCACAAAATATGATCAAAAAAAGTATGGCATATGTCCATGCGCCATAGCTTCGTATGATCATGTCAAGATGCTTGTCGAGATGCAATAGTATGTCTATGAAAGCTGTGATTATATCCATAACCGGAATTCATTATCATAACACAGAGATTCATTTTCCTTGTAAAGCTCACATGTTTGCGATAAAATAAATAACAGCACCTCACATTACCGGATATTTACATGGTCGATGAAAAAGACAAACTAAAAAGAATTATAAATATCGGCATCGAACTTGCCGGAGTTAAAGATATAGATGTTCTGCTCGAACGAATCCTATCCGAAGCTCGTGAGTTTGCAAACGCAGACGCGGGCTCGATATACATAAAGTATGAGGACAGGCTCAAGTTCAAATACACGCAGAACGACACTCTGCAAAGCAAACTGCCAAAAGGCAAAAAGCTTATCTACTCAACCTTCACTGTTCCTATAAACAACGCGTCTATTTCGGGCCATGTAGCCCACACTGGAGAAATTACTAATCTCCCCGACGTCTATTCTTTGGGCAATGTATATCCATTTTCATTCAACCGCAGTTTTGACGAAATGACAGGATACAGGACCAAGTCGGTGCTGACGATACCGCTCAAAACAAACAGGGGAGATATTACCGGAGTTCTTCAGCTGATAAACTGCACCGATGCATCCGGAAATGTAATCCCGTTCCCCAAAAATGAAGAGCCATTGATTGTACATTTTGCGAATTTGGCAGCAATGGCGATAGAGAGGGCACAGATGACGCGCTCTATGATCTTAAGAACAGCCAAGATGGCAGAACTCAGAGATCCAAAGGAAACCGGCGCCCATGTCAACAGGGTAGCCTCTTACTCTATAGAAATATACGAAAAATGGGCGATTAACAGGGGAATAAGCCAGCAGGAAATAGAACCCAAAAAAGATGTCCTGCGCATGGCTGCAATGCTGCATGATGTCGGCAAAGTTGGCATTACTGATGCCATACTAAAAAAACCGGCCCGCTTAACTCCCGAAGAGTACGAAATCATGAAGAAACACACCATTCTCGGAGCCCAAATGTTTGCGGACGTTTATTCAGAATTTGATGAATCATCAGCGATAGTGGCGCTGAATCACCATGAACGATGGGACGGCAACGGATATCCGGGACATGTAAACCCGTTTACAGGAGCTCCGCTATCCGGATACGAAAATGAATCTGGAAAGGCGCGGGGAAAGAAAGAGGAAGAAACCCATGTCTTCGGTAGGGTCGTGGCGGTTGCGGACGTTTATGACGCTCTGAGTTCAAAGCGTGTGTATAAAGAGAAGTGGGAAGAGTCTGAAGTCTTGGAGACATTGAGAAATGAACGAGGTAAGCAGTTCGACCCGGAAATGATAGATGCTTTTTTATCGGTCTTGGATGTGATAAAAAGCATATCCGAACGCTATCCTGAACACTAAAAATGGACACATCAATCTATCACTCGGACAATGAAAACCTGAACAAGCTTCTCGACGGCATCGTCGCCGAGATGAATGGTTATGCGAAAGCACAGGGAATCACCTCTTCTCTTTCTGACACTGCCGACAATCCACTCACCGATACCCTCAGTGCAATAATCGGAAAGGTCAAAGATTATGCCGACACTCAACTGTCCCATATCACCAAGCTTAATGAAATAGGCATCGCCCTTTCTTCTGAACAGAATCTGCAAAAACTCCACTAAAAAATAGTTGATGAAGCGCGGGACTTTTCGACCGCCGATGCAGGAACGCTGTACATACTTAACGAAGAACAGCAATGCCTCGAATTCGCGATTGTTCAGAACGACACAATGAAAACACGTATGGGTGGCACGGCGGGGCCGATAACATGGCCGCCCGTTCCGCTGTCAAAAGACGGCCAGCCGAACTTCTCGAATGTATCATCTTACGTTGCTGTTACCGGCGAGATAGTAAATATCCCTGATGTTTACGAAGCTGAAGGCTTTGACTTCACAGGAACCAAAAAATTTGATGCAGGGACAGGCTACCGCTCAAAGTCCATGCTGGTAATCCCGATGAGGAACAAAGAAAACGAAATTATCGGCGTGCTTCAGTTCATAAATGCTATTGATGCTAAAACAAAAGAGAGCATCCCGTTTGTGCGTGAAAATGTAGGGCTTATCGCTTCGCTCGCCTCACAAGCCGCAGTAGCAATAACAAATGTAAGGCTTTACCGTGAACTGGAACACCTGTTGGATTCATTCATAAAAGCTATCGCTATGGCTATAGACGAAAAATCTCCATACACCGCTGGACACATACGGAGAGTGCAGGAACTTACGATGGTGATAGCAAAGAAAATGAGCGAACAAACAGAGGGAGTGTTCAAGGATTTCTCGCTGAATGAGGATGAGCTCAAAGAATTGAGCATAGCAGCATGGCTGCACGATATAGGCAAGGTCACAACCCCCGAACATGTAGTGGACAAATCAACCAAGCTCGAAAAGATATCAGACCGTGCAGAGCTTGTATCTATGCGCTACGAGGTCATCAAAAGGGATACTCTTATAGAATATTACAAGAAATTGGTTTCTGATGAATGCGTCATCAACGAAGATAAAACCGCAGAAATCAAGAAAGAGTTCGAAGAGCGATACAACGCCATCGAAGACGAAAGAAAGTTCATCATGGCATGCAATCAACCGGGCGAGTTCATGGACGATGCAAAAATAGAGAGACTGAAAAGTATAGCAGAAAGAAATTGGAATGACGGCGAAGAGCCTAAACCTTTCATAACAGAAAACGAATTATACAACCTGTCCATTCGCAAAGGAACGCTGACGACAGAGGAAAGAACGATAATAGAAAACCATGCTCTTGTAACTTCAAAAATATTAAAGAGCCTGCCGTTTCCTAAAAAACTTATGAGGGTGCCTGAATACGCTGCTTTGCACCACGAAAAACTGGATGGAACAGGCTATCCCTTTGGTAAAAAAGCTGAAGAACTCACATACCAGTCCAGAATAATAGCTATAGCCGACATCTTTGAAGCCCTCACAGCCAGCGACAGGCCTTACAAAAAACCGATGCCTATATCTCAGGCATTAAAAATACTGGGCTTTATGAAAAAAGACAAGCACATTGATGCGGACATCCTCGACTTCTTTATCAATGAGAAGATTTATAAAGAATACGCAGAAAAAGAGATTAAGCCTTCCCAGATAGACTGCTAAATGGTCAGCTCAAAGTTAAGCGTCAAAGTCATACTTACGTGCTCCCTCATTCTCACTATATCGCTCAGCATATCCTTTATACACATACAATCGCATCAGCAGCAAATAATAGCTGGCCAGATAGAGAATGAGGCAAGAGTCTTATTCAAACAGATAGTTATCACAAGGCAATGGATAGCTGACCATGGCGGCATCTATGTGGAAAAACTGCCGTGGACAAAACCGTCGCAATACCTTAAAAATCCCGAAATTGAGGATATAGGCGGAAAGCTGTACATAAAGAAAACACCTGCAATGGTTACAAAAGATTTGGCCCAGTACACAAAAGACAGAGAGCTTTTCTGGTTTCATATCACAAGCCTTAAACTGATCAATCCTGAAAACGCGCCTGATGCTTTTGAAAAGGATGCGCTTATACGTTTTGAAAAAGAAAACCTGAAAGAGATTAATACAGTAGAGATTATTGACGGAGCGAGCTACTTCCGATACATCGCCCCTCTTTATATTAAAGAGTCCTGCTTGCAGTGTCATGGCACTCAAGGGTATAAAGTGGGAGACGTAAGAGGAGCCATCAGCATAACGCTGCCTATGAGCAAAACCGTGGCGATGATAAATGAGAATAAAAATTATATGTTTTTTGCAGGCATAATCACGGTCTTGGCCACTATGACCGCACTTTATTTCATGCTGAAGAAAGTTGTCCTCTCCCCTCTGAGCAATCTCAAAGAATCTATCAGCGAGTTTTCGAAAGGCCGTTACTCTGTCAACAATAATCTTAGAACAGGAGACGAGTTTGAGGATATATGCCGTGCGTTTGAGGATATGACCTCAAAGATCAACGAATACCATCACACACTCAATGAAAAGATAAACTCCGCCACCTATGACCTGACCGAAATGAACAAGAAGCTCAACAACGCAAACATGCTGCTTCAGGAGGCCAACGATAAAAAATCGGATTTTATTGCACGGGCCTCGCATGAGCTCAGAACTCCTCTGACTTCAATAAAAGGGGCCATGGACTATATCTCGGCAAAACTCACAATATTTATCGATGAGAGCCCTGACCAGAAATCTATCGAAGACCTCCGCGTATTTTTTGATGTTATCAAGAAAAATGCCGAGAGGCTGATACGAATGGTAAATGGCATGCTCGATCTTGAAAGAATAGAGCTCGATGCCTACGACTGGAAATTCGTCCCTGTGAACCTCTCTCATCTTATAGCAGAAACACTAACCTACCTGCAGATAAATGCGGACGAAAAAGGCATCTTCTTCAGCGCCATAATACCCGAGCGTCTTCCTGCCTTGGTAGATGAGGACAGGATAAAGCAGGTGCTTATAAACCTGATATCAAACGCCATAAAGTTCAGCCCAGAGGGGTCAGAGATAATGCTGAAAGCCTATACCGAACACGGTTATATCGTTACAGAAGTCTGTGATGAAGGGGCAGGGATAAAACCTTCTTCAAAGGAACAGATATTCGAGAAGTTCTATAAAGAGGGCAACAAAGAAGGCGCAGGGCTAGGACTTTCGATATGCAAAAGCATAATCGAGGCACACAAGGGTATAATAGATGTCAAAACTAACACCGAAAAAATAAGCGGCAGCTGTTTTTATTTCAAGATTCCTGAACAGGACCAAGACAGCCTTGAATCATCTGCCGCCGAGGAGGGAATGTGAACCCAGCCCAGAATGTACTGGTCATTGATGACGACACCGACATACTCACAGTTCTAAAGGCCAATCTCGAAATGCATAGCTATTCCGTAGCTACTGCAAGCTCGTGGAAGGAAGGCAAAAAAGCCCTGAGCAGCCAAAAGCCCGACCTCATCATACTCGACGTAATGCTGCCTGATGGAAACGGTGTAGAAATCTGCAGGGTAATAAGAGAAAAACATCCCTCCATCCCTATAATTATGCTTACAGCAAAAGACAAGATTTCGGACAAGGTGATGGGGCTTGAAAGCGGTGCGGACGACTATATGGTCAAGCCTTTTGAAACGCTTGAGCTGATAGCCAGAATCAAAGCCTGCCTTAGGCGCACCCAGTCGAACGAAAATATCGAACAAATAACCATCAGAGACTTAAGCATAGACCTTAAAAAAAGAACATTAAAGATTAAAAACAAAGAAGTAATACTTACGCCTAAAGAATATGCACTTCTTTGTTACCTCGTGAACAACAGGGGCAGCGTAATAACGCGAGAAGCTATACGTGCAGAACTATGGAAAGACTCCAGCCTTTATTCATGGAGCAGGGTCATCGATGTGCATATACAGCACTTGAGGCAAAAGATAGAAAGCAACCCCGCAGAGCCAGAATTCATACTCACCATATCAGGAATAGGCTACCGTTTTATAGAATAGAAAAATCTACTTCTCTTCAGGCTTGGCCATGTGCCTGATAATCTTCCCTTCCACAAGATAGATCACCATTTCGGCTATATTTGTAGCATGGTCGCCGATACGCTCGATATACTGGGCGATAAAACTTATCTTCATAGCCCTTGAAACAGTAGCAGGGTCACGCACCATATAAGATATCAGCTCTTCAAGTATTCCGAATTTCAGGTCGTCAACCTCATCGTCCCTTGAAATCACGTTGTTTGCAAGCCTCTTGTCACCATTAACAAGGGCGTCAAGCGCATCCCTTGTCATTCTCTGCACAATCTCCTTCATTCGAGGGATATCTATGTAAGGCTTTAATATAGGCTCATCATTAAGCTCCAGCGCCCGCTCTGCAATATTCACAGCCTGATCCGCCATCCTCTCAAGGTCGGTCGTTATCTTCATTGCGGTGGTTATGAACCTTAGGTCGGTAGCCTTTGGCTGTCTAAGCGCTATGAGTCTTATAGCGTCCTCATCCACCTCCACATCGAGAGCATTTATTACATGGTCGCGCTCGATAACTTTCTTGGCTAGTTTACTATCCCTTTCGGTAAGGGCCGAAACAGAATCCCTTATCGCCTCTTCCACAAGCCCGCCCATTTTCAGTATCTTTTCTTTAAGCTGTTTCAGCTCTTCATCAAATACGGCCATTATCCAAACCTCCCCGTAATATAATCTTCCGTAAGTTTTTCGGTGGGTGCAGTAAAAATCTTTTCGGTCTTGTCAAACTCTATCAACTCACCCAGCATCATGAAGCCGGTCCAGTCGGATATTCGGGCAGCCTGCTGCATATTGTGTGTGACTATAATAATCGTAACATTTTTTTTCAGCTCGACGATAAGCTCCTCAATCTTACCGGTGGAAATAGGATCGAGCGCTGAAGTGGGTTCGTCAAACAGTATTATCTCCGGCTCTACCGCAAGAGCCCGTGCTATGCACAGCCTCTGCTGCTGTCCGCCCGAAAGCTCATAGGCGCTGACATTTAGCTTGCCGAACACCTCGTCCCATATCGCGGCATTCCTGAGCGCCTTTTCAACTCTTTCAGAAAGCTCTCCCCTGCTCTTTATACCCTTCAGCCTGAGTCCGTAAGCTATATTGTCAAATACGCTCATCGGAAACGGTGTGGGCTTCTGAAATACCATGCCTATTCTGCTCCTCAGGCTTATAATATCCACGTCCTTGCTGAGGATATTCCTGCCCTCAAATATTACCTCCCCTTCATACCTGTTCTTAGGATAAAGGTCATGCATCCGGTTGTAGCATCTAAGCAGAGTGGTCTTGCCGCAGCCCGAAGGCCCGATTAAGGCCGTAACCTTTTTTTTGTAAGCGGCGATGTTCACGTCTTTTATAGCATGCACATTGCCGCTGTAATAAAAGTTGAGGCCCTTCGCCTCTATATCAACAATTTCAGCCACTATTTAAGCCTCCAACTGATTAAAATTCTTCCGACTATTGTAATCAAAAGCACAGTTGCGGTTATCACAAAAGAGGCGGCCCACGCCTGTGCATGCCAGTCGTCATAAGGCCCCATAGCATACTGGAAAATAGTAGCGGTAAGTGATGATATAGGTCCGTTCATGTTTAAAGAGAAATAAGCGTTATTGAAAGATGTGAACAGCAGTGGAGCCGTCTCTCCTGCCACACGCGCAACAGCCAAAAGTATGCCGGTGAATATTCCGGTTGCAGCCGCCCTGTAAACCACCTGTATTATCACCTTGTAGTAAGGCGCGCCGAGCGCAAAAGCGGCCTCGCGGAGCGTCCACGGCACAAGCGAAAGCATATCCTCCGTAGTCCTCAATACAACCGGGATCATTATTACCGCAAGGGCTGTAGCCCCTGCCCAACCGCTGAAATGGCCCAATGGTTTAACTAGCACAGCATATATAAATGTTCCGATAACAATAGAAGGAACACTCACCATAATATCAGAGAGTATGCTTACAACCGCAGCAACTCTCGTGCCTCTTGCATATTCGGCCAAGAAAGTGCCTCCAAGAACTCCAAAAGGAACTCCAATGAGCGTAGCAAATAATGTAATAAGCATCTGTCCTGCAAAGGCGTTTCTCAACCCTCCGCCCTCCACTCCCGGTGGCACAGGATCGCTTATAAACAGGCTTAGCTTTAATGCGCCTATCCCGTGGATCAAAACATCTCCTAATATAAATACGAGCCAGGAGATACCGGAAAAAGCGGCTAAACTGCTCAAAAAAAGCGCGATAATATTCTCAGCCTTTCTTCTTCTCTCAATATTCATCTATTGATTTTCCTTTCAGCCTTAAAGAGAAGAAACTTGGCGGCCGCAAGCACTATAAAGCTCATCATAAAAAGCACGAGGGCAAGGTGAAAGAGCGAAGACAGATAAATATCCTTGTCCGCCTCGGTGAACTCATTGGCGAGTGTTACCGTTATGGTTGCTGCAGCGCTGAAAAGAGAGGATGTTATCTGATGATTGTTTCCCAGAACAAAAGCCACCGCCATAGTCTCACCAAGGGCTCTGCCAAGCGAGAGCACGATACCGCCGAAAACACCCATCTTCGAATAAGGCAGGACAACGTCCCTAACCACTTCCCATTGTGTGGCGCCAACAGCATAAGCCGATTCCTTAACCACAGCAGGGGTAAGGTTAAACGCGTCCCTCGAAATGCTGGCGGTAAAAGGGATTATCATAATACTCAAAATAACGCTTGCAGTAAGAAGATCTATGCCCATAGGCGTTCCTTGAAAAAGCATACCTATCAGAGGCACGAGGCCTAAGCTCTTCTGCAAAGCCGGTTCTATATATTTCGTCATAATAGGCGCCACAGTGAAAAGCCCCCACATACCGTAAATTATGCTCGGAATCGCGGCAAGAAGTTCTATCGCAGCGCCAATAGGTCCTTTCAAGAAATCCGTAGCTATCTCCGTAACAAATACCGCAATGCCAATAGCAATAGGTATTGCGATTATAAGGGCTATCGCAGTAGTAACCATAGTGCCGTATATGGAAGCTGCCGCTCCGAACAACTCGGTAACCGGATTCCATTCATTTGTAACTATAAACTTTATAAAGCCGAATTTCCCTATTGAAAGGGAGGATTCTTTTAGGAGAATAGCGAAGATACCGATGACAAGCAGGATCACCATAAACGACGCGCCGGCGGTGATAACCGAAAATAAAAGATCTATAGGATTTTTTTTCTGTATCACAAGTGTCTCATAACGTTCCGCAATCAAAAATATCGAATGGCAGGGGCATGCCCCTGCCATTCATAATAACAGACCTGCGTCACTGTATTCCGTTAGCCTTCCAATAAGCCCGTACTTTATCTTTAAGGGACTTGGGCAGCGGAACATATACCAGTTCTTTGGCCTTGGCGTCCCCGTTTTTAAAAACCCACTCGAAAAACCTTACAGTTTTGACATTCGAATCTTTCTTTTCCTTGGCAAGCAGAATAAATGTGGCCCCTGCTATAGGCCAAGATGTTTTACCGGGTGTGTTATTAAGCCAAGCGTAGAAGTCCTTCTTTGAATCAAAGTCGCCAGATTCTGCAGCATCCCCAAAAGAATCAAAGTTAGGCTGTACAAAATTTCCTGCCTTGTTCTTAAGCTGTGTATAGGTCAATTTGTTCTGCTTCGCATAAGCAAATTCAACATACCCGATAGAATTCGGGCTCTTCTTCACATAGTTGGCGACGCCCTCGTTCCCCTTCCCCCCTATGCCTGCAGGCCATTTGACCGACTTGCCCTCACCTACTTTGTTTTTAAAAGAAGTACAAACTCCGGCAAGGTAATTCGTGAATATAGCTGTCGTACCCGAACCATCGGACCTTTGCACCACCGTTATGCCTGCATCCGGCAGCTTTAACTTAGGGTTTAAAGAGATAAGCTTAGCATCATTCCATTTTTTTATTTCACCGAGGTAGATGCCGCACAATGTTTCTGCGTCAAGCTTCAACTCACCGTCTTTAATACCGCTAATATTCACCACAGGGACTACGCCGCCTATGACCGCAGGAAACTGAAACAGATTGTCTTTCTTAAGAGCCTCAGGCTTTACCGGATCATCTGATGCCCCGAAATCTACGGTCCTGCCTACAATCTGACGCTGTCCGCCTCCTGAACCTATGGATTGATAGTTGAATTTTATGCCAGTAGCCTTGTGGTAATCATAAGCCCATGAGGAATATACAGGGTACGGAAAAGAAGCGCCTGCTCCGTTAATCATATCAGCCGCTCCAGCAGAGGAATATGTCAGTGTTAACAAAAACACCATCAAAAAAATACTTAAAACATTCTTCATCTTGTTTTCTCCTCTTAAATCTTATTTTTTTATTATAGAACCTTGATTGTTACAGGAATATTACAGTTCCGCTAATTTCAGATTACTTTTTTTCATCTTATTAGATTGTACAACCATAAAGGTTTTCCGTAAAGCAAAGATTGCAAGTCTTAGAACAACTAAAATATTGTTACAGCAGTATTAGAAGAAGATTGAATTCAGATTAAAATTTTGATCTTTGTTCCCTTGCCGTGTATGCTTTCGATGCACATGTCCCAGCCGTGGGCCCTTACAAGATGTTTGACTATGGCAAGACCGAGTCCTGTGCCACCCATCTTTCTTGACCTCGCAGGATCAACCCTGTAAAACCTTTCGCAAAGCCTTGGCAGATGCTTGGCGGGTATGCCTATTCCGGTATCCTGAATAAACAAAAAAGCATTTCCATTTTCGCTGTCAGCCCCGAATACTAAGCCTCCTGAATCGGTGAATTTTATAGCGTTGTCAACAAGATTGGTAAGTATCTGAATGAGCCTGTTCCTGTCTGCGTTTATTTCGGATAATTCAGGCTTTATAGAAACGCTTAGGGAAAGCCCTTTTACCGCAGCCTTGTCCTGAAAAAGCATAATCACGTTTTCGGATACTTCAGCAAGCATTACATCCGTTTTATCTATTCTGATTACACCAAGTTCAATCTTAGATATAGTCATCAAGTCATCAACAAGACTGTTTATCCTCTCGCTGTTGGACTTTATGGTGCGCAGAAAATTAAGGGCATTCTCCCTGTCATCGAGCGCACCGTCAAGGAGTGTTTCGGCAAAACCTTTTATAGCGGTAACCGGAGTTTTAATTTCATGAGACACATTAGCGACAAAATCCTTTCTCACCTGTTCAAGCCTCACCGCCATAGTAATATCATGAAACACAGCCACATAGCCTGCAAGCTCATCCTCTTTGTAGGAAAATGGAGAAACACTAACTGATAAATGTCTTTCCTCTGGATAATCAAGTCTGAACTCAACAAATCCGGATGTATTATCTGCACGCACTTTATCTACCAACTCAGAAAACTCCCTGTTTCTCACAACCTCGATAAAAGGTCTTCCTGAAATCTCAATATCACCAAAAAACTTCATTGAAGCAGAACTCAAAAGCCGCACCGTTCCCTTTGAGTCCATTATCAGCAAAGCATCCGGTATGCTCTTAAGAATTACATTGAGACGCTTCTCCTCTTCCGAATGCTGTTCTATCAGCTTTTGTAGATTCACCGACATCTCATTCAGATTCTCAGCTATCTCTTCAAATTCCCTTGCATCTTCAAGAAAAAGCCTTTTGGTTATATCTCCCCGAGCCAGAGCGCGCGACAGATTAGTCACCTGTTTTAAAAGCCGTCTCAAGTGGTCCGTCTGCCATACTACAAAAACTACTGTTATTATGAGGACAAAACTCACCACCCCGATTATTTTTATCCTGAGAATATTTACAGAATTATTTATATCCTTCAAAGGCACGCTCAGCCTTATAAAATTCGAGCCTGCTTTAGACGCGAAATAAAGGAAATCATACTGTAAAGTCTCGCTGTGCCTGATAGCCGATCCATATCCGGATATAAGCGCCTGTTTTATCTCAGGCCTGTCTAAATGGTTGTCCATCAAAGAAGAGTCTCTGTCCGAATCACCCAGCACCTTGCCGTTCAGACCTATAACAGTGACTCGCGCATGGGATTTTTCCTTAATAGTTCGGCAGAAACCATCAATCTGTTTTTGGTTTGAAGGTACAGCTCCGGAAATAAGACTTATTCGAACAGCAATCTCTTTTTTTAGGTCTTCAATATAGCTTTCTCTTACTGCCGAGGTTATATAAATCTCGACCAGCAGAAGAGACACTATTAACAAAACCGAATATATCAGAAAGATGCGCCTGAATATCCCTTTTTTCATAACTCGGGTTCCACATAATAACCGATGCCCCTTCGCGTCTTGATATAAGCAGGATTTGAAGGATCATCCTCAACTTGAGTCCGCAGCCTTCGTATATGAACATCCACTGTCCGGGGCTCCACAAAAGCCTCATCCCGCCATATCGCGTCAAGAAGCTGATCCCTGCTGAACACCCTGCCCTTTCTCTCTGCAAGATATAAAAACAGCCTGAACTCCGTTGCACTAAGGTTAAGCTTGTCGCCTTTCTTTGTGACCGTATAAGTTTCACGGTCAATCGAAATATTGCCAAGTCTGATGACGCCTTGGGCGGCCGTTTTTGTATCAGACTCGACCTTTTCCTGAGTCCTGCGCAGCACCGCCTTGATACGCGCCGCAAGCTCCCTTGGACTGAACGGTTTTGTCATGTAATCGTCAGCCCCAATCTCAAGACCCAGCACCCTGTCCAGTTCTTCCACTTTTGCGGTAAGCATTATGATAGGCAGTTTATTTGTCTTTGGATTGTTCCTTATGATCCTGCAAAGTTCCATCCCCTGAATTCCGGGCAGCATAAGATCGAGGACAAGCAGAGTATAAGTGTTAGCGTTTATTTTTTTGAGAGCTTCTTCACCGTCAAATGCGGCTTCGACCTCAAACCCATCCTTCTTTAGATTGTAAGAAACGAGCTCCACAATATCGGCCTCATCGTCAACTATAAGTATCTTATTAATCACCGTATAGATATACCATTTAGCATTATGAAGCCGCAATATAGCAATTCAGAAAAAGAAAGATAACTTTAATAACAAACCATTAGGGCCAACAATACGTCACCATCTGCTTATTATCCTGAGAATAATAGCTTCATTAGGACAATTCTCGGCCGCTCTCGTCAACCGCACATCCTCATCCTGAATAGGGTAAGAAACCGAAGATTTCTCGCCCTTTATCGAAAAAACTTCGGATGCTCTAGAGGTGCAGGCCCCGCATCCCACGCATTTTTTAGTGTCTATTTTTATACTGACTTTACGCGCCAAAGCTGTTTTAGTTGTCTATATTTGTCGGGCATCCAGTAAAAAACACAAAGACTTATAGATTCCCGCTCAACGCACTAAAAAAAGTATGGACTATAGATGCGGGAATGACGTAAGTCGTTATTTTGAGACTGTTAATAATTGTACCACAAAAATCACAGGGCCTTCGGCTGCTGATTCCATAACATTAAAATATTTTATTTTTGCCCTTTCAGAAAAATCTCTATGCTATAATATTTTTATGAATACTGCCGCTGAACTCGACAGCATCACAGAGATACTTGCTAAAATGCCCGAATCGGTGTTGCAGGAAGTTAGAGACTTCGCCTTTTATCTTGCAGACCGAGAACGCAGAAGAAATGCGCTTATCAAAAGGGTGCAAGAGGCAGAGGCATCAGCTCCAACACGATACGATTCTGTTGATGATGCGGTAAATGCAGTATTTGATGAAGTTTAAATTTGACTACGCACCGGCATATCTTAAAAACGCACGCAAGCTCGCTAAAAAATATCCTCAACTAAAAAAGACCTACACAGAAGTTCTGTATAAACTTGCAGAAAATCCCTTTAATCCGCAACTGCACACGCATCCGCTTACAGGAGAACTTAAGGGTAAATATGCCTGCTCTCTGACTTATGAACTTCGCATTGTTTTCAAGCTGAATGAGGATGTTGTCCACTTGCTTGATATAGGCTCACACGACGAGGTTTATTGATACGAGTTACGATTATTCTGTCATACACGAATGCCTTTGTCGGGCATCCGTGTATCTAAAGAGAACCGTGCCCTTTAATTAAGCCCCGCATCCTACGCATTTTTTAGTGTCTATTTTTATGCTGACTTTACGCGCCAAAGTTGCTCTCCTGCTAAACTTTTTTTCCTTTAGGCTCACAGGGCCTTCGGCTGTTGCCTACCGACCCCGCTTGCCTTTGTGCTTTTTGCCCTATGAAATACCGTTGCTTTTAATTTCACGGGGGCAGGACAGCGGTCTGGACACATCGCGCACTGACCGTGCATCCTTAAACGCAGCGGTTCGCGCTTGTTAATGATGTGTGCTGGCGAGGCGGAAGCCAAGATTGTTGTTCCTGTTGTCCGGATTGTTGTTGTTGCGATTGGCTGAGCGAACATTCCTCGCGTTGTTGTTCCAGCTGCCGCCACGATTCACCCGGTTGGAGCCGCTCTCCGACCGCTGCCCGTATTAGCAAAAAGCCTTTTCCTTAAATTCAGTGAATCAGCAAACCCCGCAAACCCTATTATGCTCGCAAGGCTCATGCTGTATTTATCTTCGTCAATAAGTCCTCGCCTGAACTCATTTTCCCTCTGCCTGATTTTGGCCTTGAGCCGTTTGATGTTCTCACTTTTGATACGAAGTAGCGACGGAAACACCCTGAAACCAAGAAACGGCAATCCGTTCAGCCTCGAATTTATCATGGTTGCGGAGTCTTTCAGTTTAAGACACAGACGCTGCTCAAGGAAATTCTCAGACAGTTTCAAAAGTTCTTTTAAACGCTCTTTGTCGTCAGAGAATATAACGCAGTCGTCCATGTAGCGAAGATACGCTTTGCAGCCAAGTTCGTCTTTTATGTAGTGGTCAAAGGCATCGAGATAAACATTCGCAAAAAACTGGCTTGTCAGATTACCGATAGGCAAGCCCTTGCCCGTCTGCTCTCCCCTGCTCGCGTCATTGTTGGCGACTATTATTTTTATCAGATCAAGCAACCTTTTGTCCTTTATCTTTCTTTCAATGAGTCCGATCAGAACACTGTGATCCATGCTCTCGAAGTATTTATTGATATCGAATTTCAGATAATAGCGGTTCTTGCGCATGAACTCCTGCGCCCTTCTGACGCATTTGTGCGTGCCCTTTTCCTTTCGAGTGGCGTAGGAATCATAGATAAACACCCTTTCAAATATCGGCTCAAGAGCAGCAACTACAGAGTGGTGCACTACCCTGTCCCTGAAAGAAGCTACGCTTATCGTCCTTTCCTTAGGCTCATATACCTGAAAATAACGGTACTTGTCTGGCCGGTAGATACCGTTTAACAGCTCACGCTGTAATTCAAAAAGTAGGTGTTCAAGCTCAAACTCAAAGGCGCATGCTTCTTCGGTTTTACCGCTGCCTCTCATCGCCTTTTTGAAAGCTCGATACAAGCTTTCAAATGTGCAGACCTTTTCAAACAGGTTTCCGGTTCTTTTCATGCGCCGATTTCCTCCATCCGCCCACCATAACTCCGGTTTCGTTCAGTTCCCTGCTGATGAACTCGTACTGACTGGATGAGAGGTATTTTCTGTTGAATGATATTCTGAAAAGAACTCTCAGTTTTTCTATATATAGGTTCAACTTATCCAATATATACGCCCTGTCTTTGCTATATATAGCCTCAATTATGCCTTCGGTTATGTCCAAAGAAAGGTTTGCTATCCTGTCCGAGAAGCTGAAACGCACACTTTTGGGGAAGCTGTCTGTCCTGTCGAGTATCCAGTCCTGCACCGAAAGCCATTTGTTGAAAACAGGGTAGTCCTTGTTCATTTTCCCTTTTTGTCACATTGAGCCTGTCGAAGGGCGTTTTTTCGACAACTCTATCAATCTTTCAAAATCCCCATTTATGAGAGACTCCTTCTTCCGTCTTGACCAGCCTTTAATCTGTTTCTCCCTAGATATTGCTTCAACAACATCTCCAAACTCCTCAATATACATTAGGTTAACAGGTCGTTTCTCATGGGTATAACATCCTTTAATAATTCCCTCTTGATGCTCATAGAAACGCCTTTCAACATCATTGGTTACACCTGTATAATAGCTTCCGTCCGAGCATTGCAATATGTAAATGTAGTAGCTCTTCATTTTTTATTTTCTATATCGTCATCCTTCGACAAGCTCAGGATGACATTTTCAGCTGGCTCACCACTGTCACCCTGAGCTTGTCGAAGGGGCGTAAAAAGTCCTGATCATCTCCGTAACAGCGGCGCCGTATTTTTCGATCTTTTTCTTTCCAAAGCCTCTGATGGCCTTCAATGCCTCAAGGCTGCGGGGCGTGTTCTTGATAATATCCTTAAGTTCCCTGTTGGTTGCCACTATATATGTCGGCACGCCTTCTTTCTCTGCCTGTTCCCTGCGCCATTGCTTGAGCCGGTCAAACAGCAGCTTTTCGGCTTCATTCATGCCTTCGTGTTCGCCGCCTTCAGCCTTTTCAAGCACAGTATCGTACTCGAGAAACACCGTCCAGCTTGGGTTTCCTTCGTGGATAAAAAATTCTGTCCTAAAACTTTTCACCTGCTTGTTAAGGCAGAAATCGTTCAGTATTTCCTCGCTGAACGATTTGGTTGCAGAATCATAGGGTATGGTCAGTATTTTAAACATGGCTTAAAGACAAAGACTGCGGGGCTCTGCCCCTGCACCCCGAAAGAATATAAAAAACAGCAAAAGGTAAAAAGGTAAGAATCCAAAAACTAAGGAGTCCTGGCGAGGCGGATGCCAAGAAAGCCGTACCTGTAGCCCGGATTGTCGAAGTTGCGAAGGGCTGACCGAACAAACCCCGCGTTGTCGTCCCAGCTGCCGCCACGATACACCCGGTAGGAGCCGCTCGAAGGCCCCGTAGGATTGTTCCTCGGACTGTTGCTGTAATAATTATCTGCCTTCCAGTCCTGCACCCATTCCCATACATTGCCGCTCATATCATATATACCGAGTCCGTTCGGCGCTTTTGTTCCAACCTGATGCGTCTTGCTGCCGGAGTTTGAACTATACCACGCTACACTGTCAACATCATTGCCACCGGAATATTTCTCGCTCTTGCCTCCACTCCTTGCAGCATATTCCCATTCGGCTTCTGTAGGCAATCTGTATTTGCCGCCGCCTGAACGGCTGTTTAGTCTGCTTATAAATTCCTGAACATCATTCCAACTGACATTCTCCACAGGGCAGTTATCGCCGCAGTTCTTGAAGTGCGATGGATTATTTCCCATCACCGCCTGCCATTGCCCTTGTGTCACTTCATACTTGCCTATGTAATAATCATCTACACAAACCTCATGCACAGGCTTTTCATCATCGTAACATTCACTCGTCCAGCTTCCGCATCCCATCTGATAACAGCCGCCTTTGACAAACACAAGCTCCATGCCGGTCGCAGAGTCTTTGATGAGCTTGCCGCCTGCAACAACCTCAAAATCGGCGCTTCCTGAATAGCCGCGCGAAAAGTCCTGAAGCACATTCCAATATATCTTCTTTTTCTTTCCTGTTTTTGTCTTGCCGTAATCTCCTGTAAGATGCAGCTTTTCTGCGGAATAGTCCCTGCCCTTGACGGTTATCGTAACGCTCACCTCGGCATCTTCATTGTATTCGCCCTCAAGGTCGTATTCCATAAGCATGCGGTTGCCCTGCTGCCGGACATCGAGGTTCTTGACCTCTGCGGCAAAGGATAGACCGCACACTAATATGGACATAATTAAAAATGCGAAGAGTTTTACAGATTTCACTTGTATGCCCCTCCACGATGATCTATTTCATAAACATAAAGCTCACCGGTATTCCTGTCAATTTTAAAAATGATACGAACATTACCGAGCCTCATTCTCATAAAACCCTTCCATTGTCCTTCGAGAGATTTTATCTGGAGCTCTCTGAAAGGGACTATTCCCTGTTCGTCCACAGACAATGCAAGCCTTTTGATTTTAGTTCTGATTCGCTCACGAGTTGCATCATCTGAACCTATAATGAACTTCTCGGCCTGTCTGCTGAACTTTAATTTCACTTCATTACCCAGTCTGTCATGTCTTTAAAATCAGATTTTTTGTATTTGGCCGGAGTGCCGTAATTACCCTCTATCTCTTGCATCTCTTTCTTTGATACCGGCGGAACCAAAACCTCATATAACCCTAACCGCTCTTCGCGTATTGCATCACGAACACTCTCCCTGATTATTTTTCTCAATACCTTTTCAGCAACTACCATTTGATTGCCTCCTCTGTAAAATATGCCCTGTTCCGCCTTTGAAAAATCATATTCTTTTTTCATATCAACTCATTCACCCTTCCAAGCTTCTACCCTTTTACTTCTTCAAAGTCACTATTACATCCGAGTCATGGCCGTTAACTACCGGCTCCTGCTCTCTGTTGTTCAGCCTGCCTGCCATGTACGGCACATGCTCTTTAAGATAGCTCCTGAGTTCGGCAATGGTTATTTTTTTGTCGCTGTTCTTGTCAGCTTCGCCCTGCAAGGCCTTGAAGAAATAATAGGTGAAAAGCGAATGCTTCATGTCCGGATACCAGTTTGAGACCTGCCCTATGGCCGCGCTGGTTATTATCACCGCGTTTGACGGCCCCCGATATTCCTTCTTCACCTGAACCATTGCGGGGCTCATGTTCTTAAAGAGCATTCCAACAGGAGAGTTGCCCGAAAAACAGGAGTCTAAAACTATCGTCATTTTTTTTGCATGCACCTTCGAGAGGTTGTTGTAAAAGGTCTGGAGTTTGTAGCCGTTTGCCTTTATGAATTCGGGATTCGCGTCAACAGGCACAAAATAGGCCTCTGTGCTGTCAAGATCCGGCGCGCCGTGGCCGGCGTAATAAATAAACACCTTTGACGCACCGCTCTTTACAAATTTGTAGAGCCTGCCCTTGGGATCGTTTTCGGTTCCGAAGAGTTCATTGAATTTAGCAACCGTAGCGTCCTCGGCATAAAGTATGTTCATAGGGTCATAGCCGAAGGTCTTTATAAGATACTCCTTCATGATGCGTGCGTCCCTGTCCGCAAATTCCACATTCGGAAGGCCTGAGGCCGAATAGTTCCTGTTGCCGATTATCACGGCAACATCGTACTTGCCCGCCTTTTCGCCTTCGGGTATCTTGGTCTCTACATCTATGCTCAAGCCGCCCGCAGTCTGGATTTCATCTTTTTTACCTGTGTCCTCCGGCATTACCACAACAGGCCCAGCAATGCTTTTCTGCTGGGCATTCATCACCAGTTTGAGCGGTTCGGATTTGCCGAACTTCGGTCTGGACTCGTTTATCTGAACCGTAAGAGGGATCTTCTCTCCAGCCTGAATGCGGGTGTTGGTATAGAACATAAACTTCAGATCTTTGAATTTGCCGGAGCGGATTGCGCCTATGTCAAAATGGGTGTGTCCGTCTCCTCCCATAAACACATTGTCCCCGGGCTTAATGTCAACCGATACTTCCCGCGCATCTCCGTAGCCCTTGTTCTGTACCCTGACCGTCAGCTCAACTATTTCCATAGGCTCGACCTTGCCGTTTCCGTTCTGGTCGTTAACCCCTATGTCAGCCACAATCAGCATTGGCGGCTCAAAAGCCTTTGTGCTGAAGGCTATACCCGGATGTTTTAAATCGAAACCATTAGCCTCTTTAAGAGCGATGCCAAAAACTGCCCTGCCTGAGAGAATTTCTTCGTCCGCTGCAAGCTCTATCTCCTTGGTAATACTCTGCCCTGCGCCAATCGTGCCTAAGCTTATGTCCCTGTCAAAGCGCAGGCCTTCTATCCGTCTGTCAGGTTTAATCTCTGCCCTCACATCAAAGGCATCGCCTGATCCGCTGTTTTTTATTTCGAGTATAAGCCTTCCGGTTTCGCCAGCATCAAGAATGTTGTTGCCGGATGGCTCATTGAATTTTACGGTCGCAGACAGGTTCGGCGGCGCTGGAAATACATTGACATTCGCAGACCTCTTTTCGGCAAAACCTTCTGCCGCAGAGATCAGCAATGCCGCACAAACAAAAACAAGCAATTCCCTCTTCATATCAATACCTCCCACAGGTAACGGCTTGCAGAATATTAGCATTTTGTTAATGTCATGTAAAGGTAATTTTCACATTAATTCGGCACATTCGCTTGCTGTACACAAAATATTTTTTAGGGTATAATTATCAAAATATCAAAATCACCTTATAATCACAAAATCACCAGCAACCAAAAAAAATCGTAGGAGGAAGCCATGACAGCAAAGCCTAAACTAAGCATGTACTGGGCTGCATCATGCGGAGGGTGTGAGATCGCCCTTGTAAACATCAACGAAAAGATTCTGGATGTTGATGCGGCGTTTGATTTTATGTTCTGCCCATGTCTGCTCGACACCAAGTACAAGGACATAGAAGCACTGCCTGATGGAGACATTTTGATTACGCTCTTCAACGGAGCTATCAGGACTACCGAAAACGAGCATATGGCAAAACTGCTGCGCAAAAAATCTAAGCTGCTCATCGCATTTGGATCATGCGCATCTGAAGGCTGCATACCGGGACTTGCAAA
Organism: Nitrospirae bacterium MYbin3; assembly: GCA_002753335.1. GTDB lineage: Bacteria > Nitrospirota > Thermodesulfovibrionia > Thermodesulfovibrionales > Dissulfurispiraceae > MYbin3. The sequence continues at coordinate 29,751 of PEAD01000020.1, forward strand.
TCTCAGCACAAAGAAAGACGTTTTTAAAACATGCTACCTCGACAACCCAAGCATAGACAACCCTTCGGGCATAACTCCACAAACGGAAACAAATGTGCCTGAAGGCAAGATAACCATTCCAGCCTTTTACGACTCTGTCAAAACTTTAGCGCAGACTGTTGATGTGGACTATTTCATACCCGGATGCCCGCCAGAACCTCACCAAATATGGGCAGTTGTAGAGACGGTCTTGAATATTCTTAAATCAGGCGCTCCACTGCCCCCAAAAGGAACCGTTCTAGGCGGAGGAAAATCCTCGGTTTGCGAAGAGTGTGAGCGCAAAAAAGAGGACAAAAAAATAACAGGCTTCCGCAGAACCTATGAGTTCATTCCGAACAGAGAGCAATGCCTGCTCGAACAGGGAGTTGTCTGCATGGGCATCGCCACAAGAGACGGATGCGGTGCGCTATGCCCAAAGGTGAACATGCCCTGCACCGGCTGCTACGGCCCGCCTGAAGGAGTGCTGGATCAGGGCGCAAAAATGGTTGCCGCGCTTGGCTCAATCATTGATATCGGTGACCTGAAAGGCATGAAGGAAGATGATATAGACAAAAAAATCGATGAAATAATAAGCACGATTCCGGATTTCGCAGGCACCTTCTATAAATACAGCCTGCCGGGATCCATTATGAAAGGGAGGGTTTCATGACCACGCAAGCAAAAAGAATAACCATCGATCCCATCACAAGACTGGAAGGACACGGGAAGATAGAAATATTCCTGAACGACGAAGGAGACGTTGCCAACACTTATTTTCAGGTTCCAGAACTGCGCGGCTTTGAGCAGTTCTGCGTGGGCAGACAGGCCGAAGACCTGCCTGTCATAATGAACCGAATATGCGGTGTCTGACCCGAGGCACACCACATGGCGTCAGTTAAGGCGCTGGACGGAGTCTTCGGAGTAACACCAACATCAGCAGGCTCAAAGGTCAGAGAGCTTGTCTATATGGCCTTCTATGTTACGGACCATGCAACACATTTCTATGCATTGGGAGGCCCTGATTTCATAGTAGGCCCTGATGCTCCCCCTTCAGAAAGAAATATTCTTGGAGTGGTCAGGAAAGTCGGCCTTGATATAGGCAAGCAGGTTATCGATTGCCGAGCGCGCAACCACCATATAATAAAGATGCTTGGCGGCAGAGGCGTTCACCCTGCAGCTGGACAGCCGGGTGGATGGAGCAAGCCGGTATCTGAAGAGGAGCGCAAGGAAATAGAAGAGATTGCACGCAAGAACGTTGATTTTGCGCTTTTCTCGCTCAAGGCATTTGACGATATAGTGCTCAAGAACCCGCAGTATCTCGAACTTGTAACATCCGACATTTATCTGCACAAAACCTATTACATGGGCACTGTTGATGAAAAAAATAGGCCTAATTTCTTTAACGGCATGATCCGAGTTGTCGATCCTGAAGGCAAGGAGTTCTTGAAATACCATCCTTCGGAATATACCAAGCATATCGCTGAGCATGTTGAGAGCTGGACATACCTTAAATATCCATATCTCAAAAAAATCGGGTGGAAAGGCTTTGTTGACGGAATGGACAGCGGCGTGTATGCGGCAACACCTCTTGCACGCCTGAATGTAGCAGACAGCATGGCCACGCCAAAGGCGCAGGAGCATTACGAGCGTTTCTTCGAAACCTTCGGCTCTAAAAAAATTAATGGGCGGTATCAGCCGGTGCATCACCGCCTCGCAACACATTGGGCAAGGCTCATAGAATTATTGTACGCTGCTGAACACATGCTCGAACTGGCAACCGATCCAGAAATAACCTCTCCGGATGTCAGAACGATACCGACTTCCATTAAAGGCGAAGGCGTCGGCAGTGTTGAAGCTCCGAGAGGCACGCTTACACATCATTACATCACAGACGATAAAGGTGTTATAACAAAAGCAAACCTGATTGTTGCAACAACAAACAACTATGCGGTCATGACAATGTCGATCAAGCGGGCGGCTGAAAAGCTCATAACAAAAGGCAAGATAGTTGAAGAGGGAATCCTGAACAGGATAGAGATGGCCTTCAGGCTTTACGATCCTTGCCTGTCCTGCGCAACCCATTCACTGCCGGGCAAGATGCCTATGACTGTGAACATTCGTAATAGCAGCGGCGAAGTGATAAGGTCATTTAAAAGAGGTTGATGAAAACTATCGTAATAGGCCTGGGCAACCCCATACTCACCGACGACAGTGTGGGTATAAAGGTGGCGCGTGAACTGAAAGCGCGGTTGTCTGACGATTGCGAAGACGCAGAGATTGTTGAAGTTTACGCAGGCGGCATTCGGCTTATAGATGTGCTTAAAGGCTATGATAGGGCAATCATCATAGACGCTATGGTTACAGGAGAGCATGAACCCGGAACCATACACCGTTTCTCTTCCTCAAACCTGACCTCTACAAGGAACGCGATGTCAATGCATGACCTTGATCTTCCGGGCGCACTCGAACTGGGCAGAATGCTCGGAATACCTTTGCCAGAAGATTTCAGGATATGGGGGATAGAAGCCCATGATGTAGAGACCTTCAGCGAAGAGCTTACAGAGAGGGTTGCGTGTTCAGTGCATCCTGTTGTTGAAGAAGTTATTGAAGAGTTATCATCGGTCACCCAATATATTTAAGGGGGTTTTTATGAAAATAGGAGTTTATTTTTGCAAATGCGGTACCAATATTTCGGACAAGATAGATTCCGAAAAAGTTAAAGCCGGATTACCTTCAGGAGACCTTGCTTTTAAGACTATCGATTTCATGTGCTCAGAAGACGGCAAAGAGACTCTCGAAAAGGACATCAAAGAAAACGGCATCGAGAGAGTTGTTGTTTCTGCCTGCTCGCCGAGAGACCATGAGAACACCTTCATGAGAGTGCTCTCAAAGGCCGGCATCAATCCTTATCTTATGCAGATGGTAAATGTAAGAGAACAGATTGCATGGGTAACAGAAGACAACGAAAAGGCAACAGAAAAGGCAGGCCGTTATATCAATGCCGCGATATGCCGTGTTGAACTACACGACCCTCTAGAGAAGAAAGAGATAGACATATGTCCCGATGTTCTGGTAATAGGAGCGGGGCCAGCAGGACTCAAGACCGCATTGAGCATTGCCGAGTCTGGACGGAAGGTGATAATAGTCGAGAAAACTCCGGTCATGGGCGGCATGCCTGTACGCTATGAAGAACTATTCCCTAACATGGAGTGCGGACCATGCATGCTTGAGCCTGTGCTAGGCGACATTCTGCATGGTGAGCATGCCGAAAATATCGAACTACTTACAATCGCAGAGGTTGTTGATGTTGTAGGCTCATACGGAAATTTCACCGCAACCATAAAACAGAAGCCGCGGTACAGCGACATACACAAATGCATCGGCTGCGGAGAATGCATCGAGCCATGCCCTGTTTCTGCAAAAAACATCTACAACTGCAACCTCAGCGAACGCAAAGCAATATCATTCCCCTTTGCGGGCGCATTGCCGAACGCGCCTTTCATAGATGATGCAATCTGCCTGAAAAAGAAGGGCCAAGATTGCAACCTATGCAAAGATGCCTGTCCGGTTGATGACGCGATTGTTTTTGACGATGCTGAACGCGTCATCGAAAGAAATGTCGGGGCTATTGTTGTTGCAATAGGTTCGGATACTTATGATTGCACCAGGATTCCAAATCTCGGCTACGGCAAGATTCCTGATGTGCATACAGGCATAGAGTTTGAAAGAATATTGGCTTCAAACGGCCCTACCTACGGAGAGATTCAGACATCTCAGGGAACCGCGCCGAAATCGGTAGCCATTATTCATTGCGTTGGGAGTCTGGATAAGAAACATAAAGAATATTGTTCAGGAATCTGCTGTCAGTATGCCTTCAAGTTTAACCATCTGCTTGAAAGCAAACTGCCGGGAACAAAAATACACCACTTCTACAAAGAACTGGTCATCCCCGGCAAAGAGGAGTTCCATCTCTATCAGCATGCAAAAGGAAATCAGAACTCAGCATTTATCCGTTACGAGGATATCGAGTCTTTGACAATAACAGAAAAAGACGGCAAAAAGATCATCAAAAACTCTGCGGATAAAAAAGAGTTCGAGGCTGATATGGTGATATTATGCCCTGCGGTAGTGCCAACTTTGGAATCGGGCAAACTCGGCGATATTCTTGAAGCTACGCATGACAAGTTCGGATTCTTCGAGGAACTGCACGGAAGGATGGACTCTGCCCAGAGCAAAATCAAAGGAGTATATCTCGCAGGAACCTGCCAATCACCGATGGATATACAAAAGACTATGAATCAGGGCATGGCGGTTGCCGGATATATTTTATCAGGGTTGGTAGCAGGCAGAAAGCTTGAGATAAAACCTATTACAGCGGTAGTAGAAGAAGATCGCTGCTCAGGATGCCGGGTCTGCGTACTGGTATGCCCATACAAGGCTGTTGCCTATGATGCAGAAAAAGGATCATCTGTAGTTAATGAAGTTTTGTGCCAAGGCTGCGGCACATGCGTTTCAGCCTGTCCGGTCGGGGCGATAAAAGGCAACCACTTTACCAACAATGAAATCTTTGCAGAAATAGAAGGGGTGCTGTCATGAACACAGAAAACAAAACATTCGAACCTAAAATAGTCGGATTCCTCTGCAACTGGTGCTCTTATGCGGGTGCAGACAAGGCAGGAACCGCACAATCCCCCTATCCGCCTAATGTGGATGTAGTCAAGGTAATGTGCAGCGGAAGGGTTGATCCCCAGTTTGTTATGAAAGCCTTTGAGAAAGGCGCTGATGGTGTTATAATACTCGCGTGCCATCCGGGAGACTGCCACTACAAAGAGGGTAACTACCGCGCAGCACAGAGGTTCAGAATGCTGTCACGCCTGCTGAAGCAGTTCGGCATAGAAGAGGGTCGCTGCCGCTTTGACTATGTTTCTGCAGGAGAAGGCGAGAAGTTCGTTACGGTAATTACCGAGATGGTCGAATCAGTAAGGGCGATGGGGCCGCTGCATAAGACAAAGCAAGCTGCGAAGACAGCATAACAAAATAATAATTTTCATACTCAAGGAGGAGAAACAAAATGGCAGTTCAGGTACTTGATGCAAGGGGGCTTAAATGCCCGCAGCCAACGCTTAAAATCACCGCAATGGCGGTAAAAATGAAACCCGGAGATGTTCTCGAAGCTATGGCAGACTGCGCCACTTTCGATAAGGATGTAAGAGACTGGTGTACCCGCTCCAAAAAAATCCTTCTTTGGATGAGGGATGAGGGCGGAGCAAAAAAGTGCCAGATACAGTTTTAGAATAAGAATAAAAAAAGGCATCGGGGAATCCTCGATGCCTTTTTTTTCATCATTCATCATCAAGCATTCTATATTTAGGTTTTTCTGTTTTCTCTTTCTCATTCGGGGATCTCTTAGGATTAAAATAATAGAAAATAATTACGGCCAAGATTATAACTAGCATAAGCGTAAAGCCAAAATATAGCCATCTGTCCATCTTTTATTCCTCCTTCTCAGCAAATATACGATTATCAAAAACTATGTTTCTATCGTCTTTTAATACCTGAAGCTGAATATCCCAATACCCATAAAGAGGAAAGCTTATTTCGGACTTGTATCTGCCTGAATAAGAATCAACCGCTTTTGCAGAATATGTTTTATCGAATGCGTTGGTTGCAGGCCTGCTGATTTTAAGGGATATTGAAGCTCCGTTAATCGGTTTTCCTGCAGCATCAAATACCGAAATCAAAATCGACTTGTCCGAGACTTTAAATTTATTGTTTTTAAATTCTACGCTCCAACCGCTCGCCAATTTATCTTTCTGCAGCTTATCCCAATCAAGACCCTTTTCGTAATACTTATCCGTCACCACGCCATCAAAGCTCGCACTGCCGATTATGATCGGCACAACCGCCGCCGCCACAGCAACCACACAAACAATAATCATAAATACCTTCATAATTTATCAGGCCTTCGGATATAAGCGCTCTTTTCTATAGTCCTGCCAGATTTCTTAGACACAACCGCAATCCTGAGCTGCATTTGTTCCTTAATAATCATATCCGGCTTAATGATAACAAAAACCTGAACCTTCCGGTGCTCACCCGATGCAAGCTCAATATGGTCCGGTTTTATTTCAACATCTATGCCTGATATAGCCGCCTTTAAAGTAAACTCAACCGGAGCCCTTTCCCTATTCTCGACCGCGATCAAGTATGAATTCATTAAATCGCCCTTTCTAGCAATACGTGGTTTGAAGTCATTGTTCGGCATTACCACCAAATCGAACGGCATTCTGAATAGCAGCAGATAAGCGGCAAAAATAAAAAAACAAAAAGTAAACACGCCAAGCAGAACAACTTTAGTCCTTAGGATTCCAACATTATAGTTTTCTTGGCCGAATGAATACCTGACAAGTCCTGTCCTATTTTTTTTCTTAAGCATCTCTGCGCATTTATCAACACATTCGGCGCAAGCTATGCATGCCTGATTCAGGCCTTTTTTAATGTCTATATTCACAGGACAAACCCTGACGCAGGCATCACAATGCATGCATTCCTCGCTCCTGTTCTCATCAAAAGCTATGACCAAAGTTTTATCATCGAACAACACACCTTGCAGCTTTGAGTACGGGCATACGGTGGCGCAAAATTTATGTCTGAGAAAAACGAAGTTTAAAAAGAGAATCAATGACAGGACTATCCAGAAACCCCATATCGTCTCACCAAGTCGATTGCTAAATAAAAGTTCGAAAAAATCGTAGGGAGACACAAAATACCAGATTAAATTTGCCCCCATAATTACACTCACAATGAAGACAGCAGTAAAAGCCCCTGCTTTATACAAATAACTTTTTTTGAATGCAGCTTCTATAAAATAGGTAAAATCAACGATGACCGTTTGTGGACAAAGCCAGCCGCACCAGACACGACCAAATAAAACGGTCATAAATATTATCAGGAACGAAAAAAATATCAGGCAGATGAGAACAATAAAGAATTCATCCATCCATAGGCTTATGCCGAAAAAATGGAGTCGGAGAGTTGGGATATCGAATCGTAGCGCACTCTCGCCTTTAATGACGAGAAAGGGCAGACCGATTATGATAATGGCCTGAATAGTCTCTGCAAGCCTTCTCCAAGGCCGGATTGATAAGGACAAGATGTTCTTCTACTTTTTGCTTTTGTTTCCGGTTACAAATACCAAAACAAATATGCCGGCAACCGCTATTGCAGTGAACCCTATTGTAGCCACGATTGATGCATCCATCAGATTCCTCCTTGCCTTATATCTTTTAAAAATAAAGGGGGTGTGGGTGGAGAAAGGGGAGAGAAGATTCTCCACCCACGGGGAGAGACGCCTTTATTTCTTTATAGACTCCTGATATTGACCTTCCTGACTCCATCCACCGAGAGACGGGGTGTAGGTGTAAAGATAATATGCACCCCAAATAATCAAGCCCCAAAAAAGCATAAGCCAGCCAACGGGCAGTTTATGTGCGGTCTCTTTGGATTCAAACTCTTCTATCTTATCTATATCTTCGGCCATATATTCCTCCTATTCAGTTTGCGCAGCCGGTTTTTTTACGGCTGTGCCTATGACCTGCATGTAAGCGACCAGCGCATCAAGCTCACTCTTGCCGTTAAGCGCGGTTATCTCATCAGGCTTGTAAGGGAAACCTAAAGCCTTCATATGCGCCTCAACATCAGACGGATTCAGTTTGTTATTTTTTAGCCAGCCATATTTAGGCATATTTGATTCGGCAAAAAATGACTGGGGATCTTCAAAATGCATTTGGTGCCACGCATCAGGATATTTGCCCCCGATTCTAGCAAGGTCTGGGCCGGTTCTCTTAGAACCCCACAAAAACGGCTGGTCGTAAGCAAACTCTCCCGCCTTGGAATACTCGCCATAACGCAAGACTTCTGCCTTCAAGGGCCTTACAGTCTGCGTATGGCATCCTATACATCCTTCCTGCTGATAAACATCCTTGCCCGCAAGCTCCAGCGGCGTATATGGCTTAAGGCCTTCAAGTTTAGGGTGCATCTCTGCGGTCATCATTGGATAAAAAAGAGTGACCACAGTGCCTATAAGCACAACAACTGTGACAACAACCGCAAAGAGTATTGGATTTTTATATAGCACTGAATTTGCCATGTCCGCCCCCCTATGCCTTTGCCGCCACAAGGGCCTTGCCCTTGCGGATCGTCATATGAATGTTATAAATAAAGAAAAGCATTCCGACAGTAAATATTAAACCTGCCACAGTACGCAGTTGCCAGTACGGATAGTTCTTGGACAAAACTTCCATAAAGGTATATTTGAGTGTGCCGTCAGGATTTACAGCCTTCCACATAGCGCCCTGCTGTATTCCTGTAATCCACATGGTGATAGAAAACATAAGCTGTCCGATTAGCACAAGCCAAAAATGTATGTTTGCAACTTTTTCGCTGTATATCTCTGTGTTGTAGATTTTAGGGATTATGTAGTAAATGCAGGCAGCAACCGTCATGGTAACCCATCCCATTGTTCCCATATGCACATGGCCCGGCACCCAGTCTGTGTAGTGAATCAGTTGGCTCACCACCCTGAGAGCCTGCGTTGGCCCCTGTACTGTCTGAAGCCCATAGAAAGCTATGCCCCAGATAAAAAACTTTGTAAGATAATTGGTCCGCATCTTAGACCAATCCGCACCTACCGTATAAAAGCCGTTCACTACAGATCCCCATGACGGGGCTATCAAGAAGATTGTGAAAACTATTGCAAGGGTCTGGATCCAGTCGGGCAGAGGCGTATAAACCAAGTGATGAGCGCCTGTCCAGAGGTAGCCAAAAGTCAGAGACCAAAAAGCGATTATAGAAAGCCTGTGGCTGTAAATCGGCATGCCGGTTGATTTGGGCAGAAAGTAATAAAACATCGCAAGGATAGGCGTCGTAAAGATAAAGCCCACCGCATTATGGCCATACCACCACTCGACATTTGCGCTGTTGACACCTGCAAAAAGATGGTATGACTTGAAAAGTCCGGCAGGTATTGAAAGGTTGTTCACGATATAAAGCACAGCAACCGCAACAACAGTCGCAATTATATACCATAAAGAAATATACATCTGCTCCTCTTTTCTCTTTATGATAGTGCCAAACACATTCACCGCAAATATTACCCACAAGATAACGACGCCGATATCAAGAGGCCACTCAAGCTCGGCATATTCAAGCGACTGGTTCATCCCTGCAAAAAGACTGACAGCAGCAAGGGCGATAGCCACATTGAAAAGATGAAGATGAAACCTAGCCAGTTTGGGAAAAAGTAGAGGTCTCTTTGTTAACCTCATCAAAATATAATAGGAGATGCCAAAAATAGCACCAATACCCAACCCAAACGCAAGCCCGTTGGTGTGAACTACTCTCAATCTTCCAAAGGTGAAAAATGGCGGGAAGTTATGCGACGGACTCCACATCTGAATCGACAGCAAAAGTCCGACCACAATTCCCACGACACCCCAGAAAATAGAGGAGAGTATAAATCCCTTGACCGTTTGATTATCATACTGATAATCGCTCATTCTGCCCTCCTTAAAAAATATTGCTTTCAGCCCTCTTATGAAGACTCTATAAACAAATACTTCTCAACAAACTTTTAAGCTTTATCACACAGCCTTTTTATCGATAGCAACAAGCTTCTTAAAATTATATCCCGAAATCTTCTTTATTACACTATCGGTAATGCTTCTCCATATCGGATGCACCGAACAGAAACCGCTGCGCGAGCATATCTTTTTATCCACCACACATTTGCTCATGAAAATGGGGCCTTGAACAGCAACAATAACTTCAAGCAAAGTAGTTTCACCGGGATTCTTCAAAAGCATGAAGCCGCCCTTCACCCCTCTGAAAGATTTTACAATGCTGGCTTTAGTCAGCTTCTGTAGTATTTTAGCGAGAAAGCTCTTTGGGATATACATCTCTCTCGAAACCTCATCCATCATAACCACCCTGTCTTCGTTCTTGCACAGGTAGAGCAAACAGCGTATCGCGTAATCGGTTTCTCTTGTGATTTCCATAATCTGGATTAATATTATCCTGTTTAAAACTATTTTGTCAAGAGGCCTAAAGAATTGAGCTCTACGATGCTGTCGATGATAAAGTCAGCATCCTGCAAATAGTCTATAGACCTGAAGCCATAAGTTACCCCGACTGTTCCCATTCCGGCATCCTTGCCCGCATCAATATCGTAATTGCTGTCTCCCACAATAACCGCCTCGTCAGGCAAAATACGCAATTTTGAAAGCACATAATTTAAAGGCTCGGGAGAAGGTTTCTTTGATGAAACAGTATCGCCGCCTACTATAACTTCGAAGAAGCGGCTGAGATTGAGTTCATTCATAATCCGCAGGGTAAAAGATTCCCTCTTGTTTGAAACCACGGCCTTGCGAAAACCGCTCAAAGACTCGAGAGTTTCGACAGCTCCAGCATATGGTACAGAAAAGTCGATAAGATGGGCTGAGTAATATTCAGAGAACCTTTCAACAAGCTCTACGCAGGAAGAGTTCTTATTTTTCTGCAGAAGAAGCTTCTCAAATAATTTTGTTATGCCTTCACCCACAAGAAACTTTGTTTCTTCAATACTGACAGGCTGAACATTCAAAGGTTCTACGGCATAATTGATAGCATTGCATATATCAACGCTTGTGTCCACAAGGGTCCCGTCAAGATCGAAGATGATAAGTTTAGTTTTCAACATAGCTTTCCTGATATCAGAAAGAGTTGTCATCATCCGCCTCAGTACGATATGATTTGAGCACTTCTGCCACTTCATGAACATACCTTGACCGCAATTTATTCTGCGAGTTCCCATAAACCATTCTGAACCTGCTTGAGGTAAGGTAGAGTTCATCCTTTGCCCGTGTAACCGAAACATAAAACAATCGGCGCTCCTCCTCTATCCGGGAAGGGTCGTCCAGTGCCTTGGCAGCAGGGAAAACCCCTTCTTCAAGACCTACAACGAACACCACCGGAAATTCAAGACCCTTGGAGCTATGCACCGTAAGCAGACGCACGACATTGCTGTCATCAATGTTGTCCTGTGCAGAAGCAAGAAGATTGTCTTCCATGAACTCAGAAAAAAGCTGCCCTTCACTTTCGACCTTCCTTAATACATTCAGCAGTTCGGACATATTTCCGATTCTGTCTTCAAAATCAGAATCGTAATACTCTTTTAAATAATTCTCGTATCCTATCTTCTCTATTATAGAGGCTAGCACCGTGTATGGCGAGGTATCAGCGATTTGCGTGCCGGCATACTCATTGATAACTTTTATGAAATTCTGCATATATATTCTCTGCTTGGGCCTGAAGCTGAAACTCTCGATGGTTTTTATCCAATCATTATCAAAACTGTTCTTTATTGCAGCAAGAGTTTTGGCTCCGATAAAGCGCGCAGGGGTATTGATTATCCTGTCGAACGCTGCCGAGTCCTTTGGGTTGATTACAAATCTGAGATATGCAAGCAAGTCCTTTATCTCTGCACGTTCATAAAATGTGATGCTCCCCACAAGCTGATAAGGAATGCCTGATTTAAGAAACGCCATTTCAAATTCTCTGGACAAAAAGGTCATCCTCATGAGAACAGCTATGTCTTCATATCTGCAGCCGTTCTCTACTAATTCGCGTATCTTGCGCGCTATAAACTGCGTTTCTCCATAGGCGTCCTCACTCTCTCTAAAATGCACAACCCCGTCATTTGTCTTGTCAGTGCGCAGTTTTACAAGCTTGCCGGCCCATTTGTTGTCGGTCTTGGCGAGTACTGCATTGGCTATCTCGAGTATCTTCTGGGTGGAGCGATAGTTAGTGTCTAGCTTTACGATCTTGGCCTTAAAATCATCCACAAAGTGAAGTATATTCTCTGGATACGCTCCCCGAAAGCCGTAAATGCTCTGCTGCGGATCGCCCACAACCGTCACCATACTTTTATCTTCGGCAAGGAGCGCAAACAGAGTATTCTGTATGGGATTAGTATCTTGGTATTCGTCTATCAGCAGAGCATCAAAATGAGATTTCCATTTAGCAAGGATTTTCCCGTCCCTATTCAGAATTTGGGTTGTTATGTAAATGATATCGTCGTAATCCAAGGCATTACTGCTGTTTAGAACACCTTGGTATTCCTTATAAACATTCGCTATGAGCCTGTCCGGAAAAGGCATACTGTTGATATAATCGTATATACTTTCTCTAAGGGTCTGCTTGGCAAGTGATATAACCCTTCTGACATGAGCAGCTTTGGTATCTTTCATACTGAATTTCTTTATCGCATCCTTGATGATTTTTGAAGTGTCGCTTTCGTCGTAAATAACAAAATTTTTGGTGTATCCCTGCCCTAGATGCTCAATTTCCTGGCGAAGTATCTTCACACAGAAAGAATGAAAGGTCGATATCCAGCGCGGACGCATATGCAGCATTTGCGAAACCCTCGAGAGCATCTCCTCGGCCGCTTTTTTAGTAAATGTTATGGCCAATATCCTGTTGGGATTTGTTTTGTGTTCCTGAACAAGATGTGCAATTTTATGGGTTATAACTTTTGTTTTTCCTGATCCGGCGCCTGCTATAACGAGCAATGGACCATCGTTGTGCAAAACAGCCTCTTTCTGATGAAGGTTGAGTGAATCAAGAATCAATGGGAACTATCCTCTCTCTCTAGATTTGCCTAAGAAATTCCACAGAAGCTTATTTTATTTTATCGCATATGGTAGCAAACTGCTCAAGGTCAATAACCTTAGATCCGGCAAACTGCGCATCCAGTATTTCCGGAGATTCGCCGGCAGATTTGAGAAAGCCAACCAGCATCTGACCGCGTCTTGGACTTTCCTCAATCTTGACTATATGCCGAAATCCACCACGCTGTTTTGCAAGATCTCGCAGGCTGCACACTATGAAAAAAGATGAGCCTACTGATGAGCCGATGGATTTTATCTTTATATCAAGAACAGAGGTTCTCTGACGCCGATCAATTTCGGTTATGACAATATCCATCTTTGAGTTGCCAAAGCGTTTGGAATCGGACCGAAAATTATCTGCAACACAAGGAGACGAAAATATAAATAAGAGCAGAATAAACCAACCAAAAATCTTCATTGCTGTCTCTCCAGTATGCAACATTATTCTATTGTCTGAGAAACTTTTTAAGACGCTTTGCAGAAAGCTGAAGACCACATAGGCAAAATCTGAATAGGAACATTTCCTATTCGTAATAGTTATCCATCTTGTCTTTCAAAAAAGAGCCCAACGCCTTGTCTGTATTGGCAACATGCCTAACAAGCCAGTGGGAAATTACCCCGGTAATCTCATATATAAGCGTAGACATGTCTCCCTTTTCGAAATGTTCCCTTAACGCCCCCAAGTTTTCTATAAATTCCTTATGCTCGCTCATGTGGGAGTCGTAATCTGGATACTTTAGCACCCGCATATACTTCTCTTCGAGAGAAAAATGCTTCCGCACATAATCATCTAGAAAAGCCAGGGCTTTGCTCACACGCTCCTGACCCTTGTATTCCTGAATGTCCATTGATATACCTTCGAACAGCATGAAAAGTTCTTGATGCTGAAGATCAATAACATCAACACCTACAGACAATGACGGAGTCCATTTAAACATACACTGTACATCCTTTCCTGTACCATACATTTTTTGAACGCATGTTACAAAGTAATATAATATCAAAGATTACTGGTTAAATTTTATCGTAATAACCAGGATACAGTTTTTTTGCACACTCAGGGCATATTCCGTGAGAAAATTCAGCCTCAGAATGGTCATGAATATATGTCTCCAGTTGATTCCAGTAGCCCTTGTCATCGCGTATTTTTTTACAGGTGCAGCATATTGGAATAAAACCGCTTAAAAGCTTTACTTTATCTAAAGCTGTTTTTAGTTCCCCAATAAGCTTTTCACGTTCCTCTTGAGCATTTTTTAGTTCACTTATGTCGGATATGACAAATCTTATAACACTCTTTCCATTCTCAGGATCTTCAATTGCCAAGCTTTCTATCAATGCATAGAAAAATACTCCGGTGCTTCTTCTCAGTTTAATTTCGTCACTGACACGTTTAGAGGATTCTAAAACTTTGCGCATATGAAAATAAAACAGGTCCTGTGCATCAGGTGCTACAAAATGTGAAAATGGCTGGCCAATAATCTGTGAGCGGTCAAGTTCGAACTGACGGCATCCGGTGAGATTCGCCTCACGTATTTTTGTGTTTTTATCCATAGTAAAATATCCAACCGGCGCTAACTCGAAAAGAGCACTATACTTATTGCGTGATTTTTCGAGCTCAATCTGCGTTTGTCTTAGCTCCTCATTTTGGAGTTCCAGCTCTATCTGGTGAACCGTTAGATCATGCATAACCTTCTCTGCATCAGCAGAATAAAAAGAAGGCATGGTTAGACGTTTCTGCTCAAGAATCTGCTCCGCCTTTTTTCTAAGTTCGTTATACTTTTTATCTTTCATTAAATTACCGCTTCAACTGTTCCTTTGTGTGAATGTCAATAATCCTCATAAGTTCTTTTGCGGATATCGGTTTGGGCAGATAGTCATTCATTCCTGCTTCAAGACAGAGTTCCTTGTCACCTTTCATAGCTTGTGCTGTAAGGCCTATGATTCTGGCCATTGGATTCAGAATCTCTCCATTTGAGCGCCTTATCATCCTTGTTGTATCATAGCCATTCATACCCGGCATCTGAACGTCCATAAAAATAATATCGAAGTTGTCTTTTTTAAGAATCTTAATGGACTCTTCTCCACTCCAGGCCGATACTACTTTATGCCCTTGCCTCCGTAAAAGACTGACAATAACCGTCTGGTTAAGTTCATTGTCTTCGACCACAAGTATTTTAAGGCTCCTTCCTCCAGAGTTTTTTTTCAAGCTCTCGGTATTTACTGAACCATCGTAAGCGGACTCGCTTATTGGTTGGCTCTCAAGAGGGAGTTCTACATTAAAAGTGCTTCCTGTTCCTATCGAACTCTCAACCCATATTTTGCCGCCCATGAGTGAAACAAGTTTCTTTGAAATAGTTAGTCCTAATCCCGTGCCACCATATTTGCGAGTTATTGAACTGTCAGCTTGTGTGAACCTGTCAAATATAATTTCATGATCAGAACTGTCTATCCCTATTCCTGTATCTTTTACAGAAAAAATAACATTGCATCCATGCTCAGTATCATTAGCTCTTGCACCACAGTTTACACTGACTAAAATGCTCCCTTTGTGAGTGAACTTTATTGCATTTCCTATGAGATTGCCAATGACTTGTCTGATGCGCGCTGAGTCTCCAGAAAAAAAACGAGGCAGTTTCTCACTGAAGGTACTGCTAAGAGTTATGTTTTTTTTGAGCGCTTGTGGCATAAAAAGGTCTACTAATCCCTGAACAAGGCTGTGTAGGTCAAACGAAACATTATATGTCAACACTCTCCCTGCCTCTATTCTCGAAAGATCAAGCACATCATTAATAATAGTCAGCAAAGATTCTGAAGCCTGTTTTACCATTTCGATATTCTCGCGCTGTTTTTTGTCTAATTGCGTATCAAGAGTAAGGTCAATCATTCCTAATATAGCGTTCATCGGAGTTCTAATCTCATGACTCATATTGGCAAGAAAACCGCTTTTAGCCCTGTTGGCACTCTCTGCAGCATCTTTGGCCTTTTTTAGATCTTCTTCCATCTTCTTTCTTTCTGTAATATCTACCAAGATAAGTCTTAATGTATCTTTCTCTCCATTTTTTCCTTCGACAAATATGCTTTCAACCAATCCATTAAAATGCTCCCCCTTGTCATTCTTTATATTAAGCTCGCAGGTCTCTTTTAATTTTGAACCTATAACTTTGCGGCAATGGAAATAAAATGCATCCTGAGATTCAGGAGATATATAGTGAGTAAAGGAATGCCCTATCAACTTTGAGCGTTCGGCAGCCAACAGTATGCATCCGGTAAGATTTACTTGAACTATTTTCCCATCAACATCAAGCGTAAAGTAGCCGACCGGAGCAAGTTCGTACAGATGGCTGTATTTGTTCTTCGATTCCTCAAGTTCTGCCTGAATCCTTCTCAACTCTTCGTTCTGCAGTTCAAGCTCTATCTGATGAACTGTAAGCTCATGAATTATTTTTTCGATATCTTTGCATTCAGGAATTTTGATTTTCTTATGCCCATGATTGATTAAATCCAATGCCTTTTGCCTGATTTCTCGGGTTTTAGAGTCGTCCATTGTTCTACCTAACAGTCCTCCGAATCTTCCTTTTTTTAGGCTGTGTCATATCTGACGCGGTTATCATCATTTTTTCTGTACTGTCTATCGTAAACACACATCCCTGAAACTCATTTTCGGAACCAAATACAGGGTAACCGCTTACAAGCAACTTCAGTTTGGATTTCCCTGATATCTCGGAATACCTATAGTCAAAAAATGGTTTCCTATTCAGGCTCATATGCTTGTATGGAATTGTATTGTCATTAAGAAGGTTTCCCCTATTGTCAGTGATCCTCCATCCCGGAGCACTGAGGCCAAATTGGGCAAGAATCTCCTCATCCTTAGCAATAATATTTTCTGCGCTATTGTTCGCAAATACCAATGTACCGAAAGCATCAAGAATTATCTTGCCCGTAGGACTTTTTTCGCATATAAGGCCTTTACTGCATACATTGCTCAAAAGGTTGTGTTTGACCTTAAGACGCTCCTCAAACCCTTTCCTCTCGGTTATATCTATGAAGGTTATAACAATCCCCGCTATCGCATTGTCTACCGTGCGATAAGGGTCTATCTTCATAAGAAAGTATTTATTGTTCCAGCTTTCTACCTCGGTCTCTTTAGATATAAGCGTTTTTGTTACACTTTCAATATCAGAAAAAAAATTGGGGTAGTGAATGTTGTGAGAAAAGTGCTGGATGGGTCTGCCCAGATCGCGATCCATAATGTTTACAATATCACTGATTGCCGGAGTAAACTTTCTTATGTTCATCTGCAAGTCAAGAAATAGCGTGCCTATATTGGTGTTTTTATACAAATTAATGATGTCATTATTCAGGTCTGTAAGCTCTTCAATTTTTTTCTGATATTCAGAGTTTACGGTGTACAGTTCCTCGTTTACAGACTGCAGCTCTTCATTTGTTGATTGCAGTTCCTCGTTGGAAGCAATAAGCTCTTCATTTGTAGATTGCAGCTCTTCGTTGGAAGTCTCCATCTCTTCTATTGAGGCCTGCAGATTTTCTTTAGTGTACTGCAGAGCCTGCTCAAGATCGGCTATTCGCTGATCTCTTATCTCATCAACACCTATTCCGTCAGCTTCCTCACGTGATATGGATCGGGAAATATTTTCTTCAAACGTGAGAATAATAAAAAGTCTTTTGCTTTTTTCATCAATAACCGGATGGACTGTTATATTCACAAGATATGTGCCGTCTTCATCTTTTATCTTCAGATCTTTATAAATGACATCACCTTTTTTCTTCAAAGCCTTATGAATCGCGGTATTAAGAGGCATAGCAAGCTCTTTTCGCACCATTTTAACGATGTTCAGGCTTGCCTTGCCTGTAGGAATCTTTATGTATCTGGCCAAATCTCCAAAGACATGCAAAAGTTCATGATTTTCGTCAATAATTACGCTAGGAGGTGCAAACCTTGCAACAAGAGACTGGTATGCAATATCAAGTGGGTCATCTATCTTGAGCATTCTGACAGGATATCCGGCATCAATTTTATTAATTGCTCCGGAACCTTTCTTTACTGTTGGCATCACGAAATCATTCATAAGAGGAAGCTTCGAACCTATTTTGTCGCGGTAAACCTTCCACTTGCTGTCAACCACCGCAAAACTATTGTTCAGGTCCCCTAATGACTCACTGCTTCCTAGAAAAAGATAGCCGTTTCTGTTAAGTGCATAATGCAAAGAGTGGAGAACTTTTTTCTGCATTACAGGTTGAAAATAGATAAGCATATTTCTACAGCATGTCAGATCTATTTTTGAGAAGGGTGGGTCAGTAAGGATATTCTGCACCGCAAAAATAACCATTCGTCTAATATTCTCATTAATCTGATATCCTCCATCTTTTTTAGTGAAATGGAGTTGAAGCCTCTCGTGGGATATATCGGATATTATGCTCTCAGGGTATATTCCTGTGCCAGCATATTCCACTGCATCCTTGTCAAGATCTGTAGCAAATACCTTTACATCAAATCTTTTGTTTGAAGCATCCATATACTCTTTTAGCATTATTGCCAGAGAGTATGCCTCCTCCCCTGTGGAGCAGCCTACACTCCACACTCTGATAGGAGAGTTGCTGTTGCGACCTTCAAAAATATTTGGGATCACCTTTTGCGCTATGATTTGAAAAGCATCCTCATCTCTGAAAAACTTTGTGACGCCTATAAGCAAATCTTTATAAAGTATTCTAGCTTCGCTAGGAGACTGCGCAAGATGCACAACATAGTCTTCTATTCTGTTTATCTGATTTATACTTATTCGACGTTCGATTCTTCGCACAATGGTATTAGGCTTATAGAATGTAAAATCCACTCCTGTACGTTCACGCAATATGCCCAGAATCTTTGACAGATTATCTTCATCCTTGAGGATGAGTTCTTCGACTTTGTCACCCTTATGAATGAACGGATGCTTGACATATTTAAGCAATTCATCAGACATTTTGTCCGGCGGCAAAACATAATCAAGCAGGCCGGTTGCCGCAGCACTCATAGGCATTCCATCAAATTTGGCAGAATCAGCGTCCTGAGCCATAACCATACCACCAGCACCTTTTATAGCCCTGATTCCCAAAGTTCCATCGCTACCAGTACCGGACAAAATTATACCGATAGCCCTGTCGCCCTGGTCTTCAGCAAGGGAACGGAAAAATATGTCTATGGGCAGATTAAGAAAGTGACCTTGCCCAGATGGATTATTAAGATCCGTCAGATACAGTTTGCCATGAAAGATAGTGAGGTTTTTTTTGGGAGGGATAAGGTATGTGGTGTTAGCCTCAACCGGCATGCCGTCTTCGGCCCGGTAAACATTCATGGCTGTGTGCTTTGACAGCAACTCCACCATTAGGCTCTTGTAGTTCGGGGAGAGATGCTGAACTACCACGAATGCAAGGCCGCTGTCAGAAGGCATATTCCTAAAAAAACGTTCAAGCGCATCAAGCCCTCCAGCAGAAGCTCCTATTCCCACAATTGCTATAGGGACATCCCATGTGGCCTTGGTCTTAGTCTGTTTTTTGCCTCGCGTCTTAACAGGCTCCGAAATAATCTTCGTTTTTTTCTTAGCCATCTCATCCTCCCCCAACAGTTAGAAATAATGCAATAAGGCGCGACCTATTTTATGTTTAATTAATATTAACGTTTAGGAAACTTACTGTATATAAGTAGATATACTTAGAGGGTTTGACGCTTTGAAGCAGGCATTCGCATTGCTTACATCGAGTCACTGCTTCAGAGATACTATTCCTTTTTGTATAGCGAACATGACAAGCTCTGTTTTGCTATGAATGGATAGTTTGCGCATCATATTGGAGCGGTGTACTTCAACTGTACGTGTGCTGATGGAAAGCATCTTTGCTATTTTCGAACTGCTGAACCCTCGAGCAGCCATATGAAGAACTTCGCGTTCTCTTGCCGTCAAACTCGCAAATGGGTCGTTTGCCGATGAATCAACAGCTCTATTCATGTATAAGTTAAGCATCTCGGTTGTTAGTGGAGGCCCCAGATATTGATGCCCGGCAAGCACCTCATGAACAGCCTGAACCAATATACTTCCTGATGATCCCTTGAGAACATAGCCATTTGCCCCTTTTTTGAAAGCCTCAACTACGTAGGCTTCATTTTCATACATTGACAGGATTATGATCCGGATAGACTTAGAAAATTCTCTAACCCGTCGGGTTACCTCAATTCCGTTTATGTCTGGCATCTCTATATCCAAGACCAGAATGTCCGGACAGAGCTTCCTGGCCTCATCAACTGCCTGAAGTCCATTCTCGGCCTCACCTACAATTACAAAGCCAGGTTCTCTTTCAAGAAGCGCCCTGACGCCCTGTCTTACGATGGAATGATCCTCAACAAGCACTATCGAAATTTTTTTCATTATTATGTTTTGGCCATATCCGATGTGATATTCTTGGGTATCTCTATCGAAATCCTTGTACCGGTTTCTGCAGAGCTTATTATGGTCATGCTACCGCCGAGCATAGTAAGTCTCTCACGCATGCCAGGAAGACCAAGTGTATTTCCGTTTGCAAGCACATTTTTACTATCAAAGCCCTTGCCTTTGTCTTCTATGGTAATAAAAAGCTTTTCTTTGTTTTCTGTAAGCACAACTTCCGCTTCCTCTGTTGAAGCATGGCGTGCAATATTAGTAATAGCTTCCTGTACGATACGGTATGCTGCTGTTTCTACTTCCGGATTAAAACGATTGCTTGTTGTGGAATGCCTGAACATTATCTTAATTTTAGTATTGTTTGTGAACCTATTGAACTGCCACTGAAGAGCATGCACCAGTCCTAAATCGTCAAGCATGGAAGGCCGAAGATTAAGAGACAAATCTCTGACTTTACCCAAGAGCTGTCCAACTGATTCTTGTATTTCGTCCAGTATTTTGTGCATCTCTCCGGAGGATGTTCTTGAAGCCGCTGTTTCGAGCGATAGATTGATTACAGTAAGCATCTGCCCTATTTCGTCATGCAGTTCCCGTGCTATAGAGCGGCGCTCGGTTTCCTGAACCTTGAACAGAAATCTGGAGAGGTTTTGAACCTGTCCTGTATATTGCTGGAGCGCCTGTTCTGCCCTGTTGCGATCTTCCAGAGATCGTGCAAGCCATATATTGTTAAAACTCAGTTTTGATAGCATAGCGGCAAACTTTATGTAAAAATTCATAGCAGTATCAACAGTTTCTTTTGACCAGCGTGGCACTCTTTCGAGGGCTTCAAGATACTTCTTTTCATTGAACCCGTATTTTCGGGCTTGTGAACGAAATACTTTGTAGTTAATCGTCTCGTCAGAATAAAGAAACTGTCCAAGAAAGAGATTTCCTACTTTTTTGTCTCCAATCATAATTGGGGTTGAGATGTCCCACATATTGTTCTTGCATTTGTAAAGCTTGAATTCACCAGGAGCAACGCCATTTGAGAGTATCAAGTCACTCTGAATGCAGTTCTTGCAGGACTCAGAATTTACACGATGATAATTAACACATACGTCCTGCCATCCGGTACCGACAAGGACCTTACCCGCAAGATCAATGATGCCAATGCCTATATTCGTGAGCTTGTAAAAATCATCCATAAGAGACTGAACATCCGATGTATTGATTATATCGCCCAACTCCAGATTACCAATATTCCCTTCGGGGTTTAGTATGCTTTCAAGCTTAAGCCTTACAGCCTGCTCGCTTTCCCTTAGTCTTTCCTCCATTTTTTTGCGCTCTGTGATATCAACAAAAGTTATGACTATGCCGAGTGCTTCATTGTCAATAGTACGGTAAGGTGATATATGCATTAAGAACCATAAGTTGTCTATAGTATGTATTTCGGCTTCTTTCGCTATCAACGTTGCCATAACTTCTTTGATCTCATCAATAAAGCCGGGATAGTTAAATCTTGTAGAAATATGGTTTATAGGTCTCCCTATATCCGATTCCATTAAGTTTATAGTGGCTGTAACTGCAGGTGTATAGCGGTTAATGATAAGCTTTTTGTCCAGAAAGATTGTGCCTATATCTGTGCTTCTTATAAGGTTAATTATGTCATTGTTAAGCTGTGTAAGCTCTTCAATTTTTTTCTGATATTCAGAATTTACGGTGTACAGTTCCTCGTTTACAGACTGCAGCTCTTCATTTGTTGATTGCAGTTCCTCGTTGGAAGCAATAAGCTCTTCATTTGTAGATTGCAGCTCTTCGTTGGAGGTACCAAGCTCTTCTATCGAGGCCTGCAAATTCTCACGGGTGTAGAGAACTTCCTGTTCAAGATCTGAGATTCTCTGCTGATTTAACCCTTGCAGGTCTTCTGTCTGTATGTCTTGCTCTAAAGGCTCTTTGCATTTAAAACTTTCGAAGCTGATTAAAAGAAGTTCTTTTTGGGTAAATTCATCTGTTATAGGCTTAACCTTGACCGTAACCACGTCAGCACGGTCATCCTCATTCAGCTTGTACCCCTTATACAAGATCTCCTGTTTGTCTTTCAACGCTTTATAGAAAGCGGTATTCAGTACCAAAGAAAAATCCTTTGACACCATTTTAAGCAGGTTCAGACTCATCCTGCCATGAGGTAGTTTTATATATTTATTTACATCCCCGAATATGTGAAGCACATCAAAGTTTTCATCAACAACCACAGCTGGCGGTGCATACTCGTTTATAAGGCTTTGATATACCGATTGCAGAGATTCGTCAATAGCTGGAGGTTTATGCGAAGACGACATTACAGTCTTAAAAGGGAGTCTCGAACTTATGGATGTCAAGTTAGCCTGCGTGATTGGTTTGAATGTGTCGGTATTGCGGTATATTTTCCATTTTTTATCAACAACACTGTACCGGCTTTCAAGTTCGCCTATAGACTCGCTATTTCCAAGAAAAAGATACCCGTCACAATTAAGAGAAAAAGACAGGGATGAAAGAACCTTTTTCTGAATTTCTGGCTTGAAATATATAAGAAGATTCCTGCAGCTAACAAACTCGATTTTTGAAAAAGGGGGATCACTCGTAATATTATGCGCTGCAAAAACAACCATCCGCCTTATTTTTTCATTCACTCGCCAGCCAATGTCAGCTTGAACAAAAAAACGTTTAAGCCTGTCTGCTGATATATCTGCAACTATGCTTTCAGGATATATGCCAACCCCGGCATACTCAATAGCATCCTTGTCCACATCTGTAGCAAATATTTTAATGTCAAGTTTCTTTTGGATGCTATCAAGGTGCTCGCTAAATAGGATTGCCAAAGAATATGCCTCTTCTCCAGTAGAGCAACCCACACACCAGACTCTCAGAGTCTCGTTTTGTTTGGTTTTTTCACATATCGCAGGGATCACTATATTTTTTACTGTGTCATAAGCTTCAGTGTCACGGAAAAATCTTGTGACCCCTATCAGCAATTCTTTTGCGAGGGTCAAAGATTCATTGAACGATTTTGCAACAAAATTGACGTAATCTTCGATGCTGCTAATATGGTTTATACTGATGCGTCTTTCAATTCTTCTTACTACGGTTGTGGGTCTGTAGGACGAGAAATCTATACCGGTGCGGTCTCGTATTACTGCCAGAATCTTTGAGAGGCTGTCGCCCTCTTTAAGAAGCATTTCATCTATTTTGTCAGACTTATGAATGTAGGGATGCTTAATATACTTTACAAGCTCCTCAGGCATTTTTTCGGGCGTAAGGATATAGTCAACAAGGCCTGTGTTGATAGCGCTTCTTGGCATTCCATCAAATTTTGCGGACTTCATATCCTGAGCCATAACCATTCCGCCTGCGCCCTTTATGGCCCTGATGCCGAGGGTTCCGTCGCTGCCTGTGCCTGACATAACTATGCCGATAGCCCTGTCCCCCTTATCTTCAGCAAGGGAACGGAAGAATATATCTATTGGCAGATTCAGACCATGACTGTGTTCCTGATCCATAAGATAAAGTTTTGAGTTGAATATCGTTATATTTTTTTTTGGAGGGATTACATAAAGTGTTCCGCCTTCTACTTTCATCCCGTCTTCGGCCCTGAGCACCTGCATTCCGGTCTGCTTCGAAAGAAGTTCTGCCATCAGGCTTTTATAGTCAGGAGAAAGATGTTGAACTACCACAAAAGCAAGATCATTGCTTGGAGGCAAATTGCTGAAAAAGAGTTCAAGCGCTTCCAAACCTCCAGCAGAGGCACCGATTCCTACAACCGTCAAGCTGTCTTTTGATAGCGGCAGGGAATCGGACGACAATTGTTTTTTTGTCTTAGCCTTTCGTGCTTTTGGCGGTATTTTTTTTCCTGCTTTGTTCATATTCTTCCCCCAATACCCGAATAAGAATAATTCATATATTTGTATATTTTAACAAGGGAAGCATAAATGAACAATACAGTTCATCTTTTGACCAATATAGAAACGCTACACGTGTTGTTTATTCAAAACAGTTCGAATTTTTCTCAAAAGCGCATCCAGATTAACAGGTTTTGATACAAAATCCAATTTCTCCTTATGGATCCCTTTTATTGCTACCATTTCATCTGTATAACCACTTGTAAATATAACTTTTACGTTATCAGAAAGTTTTTTTATGGCCTCATAAGCATCTTTGCCGTTTTTTTTGGGCATTATTATATCGAAAAGCAGCAACGAAATTTTGTTGCAATGTTCTTTATATGCTCTTACAGCCTCTTCGCCGTCTTGAACCTCTATTGTGTTGTATCCATGCTCCTGAAGGTACATGCCGATAATTTTTCTGACAGTTGCATCATCCTCTGCTAATAATATAGTTTCACCGCATCCTATTGGCACCATTTCAAAAGCCTCAGAACTTATTTCTTCTGCTTTCTGTATTAAAGGCAGATATATCCTAAAGGTTGTGCCGTTGCCTGGTTCGCTATACACATTGATATTACCGTCGTGCTGTTTGATTATTCCATAGGCCATTGCCAACCCAAGACCTGTGCCTTTACCGACCTCTTTGGTTGTGAAAAAGGGTTCAAATATATTTTTCTTTGTTTTTAGATCCATGCCAATACCAGTATCAGATACTGTCAACACTGCATACATTCCAAAATTTTCAAAGCTATAAGCTTCAGAATATTTACTGTTTATTTCCGCAACACCTGTCTTTATTATCAAAGATCCTCCGTCAGGCATGGCATCACGGGCATTGGTAACAAGGTTAAGCAAAACCTGATCTATTTGCGACGCATCAATATTTACCATTATATCTTTGCTGTCCAAGATAGTTCTCAATTCTATGTCTTCTCTTAAAATTCTTCGAATCATCTTTTCTATATTGCATACTATAGTGTTTAGATTTTGTATTTTAGGCATTATTACTTGCTTTCGGCTATACGCCAGCAAAGCCCGGGTCAGTTCAGCAGCTCTGTTTGCTCCATTAAGAATTTCTACTACAAATTCTTTTGTTAGCGGATCATTATTAAGTCTTTCTTTAGCCATGCTTCCATATCCAATAACGGCTTGAAGTATGTTGTTAAAATCATGAGCTACGCCTCCTGCGAGCAATCCTATGGACTCCATCTTCTGGGCTTGGCGAAGCTGTTCTTCGATTTTTAGATTTTCAGTAATGTCCTGAATCATACAGAGGTGACGGGGATGTGTTTTATCTTCAACTGTAACAGGTGCAATAGTCATATTTATCCAAACTACATTGCTATCAGGGCGAATATAGCGTTTTCTCATCTGAAACCCTGGTATCTTACCAGCATTCAAAAGAGCCATATTGTCCGAATCTTCTTTTATATCATCAGGGTGTGTGATGCTCATCCAGTCTATATTTCCCATTTCTTCCATGGTTCTACCTGCAATTTTGGCAAACATTGGATTTGCTGCATATATATGCCCCGTTAGAGAATCTATCAGAGCAATGCCCAAAGGCGCCTCATTGAATATAGTTTCAAAACGCTCTTTAGTTAACCGCAATTCATTTTCGGTTCGCTTGCGTTCTGTAATATCAGTTTCGGATCCTGCCATGCGTATTACTTTACCTGTTTTATCCCGCAGGGCCAATCCTCGATCATTTATCCAGAGCCACGTGCCATTTTTGCATTTAACTCTGTAGTCCTCGTTAAACCATTGGGTTTTACCGTCAAAGTGTGCTGTAATGCTTGCCAAGACTCGCTGGATATCTTCAGGATGAATACTTTTTTTCCACTCTTCTTCACTGTCGCTTATCTCATCGTCAGAAAAGCCGCGCATAGCTTTCCATCTGGGGGAGTATAATACACGCTTGTTAGGAACGTCCCAATCCCAAATACCATCTTTTGCTCCAGCCACTATAAGATTAAATCGTTGAATCTGTTCATCCAGTTTTCTTTCTAAACGCTTTCTATCTGAAATATCACGCTCAATACTAAGAATAAACTGTTTGCCATCGATACTTATTAGACGAACCTGGGCTTCTGCATCAATTATTGTTCCGTCATTTTTTCTATGTTGCACCTCAAATACAACCAGCTCTCCGCTCTGAATAGCATTAATTCTTGCCTTGGCAGTTTCTGGTGTAATATTGGGATCAATAAAAGATATGGGTTTGTTAATCAACTGCTCACGCGTGTACCCGTGAATACGCAGGGCAGTATCATTCATGTCTCGAATAATTGGAATATCTCCTGAAACAATTTCAAGAAGCAGAATATAATCTCCTGCCTGATCAAAGACTTCCTTATAATTAATTGTGCTGCTAAGAAAATCAGAAGATTTTTCTTTTGGGTTTGAGCTGGTTTGCGAAATAGTAGATTCTGACTCTATATCATTCATTAGTTTTACCTTGCTTAATAATATTGTCTATTAATATTCATGTAAATACGTAGATATACATAAGTAGATATACTTATTGCACTTCTCTGTTAAGACGAAAAGGGATTCTTATAGAAAGCTATACAGACCGCTCATTTCGCAATATCAAGAAACTATCCGATCGTATTGGCTTAGTAGTTCCACCTGAGTCTGTTTTCTAATCTCGTAAAGATGATCGAAATTCCTGATACAAAGTTGAACCAGTTCCGTATCCAAAGAACTGCCTGACAACGAAGTCAACACCCCTTTTATTGCATCAGCATCCATTCCGCTGCGGTGGGGCCTGTCCTCTGATATGGCGGTAAAAACATCAGCGATTGACATAATCCTGGCGCCTATCGGCAGATTATATTTGCTGTGATGAAAAGGATATCCTGTCCCATCAATACGTTCATGATGGAAGGCGCACCACTCTGATATGGTCTGAAAATCATCTATCGAATTCAAAATACGGTATGTGTAATACGTATGGTATTTCATTTTATTCAGTTCGTTCTGGTCCAGCTTTGCAGGCTTCTCGAGAATTTCTTTGGATATTGCAAGCTTGCCGAGGTCATGAAGGTATCCGGCGATTTTCATGTAGTGGCTCTCATGCTCAGAAAATCCCGCAAGCTTTGACAAAGCCTCTGCAACAGATGCCACCGCAGCAGAATGGGTTGCGGTGAAAGCGCTTCTGAAGTCAATAAGCTTTGAGAAAAGCAGCGCCAAATCTTCGAGCTGCTTTAAATCGAGGCTCAGAGAATGGCCCTTTTGCGTCTGCCTCAGGATTGAGGAAATAGATGGGGAGCATATTTCTATCCAGAAATATTCCTTATCCACTAATTTCATGAAGGCCTCAACAACTTCGGGGTGAAACATTTTGCCAGATTCAGCGCTTATTTTTCTTGCGATGTCCTGTGTCTGCTCAAGTATCTCTCTATTGGGGTCCATGCTTACGGAAACCCTATCTGCAAGATGAAGAATATAGCTTTCTATCGGAATTGCATGGTCTTTATAGATATCGCCTCTCTCTTTTTTAAAATATACATGATGGTATCGGACTATCGGCAGCAGCTTTACAAAAGGCGGGAAAGTGGCCAAAAGCCTTTCTCCAAGTTCGGCATGAAGATTGCTTTTATCCTGAAAATCAAATCTCAGAGTATTCATCCTTTCGGATAAAGAGAGCGCACCGATATCATGCAAAGCGCCCGCAAGAATCAGATTCGTCTGCTGCGAT
>PEAD01000006.1 GCA_002753335.1 Nitrospirae bacterium MYbin3
AGGAGAAGCATGATTATAAGAAAGCTTCTGCTTAGAATCAGATACCTCTCTTTGATCGTAAGATTAGAATTATAAAAATTAAGGTACTTATCCCGCAAATTAAGTCCCATATTCAACCTCCGAGATTAAATAACCGCACCCGCATGCAAGCGTTCCTCAAGAACCAGTTGCAGCGCTTTTGATGATAAGCCTATGACCCTGTCTATTACAACCACTTTTTTCCACACCAGATACTTAAAAAAAGAGTCTTCAATGCCTCCGCAGACCACTACGTCAATGTTTTCTTTTAGAATAAGGCTGCAGAGTTCATCAGCAGAAGGTCCGGGTAATAGGACAGTGCGAGGCGCCGGTCCGGTTTTATCCTCATTGAACTGAGCGATCAGAACCTCTGTACAGAGATCAAATCTCGAGGCTATATAGTCAGCAGCCACTGTCACCAGTATTTTCATTCTATTATATTTGGTTATTCCAGTCCATAATGTTTAATCTTTCTCCATAGGGTACTGCGACTCCAGCCGAGTTTCAGGGCTGCTTCGCTGCGGTTGCCTCCTGTTTCCATCATAGTTTCGAGTATCCTGCTCTTTTCTATCTCTGCCCAGCTTGCGAATTTTTTCTTAGATGCACCAATTACTGTCGGTTCGTCGATGGCTTCAGAAAGCTGCTCTGTATTTTTTCTATCCTCGCCTGGAGATAAAATATAAGAAGGAAGGTGCCCCATTTGAATGATAGTTCCCTGGCATATATTGACCGCGTGTTCGATAATATTGCGCAGTTCTCTCACATTGCCAGGATATTCATAGCGCAAAAGATAATCGATTGAAGAACTCGCAAAACCCTTTATCTTCTTTCCCAGATTATTATTGAACTCTTTAAGAAAATGATTCATAAGCAGAAGCACATCGTCGCCCCTTTCCCTTAGGGCAGGCATATGCGCCCGCAGTACATTCAGGCGGTAATAAAGGTCTTCCCTGAATTTTCCTTCATCAAGGAGCTGCCTGAGATCCCTGTGAGTGCCTGTAATCAGCCGTATGTCCGCTTTTATTTTTTTGGAACTACCCAGTGGATAAAATTCCTTATCATCAAGGACCGTAAGGAGCTTTACCTGCAATTGCAGCGGCAGGTCCCCAATCTCGGTCAGAAAGAGCGTACCGCCCTGAGCTAGCCTGAACATGCCGGGCTTGTCTGCGTTGGCCCCGGTAAAGGCTCCGCGAACATGCCCGAAGAGTTCTGATTCAAGCAGGGTTTCTGGAATAGCCCCGCAGTTCACCTTTATAAAAGGGTACTTTGCCCTCTTTGAACTTTTATGTATGGCCTCTGCCAGCAGATCCTTGCCGGTGCCGGTTTCTCCTGTGATAAGGAGTGTGGCATCCGTATAAGCAAAGACGGGCAGAAGCTCTATAATCTCCTGCAGTTTTGAACTGTTGCCGAGAAGGGCTTTTTTCTCCGGACTGCCTTGAAGTTTTATATCCATCTCTTTCAGCATTGATATATCTTCAATAACCAGCAGCAAGTTGTCATCTGCGCTTTCCCTGCCTTTAAGCGGTGAAGCAGTAATGCGGACCGAAACTTTTTTGCGGTTGGCATCAATAACGCTTCCCTCAAGAATCAGGGGCCCACCTCCATTATTTAACGCCTTATTCAGCAATTCATCACAGTCAGTGCGAAGAGCATAATTGCATTGAATTCCCTGCACCTCATTTGTGGAATAGCCTGTCATAACTTCAAGAATTCTGTTCATGCGGAATATGCGAAGATCTTTATCAATAAGCGCTACACCATGCGGAATGCCATTAATAACATCACTAACATCGACAGCATCTAACAAAAGCCCTTCTGATTCGTTTTGTTTCATTTTAAGTCAGTATACCAGTATCAAAACAAAAAGTCAATAATTATCTATTTTAGCATTAAGAACATTCAGTTATCAAAAAAAATAGTTGTAATAGAACAGAATTAACAGTTAAGCGATACCAACATCCATGTCCCAAAGACCCATAAGCATCTGGTCAGAATTCAATAAATCGTTCCCATTTGTTTCATTATGAGTCAACAACATTTAAATACTTGCCTAGCAAATTGCTAACATATTGATTTTATTGTATTTTATTTCCTGGCATGGGTTTTGCTCTAACTAAAGCGCAAACAATTTTGAAGGAGGTCTTAAATGAAACAGATATTCGACACATTCAGCAGTTGGATGAACGCTGTGACCTTTGCGGAGGCTGGTGAGTTTGAAACAGCAAGACAGATGATGCCTCCAGCCAAAAAGGAAGACAACAAGCTGACCTGGTTCGAAAAGAGTTTTATGTCAGTAACCTTTGCTGAAGCCGGACTGCATGAGGAGGCTGTCAAGATAATGAATATGCAACCGGTCAAAAACCATGAATCGTCAGATTTTCTCGAAACGATAGGCCTTAAGGGTATTCGCATAACCTACGGAATAATGCCGGCCCAAGCAATTTTGTAAGGCAAAATTACGATTTTGCAAACTGTGGGAACTGCTGTTTTCCTAGAAACCGGCGATTACAATTTCGCTCAAACTCTTACAAAGACTCTTTTAAATTGGGGCTTGAGCGTATTCCATCACAACACCGAGCAAGACGCGGTGGTGTTGATGGAACAAGAACAGATAGGCGTAGCTTTGCTTGATATAAGGATTTCTCCGGATGCTTCCCTAACACTATTGAAGCATATAAGGGAAAACCGGCCCGGTGCCGAGATAATCCTTATTAACAGCCACGACAACATCAGGGTGTCTATGGACGCCATGCAGGCAGGCGCAAACGATGAGATTATAGTGCCGTGTGACACAGGCATCTTGAAGAAAAAGATTGCCGAGGCGTTAAAACGCAGAAAAAAGCTTTTGCATAAGAAGAGAGGGCTGTCCTTTCTCGAAATGTTCAGCGAATCGATGTCAGCAGCAGCCTTTGCACAGGCAGGCGAATTTGATACCGCCATAGATTACATGAATGATGCCGGCAAATACTGTCCGGAACAGACCGCTGACAAAAAGAAAAGTGTCAGAAAGCCCTATTAAATCTGGAGGAATGCATGAATGACATCAAAATTCTGTTAGTTGACGATGAGGAAGATTTTATCAGGACCCTCTCGGAGCGCCTTGAAATGAGAGATCTCAAGAGCAACACTGCATTTGACGGTGAACAGGCTATCAGCATTGTAAACGACCAGGAGCCGGACATCATAATTCTTGACCTGAAGATGCCTGGCATTGACGGCATGGAAGTCCTGCGCAGGGTAAGGAAGTCTTATCCGAACATTCAGGTAATAATCCAGACCGGCCACGGCAATGACCTTGATGAGTCCGAAGCGCGTCAGCTCGGAGTTTTTGACTATCTGAAAAAGCCTGTGGATGTTGAGCTGCTTGTGGAGCGGATAAAAGCGGCCGCAAAGGCGATGAAACTGAAAGACAGCATGGCGGCAGCTGCTTTTGCTGAAGCAGGTGAGCATGATACGGCGCGCAAAATGATGAAAGGATAAGCAGGAGATTTTTATAGATGAAAATCTGCAGCGGCACTGTAAGCCTGAAATCTCTTGAAATGAAATCAAGCGGCAGCTATTACGCGTGGCAAAAACAGCTTTTCGTGCTTGTTGTAATAGTTGTTTCTGTAGTGCCCTTGATAATAATAAGCTGGACAGCGTCCGACTACTACAAGAAATCATGGCTTCAAAAAACATCTCTTGAACTCTCAGGCCTTGCAGGCAGCAGAAAAGAGATAATTGACCTCTTCCTTAATAATCAGGAAAACCTACTGTCCGGCTTTACGAACCTCTACAGCCTTGAGTATCTGCGTGTTCAGAGAAACCTCGAAAAGCTGTTCAGGGCCATGAACAAAAGCGGGGTAATTGTTGACCTCGGGGTAATTGACCATAGAGGCCGCCATCTGGCCTATGTCGGTCCATATAAGAGTCAGCTTGCGGACAAAAATTATGCTGCTGCGGAATGGTTTGGTGAGGTGATGCAGAGCGGCAGATATGTAAGTGATGTATTTAGCGGATACCGTAATGAGCCGCATTTTGTCGCGGCCGTCACAGACCCGGCAAAGTCGTGGATATTGCGGGCAACAATTAATTCTGAACTTTTTCATTCACTCCTTGCAAGCGCCGAGGTAGGTCCGGGTGGAGACGCTTATATAATTAACAGGGCAGGAGAGCTGCAGACACCCAGTCTGCTTGGAGCCAAAGCATTATCTGCTGAAGAGCTTGCGATGCTTATCTCCAAGAACGGGACTGCGGTACGCTTAACAGAAAAATATATTTATGCCACAGTACCGATAAATAAAGGCGATTGGACCCTTGTTCTTAAAACCGACATCAACACCTCCCTTGCTGAATTTTATATGGCCCGAAAGAGAGACATGCTTATCATTGCGGCAGCATCCCTTATCATCCTTGTAGTGGCGATACTGCTGGTCAGGTCTATGGTGAACAAGATAGAGGAGGCTGATAAAAAAAGGATGGCCATGAACAACCGTATGCGTCAGGTAGAAAAGATGGCGCTTATCGGAAGGCTCGCCGCCAGTGTCGCGCATGAGATTAACAACCCTCTGCAGATAATTACCACTCAAGCGGGCTGGGTAGATGAGCTTCTTGATGATGAAGATAAGAAGCAGCTGAAAAATTATGATGAATACAGGGACTCCATCAACAAAATACGCGGGAATGTAAAAAGGGCCGGAGAAATTACACATAGACTGCTCGGTTTCTCAAAATCAAATGGTTATGAACGAAAGGAAATAGACCTCAACCAGCTTATCGAGGATACCGCAGCCCTGCTTGCGAATGAGGCAAAGGCGCACCGCATTACACTTCGTTATTTCTTTGAACAGAGCCTGATGCGTGTGATTACGGATGCCTCGCAGCTTCAGCAGGTGTTTCTTAATATCCTGAACAATGCCATAGACGCTATAGGACAAGATGGTGTTATCAGCATATCAACCCGCAGCAATGGCGGGCATATAATAGCTGAGTTTGCTGATTCAGGCCCCGGTCTGTCTCCGGATTCGATAAAAAAGCTCTTTGATCCTTTTTATACCACCAAGTCGCCGGATAAGGGCACAGGACTGGGGCTGTCTATTTCTTTCAGCATTATGCAGCGGCTTGGTGGAGATATTAAAGCAGAAAACAGAAAGGAGGGGGGCAGCATATTCACGGTAATGCTGCCTGCATATTAAATGGCAGGCACTATGAGTGCACAAATAAATAAGGACAGGATAGATGCAAATACAATTCCTTTGTCTAGCATTTTGGTTGTTGATGATGAGAAGGAGTTTATCCAAACACTTCTCAAAAGACTTAGGCGCAGGGGGCTTCAATGCGAAGGTGTTTTCAGCGGGGAGGAGGCTATCTCAAAAATCAGCGCCAGAGAATTCGACGTAGTGCTGCTTGACATGAAACTTCCTGATATGGACGGCAATAGCACATTGGTTGAAATAAAAAAAATAAGGCCTGCCACCCGGGTAATCATTCTTACAGGACATGCATCAGTAAATGAGGGGCTTGAAGGTATAAAGAACGGTGCTCTCGATTACCTTATGAAGCCTGTGGAATTTGAGTCTCTTTTTGAAAAGCTGCTTACAGCAGCCGGTATAACAAGTTGCTCTCAGAGTTCTCATGTCATTGACACGAGAAAATAATTAATCATATTCCCAAGGAGGAAACAACAAAATGAGCTTTTTTAAGGAATTTGGGCATTTCATGATGATGGGTGCCCGAGCCCATGCAAAATGGGAACTCGACATGTCAAACCGTATCTTACGCGAACCCAAGCGGCTTGCCATATTTGGACTGCTGCTTCTGCCGATAATAATGGGCGGCATAGCTTTTGCCGATGATGTTGCAGGAGCTCTTCCATCTGTGTTGGGAGGCAAGAACACTTATTGCCCTTCGTTTTACACCAACACCATATTCTTGGCTTCAATAGGCGTAGGCATTGCAGCAGGACTGATCACCGGATGCATCGGCGCTGGCGGCGGTTTCATCATCGCACCCGCCCTTATGAGCGCTGGTGTCAAAGGTATTTTGGCCGTTGGCACGGACCTGTTCCATATCTTTGCAAAGGCGATTATGGGCAGTGTACTGCACAGGAAGCTTGGCAACATCTCGGTTTCTCTCGCAGTGACCTTTTTGATAGGGTCTATAGGCGGAGCAACCCTAGGTGGGTATATAAACAGGACGCTCTATGAACTTAATCCAGTATTAAGCGACGCTTTTATCACAAGCATATACGTCTTTATGCTCGGCTTTCTAAGTTTCTATTCCCTTATAGACTTCTTAAAATCGAGAAAACCCGCAACTGAACAGAGCAAAACAGAAGGACACAGTGTAAAGGCCGAAGAGTCTATGACAGGGCTGTCCCAGAAGATCCAGTCTATCAATCTTGCTCCGATGCTCCATTTTGATCAGGGCGTTGTGCCGGGCGGCAGAAAAATATCGGCTATTTTCCTTGTGCTGAGCGGGGCTCTGGTAGGACTTGCAGCTGCTATCATGGGTGTGGGCGGTGGCTTTCTGACCTTCCCTATATTCGTATATATGCTTGGAGTTTCATCAGCTACAACAGTCGGAACCGACATATTCCAGATAGTGTTTACCGCAGGGTATGCAGGTCTAGGCCAATATGCGATCTATGGATTTATCTTCTATACCCTTGCAATGGGCATGCTGCTTGGCTCACTTATCGGCATCCAAGTTGGCTCTCTCGTTACCAAGGTGGTTCCCGGCTCAACAATTCGCGGCTTTTACGCTGTTGCGGTTATGGCCGGCTTTGTAAACAGGTTTTTTGCTTTGCCTGTCAAGCTCGGAAAGATGGATATCATAAGCATCTCGCCGGCAACCGGAAAGATCCTCGAGGATATAGGCATTTATGTTTTCTTTATTGTAATCAGCATATTTTCGATCTGGGTCTTCGGAACATTTTTCAAAAATATAAAACAACTTAAGAGTGAGGGGGCGCACTAATGATAGTGGACAAAAAAGAATTCGGACTTGGAGTTGTGCTGTTTATAGCGTTCTGGGCAGTTTTTGTTGTCCTGCTTTCCCCTGTGTTTGAAGGGAAGAATCTGTTGGACTACATGGACAATCTGTATAACACTATTTCAAAAAAATCATCCTATTACATCCCGGCTGTAAAGAAAAAAGCTGCCGAATTCAAGGGACAGCAGGTTGAATTTTCGGTTCAGGCAAAAGACGCTGATCAGGCTGCCCGGATGGCGAAGCTCTTTGAAGCAGCAAAGGCTACAGCTATTGTTGAAGGCAAAAGCGTTAAAATCAGCGGTGATATGGGAATGATTTTTGATAATGTACTTGCTGATACCGATGCCATGTTTAATAACAATGGACAGGCGATCAACCAGAACAAATACGGGTATGACGAAAAGAAGGTTATGTATGACTGGTGGAACGCCATGAAGTCGGCAGAAGCGAATATGAATAAAGAGGGGAAGTTTAAAGAAGGCAAGGTTTTTTATCAGATAATGACAAAGGCGATAGAACCTTCTTATAACTACTACGGTATTGTTGCCACAGACATAAAGGAAAAGGTCGTTATGGTTGTTATTTCTTTGGCAGGATACGTCATATATACCATGTGGTACGGTTTTGCGATTCTCTTCATGTTTGAAGGCTGGGGCATGAAGCTTGAGCACTAGGCCAAACGTTCTTTTTTAGAAAAACGGCAAGGCAGGGAGAGATTATCCGCCTTGCCGTTTTTATTTGAGTTGATAAACTCAGGGAATAATTTTAATATCCATAATGATAATAAATGCTTTAAAGAATTTTTTTTGCTCGAACAAGGAAAGGTCTGAAACAGAGATTTGTTCTCTTCGCAGATCATTTCAAGACCATTACAAAAGCTTCAGGTCTCTCCTGACCGCCAATAATATTGCGCTTGAGCTTATGGCAGAGATGGATGAAACATTGCGTGAGGGGCAGCCCTTCAGTATGGCCTTTGTCCGGGGCCACTGCACCGCTCTAACAGTTAATATTTATAAAATGATACAGCATCTTCATGAGCTTTCGAACGGCAAATATGCAGGTCTTGCCCGTGTTTTTGATACTGTTTCAGAGAAGATTGAAGGGATAATAGCCCGGCAGCCTAAAATTGCTAAGGGTGAGTTCGTGCTTTCGATGGCTGAGGTTGATATCTATTCAACTGATCAGGCTGGGGGGAAAATGGCCAACCTGGGGGAAATACGAAACAGAGTTGGCCTTAATGTCCCGGATGGGTTTGTTATCACCGCTGCAGCCACGAAATATTTTATGGATTCAAACAATCTTCAGGATGAGATAAACCGCCGACTGAAACTTATGGATGATGGTGACCTAGAAGACCTTTACACAACAAGCGCTTCAATTCAACAGTTGATTGCGAATGCCCATCTGCCTGAGGATCTGGAACAGCTTATCAATAAGCAATATGAAGATCTGGCCCTGAGAAGCAACAGCAGAGTGCTTGTCTCTATGCGGTCGAGCGCTTTGGGTGAAGACAGCAGTAGTATCTCATTTGCCGGACAATACAGGACTCAGCTTAATGTCACGGATGATATGCTTGGAATTACATACAAAGAGATTGTGGCCAGCAAGTACAAAAGCCAAGCGATTGTTTATCGCATGCAGCGGGGCTTCCGGCACCAAGATGTGGTTATGTGCGTTGGCTGTCTGTCTATGGTTGATGGTGTTGTAAGCGGAGTCATGTATTCCCGATCTCCACGTGACCCCAGAAGCGAATGGGTCATTATCAATGCCGCTCCAGGCCTTGCCGGTCAGGTAGTTGATGGCAGGGCTATGACAGATTTTTTTAGAGTATCTCGTAAAAGTCCGTTTAAAGTTATTTCCAGAGAAATCAGGACGCATGCATCATCCACAATGTCAGACAGTCAGGCCGCTGAACTGGCAGATATAGCGGTCAGGCTTGAAGAGCATTTCGGCGCACCTCAAGATATCGAATGGTCCATAAATGACAAAGGTAAAATTATCATCCTGCAAAGCCGACCGCTTGCCCATACAGCGGCTGTTGAGGAACAACCTAATAATGACGAAACTGCAGAGTCATTTCTTGCGGGAGGTGTAACGGCCAGCACCGGAGTTGCCAGCGGCATAGTACATATCGTCCGTTCAAACATAGATCTATTGCAGTTCCCTGAAGGTGCGGTCCTTGTTGTAGCTCATCCTTTGCCTGAATGGGCCACCATCCTTAACCGGGCTGTTGCTGTAGTCAGTGAAACCGGGCATGTCACGGCACATCTGGCAACCGTTTCACGTGAATTCGGCATACCCGCTATCTTTGGAATTGCTCATGCCACCGAAAAACTTAAGAATGGGGAAACAATTACGGTTGACGCATTAGGCCGCAGGATTTATGAAGGCCAGAGGGATGACTTGCTGAAAAACGCAGCCCCGCCTTCCAATTTAATGGCCGGCAGTCCGGTTTATAAATTGCTTGAAGAGGTGCTCAGGCTTATAACACCGCTGAATCTGACCAATCCGGCATCACCGTATTTCAGACCCTCTTCATGTGAGACCTTTCATGATATTACGCGTTTCTGTCATGAAAAGGCAGTGACCGAGATGTTCTCATTCAGTTCAAGATATGGTTTTGACGAAAAGGGGGCAAAACAGCTGGTCGGAGATATTCCGCTGCAGTGGTGGGTTATCAATCTGGATGACGGTTTCAGGGAAGGTCTGGACCTGAAGGATAAATGGATCCGCATTGACGACATCGTTTCTCTGCCAATGCTCGCTATATGGGAGGGAATGACAGCGGTAGAATGGAAAGGACCTCCGCCGGTTAACTTTAAGGGGTTCGGATCGGTTCTTTTCCAATCGACCATGAACCCGAGTCTTGATCCTGCTGTGCGCTCTTCCATGTCATCAAAGAGCTATTTTCTGATCTCCAGAAATTTCTGCAATCTGAGCGTGCGTCTCGGCTATCACTTTTCACTGGCCGAGGCACACCTGAGCGACCTACTCACCGAAAACTATGTGAGCTTCAAGTTTAATGGTGGAGCTGCTGATGAAAGCCGCAGATTCATACGTGTGAACCTTATCAGGGAGGTGTTGGAACAGTACGACTTCCGTGTTGAACAGAAGGCCGATGCGCTTACCGCACGCATCGAAAAAAAATCTGCACCATTTCTTATTGAAAGACTGAAAGTCCTGGGATACCTGCTTATACACACGAGACAGATCGATATGGTGATGGGGGAACAGGGAATGGTCGATAGTTACCGCAAGAGCCTTATGGCTGATCTCGAAAAAATTGTAAATCCCGCAAAGGAGAATGTGACATGAGTGATAAGTTAAATATACTGCTTGTTGACGATGAAAAAGATTTTCTGGAAATAACGACTAAACGCCTGACACGCCGGGGTTACAATATCAGGAGTGCGACAACCTGTGCGGAGGCTATTGAAATTATAGAGAGCGATTGGCCGCAGGTGATAGTCTTGGATGTAATGCTGCCTGACAGAGACGGGATAGAATGTCTGAAAGATATTAAAAAGAAAAGACCTTCTGCGATTGTTATATTGCTTACAGGCCATGCCTCAATGCAGGCGGGCCGGCAAAGCATGGAGTGCGGCGCCAATGATTACTGCCTGAAGCCGATAGAGCTTGATGATTTAATCGAGAAGATAAAAATAGCCCACAGAGGGAGTCTATCAAGTTAAGGCACCTGGACTCTATCCCCTCGTCAGATGCCGATACTTAATCCTGTGCGGCTGGTCTGCATCAGCGCCAAGCCTTGCCTTTCTGTCAGCTTCGTATTCTGAATAGTTGCCGTCAAACCAGACCACCTTGCTGTCGCCCTCGAAAGCTAAGATATGGGTTGCTATTCTGTCGAGAAACCACCTGTCATGGCTTATGACAACGGCGCATCCGGCAAAGTTTTCCAACGCCTCTTCAAGCGCACGCATGGTGTTTACATCAAGGTCGTTTGTGGGTTCGTCAAGCAGAAGCACGTTCGCGCCCTCCTTGAGCATGCGTGCAAGATTAACACGGTTTCTTTCTCCTCCCGAAAGCATCGAAACCTTCTTCTGCTGGTCAGAGCCGGAGAAGTTGAAGCGAGCCACATAGGTGCGCGAGTTAACCTGCTTTTTGCCGAGCTGAATCATATCCTCCTCTCCGGATATAACCTCCCAGATCGTTTTTTCAGGATCGAGGGCATCGCGGTTCTGATCAACATAGGCAAGCTTAACCGTATCGCCGGTCTTGAAGGTTCCAGAATCAGGCCTCTCCTGTGCAGTTATCATTTTAAAAAGGGTTGTCTTGCCTGCACCGTTCGGTCCTATTATTCCCACAATACCGCCGGGCGGCAGAGAGAATGTTACATTTTCGATAAGAATATTGTCGCCGTAAGCCTTGCTAACATTGGCTGCTTCGACAACAACATCACCGAGGCGCGGCCCAGGCGGGATATAAATCTCGAGCTCTTTAGCGCTCTTTTCAACATCCTGATTCAAAAGCGCTTCATATGAACTGATACGGGCTTTTGCCTTGGCATGACGGCCTTTTGGAGACATCCTTATCCACTCGAGTTCTCTCTGAAGTGTCTTTTGGCGATCACTCTCGCTCTTCTCTTCCTGTTCCAGACGACTCTTTTTCTGATCAAGCCATGACGAATAGTTGCCCTTCCATGGAATGCCCTCTCCCCTGTCAAGTTCAAGTATCCAGCCCGCAACATTGTCCAGAAAATATCTGTCATGGGTTACCGCTATAATCGTTCCTGCATAGTTTTTCAGATGGTGCTCCAACCATGCGACGGTTTCGGCATCAAGATGGTTGGTCGGCTCATCGAGAAGCAGTATGTCAGGCTTTTGCAAAAGCAGCCTGCATAAAGCTACACGCCGCTTTTCACCGCCCGACAATACTTTGACCGGCGTATCACCCGCAGGACAGCGCAAAGCGTCCATAGCCATTTCGAGCTTTGAGTCAATATCCCAGGCATCAAGGGCATCAAGCTTCTCCTGCACCTTGCCCTGCCTCTCGATGAGCTTGTTCATATCATCGTCCGACATAGACTCGCCGAATTTCTCGTTTATTTCGTTGTATTCCTTTACTGCGTTCATTACCTCCTGAACGCCCTCTTCAACAATCTGTCTCACTGTTTTGGCTTCATCAAGCTTGGGCTCCTGCTCTAAAAAACCTACCGTGTATCCGGGAGAGAGCGCAATCTCTCCATTGAACTCCTTGTCCACCCCTGCCAAGATTCTAAGCAGCGAGCTTTTGCCCGAGCCGTTAAGTCCGATAACACCTATCTTCGCACCGTAAAAATATGATAGATATATTTTTTTCAATACCGGCTTTTTTTCGTAAAATTTGCTGACCCCTATCATCGAATAGATAACTTTGTTCGGTTCATTTGCCATAAAAATTTATTCCTTTCGTTTCTTTGATTAGCGTATATTATACAATAGATGGGGGCGGCGTACGTTTTTATAATAAGGCGCTTCTCTAAAAAAACAGAAAATGAAAAGTTCGGTCAATAAAGCAAGCTCCTCGTTGTATATAACACCAGAGGGCCAAAAGACTATGCGCGAAGAGCTGTCATATTTATGGAAAGTGAAGCGGCCGCAGGTAACTCAAGCGGTTGCTGAAGCTGCTGCCATGGGCGACCGCTCCGAAAATGCTGAGTACATATACGGCAAGAAACAGTTAAGACAGATTGACGCCCGTGTCCGTTTTCTTAGAAAGAGATTGAGCGAACTGGTTATTGTGGACAGAACTCCTGATGACACTTCAAAGATATTCTTCGGCGCATGGGTTGAGCTTGAAGATAGCGAGGGCAATGCCTATAGATACCGCATTGTCGGGCCGGATGAGTTTAATACGGATAAGGGGTTCATAAGCATTGATTCTCCTATGGCCAAGGCATTGCTGCGCAAAACAGAAGGTGATGAGGTTGTAGTCAACAGGCCCAATGGCACCACAACATTTGTGATAACCTCAATAAGGTATAATATTTAATGCTGTTCGACGACCTGAAAATTCCGGAGCCGATTCTCAAAGGTATTAAAGCTGCGGAGTTCTTATATTGCACACCGGTGCAGGCCGCCACCCTGCCGGATGCATTGAGCGGCAAAGATATAGCTGCTCAGGCGCAGACAGGCACCGGCAAGACCGCCGCTTTCTTAGTTTCGATTTTCTCGCGCATGCTCACCCAAGAACCGCCTAAACCGAGATCTTCACCACGGGCGCTTATAATCGCACCGACACGCGAGCTTGTGGCCCAGATACATTCTGAAGCCCTTATATTGAGCCAGTTCACAGATTTTAAAATAGTGCCGGTATTCGGAGGCATGGACTACAACAAGCAGCGCAATGCCCTTCAAAGCGGTGCTGATATGGTAATCGGAACTCCGGGCCGCCTTATTGATTATCTAAAACAGGCAGTCTATAACCTTAAGAAAACCGAATTCCTTGTCATTGATGAGGCTGACCGCATGTTCGATATGGGTTTCATAAAAGACCTGCGCTTTCTTTTGCGCAGAATGCCGCCATATAACAAACGCCAGTCGATGCTATTTTCGGCCACTCTGCCTTACCGTGTAATGGAGCTTTGCTACGAACATATGAACCTTCCAGAAAAAATCTCGGTAACGCCCGAACAGATTACGGTAAGAAAAATTGAACAGGTGCTTTACCATGTCGGGAATTCAGAAAAACAGGGGCTGCTGCTGGGCATACTCCGTCGTGAACAGGACGGACGAATACTTATCTTTGTAAACATGAAGGTTACAGCCGATAAACTGGAGCGGTTGCTAAAAGCAAACAACATAAAAGCAGCCGTCATAACCGGCGACATTTCACAAAAGGAGCGCATAGATATTCTTGCACGTT
This sequence comes from Nitrospirae bacterium MYbin3, assembly GCA_002753335.1. Lineage (GTDB taxonomy): Bacteria > Nitrospirota > Thermodesulfovibrionia > Thermodesulfovibrionales > Dissulfurispiraceae > MYbin3. The sequence goes on from PEAD01000006.1 coordinate 13,852, forward strand.
TCAAAGCAGGAGAACTCCCGGTGCTCGTGGCTTCTGATGTAGCCAGCCGTGGTTTACACATAGATGGGGTTACCCATGTGATCAACTATGATCTGCCTCAAGACAGCGAAGATTATGTTCATCGCATCGGAAGAACCGCTAGGGCTGGCGCAGAAGGCAAAGCCATTAGCTTTGCGTGTGAGGATTATGTCTATTCTCTCGACGATATAGAGAAGTATATAAAAGAGAAAATTCCGGTTGTTCCTGTTGAAGACCATCTCATCGTAAAAGACTACAAACATCCTGCATCTAAACCGTACAGAAAAAAATCTTTCACTACAGCCTCAAAGCCTTCCCAGAAACCAGGTTCTGGGAAAAGACCTAAACGCAAATAAAACAAGAACTCTATCTTCTGCTTCTTACAACTGCGTGGAAAATCAGGAAATAGCCCGCAACAGCCGATATGATGCTGACAAGCGTTGTGCCAAAAAAGAACGGCCAGAGCAGATGCTGCATCTCCGTAAAAAAAGATGAAAAGGTAAGCTTGTTCCAGTCTATATCAGGAAGCACCTGATCTATGCCTAAAAGCCTCGCGCCAAGCCACGTGGTGAATGTGTAAATAGGCACAATAGTCCACGGATTTGTCACATAAACTCCGACCATAGTCACGAATTTATTGAACCTGAATGCATATGCGGCCGCAATGCCCATGATGGTATGCAAGCCTACAAGTGGTGACATGCCTAAGAATACGCCTACAGCAAACGCTAGGGCAATTCTCTGCGGAGATTCTTTAATCCTTACTACTTCCCTTAACTTGTCCCTAAGCCCCAAAGTGTTGATAACCCTCAGCCTTAAGCTCTGTTTCTCTACCTGATGTATCAACTACAATTCGTGCTTCTTCGGTAATCTCTCCTATGCAGGTGGCAGAGATTGCCGCCATATCAGCATTTGCTGGCGCTGTGAACAAAAGCTCATAGTCCTCGCCGCCTGTTGTGGCAATGCGCAAAGCATCAAGTTTCAGGAATCCGCATGCTTTTTTCAGGTCTTCAGAAAGAGGCAGTTTGTCGAGATATATTTTAGCCCCTTTCCCGCTTTCATCACATATCCTTGAAAGGTCTATAAATAGGCCGTCGCTTATGTCGATCATAGCATTGGCTACAGGAGCGATCTTTGAGGCCTCACGAGCAAGCGGCATAAGATGGCGGCAGATCAAGGGTTGGGCAGAAGAAAGATCGCGCGAAGCTCGAACTGCTTCTTTATCTTCAGGCATCATTCTCTTCAATAGCTCCAAGCCGCAGGCCGAATCCCCAAGGGTTCCGGTAACATAGATTCTGTCCCCAACCAATGCGCCTTTGCGCGTCACCGCTTTTTCTGTTGTGCCGATAACAGTTGCAGAAAGCAGCATGTCGTTTAGCGCTCCGGTAAGGTCTCCGCCGAGCAGAGATATGCCATAAACCTTCATGGCACAGGCGATGCCTTCGTACAGTTCATCGAAGAATTTGGTAGTGTCTGTATCATTCATAGATATGTTCAGAAAAAGATATTTCGGAGTTCCGGCCATAGCAAAAATATCGCTGACATTAACAGACACAAGCTTGAATCCGAGCTGAAAAGCTGAAGTAAAACTGAGGTCAAAATGAACACCCTCGTTCATCATATCGGTTGTTACGAGCAGTTGCTGTTTTTGCGGAGCTATAACAGCGGCATCGTCTCCAATGCCGACAATGACGCTGCTCTCCGATGAACGGAAGCTATCTTTTAGCTTTTTTAGAAGGGTTAGCTCGCCTGCTTGATTTAGCCGCATTCCTGCCCTTTATCTTCTTTGAAGAGGATTTGTCTTTTATGACTACCTTTTCCGAAAGCGTGTTTTTCAGAACATCGTCCATAGTATCGGCAAGGATGAATTTCATTCCCTCTTTCACATATCCCGGCAGATCATCAAGGTCTTTTTTATTGCGTCTCGGAATGACGAGCGTTTTTATTCCCATTCTTTTTCCGGCCAGTGTTTTTTCTTTCAGCCCCCCGATAGCCAAGACCCTGCCGCGCAAAGTCACTTCTCCGGTCATCGCCACATCTCTCCTGACCGACCTGCCTGTCAACGCGGATGCTATTGCGGTAGCCATAGTTATTCCTGCCGAAGGCCCGTCTTTCGGTATTGCACCGGCAGGAACATGGATATGCATGTCAATCGTCGAAAACAAATCTTCGGCAATGCCAAGCTCCTTGCCCTTTGAGCGCACATAGCTCAAAGCCGCCTGCGCCGACTCCTTCATAACTTCACCGAGCTGTCCGGTAAGAGTAAGGCTGCCCTTGCCCTTCATAGTTGTGGCCTCAACATAAATGACATCGCCGCCGGCCTCGGTCCATGCAAGTCCGGTAGATACGCCGACCTCGTTTTTCTTCATCTCCTCTTCCGGAAGAAACTTCTGTACGCCTAAGTATTTCGGAAGATTTTCATTAGTAATAATAAATTTCTTGGCCTTGTTTTCTGCCACCTGCTTGGCGATCTTGCGGCATAGGTTTGCTATCTCTCGCTCCAGATTCCTGACACCGGCTTCGCGGGTATAATGCGAGATGATCATCTTCACCGCAGAATCCTTTATCTCCAGAATCTTCTTTGTTATGCCGTGCTCTTCAAGCTGTTTGGGCTGAAGATACTTTTTTGATATCTCCAATTTTTCCTCTTCGGTGTAGCCCGACAGATAAAGTATCTCCATCCTGTCTTTAAGCGGTCCCGGAATTGTGTCGGTAAGGTTTCCGGTCGTTATAAACATTACATTCGACAGGTCAAAAGGCACCGCAAGGTAGTGGTCCATGAAAGTGTTGTTCTGTTCTGGGTCGAGAACTTCAAGCAAAGCGGACGACGGGTCACCCCTGAAGTCGCTTCCCAGCTTGTCTATCTCGTCGAGCATGAAAACAGGGTTGTTGGTTCCTGCGTTTTTTATGCCCTGAATTATCCTGCCGGGCAGCGAACCCACATAAGTCCTGCGGTGCCCCCGTATCTCGGCTTCGTCCCTGACCCCGCCGAGCGACATTCTGACAAATTCGCGTCCTAACGAACGCGCTATTGAGCGTCCTAGCGAGGTCTTGCCGACCCCGGGAGGGCCCACAAAACAGAGGATTGGGCCTTTCATCTTTTCCTTGAGTTTTCTTACGCTCAGGTATTCGAGTATTCTTTCTTTTACTTTTTCTAAATCGTAGTGGTCTTCGTTCAAAACCTTCTCTGCCGTCTTTATGTCGAGCTGGTCTTTGGTTGATTTAGTCCATGGCAGCTCTGTGAGCCATTCAAGATAGGTCCTGATAGTGCCTGATTCGGCACTGTCCGGATGCATCTTCTCAAGACGGCGCACCTGTTTTGCCGCCTCTTTAGCCACCCTCTCGGGCATCTTCGAGTCTTCTATCTTTTTCTTAAACTCTCTTGCCTCTTCGCCCCTCTCATCTATGTCGCCAAGCTCACGCTGTATGGCCTTAAGCTGTTCTCTCAGGAAATATTCGCGCTGTGTTTTGTCCATTTCGCCGCGCGCTTCGGTCTGTATCTTCTGTTGTATAGAAAGGAGCTGTATCTCTCTGGTCAGCACTTCGCTTATTTTTTTCAGTCTTGCTATCGGGTCCGCCATCTCGAGGATTTCCTGAGACTGGTCGGTCTTCATGCCCAAGTTTGATGCTATCAAATCCGCAAGCCTGCCGGGGTCTTCGATATTCTCGATCACCACCATCACATCAGGCAGTATGGTTTTGCCGAGCGTTACAGCCTTTTCCATCTGCTCCTTGACATTTCTTATGATAGCCTCGTTTTCGAGGGTTGATTCGGCCGCCTTGTCCTCTCCCACCCTTTCTATCTGCGCCATATAAAACTGATCGTCCTGTATTATTTTTTTTGCTCGGGCCTTTGTAAGCCCCTGTACAAGTATCTTTACCCTGCCGTCCGGCAGCTTGAGCATGCGCATTATCATGCACACTGTGCCCATAGAATAGAGATCCTGAGGCTGAGGCGACTCGACGCTCAATTCCTTCTGTGTGAGCAAAAGCACCATACGGTTGGAGTTAAGTGAATGGTCTATAGCCTTTATGGACATATCCCGGCCCACAAAAAGCGGCAGTATCATAAACGGAAATACCACTATATCCCTTACCGGTAGCACCGGCATAACATCCGGAATCTCAAGCTCTCTATCTTCTTTAGCGGATTCTGCCATTAAAAATTCTCCTTAAGACTAAATTTTGGTCTTCTCAATTTTTACTTCGGTCACCCTGCCCTTAAGCTTGGGAAACCTTACCACAAGAACTCCGTGATTATAAGCCGCTTTGCCGCCCATAGTGTTTACCGTCAAAGGCATATTGATAACCCTTCTGAAATTCTTTACGCGTCTTTCCATGCAGAGATATTTGATGGGTGATTCATTTATGTCTTCGGTCCGTATCCCTTCTATCACCAGAAGGTCCTCATAAGTTCTGATGCTGAGGTCATCAGGGTTTATGCCCGGAAGGTCTATCTCAAATACCAGATCCTCTTCGGTCTCATAAAGGTCTATCAGAGGCCATTCGGACGAGGACTCATAGAAAAACATGCCTTTGAGCAGATTGTTCATCAGAGCGTCTTTGCCTTTTTAAAAAGAAATTCTTTAAACCCTTCCGCAAGCTCCGGGCTCTTCAGCGCAAAGTCAACAGTAGCCTTCAGATATCCAAGCTTATCTCCGGCGTCGTAGCGCTTTCCGTTCATGAGCAGGCCATATATGGGGCGTTTTTTTACGAGGTCTTTGAGCGCGTCGGTAAGCTGTATCTCCCCCCCTGCGCCCGGTTTCTGATTTTCGAGATATTCAAAGACATCCGGCGTCAGTATATATCTGCCTATTATCGCAAGATTTGACGGGGCTTTGTCGGGTGAGGGCTTCTCGACCATATCGCTGATTTTATAAACACCGCCCTCAAGCTTGCCTTCAATTATCCCGTAACGGTCCACTTCGGACTGCGGCACCTCTTCAAGCGCGATAACAGGCGCCTTGAACTTTTCGTAAATACTCGTCATTTCTTTTAGCAGCGGGTAATCTGGATCTATAATGTCGTCACTCAGAATTACCGCAAAAGGCTCATCCCCCATAAACGGCTTGGCACAGAGTATCGCATGGCCAAGACCGAGAGGAGATTTCTGCCTGATAAAGGCTATATTGAGATGGTTAAGCTTGTTTATTTCTTCAAGCAGGCTGTCCTTGCCCGAAGATCTCAGTTTTTCCTCCAGCCTGTACGCAACGTCAAAGTGGTCTTCAAGTGCACGCTTGTTCTTGCCGGTTATCATCACAAAATCCTCTATACCGCAGGCCATAGCCTCCTCAACCGCGTACTGGATCAGCGGTTTGTCAACTATAGGAAGCATCTCTTTAGGAGACGCTTTTGTAGCAGGCAAAAATCTGGTGCCAAGCCCTGCTGCCGGCAACACCGCTTTTTTTATCGAACTCTCCATTGTTTATCGGGCCTCTTTATTGGGATTTGATTTTTCAAGGATTTAAAACCTTTACCGAAAGCAGTTTATTGTAGAAATATCGCTGCCTTTTTTTCAAGAAGGGTTAACAGTTTTAAATGATAATGCAAGCAGAAATCTGCAATAGACATCGAAATTACAAAAAAAGTACTTTTATCGACATACAACTAGTTCAGCAACTATTGTCGCACCCTTTTGCAGAACAAATTCAGACTCTAAAGATTATATATCAATGAGTTAATATTATGGCACACTTTATGCTTAAAAAAATGAATCTTCCCCAATTACCCCTCAGAATCCTCCTCCACCCTCCTCCCCGGGAGGGTGGAATCAAGGAGGAAAAGTTGAGGAGAAAATCAGCGGAGGGAGCAATGAAATGCCCCAATCTAGAAAAATGGGTAATACTCAACCAATGCAATGCCTCTGTTTCTAATGAAAGCGGAAAAGGCGCCTACTATATACCAAGCATCTTTCAGCTCGAAGAGTACTGCAAAACAAAACAGTTTACACGATGCCCGTTCTTTAAATATAAGGAGGGAAAAGAAAAGTTATGCGGCAGCCTGACACTAGCAAAAATATAACAAACCTTGCAGAGGCCGTAATACTTCAGTCTTTAAGCGACCTTTGGCAGCAGAACGAAAGGCCCGACAGCATCAAGTTTTTCAAAGGAAGCGGCCTAAATGCCTACGGAAACCTTGCAGGAATGGGGCTAAAACAGATAACCAGCCTGCGCAAATTCGCAAACTTCATAATAAATCAGCAAGGAACGGTCCTTCACAGAGAAAAATTATGCTGAAATTCTCTCTCGAGAAATTCAACAATACAAGCGTAATCAAGTTCGACGGAGAACTCACATCCCATTCAGCCCCTGTGTTTAAAGAAGCCCTTTATATGTCTTTAGAAAATTCGGACCATGTGCTTCTCGATTTCAGCAAGACCTCTCTAATAGACAGCTTTTTTTTCGATCAGATGCGCAAATTCAGAGAGATAGCGCAAAAACTCAAAAAAAGAATAACCGTGATGAACCTGCCGCCTCACCTAAGCGACAGCCTCTCTGCAAAAACAAACAATACATTTATTAAAACAACCCGTCGCCTAGTCGAAAACACTCCCCAGCCGGCTGAAGCTTAGCATGGCAGTGCTCTGCCATGGCCTCTAAAAGAGAGTTTCGCTACACTGATAGCGACAACCCGTCTTACCACAGCGCAAGCATTGACAAACTGATAACCGGAACAAGAATCCCTTTTGATGTATTCATAAAAGAAGGGGATAAAATACGCCATCTGTTCAATAAAGGAATGGTCTATGCAAGCTATACAAGGGATGTTCTCCGTGGCAAAAAAATAACCACTTTTTATGTTAATGATCAGGATGAGAACATACTCGAAAATTATCTCGGAAATCCTCTACTGCACAAAATACAAGACGATGAAGACTCTCTATTGTTCCGTGAGTATTCGCACGAAAAAGAGAATTATCATCAGATAGACGGAAAAGTCTTAATTCCTGGCACCAGCATAAACTTCAACCTGCATCTCTTGTACGGATTCAACTTCAGCATATTATCTGAAGCAACCGAAAAAAATCCGCTGCCTATAGACAAAATCATCTCATCATCAGACGGCGACCTGATGATTAAAAAAAGCGATATCCCTCTTTTTAACTCATATCTGCAGTCGCTGATGACCAAACCAGCAGAAGCAGGATTCAAGGCCCTCGCCATAAGGGAAAATTCAAAGCTGATAATGGAAGAACTGCTTGAAAACCCGCGCAGCGGTGAAGCTATAAAAAAATCTCACGACATGGTCAACCACATTGTGGATACTATCCTTGAAAGCAACGACGCGGTCTATGACCTGCTCGATATAAGCAAATACGATTTCTATACATACACACACTCTGTGAATGTTGCTGTCATGTCTATCGGTTTGGCCAACGCCATACATCTTGAACGCAAAGAGATCGAAAAACTTGGGCTGGGCGCCATGCTCCATGATATAGGCAAAAGCAATGTGCCGAGCGAAGTGCTAAACAAACAGGGCAAGCTGACTTCAACCGAGTACCAGATAATACAGAGCCATGTGGTTGAAGGCGAGAAAATACTAAGAGAGCATCGCCATATCCCTGAAGAGTCGTTTCCGGCGGTAACGCAGCACCACGAAAAACTGACCGGAAAAGGCTACCCTCTCGGACTGGACAATAAAAAAATCAGCCTTTTCGGAAGGATCACAGCGGTTGCTGACTGTTATGACGCACTTACCACACCACGGCCTTACAAGCCTGCCTTCACGCCCTTTTACGCGCTCTCTATACTAGTGAAAGAAAAACAGGACTTTGACTGTGAGTTGCTGAAAGAGTTCATCGGCATGCTCGGCAAAGTAAGATAAGATCACTGCATAAATAACGGCCTATGGGGATAAATTTCTTTCGTTGAGGGCTACCCACTTCACAACAAGCCGGCCGTTATGATATCGTTTATACTCTTAAAACACTTCTAATCGATCGGAGGACAACATGGCAAATAAAATAGTGCTTGCCTACTCAGGAGGGCTCGATACATCGGTAGCTATAAAATGGCTCATCGAGAAATACGATGCCGAGATTATAGCTTTCTGCGCTGATCTGGGGCAGGGTGAAGACCTTGAAGCGGTTAAAGAGAAGGCGCTGAAGACAGGCGCTTCAAAGGTTTATGTCGAAGACCTGCGGCACGAGTTCGTTGTGGATTATGTATTCCCGATGCTGAGAGCCAATGCGGTTTATGAGGGCACTTATCTTTTAGGCACCTCGATAGCGCGGCCTCTCATAGCAAAAAAGCAGATAGAGATAGCGCTTAAAGAAAATGCGGATGCTGTGGCCCACGGAGCAACAGGCAAAGGCAACGATCAGGTCAGATTTGAACTTACATACTATGCTTTGAAGCCTGATATAAAAGTGATATCCCCGTGGCGCGAATGGGATTTTGATTCGAGGCAGTCGCTTATAGAATACTCCGAAAAACACGGCATTCCTGTAACCGCAACAAAAGAGAAGCCTTACAGCACCGATCAAAATATATTTCATATCAGCTACGAGGGAGGAGTGCTTGAAGACCCTTGGGCAGAGCCGCCGGCTGACATGTTTACGATGATGACATCTCCAGAAAAAGCGCCTGACAAACCTACATACATAGAAATAAATTACAAAGAGGGCAACCCGATAGGACTAAACGGAGAGTCGCTTATGCCTGTGGACCTTTTTGAAAAACTGAACAAACTAGCAGGAGAAAATGGGATTGGTAGGGTCGATATAGTAGAAAACAGATATGTCGGAATGAAATCCCGCGGTGTTTATGAAACACCTGCAGGCACCGTGCTTCAGATTGCACACAGGGCAATAGAGTCATTGACCCTCGACAGAGAGGTGCTGCATCTGCGCGATTCATGGATACCCAAATACGCACAGCTCGTCTATTACGGATACTGGTTCGCCCCTGAACGAGAAATGCTCCAAACTGCTATCGACTCTGCGCAGAATGAGGCCACCGGAACAGTAAGGCTGAAACTTTATAAAGGCAACTGCACAGTCGTAGGCAGGAAATCCCCAAAATCGCTTTATCATCCGGCATTGGCCACATTCGAGTCAGAGAAGATTTACGACCAGAAAAACGCGGAAGGCTTTATCAAACTTAATTCGCTGAGGCTAAGAGTCCTAAAAATGCTCCGTAAATAATGGCCGTTGACCTCCGCCATTGGATAGCGCTCGTTCTGACGAGAGATATTGGACCGCTGTCCTCAAACAGGCTTCTATCTGCATTTCAAACTCCAGAAAGGATATTCAGGGCTTCCGCCTCAGCACTCGCTGAGGTTGAAGGGATGACCTCTTCTAAGATAAAAGCCCTCACAGGGTTCAACAACTGGGATGCGGTGAAGAAAGAGATTGATAACATGAACCGCCTTGGAATTGCTGCAATAACGATTGAGGACAAGGCATACCCAGAAATACTGAAACAGATACCCGATCCCCCACCGGTGCTTTTTGTAAAAGGCGCGCTTGCCGAAGATGACCAATATTCTGTTGCGATTGTCGGCTCAAGAAAGATGACCGGATACGGCAGAACCGTTGCAGGACAGATATCTTCGGGCTTGGCGCGCTGCGGGCTGACGGTTATAAGCGGCATGGCTAGGGGCATTGACACGGTTGCCCACACCACCGCCCTGGATGTAAAAGGCAGAACCATCGCTGTTCTCGGCTGCGGACTGGACCGGCCTTACCCGCCAGAAAACCTCAAACTATTCGAGCGCATACAGGAATCGGGCTGCGTAATAAGCGAGTTCCCTACCGGAACACCTCCTTTAAGAGAGCATTTTCCGAGAAGGAACAGAATTATAAGCGGCCTATCGCTAGGCGTAACCGTTATCGAGGCAACCACAGACAGCGGCTCATTAATAACCGCAAACATGGCACTTGACCAGAACAGAGATGTTTTTGCGATCCCGGGCAATATAACGTCCAAGGCCTCTGAAGGCACAAACAGGCTCATAAGAAAAGGCGCCACTCTCGTACAGAAGCCCGAGGATATAATTGAAGAGCTGTCCGAAAAGTTGAAAAAAATGATAAAAAAGTCGCTGCCTGCAGAGTCATGCATAGGAACAGAAACGGCTCTGAATTCTTTAAATCAGGAAGAAGCCGCAATCCTCAACGCGCTCGATTACACACCCAAACATCCGGACGACATAGGGAGAGAACTTGACATTATGCCCGGAAAACTTTTAGGTTTACTACTTACCTTAGAGATAAAAGGCCTTGTGAGGCAAACCGAAGGGAAAAATTTTTCTAAGGCTTGAAGGAGATAAAAGTGGCACGAAAATTCCTGGAAACCCTCCAGATACTTGCGATAGAACTTGTGGAACAGGATTACAATGCAGACAAGACTGTCAGAAAGATCGATGCGCAGGATATAGATTTTATCACCGTAAAGGATGAACTTGCAGAAATTGAGGTATCTAAATTCATCGGCGAAGCAGAAATAGATAACATTAATGCGCTTTTGGCGTATGTTCTTATGAAAGACACTGAACTAGGAATAGAAGAGATTTATGCCTATACATTCGGCAGAGGCAGACAAATCATCTGGAACTGAATCTTAAGGAGGAATCCTGAATTTGAAATCGCTCGTTATTGTTGAGTCGCCTGCAAAGGCGAAAACCATAAACAAAATATTAGGAAAAGATTTTGGGGTCAAAGCCTCTATCGGCCATATAAAAGACCTTCCAAAAAGCGACCTCGGCGTGGATGTTGACAACAACTTCACCCCTGTTTACCAGGTAATTCCGGGTAAAGATAAGGTGGTAAAAGAGCTCCGGGCCGCTGCGAAAACTGTAGAGTCCATATACATAGCGACAGACCCTGATAGAGAAGGCGAAGCTATAGCCTATCATATTGCGGAAGAGCTCACTCCCAAAAGATCAAAAAAAGATGCAAAAAAGATATACCGCGTAACCTTTCACGAAATAACCGAAAGGGCGGTTAAAGAGGCGATAAAGAATCCGGGTGAAATTGATACCAACAAGGTGGATGCGCAGCAGGCCAGAAGAGTGCTGGACAGGCTTGTCGGCTACAAACTAAGCCCGTTCCTCTGGCGGAAAGTCCGCAGAGGTTTGAGCGCAGGAAGAGTGCAGTCGGTTGCGGTCAGGCTTGTGGTAGAGAGAGAGAGGGAGATTGAAGCGTTCAAAAAAGAGGAGTACTGGACGATAGAAGCGGCGCTGCAGCCCGAAGCAGGCTCAGAGAACGCATCGAGAAAATTTACCGCCAACCTTTATAAATACGCCGACAGCCTCGTTATAAACAGAGACGGGGAAGAAGGCAAGCGCTTCCTTATAACAAACAGCGATGATGCCCAGAAAATAGCCGGAGAGCTTGCAGGCAAGAGTTTCTCCCTTTTAAAAATAGACAAGCGCCAGAGAAAAAAGTCTCCATCGCCGCCTTTTACCACAAGCACGCTTCAGCAGGAGGCTTCAAGAAGACTGCGCTTTGCCGCAAAGAAAACCATGATGACGGCCCAGCAGCTTTACGAAGGAATAGAACTAGGCAGCGAAGGCTCTGTTGGTCTTATAACATACATGAGGACAGACTCGTTCAGGGTGGCTCCGGAAGCTCAGGAATGGGCGCGCGAACTGATATCCGAAAGATTCGGCGCTAATTTTGTTCCCGAAAAACCGCCAACTTATAAAAGCAAAGGCAGTGCTCAGGAAGCTCACGAGGCTGTCCGGCCCACATACCCTGACAAGGCTCCGGATAAGATTAAACCGTTTCTAAGCAAGGACCAATACAATCTCTACACGCTTATATGGAATCGCTTTATAGCCAGCCAGATGTCGCCTGCACTGCTGGAGCAGACAACCTTTATAATCGGAACGCAGGAAAACGGCGCTGACATAAAGGGTACCGAACTTAGATCAACCGGAACAATAATCAGCTTTCCCGGGTTTATGGCGCTTTACACAGAAGGCATGGATGACATTGAAGAGGAGGAAGGCGGCCTGCTGCCATCGCTCAACGAGGGTGAAAAATTAAACCAGCTTGAAATCAAGCCTGCACAGCATTTTACGCAGCCTCCTCCACGGTATTCCGAAGCAACTCTGGTAAAGATGCTCGAAGAAAAGGGCATCGGCAGACCGAGCACATACGCCGCGATACTCTCAACAATTCAGGACAGGAAATACGCGCTAAAAACAGAAGGACGTTTTTCTCCAACCGAACTTGGAGTGATAGTAAACGATCTGCTTATCGAAAAGTTTTCGGAAGTTATAGACATAGGATTCACCGCCAAAATGGAAAACGAGCTCGACGAAATCGAGAACGCCAATATGAACTGGGTGAATGTCATCAACGACTTTTACATACCTTTCAGCAAAGACCTTACCGAAGCGTTAAAAGACATGGGAAAAGTTACTCCGCAGGATATAGAAACGAGCGAAGTATGCGAAAAATGCCAAAAGCCTATGGTCATAAGATGGGGCCGCCACGGAAGGTTTCTTGCATGCTCAGGTTATCCTGAATGTAAAAACACAAAACAGATCGAGAGCGACGGTACGCCAAAGAAAGAGGAGCCTACAGAAACAGATGAAGTATGTGACAAATGCGGCTCGCCGATGCTCATTAAAAGGGGCAGGTTCGGCAAATTCCTTGCCTGTTCAAAATACCCTGAATGCAAAAACGCAAAACCTTTGGCAACCGGCATAAAATGCCCTGAAGACGGCGGTGATATAGTGGAAAGGAAATCCAAGAGGGGCAAGTCCTTCTGGAGCTGCAGCAACTACCCTAACTGCAAGTTCGCCACCTGGTATAAACCTGTTCAAAAAAACTGTCCTAAATGCAGCTCGCCTTTCTTGGTCGAAAAATGGACCAAGGCAGGGGACAGCCACCATGAATGCCCTAATAAAGACTGCGACTTCAGAGAAGAGATAACCACGGAATAAGCAGAGGCGGGCTAATAGAGCGTCCTTTTCTCATAGGCATCGGCGGCGGCCACAGCGGTTCTGGCAAGACCACGCTCGTAACGGCGCTTATAAAACATCTCACAGGCAATAAAGCAGAGCCTCTTGCTTTTGAAAAGTTGGGGGCGATTAAATACACCAAGACAGACCTTTTCACATCCATAACCGACGGCGCCCCAACACAGGAAGAAGCTGACAAAGACACCGGCCGCATGCTCAAAGCGGGAGCTTCAGAAGTTCAATGGGTGCGCTGTCCGAGAGCAGAGATACCCGAAACAATTCCTATGGCTATGGACAGGCTCTCGCACCTTGACTGTGTTGTGGTAGAAGGCAACAGTGCAATTGAGTTTTTAAAGCCCGATATAGTAATATTTTTATTAGGCTTTTCACGTTCGAAAAGCAAGCCTTCCGCCTTCTCAGCACTGAAAAATGCGGATATTGTCCTGATGCAGGAAGGCTGTGAAAACGCATTGAAAGACTATCCGGAGATAGAAAAGAAACCGGCTCAATGTCTGAGTTTTAAATCTTTTGAAGAACTGCCGATAAAAGAACTTTTAAACCTTATGAAAGATACAGCAAACATAAACAGGCTTGAAGAAACACTGAAGCAAAAATCTGTTGAAGGCAAACTGCCTTGCGGCGCAGCCCGAAAAATAGCAGAAGAACTCGGTCTGTCTTATAAAGAAGTTGGCGATGCGGCCAATGCCTTAAAAATCAAAATCAAAAACTGCGAACTAGGCTGCTTCTGATGGGAACTCTGCTTTTTGAACTCGCCCTCACCTTTTATTTTGCAGCCGCCATAATCAGCGTTGTAGAACTCTTCAGGGGAACTAAAGAAGCCTCACGCCTTACATTCTACGCCACCTGCACCGGTTTTGCGATGCATACCGCATGCATCCTCTTTAGATATTTCAGCGCCGGACATCTCCCTATAACAAGCATGCACGAAGCATCATCGTTTTTCGCATGGTGCATAGTGTTCATATACTTTTTGCTCGAATACCAATACAAAATCGGCCTTATAGGCTCCTTCATACTTCCGGTAGTTTTTGTGCTGATGCTTTCATCATCCGTTCTTCCTAGACAGATGATGCCTCTGGATCCTGTGCTGCAAAGCTACTGGCTCGGAATACATACGCTGCTTGCATTTCTCGGCAATGCGGCATTCGCAACCGCTTTCGGCATCAGCATAATGTATCTGATACAGGAGCATCACCTCAAATCAAAACACCTGCATGGCCTGTTCCAGAGGCTTCCGAGCATACAGGTGCTTGATGAAATAAACTACAAGCTCATATCTATCGGATTTCCGCTGCTGACGCTAGCGATAATCACCGGAATAATATGGGCAAATAACGCATGGGGCAGCTACTGGAGATGGGACCCAAAAGAAGTCTGGTCAATGATCACATGGCTTATCTACGCACTGATTCTCCACATCAGGCTCACCGCAGGCTGGCGCGGCAAAAAGGCTGCGATACTTTCGATACTCGGCTTTGTTGTCGTGATGTTCACATTCTTTGGTGTTAATCTTCTGCTAAAAAGCGTGCATATATTCAAATGAAGGTTTTGGTCATAGGTCTCAACCACAAGACTGCTGATGTGGAGGTGAGAGAGAAGCTTGCTTTTAACGGAGAAAAGCTTGAACTGGGAGTGCTCCGGCTTAGAGAAATCCCCGAAGTAAAAGAGGTCTCTGTGCTTTCGACCTGCAACAGGGTCGAAATGTATATATGCGCAATCGACACAGAATCTGCAATAGAAAAAATAAAACTCTTCTTGGCCGAATTCCACAACTTAAACAGAAGCAGTTTCGATCCCCACTTATACATACTTTCGGAAACAGAAGCGGTACGCCACATATTCAGAGTGGCTTCAAGCCTTGATTCCATGGTGCTCGGAGAGCCTCAGATACTGGGGCAGCTAAAAGATGCCTTCGATTTCTCGCTCGAGAAAAAAACAACCGGCGTCATGATGAACAAGCTGATGAAGAAGGCGATATCCACCGCAAAGAGAGTGCGCACCGAAACACGCATCGCCGAAAACGCAGTTTCGATAAGTTTTGCGGCGGTCGAGCTTGCAAGAAAAATTTTCAAAGAACTTTCAGGCACCTCCTGCATGCTTCTGGGCGCGGGAGAAATGGCAGAGCTTGCGGCGCGACATCTTGTAAACAACGGTGTTTCAAATGTCATGGTGGCAAACAGAACCTACGAACGCGGATGCGAACTGGCGAAAGAGTTTAAAGGCAAACCGGTCAAATACGAGGATTTCATAAATGAACTTGTCCATGTAGATATAATCATATGTTCCACCGGCGCACCGACTTATGTGCTGAAAAAAGAGCATATGCATAAAGTTATGAAAGAGAGGCGGCACAAACCTGTCTTTCTCATAGATATTTCTGTACCTCGAAATATAGACCCAGAGATAAACAATCTTGACAGCGTCTACCTATACAATGTAGATGATCTACAGGAAGTCATTGACACAAACATACTCGAAAGGCAAAAAGAGGCAGCAAAAGCAGAGGCTATAGTTCTCGAAGAAGTCGAAAAGTTTGTGAAGTGGGTGTCATCTCTTGATTCCGTGCCGGTAATCGTAGCGTTGAGGCAAAAAGCGGAAGAGATTAAAAAAGAGGAGCTCGAAAAGCTCAAAAACAAACTGCCAAACATTGATGAGGCCACAATGAAGGCCCTCGAATACACAGCCGGAGCAATAGTAAACAAATTGATACATCCACCTACGGCCGCTATGAAAGACGATTCGAATGATAGGGATGAGGCTGTCGCGCTTATAAAGAAAATCTACGGTATAAATGGAGACGACGGTGAAGAATAAAATTATCATAGGCACAAGAAGCAGCAAATTGGCTCTCTGGCAGGCCGAATGGATAAAGTCAAAGCTTCAGAAACTCAACCCCAATCTTGAAATCGAACTAAATAAAATTAAGACTACGGGCGACAAGATACTCGACGTGCCTCTCGCAAAGGTCGGAGGCAAAGGACTTTTCGTTAAAGAGATAGAAGAGGCAATGCTCAGGAATGAAGCCGACTTAGCTGTCCACAGCATGAAGGATGTGCCGACCGACTTTCCCGAAAACCTTCATCTTGCTGTAATCACAAAAAGAGAAGATCCGCGAGACGCTTTTATAACGCCATCCGGCAGCAATAAGTCAGCAGTCAAAAGTTTCAAAGACCTTCCTAACGGCGCGAAGGTTGGGACCAGCAGCCTAAGGCGCGCCTGCCAGTTGCTAAGCATCCGGCCTGATTTAAAAATCGAACAACTCAGAGGAAACCTCGATACAAGATTAAAAAAACTGGATGAAGGCCTTTTCGATGCGATAATTTTGGCAGCCGCAGGAGTTAATCGGCTGGGCTGGGCTGACAGAATAACCGAACTGCTGGAGCCTGAAATCAGTCTGCCCGCCATTGGGCAGGGTGCAGTAGGAATAGAATGCAGGATTGACGACAAATTCATAAACGATTTAATACAGCAACTCGACCATAAAGAAACATCCATCTGCGTCCGCGCAGAGAGGGCATGCCTCAAGAAATTAGAAGGCGGATGTCAGGTGCCGATAGCGGCTTATGCTCGCTTAACAGACGGGAAAATTTCTATTAATGGGTTGGTGGGAAGCGTATCCGGCGAACGCATCATCCGAGCCTCATACTCTGGAAGCCTTGATAATCCTGAATCCCTCGGCATCGCGCTAGCCGAAGACCTCCTTTCAAAAGGAGCCAAAGAGATATTGGCCGAAGTCTATGCCAAGTAAAGGCAAAGTCTATTTGATAGGAGCCGGCCCCGGCGACATAGGACTTATGACAGTGAAGGGTCTGCGCTGTCTGAAAAAAGCTCAAGCGGTAGTCTATGATTTTCATCTCAACGCGCAGATACTAAACTACATAGACCACGACGCAGAATTCATCTATGCAGGAAAGCGCGGCGGCCACCATGCCATGACGCAGGACGAGATAAACCGCGCCATCGTCGAAAAAGCGAAAGAAGGCAAAATCGTCTGCAGACTTAAAGGCGGCGACCCTTTTGTATTCGGACGCGGCGGAGAAGAAGCCGAAGCGCTCGTTGCCGAAGGCATAGCTTTCGAAGTGGTTCCGGGAGTGAGTTCATCCATAGCTGCTCCTGCTTACGCAGGAATACCTCTGACCCACAGAAACTACTCATCCTCATTTGCTGTAATAACCGGCAACGAAGATATAACAAAACCCGAAAGTACGATTGACTGGTCAAAATTATCGTCCGGCTTCGACACCCTTGTGTTCCTGATGGGCATAAAAAATATCAGCGCTATAACGTCAAAGCTCATCGAGCACGGCAAGAATCCGCAAACGCCCGCCGCAGTAGTAAGATGGGGTACAAGGCCTGATCAAAAGACCGTAGTAAGCACAATTAAAGACATAGCTGAACTTATAAGCGAAGAGAATATTAAACCGCCTGCTGTGATGGTCATCGGAGACGTCGTAAAGCTGAGAGAAACCCTGAATTGGTACGAGAAAAAACCTCTGTTCGGCCATAGAATACTCATCACCCGCGAATACTCCTCAGACTATGAACCACTTGAAGATTTAGGTGCAGAGATATTCGAGTTCCCGACCATCAAAACCGTGCCGCCCGAAGATTACGCCGAACTGGATGCGGCCATAGCAAAAATAGAAACATACAACTGGATTATCTTCACAAGCGCAAATGGCTTTAAATATTTCATAAAAAGATTTGTGAAAAGCGGCAGGGACATTAGAGATATGAAAGGCGTGAAAATTTGCGCCATCGGATCAAAAACAGCAGAATTGATTAATAGCTACGCGCTGAAAGTAGATTTAATCCCTGATGAATTCAATGCAGAGGGACTTATAACAGCATTTAGTCAGCAATCGACAGCAGTCGATAGTCTAAAAGGCATGAAATTTCTGCTTCCACGTGCAGAGACGGCAAGAAAAATATTCCCTCAAAAAGCCAGAGAACTCGGAGCAGAAATAGACGTACCCACAGCCTACCGAACTGTTAAGCCCGAGAAACATGGTAAACGCCTCATACGTTTTTTGAAAGAAGGCAGAATTTCTATCGCCACATTCACAAGCGCAGCCACCTTCAACAATTTCACGGACATGCTCGGACAAGATGTAGTGGAATTTCTAAAACACTCTGCCATTGCAGTAATTGGCCCGGTTACGGCAAAGGCTGTAGAGAAATCAGGCCTGAAAGTTTCGATAATGCCAGAAACAGCAACCATTAACGCGATGGTCGAAAAGATAATAGCTTGGGCAAGCCAAGATAAATCGGCATCATAAGATTTATCTTCTTACACTTACAACTAACATTGCGGGAAAGATAAAACTACCTTTTTCTACTTTTTAGTTTTTAACTGATCCAGTCCGGCAATAACCTGTTTAGATGTTTCTTTCATCTGCCCATACAGTTCACGAGCAGTGAGGGGGTCCGTTTCCATTAGCGCCTTTTTTGCAACCGCATGAAATATCTTGTGGGCTTCTTCAATGCCGGTAAAAGCATTGCTGCTGCCAAACATTTCTCTGCCATTTGTGTAGTACCATTTGCCCATACGGCAGCTGGTATGATCAGCTATCTTGTTGGGATCAAGTTTTGTTATTCCCATAAGATGAGCAAAAACTTTGGCCGAGAAGATAAGATGATCTGTCTTTACAAGATCGAGAAAGAAATCTGTGTCCATATGGTACTGCATTTTAGATGTGCGATCGCGGAAATCACTGATACTGAGTACAAGCCGCACTCCCTGTTGAAGCGCACTTTCGGATTCTATTGCTCCTTCGCCTGATATCGCCAGACTGATATCTGCGCTTTCGGCTACGCCGCTTGCGACCTGAGAAAGTTCATTCATAGCGTTTGTAATTTCTAAAACATGATTCCTGGTGTCTTGGGCATTTGAAACTATACTGGTAAAAGTCTCGCTTATCAGGCCCAACTGATTAAAGACCTCCATCAGGTCTCCGCTGGCTGTCGACATCTTGGCATTAGTATTGACCGATTCTTTCTGTATTTCTGTTATCTGACCCGATATCTCGGTCGTGGCCTTTATGGTTCTCTCGGCAAGTTTACGGACCTCATCCGCTACCACCGCAAATCCCCTGCCCTGCTCTCCTGCTCGCGCAGCTTCTATGGCAGCATTGAGAGCCAAAAGATTTGTTTGGTCTGCGATGTCCGTAATTGTTACGACCACACTTTGTATACCGGTTATTTTGTTGCTGAGAGAATTGATATTGTCTCCCAAGTCGCTGATGGTAGCGATAAAGGCATCCATAACTTTTTGGGCTTCTCCCAGCACATTCTCACCTTCATTCGCAGAGTCGGCAGTCTTGACAGTAAGCTCTGAAGTGTTCTTTATGTTAGATGTTATACCGCCGACAGTGCTCGCCATTTCGGTCGAAGAAGTGGCGGTCCGGCTTGATTCATCAAGCTGTTTTTTTGCGTCCGCAAGCCCCTTTTCCTGACGGTCCAACAGAACTTCCAGCGTTGGCATCATAACATTCACCGAACCTAGTATATCAATACCCATCCCGTTGAGGGTTTTCTTCATTACATGTATGTTCTTGGCAAGCTCTCCAATTTCATCATCCGCAAATTTAAATCTATCGGCCTGTTTAGGGGTATCGATGTTTCCCTTCGCCACTTCCTGAATAATCTCTAGTATTTTATTAAGCGGCTTATTTATTGATTTGCGAATATAGAATCCTATGACAATAGATATAGCAAGTGCGATAGTGATTATTGCACCAGCAATTTTAAGAAAGCTTATCAACTTTTCTTTTCTTGCTTCGGCCTCTTTCTCTTCTTCCAAAACATAGTTATTCGCTACAGATAAAGTTTCGGTGCCAATCTTGTCGAAACTTTCCATCACCTTGTTGCCCTTCTCCCAGCTTGAGGAATAGGCATCAACCATTTCATTCCCTGTTTTCCACATTTCATTTAGCAGCTTTTTGAGCAATTCAAGATTTTTGATATGCTCTTTTTTTTCAGAATCAACCTTTATGATCGCATCTACATCTTTCAATGCCTTTTCTAAAGCAGGTTTGGCTTCATTGTTTATAACATTTTTATCTTTGGTCAAAGATGCATCGGTAAAAAACTGCCATACTTTTGATGCATTAAGCTGCATGTCTTTTGCTATCTTAATCTCATCCTGCTGTTCTGTGTACTCCGAAATCTGGTGATGCATATATCTCGCAAAAAAGATGAAGAGTATAACTGCCAGTATCTGGAGCGCCGATATAATCAATAATTTTTTATTTACCGTAATCTTCATGACATTTCTCCTAAGTATAACTTCATTATTATAAAAACCAAGCCTGCACTCAAAAATTTAATAGAAGCCCCTTTGGTAATATACCATCTTCAAACTGAACTTGTCCTGAACTCATCAGTAGATGTTCTCAGTTCATTGGCGATTTTTACTAACCCTCCAACCTCATTCATTACCTCTGCAGACATTTTCTCCATATCGGCCGCAATTGTTGAAGTCCTCTCTATATTGTCAGAAACTTCCTGTGCCGCTGCTGACTGCTCCTCAACGGCGGTTGCTATATGCGTAACCTGATCTTTTACATTCTGGACAGAAGCAACAATATGGTTCAATGAATTTTCAACCTGCCTTATATAATTTGTAGCCTGTTCAACCCCAGCAGCAGAGTCCTCCATAGATTTTGCGGTTTGTTCCGCCTCGACCTGAACCGCAGATATCTTTTCTGAAATCTCTGTAGTAGCCTTGATTGTCCTCTCTGCAAGCTTTCTTACCTCATCTGCAACAACCGCAAATCCGCGCCCCTGCTCCCCTGCCCTTGCCGCTTCTATCGCCGCATTAAGCGCGAGCAGATTTGTCTGGTCCGCAATATCTTTTATTACCGTAACAATTTCCCCTATTTCGTTTGTCCTGTTATGCATCTTCTCAACCATCTTAGAAAGTTCGATCGTAGAATTGTGAACTGTGTTTACAGTATCAACCGCCCCAGCAACCGTAACTTTTCCCTCGTCTGCTGTTTTCATCGCCTCTGTAGATGTGTCCGAAGCCACCGCTGCATTTCTTGCTATATCGGTAATTGTCTGGCTCATTTCCTCAGCTGCAGTGGCTATCTGATTAGCCTGCCCTGATTGAGTTTTGGCGCCGGCGTCGGTTCTTTCTGCTCTCTCTTTAAGCTCTCCCACAATCCTTATCGTGCTTTCAGAAGAGCGCACAACCCCCCTGATCATTCCGCTGAGTGACTGGATCATTCTATTTATATCTTCAGAAAGTGCGCCTATTTCATCTTTGCTTTTAATCGGCAAAGAAAGCGTAAAGTCTCCTTTTGCAATATACTTGACGGTATTGGCAACCTCAGCAATCGGCCTTGTTACGAGCCTCTCGGATATAGAATGAAGAAGCGCAACCAATAAAGCAATAAACACTATGGTACCGATGATAAGCTTATTTCTCATGGCTCTGCTTTCACCGTAAAA
Organism: Nitrospirae bacterium MYbin3; assembly: GCA_002753335.1. Lineage (GTDB taxonomy): Bacteria > Nitrospirota > Thermodesulfovibrionia > Thermodesulfovibrionales > Dissulfurispiraceae > MYbin3. Next base: position 35,260 of record PEAD01000006.1, read on the forward strand.
CTCGTCAATATAGCTTCCGGCGCCTATCAGCCAATCCCAATTTTTGTAGTACGTATATACCACTATTTTATCCCGAGGAGCCTTGTCGCCTTTGTCTTTGTTCATCCATGGATAGACAATCACGCCCTCTTTTTTATCAAGCATCTCTTTTATAAATTCCTTGCCGTCTGAATCTTTGGCGCCCAATAAGTTCTGCCCCTCTACAGCCGGATGTATCGTAGCAACACCTTTATTCGGCCCCTCTTTGCCGTCTATTGCGTAAACATAGCCCGTTTCACCTATCTTTATAGACTTCACCTTTTCCTTAAGCGCCTTCAGTTCTTCTGTGAAATCAAGCCCGATAAAAAGAACCCCTAAAATTTCATTGCCGTTTTTAATAGGGACATATTTGGTCATGTAGTCCTTGCCGAAAAGGCTTGCCTTGCCTGTGTACTCTTCCCCTGCAATAAGTTTTGCATGGGCCGGATGCGCCTTGCCAAGCATTGTACCGACCGCCCGGGTCTTGCCGTCCTCTTTTTTTAGCGAGGTGGATATACGTACAAAATCATCACCTTTTTTAGCAAAAACCGTAGCCACCGCTCCGGTAATTGCTGTAAAGCGGTCAACTCCCGAAAAATCCATGTTCAATGTCCTGCCTTCATACCTGAAAACAGGGGTGTCTGTTTCGCCAATCTTAAAGCTGCTCCCGCTTTCAAGGCTGAACTTGCCGGGGAAGTAGGAAAGCAAGACTTTGCTCATCTTGTCAGCGCCTTTTCTGAAGCTTATATCCTCCACAGCTATCATATCCGATACGAGTTTTGTTTCCAGCCCCAGTTCAGAAAAATTATGTTTTTTTATAATTCCTGATACCGAAAATACGATATACGTAGAGGCTATGCTGATAAATATTATTGCTACAAAAGAAATAGCTATTGTCAGTTTCTTGCCGATCGAAAAACCAGAGCCAGCTTGTAATATTTTCATCAACATATACCTCGCTTATTTGTATTTGAACACATCCGGAAATTATAACACAGATTTTTTTACGCCTGATAGGTTTTTACGTTTTAGGTCTGCTTGCTTGGAGCATCCATATCCTGCTCCCGCCAGCGTGTAGGGAAAACAAATTCTACTGTTGTGCCCCTGCCTTCTTTGCTGTCTATGGTTATCTCTCCCATGTGCTCCAGCACTATCTGCCTTACGAGAGGAAGCCCCATGCCGCTGCGGCTTTTTGTGCTGTAAAAAGGCTCGAATACCTTGTTCAGGTCCTCGCTCGCTATGCCTCTGCCAAGATCCGAAATCTTTAAATATATTTTTTCGCCTCTCATGCCTGTGGATACAGCAATTATGCCGTCTTCCTGCGTAGCGTCTATAGCGTTATTGAAGACATGGTTGAGGCCAATCCTTATCAGCTGCCTGTTTGCATTAAACATAAGCGGCCTCTCAAAAAGCTGCACCGAATGCTGTATGTTTTTTTCTTTCATCGGTTTTTCGAGCAGAGCGATCGTGGATCTAACAATTTCGTTCATATCCTCACGCTTGAACTGAAAGCGCTTGCTTTTAACCAGAGAGTCAAACTCGGCCATCATATTTTCCATTTTTTTGCATTCAGCAAGAATGTCCTTCAATTTAGCACTGACATATTCGTCGATATCGGTCTTCAGCAGATGCCTGCAGTGCCCGCCGATAATGGTTATAGGATTTCTTACGCGGTCTGCGACCCTAAGTCCCACCATGCTCATAGTTCGCTCTGCCACAATGTCCTCTAACTCGCGATTAAGATTAAGCACCTCACTGTTTATCTCCTCTATCATCTTATTGTCTGTTTCGATCCTGTTATAGAACCAACCAAACCGTTTGTTGATTATAAGAAGCACCACTCCAAAAAAAACTGTGTATATCGCCATAAAATAAGTCACAGTGTTTGCTGCGGCAGAGAGGGGAACACTCACCGGAATATAAACAAACATCGCATCCACAAGCTCTCCGGCCTTCATATAAAAACCGGCTTCAGAGCCATATACCTCGATTATTTCGCGCGGAGCAGCCTTAGGCGTGCTGTGGCAGGGCAGACAGCTTTCTTTTACGGCCGACCCAGGTCGGGCTATCACATAGAATTTGCCGTCATCACTATCGATAAGATCATTTTTTTCTTTAATATCTCTGTTCTCCAAAAACTGCTTTATGATTTCGGCTTCGTATACGTCCGCTCTGTTTTTAGGGCTCCGTGCGTTGAGCGAAGCATGCTTGAATTTATATCCGGGCAGATTAACCATTACCTGCCGGGCTATGGCACCAGCAACATATGAGCGAGACATGCCTTCGCGTATGAATTTTTTAGGCAGCTCTTTTTGCAGGCGGGGCCTCAACTCTTCAGATACATAATTTCTTGTAGCCTCTATAGCGGCAAGATAGAGCCTCCCTGTCTCATACACATGGTCTATAGCGTTATGCTTTAGGATAAGATAGGAAAAACCCATTACGATCGGAAAAGAGGCTACGTAAATAAGAATCAGTAAAAGTGTGAAGCGGCGCTTCGGTTCAAGCCTGTCAAAATGAAAGACTTTATTAAGAAGCTCCATCATCGTCAGCGGTTGTGCGAGGCCTTCTCTTCAAGGATCTGAAGCTTCGATATTTCACCGAGGGCTATCAGTGTGTCCCCTGCCTTTATAGTCGTTCTAAACGTGGGATTGAAAGCCAGCTGGCCATCCAGTTTTTTAATTGCTACGATGATAATGCCTAGCTCTCTCCCTATACCGCACTCATCCAGCGTTAAGCCCGCAAGGTTAGATCCCTCCTTTACAGAAACCTCTTCCATCTGCAGATCGATGTTTCCGCTCTTTGTGGCAAACTCGATGAAGTCCATAACTGCAGGCTTCAGTATGGTGTGGGCCATTCTCAAGCCTCCAATGTGATACGGTGATACGACGCGATCAGCACCGGCCCTGAAGAGCTTCTGCTCCGAGCCTTCCTCTCCAGCCCGCGCAACTATTAAAAGTTCGGCGTTCAAACCACGGGCGCTCAAAACCACAAAAAGGTTTTCTGCATCTGTCGGCAGCACCGATACAAGCCCCTTGGCCCTCTCGATACCGACCTTCTTGAGCACCTCATCCTCTGTTGCATCGCCCTCAAATATGATCGTCTCGTCAACGTCAACCACGCTGTCCGATTTCTTTTCAACAACGACAAAGGGTATTTTCTTGTCACTCAGCTCTTTGCAGATAATTTTTCCCATCCTGCCGAAGCCGCAGATAATATAGTGGTCTTTCAAAAGCCTTATCTTCTTTTCCAATCTCTTCCTCCCGAAAACCGAATGTAGTTCGCCTTCAAGTATAACCTGTGCCCCTATGCTCAGAAGATAGAGCACGCTTCCAACACCTCCAACTATCAGTATTATCGTAAATACCGTTCCCTGAACAGATAGAGGATGAATTTCCCTGTACCCTACCGTGGTTAAAGTTATAATCGTCATATACAGGGCGTCAAGAAAGTTCCAGCCCTCTATAACCATATACCCTGTCACGCCAAAAGAGATTATAAGAAGAATCAGAATAAAAGGCAGTATCGGCCTGCCTTTGAACTTATCGAATACCTTATTGCTATTACCGGTCAAGGTTCTCCTTTCGGCGCTGCAAAGAATAGTTAATAAATGTAGCATAACAGCAACCACTAAAAAAAGAAGCCATGAGCGGCAAATCTATAAAAAACCCCGCAATGTCGAATGGCATTGCGGGGTTAATGATGATAGATCCTAAACTGCTTCGCTTAGCTCTTGGGCGCTGAACACTCCTCTTCTCTCTGAAGCCTTTCCCACTGTTTGTCTATCTGCTCCTGAGCCTGTTTGAGCAGCACCTCGTTCTCGGGCGAGAACATGTGCTTGAATCTACCCTGAGGCTTAAGAAAATCAACGAGAGGCTTTTTCTCTTTCGGTTTTGCGGTTATCCTTGTAACCCCGTCTTCGATTTCATAAAGCGGCCAGTAGCATGTATCAACCGCGATACGGCTCAGGGCAATCGCATCGTTGGTCTGAGACCTCCATCCGCGGTTGCAGGGGGCTATGATGTTCATGAACTTGGGGCCCTTTATTTCGAGCGCCTTTCTCACCTTTTTCATGAGGTCTGACCAGTGGCTCGGAGAAGCCTGCGCCACATATGGGATACCGTGGGCAGCCATCACCTTTGTGAGGTCCTTGCGTTGCTGCTGCTTTCCTCCTGGCATAGAGCTTCCTGCCGGACAGGTGGTGGTGTCTGCGCCAAAAGGCGTGGCGCTTGAGCGCTGGATTCCTGTATTCATGTATGCTCCATTGTCATAGCAGACATACAGCATGTCGTGCCCTCTTTCCATAGCGCCGGAGAGGCTCTGAAATCCTATGTCGTAAGTGCCGCCGTCGCCGCCAAAAGCGATGAACTTTATCTCTTTGTCTATCTTGCCCTGTTTTTTCAAAGAGCGGTACATCGACTCTACACCCGAAAGTGTAGCAGCCGCATTCTCAAAAGCATTGTGAATCCACGGTATCTTCCATGCTGTGAATTCGGATATACAGGTGGAAACCTCAAGACAGCCCGTAGCGTTAGCAGCTACCACAGGATAATCTGAAGCTAAGAGTACCATCTTAACCACAGGCGGGGCACCGCATCCTGAACACATACGATGGCCGCCGGTCAGCAGAATCTCTTTTTTCGAAAGCTCTTTTAAGCTTAAAGGTGTTTGTGTTGACATGGCTATTCCCTCACTCCGATATATTCTCTGATAGTTTTTATTTTTCCGGATTTGGCCGTCTCGACAAGGTCGCTCAAAACATACTCGGCCTGCTCAGGCATATAGTCCCTTCCGCCAAGGCCGTAGATCTTGTTCATCATAAGCGGCCTCTGTCCATATTGATAAAGGCTTGATGCAATCTCCATAAAGAGCGGCCCGTAGGATGCGCCAAAAGCATCCGCTCGGTCGAGCACGCAAACAGCTTTCAGGTGTTTCAAGGCTTCACCGACCTCTTCATACGGGAACGGCCTGAAGAGCCTCGGCTTTAAAAGTCCTGCCTTTATCCCCTTGTCCCTGAACATATCTACTGCATCCTTTGTGGTGCCTGCAGCCGAATTCAAAACAACTATGCCTATTTCTGCGTCTTCGAGGCGGTAGGTTTCAAACAAACCGTACTTCCTGCCCGACATTTTTTCGAAATCTTTTGCAACATCAAGCACCACGCCCTTAACCTTGGACATGACCTCGGCATGCGCCCTTCTGTACTCCATATAGTAGTCGGTCAAAATCAGCGGACCGTAGCTCACAGGGTTATCAACATCAAGCAAAGGATTGGTCTGCTTGTATTCTCCGACAAAGTTTTTAACCAACGCGTCATCCAAGTATTCGATTCTCTCTATCGAATGGCTGATTATAAAGCCGTCCAGACAGGTCATCGCCGGAAGCCTTATATCAAGGTGCTCCGCAATCCTGAAGGACTGAATAGCATTGTCGTAAGCCTCCTGTGCATTTTCGGACCAAAGCTGTATCCAGCCGCAGTCGCGGGCTCCCATACCATCGGAATGGTCGCCATGAATATTAAGAGGCGCTGACAAAGCCCTGTTCACAAGGGCCATAACGATAGGAAGGCGGGTGCCAGAAGCTATAAAAAGCTCTTCCCACATAAGCGCCATGCCCTGAGATGAAGTGGCCGTAACAACCCTGCCTCCTCCTGCCGATGCGCCGATGCAGGCGCTCATGGCGCTGTGCTCACTTTCTACAAGTATCATCTCGGTCTTGACCTTGCCGTTGTTGGCAAAGCTCGAAAACCTCTGCATTAAATCGGTTGAAGGTGTTATAGGGTAGGCGGCGCAGACATCAGGATTCACCTGTCTGAATGCTTCAGCAACCGCCTCGTTTCCTGTGACAGCAACTATCTTGCCCATTATTTGCCCTCCTCTTCCATGACTATCGCTTTATTGCCCTTTTTCCCGGGGCATTCAAGGGCGCATATTCCGCAGCCTTTGCAGTAGTCATAATCAAATTCGCCTCTCTTGCCGTCTTTAACAGGAATAGACATGTCAGGGCAATAAATCCAGCAGAAAAGACAGTTTATGCAGTTTTCCTGCACCCACTTGGGCTTGTACGCCCTCCATGAGCCTGTCTTGAATTTCAAAGCGCTTCCGGGTTCTGTGACAACAGCTCCGGGTTTAAGTTCTTTCCATCCTTTAAGCTTCATCCTACATGTACCTCCTCGTAACCTCTTCTGGCAGCTTCGAGATTGCCGTCAATCACCTTTTGGGCAAACTTTTTGCCAAAGCTTTTCTTAACATCCTCCAGCACCTGATCGAGAGTAATAAGTCCAGAAACCTTTGCAAGAGTTCCTACCATAGGCGAATTCGGCATCGGCCTGCCAAAGCATTCTATGGCGATCTTTGTAGCATCCACCGTGACAACTTTCTGGCCGTCCTTGGCGTTTATTTTAGCCCGAATCTCTTTGGGATCCTTTGCGGTGTTTATTATAAATGTCGCGTTGTCAGGAGCGCCTTCAGTCACATTAATTGCATCCAGCAATGTAGCATCTGCAACTGCAACTATGCTGGGATGTAAAACAGGACAATGCATCCTCAATTCCTTGCTGCTGACTCTGTTGTAAGCCCTGAGCGGAGCGCCGGATCTTTCGGGCCCGTACTCCGGAAAAGCCTGTACATGCCGCCCGCCGCTAAGACATGCGTCGGCGAAAACTTTTGCAGCAGTGACCGTTCCCTGTCCACCCCTGCCGTGCCATCTGATTTCTACGGTTTCAGCCATATGCTTCCTCCTGATTGGATTTGTTCAAATAGGGACATTTACTTTAACGAAAAGAGGGGGTAATATTCAATATGATTAAGCAGTGATAATAAAAATTAATGGGAGCTCTAAGACCTAACTAGGCTTGTTTTGTGGATTATCTCTCAATTGCAGCAGTATTATCGAACTTATTATCAGCGGGCCGCCCAGTATCTGAAGCGCTTCAAGCCTCTCGCCGAGAAACAAATAAGACAGTATGCCGGCAGTAATAGGCTCGAGCGTTGCCGTAATGCTTGCCTTCGTCGCATGTATAATGCTGATGCCTTTCAAGTAAAGTCCGAAGGGTATAGTTGTTCCCAGTATAGAGATATACGCAATCCATCCCCATTCTACAGGAGAATAAGGCTTGAAGAAAGCGCTCAAAGGCGGGGTGATAATATTCCATGAAATGGCCGCAAAAAAAAGGCTGAAGAAAAGCACAGTAAATGGAGAATAACGCTTCATGCCGTACTCGCCTTGGATAGAATACCACGCGAAAGTCGCAGCCGAAAGCAGACCGCCGATTATTCCGGCAAGATTCAAGCTGAGCATATTCATGTTGTACGCTCCCACGACCAGATAACAGCCTGATGTTGCGCCTATTAAGGCCGCTATTACAGATGCGCTAATTTTCTCCCTCGCAAATATGACAGAGTAAAGCGCTATTAAAATAGGGGAAAGGTATTGCATCAAAATTGCGGCAGCTACATTAATCTTGCTTATGGTGAAAAGATATGTGAACTGTACGGAAGCCAAACATAAACCGCCGAGGATAAAAAAATAAAGAAAGTCTTTTTTTTGAATCATAAGAAGACCGCGCTTATATATGACAAGCCACAAAAAAACTAATACCGAAGCTATGGTAACGCGAAGCTGCACAAGTTCATAAGCGGTTACACCTTGATTGAATAAAAATTTTGCTGACGATCCCGACACAGCCCATAAAACAGCCGCAACGATGACATACAAATATCCTTTGCGTGAACTTTTGGTTGAAACCGAATCATCCATCCGAAGATCTGACCGAAGCCCTCAACTGTTTCTTCTCCGAAAGTTTAGCCTTGTCCGCAAGGATCTTTTCTTTGGTGCGCTTAGACCTCTTGGCTTTTTGACGCCTTATTTTGTATATCTTGCGTGCCTCTTCGCTTTCTTTGCCCTTGGTTATAAATTCTATCTTCTCAATAAGCATCATGCGGGCATGATAACGGTTAAGCCCCTGCGAGCGCTCTTTCTGGCATTTTACTTCAATCTCGGTAGGAAGATGTTTGAGATAAACGCAGGTCGAGGTCTTATTCACATTCTGCCCACCCTTGCCTGCGGAGCGAACGAACGATTCCTCAATGTCCTGTTCACGGATGCCGAGCAACTCCATTTTTTTGAACAGGCTTTTTTCTTTCTGCAGGCTTACAGGAAATGTTCCCATTATTGATTGAAAGAAACCGCTGCGCTCAAAACTATCAGACATCCCTTATATAAATCTTCGAGCATTATGAACTCTTCGGTAGAATGTACTTTTTGCATGCCGTTCGAGATATTCAGCGCTTTAATGCCGCGGCCATTGAAAATGTTTGCATCCGAACCGCCGCCGGTGACGGTAAATGCAGGCTTTATGCCACAAGAATCAAAAATCTCTGAAAGAAACTTCAGATAAGAATCATCTTTATCTATGCTAAATGAATTGTACTCCTCTTTAACCTTTATTTCGATGACAGCCCCGGTTTCCGCAGCAACTTTTTCTGCAGCATCAAAAATTCTTTTCTTGGTAGATTCGAGTGTTTTAATATTATGACTTCTGACCTCTCCGTTTAGAACAACCTCTTTAGGCACCACATTCGTGGCTGTGCCGCCTTTGATAATGCCGATATTGGCAGTTGTAACATCATCTATTCTGCCGTCAGGAACTTCCGCAACAATTTTTGCCGCACACTTTATAGCGCTGATACCTCTTTCGGGTTCGATTCCGGCATGGGCAGCTTTGCCTGTTACACGCATTTCATAAGTGTGGTGCGACGGCGCTCCCACAACTATGTTGCCGACGCTTCCGCCAGAATCAAGCACCAGCGCATGCTTGCTCTGAATCCTGCCGAAATCGAGGTTCTTTGCGCCGCAAAGTCCCTTCTCCTCGGCCGAGGTAAATACTATTTCCAAACCACAAGTGTGGAGCTTGTTTTCATGCACTGCAGCCACAGCCTCGATTATCTGTGCAATCGCGCTCTTATCATCCGCCCCGAGCACCGTATTGCCAATGCTTCTTACCAGTTCTCCGTCATTGATAAAACTGATTCCATCAGTTGGTTCTATGGTGTCCATGTGGGCGCTGAGCATAAGAGTTGACGCTTCTTTTATGCCGCCTTTCCTATAAGCGATAAGATTGAACGACTCTCCGTAGTCCTGAAAAGAAACCTCGCAGCCAATCAAACTGAGCTTGCGGGCAAGGTATTCTGCCAGTTCTCGCTCGTGGAACGAAGGAGAGTTTATTTTTATCAGCTCGGTAAAGGTTTCTACCAACCGCTGCCGGTCAATGTATGATGAGATATCTACGAGCTCTTTTTTCATGAGAGATTTTATCATACAACTCCGCAGGTTTGCCTGTCTGATTTGACAACAACAATAAGGTTTTCTTAATCTGTACGCGTTCACTTACACCGCATTTTAAGGAGCAGCGCAATATTATGAACAGAGCATTTTATTTAACTCTCGCGGCAATTGCGGTTTTTATTTTTCAAACCGGCGCGTATGCCGCAGATTCGACAAAAAAACTCTCACTGCCCGAAGGCCTCAGAATTGCGGCCTCCGAGAGCAGGGTCGTAAAGATTGCGTCGTATAACAAAGAAATTTCTGGAGCAGGTATTGTTTTGGCCCGCTCCAGATTTATGCCGAACGTAAATGCCTTTGCAGGAAAAACTTACCTATCTTACCAACCAGCAGCCTTGATGGGCGGGCAGCCGGTCTATATGTCAGAAAAAAATTATGCCTCATACGGGATTAACGCTTATCAGACTCTGTTCGATTTCGGACAGAACAGTTCGCAGATTGAAATCTCTAAGAATACTCATACGCTGAGCAGTCTTGAACTTAAAAAAATCAAAAGTCTTGCTGCCCTCGATTTTCTGTCCGCCTATTTCGATACGCTTGAAGCAGAGAAGATTATAAACACCTCAAAAAAAGAGATGGAGCGTCTTCAAGCGCACCAGACCGCTGCAAAAAATCTTTTCGATGAGGGAGTGATTACCAAAAATGATCTGCTTCAGGCAGAGGTGCGGCTTGCGGACGCAAGGCAGCGCTCGTTGAGCGCCAATACCACACGCGAGATATTTTTGATGCGTCTTAACAACATCCTTTCTTTTCAGATGACTGACGGAATAGAAGTTGAAGAGTATGACAGGGAGCCCGGTGTGGGTACGGATTTGAACCGTCTTTGGGACTACGCTTTATCCAATAGAGTTGAGCTTCTGATAATAGACAAAGAAATAAAGAGCGCTGAGTTAGAGGAATCTTCTTTGCGCTCGGACTATTTTCCTAAATTCTTTGCGCAGGGCGGCTACAACTACACCGAAAACAGTTATCAGCAGCATGACGCTAACTGGTCTGTTATTCTTGGGCTCAATATGAATCTTTTCGGCGGCATGAGCACTGAGGCCTCGGTGTCAAAAGCAAAATATAGAACAGCCCAACTTCGGGAAAAGAAAAAACAGATTTCGGACGAAATAAAGCTTCAGGTAAAGCAGGCATTTCTTGAGGCAGCCACTTCTTACGAAAAGCTTACGGTTTCAAAAAATGCGTTTGAACAGGCAGAAGAAAATTTAAGGATTAACAAGGTGCGGTACGCAGAAGGCATAGGCACAGCAACCGAAGTGCTTGACGCGATAAGTCTGCTGACAATTACAGAAACCAATAATTTCAAAACAAGGTACGAGCTGCGCAAGGCGCAAGCAGCATTGCTGTATGCTGCAGGACATGACCTTGTTTCTGAATATCAATAAATCTTAGGGAGGCTTTATATGGATGAGAAGACACCCGAAAACGGCAAACGCAAAAAGATAGCTCTGTTCGTTTTTATGCTTATAGGGATTGCGGGTGCTGTGACACTTTACCTTTACCTTGAATACAAAGCCAGCCATATTGATACTGATGATGCTTTTATTGAAGGAACAAGGTCCACAGTAGCCTCAAAGGTGGCCGGCACAGTAAAAGCTGTTCATGTTCGGGACAACCAGGCGGTAAAAAAGGGCGATCTGCTGATCGAGATAGAGCCTGCGGACTATGAAGTCAAAGTTATGGAGGCTTCATCTGCGCTGTCAAGGGAACAGTCGAGAATACATGAGATTGATGCTGCAATCGAGACCTCAAAAAAACAGTTAGCAGAGGCAAAGGCAAAAGCTGAAGCAGCAAAAGCTAATCTGCATCTGAAAGAAGCATACATGAAACAGGCCGAAACCGATGCGAAAAGGGCAGAGAATCTTTTTGCAAAAGGCGCAATCTCAAAAGAGCGCCATGAAAAAACATTGACCGCACACAACGCTGCTTTGGCCGAACTAAAAGCGGCCGAAGAGGAATTCAAAAAAAGCGAGAGTTCGGTTGAAACGCATAAAGCGCTGATAAAGCAGGCAGAGACATCAAAAACATCGCAGCAGTTTTCTGTAAAGCAGCGCGATGCAATGCTTAAGGCCTCTGAGCTCAGTTATGGCTACACTAAAATATATGCTCAGGCTGATGGCCAGATTACTAAAAAATCGGTTGAACTTGGCAATCAGATTCAGGCAGGACAACCCTTAATGGCAATAGTATTGCTAAGCGATATCTGGGTCGTTGCGAATTATAAAGAAACTCAGCTCGAAAAAATAAAGCCCGGGCAGCGTGTAGAAATTAAGATAGACACATATCCAAACGTGGTTCTATTCGGCAGAGTGGACAGCATAATGTCAGGGACAGGAACGGTATTTTCCCTGTTTCCTCCCGAGAATGCGGCGGGCAACTATGTGAAAGTCGTGCAGAGGGTTCCTGTCAAAATAGTGCTGGACAACAACTCGACTCAAAATACTATCCTAAGGGTTGGAATGTCGGTGATGCCTACAATAATTGTGAAATAACCGCCTGTTTTTGAGCAAATCTTATCCGGCCAAATACGGATTAAAATATCCAAATCGCAAAAATGGAAAACTCTTCTTCAGTCTTTTCAGCCAGTTCATTATACCTTTAGGCTTTGCGACTGGGCTGTGCTTAATTACATCGAGATACCATTCAGGATCCATATTCAGATTGCGCAACTGAATCATATCAGGCTTACAATCCTCAACAAGATCGAATAATGCGGACATCTCGTCCATATCATCCGTAAAGCCCGGCAAAATAAAATAATTTAGCGAAACAAATTTATTCCTCCGCTTCATCACCTTTATCGAATCTTTGACCTCATCAAAAGAAAAACCCTGCGGCCTGTAATAAAGAGCGTATTTATCCTTTCGAGCGCTGTTCATGCTGACGCGCAGCGAATCAAGCCCTGAAGCTGCAAGCCGGTCAATTCTATCCGGCATGCTTGCGTTGGAATTAAGGTTTATCGTTCCCAAAGGAGTCTGTGCACGCATTTTTATTATCGCCTTCTCGATCGTCTTAAACTGAAGCAACGGCTCTCCCTCGCAGCCCTGCCCAAAACTTACAACCGGCATCGGTGCATCAGAAAGATGCGGTACAGCCATTTCAACTATCTCGTCAACCGCAGGCACAAACGATATCCTATCCTGAGTCGAAGGGCAGCATCCTGAAGTCTGCAAAGATATGCAGCCTACACAGTTTGCATTGCAGATAGGTGATGTTGGTATAGGCGCCTCCCAGCGCCCTAAAAAATAGTTTCTTGCAGCAGGGCAACCGTAGGACAGGCAGCAGTTGCCAAGATGCTGAATCAACCTGTTATCACAAAATCTTTTTAAATATTTATCTGTTTTTGCCTTGACCGTTTTTTGAACATATTGGTCCGCATCCTGCCTCACATCAGAGTCGCAACGAAAAGCAGCAACCCAAAACTGTCCATCCAGCCACCCGACCGTAGTATATGCAAAAAGAGGAAGCACAGGGGCGCTGCTGTCCGATTTTTCATACGCTGCAGACAAAATTGAAGTATGCGCAGGCGCTATGAAAGCTGCTACTGCACTGACGGGCTTTCCTTCATAAAATGGATCTTCGTCCAGTTTTATGAAACTCTTATTTTTAGGGTCTATACCGATCGGATATCTGCCAGGAAGTGTAAAAAGCTCACTGCCATTTGGCAGCGGGATTAAATCTGAATAGTGCGGCCTTATCATCGAAAAACCGCTCATCCCCGCCATTTCTATATCCGGCAGGTCAACTATTTCGCCCTTGTAATTTGCATACACCAAAGAAGGCAGTTTGTCAGGACTTTTCATTATGCTCCCAAGCTGTTTTTGACAAAAATAAGCACTTCATTTTACAGTATCATACTACAGACAAAATCACATAGAGCTCCGCCGGAGCCTTATCACACGGCGGTTTTGAAAGGAGGTTTTCAAATGGCAGAAAAAGTTAAGTCCAAAACAGACGTTTCCTCAAGAGCCGAATCAAAGGCCAAGTCCCAGATATGTCGCAACTGCGGAAAAAAAGTTGAGGTAATCAAGTCAGTCTCTCCTACGGGAAAGTCAAAAATGAGACGCGTTTGCTGCGGTCAATAGTTCGCAAAAAATAATCCGATGTTTTATTTATGAAATGAAACTCCCTGAGGAGTTTCATTTCATAAATAACTGTTATTCAACTGCACATTCACTTCAAAAAACCATTATCAGCTTTGATTGTTTCAGATACAAGGTTTACAATTTATCTTAGCAATTGATATTATTAAAGTTTATGGAGAGGTGGCCGAGCCGGTCGAAGGCAGCCGCCTGCTAAGCGGTTGTAGGGGTAACACCCTACCCAGGGTTCGAATCCCTGCCTCTCCGCCATTTAATATTCTTCCGAACTGCGCTAACCTATTTTCGTTTAGTAAACAGCTTCCTATTTGCCAGAGATTGGTGGATGATTTTTGACGGCTTCAGCAAAAGATCGAGCCACCGCTTTTAAATGCTCATATTGCTCTACCTGCTCCAACAGCGCCTGCGGCAACGCGTTCAGTCCGCGTGCAGCCCCCCAGATAGCACAGGACATTGCCGCAATGGTGTCCACGTCGCCGCGCAGCCTGATGGCAAATCCGAGAAGTTCATTGAAAGGACTGCTGCGAAAGGCAAGCGCCAGATAAATCGCTGTTACGCAGGACTCAACCGCAGAAATACCATTCCCAAGTTCGGCAGCAACCGTTTGCGGTGCAGCATTGCTCCCTGCCTGCAGCCACCTGCTTGCAATGCGAAGCCTGCTCAAGAACTCAGGCGCTTCAACGCGTTGGCATAGCCGTTCGATAATTTCTTCAGAACTTTTGTTGTTGTAAGCAAGAGCGGTGGCCAAAGCGATCAATACAGCCCCCTCGCGTCCGAGAGGGTGGGCGTGAGTCACCTCCGCAGAGGCGGATGCTGCCTTGACAAGGTAATCTTCGTTGTCATCTGCAAAAAAAAGCCCAACGACCGGGGCTCGCATAGCACCGCCATTTCCAAAGGAACCCTCGCAGTAAACCGTACGGCCCGCTTCCTCCCACGATTGCCCCCGGCTAATGCGCTTTAGAATCTTTGCAGCACCGGGGCCATATCCACGTGACCACTTGTATGATTGAGAAAATCGGCGTGCAAGGTCATTCTGATCAACACGCCCGCACGCTGCCAACGACTCTATCAGATCAATGGCCATTTGAGTATCATCTGTCCAGCGGCGCCTGCCGTTTTGCCTGCCGATTAGGGCCCAAACAGCACGTTCAAGAATTCCTCCTTCATGCGGGGCGCCGAATGCGTCGCCAAGCGCCAGTGCGAGCACCGATCCAGTTATGCGATCAGTCTTTATGTCAAACCCGGCAGCCTCAATGTTTTGGTTCGGCTCACACTTCGCGGCTTCCCACCAAGCAGGCAGATTGGGATTGATCCACCGCCATCCAATGCCATGATAAGAGGCCTTGCGCATCTGTAACACGACAACAATTACCGTTGCAGCTAAAGAAACCGAAGCCGTTGCAGACCAGCCCGGAGTCTCAAAAACTACAGTTGTTATAGAGAGAACAATAAACACGCCAGCCCAGGCCAGCTCAAGAGGCCGCGCCATACGCACAATGTTGCAAAACAGAAAAAAATGCATGAGCACAAAGCCGACCACGAACCCCCACCACAAAACCACCAGCGAGAGCGCAAAGGCTGCAGCTAAACCAAGGACCAGAATGATTGCGTCGAGCGCCGACAGACGAAAGCCTGGAGCAAAGGCATGCTCTTTATTTCTATTGAACATACAGCTCTAGTTCACCGAAACGGCTATGGCAGCCCACGCCACCAAAGAATGCAAAACCCCAGAACTGCTGCAAGCACCGCATACACCATCGATAGAATCCGATACCGTTTTAATGTTCGTTGATATATATCTGGTGGGGTGTATGCCCCGCCGTATTCATCAGCATCCCACATGTGCAGATGGTAAGCCAGCCGCCAGCCGCCCAGTGCGGCAAACACCAAACAGATGGCGACCCACAGCCAACCGAAATAGCTCTTGTGCGGAAGTCCGGCGAATATGGCGAACATGACTGCGCATCCGATTGGGGAAGCAAGAAAAGGTGATCCACCGTGACCGTTTGGCATCGCCTGTAACTATCTCCTTTTAAGGAAACTCTAAGCGCTATTTTACAGAATATTTACACGAATTAACCATAACTTTACCGTTGTTTAATGTAATGTAATGAAGGATCTATTATTCAGATATCTGTGGCTATGTCAAAAAAATCTCAGTTGTCCCCCACAAATGAAGCGCAAGCAAGCCGCTTCTTTAAGCGGGACAGGCTATTTCGCAAGCTCGATAATGCAAGGAAAAAACCGCTTATCTGGATAACCGGTCCTGCAGGATCTGGCAAGACAGCCATTATTTCCGGGTATATTGAAGCCAGAAAACTGCGTGCCTTTTGGTGCCGTGCAGATTTTATTGCAGCTTATGAGGGTATTCCTGACATTAAGAGTTCTGATGAACCCTGCGTGTTGATTTTCGACAATTACCACGATCTGCCTTATTCCTCGAACTTCCACCATGATCTAAAGTCTAGCCTATCCAAGCTTCAGCAAGGAGTGAATGTTATATTCTTGAGCAGGCATGAACCCCACCCTGTTTTGCTCGATGATGTAACCAAGCATGGCAACAGAATAGGCTGGGACGAATTGAGGCTTACCTATGACGAAACCAAAGAGTTCCTATCTGCCTGCAACGGTTTCGAGGAGAAAGATATCCTCCGTCTTTACCAGAAAACAGAAGGCTGGATAATGGGGCTTATTGCTTACAGCGAGAATCGTGATAAAAATGACCTTCCGCACCCCAACACCGATGCCTTTTATCCTGCCGACATTAAAAATGCCTTTGAAGCAATGCTTGATAAACTGGATTCCTCTTCCTGCGAATTCCTTCTAAAGACCTCAATCTTCAGAAGCATTACAACTCTAATGGCTGAGCGCCTGACCATGAATCCTCATGCTGAGCAGATACTGTCAGGTTTATACAGAAAATCTTTTTTTATCGAAAGAAAAGACTCCGAATATTCATACCAGCCTTTGTTCAGAGAGTTTCTTTTGTGCCGCGCACAAAAAGAATCTTCTGGTTCTGAATGGATAGAAATATGTTTGCGTGCAGCCGGAATTTTATTCGAAGCTGGGCGGGAACCAGAAGCTGGCGATATTCTTATCGAACACAGCCTATGGGATGGGCTGGCAGACTTGATCATTAAAGCCGCTCCTAAACTTGCAGCAAATGGACATATTACAGCTGTATCGGAATGGACAGCAGTGCTTCCAGAAAGTTATTTCGGCCTTAATCCGCGCCTCCTATACTGGAAAGGGCTATCGTCACCCGATGACAACGGAGCTGAAGCGCTTCAAAAATATCTGGAACTCTGCTCTGTTTCTAACAACAACGATGGAATGCTGCTTTCTTTTGCAGCTCTCAGCGATAGGTATATTGCTTCGTCAGAATTCGGCCATGCTGAAAATCTGATTTCCCTTGTAGAACCTACCATGAGAAACGATGCTTCGTGTTCTGCTTCAAAATATTTTGATGATGCGGTTATGAACCTTTTTGTTCTAATGAGCCTCAGCAGCCCTGGTCATCCTGATATTTCTTTCTGGGAAGACAAAGCGTTCATATCGGTTCTTGCCGGGCATAAGACCGACATTAACCGCAGACTAATTTCGGGCATTAATTTGTGCCGTTATTACCTCTGGATGGGAGACTTTTCTAAAGCGGCCTTCATCAGGAGTTTCTTGGTCGACAACATACGTCCGGAACAGGTTTCGGAAAAAATTATCGGCCTGTTCGATGAGTTGGAGGTCTTTTATGATTTATTTGCCGGCGCTGCTTCTGCAAGCCTCAAAAAATCTCTCGGTTTCTTGAAGGAGCCCGCAAACAAAAAGAATATCAGAATTTTAATGCATGGTCTGGCAGCTTCAATTGAGGAAGATGACAATGTCTCTTTTGACAGAATTTATCAGCAGCTATCTCTTCTCATCAATGATGCCAAAGAATCCGAGCTGGCTTATTATCATTACCTCCTGGCATGCAGAGAACAGATGAACCGAGATAATGACAGGGCGTTTTATAATCAGGAACTGGCTCTGAAGCTTTTGGCAAAATCAGGACTCAGCCTTGAACAGCCTTTGTTTTTTATAAAAATGGCCGAAATACAGTACGAGAGAGGGAGCCTAAGCGAATTAGAGCATTATCTGTCATTGGCGCGGGATGCTGCATTAAAGATTAAAAGCCTTTTCTTTAAACATCTAAGCGAGTTTCTGGAGCTGCAGATCTTGATGGATAGGGGTGCTGCCTCTCTTAATGATTCATTGAATAAAGCCATGCTGGGGATGCGGGCGCAGAATTTTTTTGGAATTATATGGTTCAACCGTTCTTTTACAACACGAGTCTGCATGAAGGCTCTTCAGGCAGGAATAGAAAAGGACTCTGCCCTTGATGTGATACGCAAACGAAGACTTATGCCTGATACTCCACCGCTTGATGTTGAAGAATGGCCTTATCCGATAATGATATATACACTGGGCAGGTTTGACCTGATAAAAGATTCCCGTCCTTTCAAAGCTTCCGGGAGGCTTCAGTCCAAACCTATGATTATGCTTAAGGCGCTTATAGCATTTGGCGGAGTGGATGTGTCTAAATCTCAGATAGTCGATGCGCTCTGGCCTGAAGTTGAGGGGGATGCTGCAAACACCTCTTTTGAATCCACTTTGTACCGCCTGAGAAGGCTTATAGACGATTACAAAGGAATTCAGCTTTGCGACGGACAGTTATCTCTTGATCCCTGCTACTACTGGGTTGACTCATGGGCATTCGAGCATATGGTCGGAAAAGCTGATGCTGCCTGGCAGTTCAGCAAAAGCGCTGGGCACAAAGACAGAGATGTTCTGCGCGAGGCCCTAAGTTTTAGCGAAAAAGTGGTCAGTATGTATAAAGGCGCTTTTCTTCCTGCAGATTCGGATAATGCGTGGGCCATTTCAAAACGCGAAAGCCTGCGCAGCAAGTTTGTTCATTCTGCTGCAAAAGCAGGAGAATACTGGATTTCGGACGGAAAATGGAAAATGGCTGCTGATTGGTTTCAGAGATGCCTGGACATAGATGAATCTTCAGAACTGTTTTATCAGCGCCTAATAACCTGCTATAAAAATCTTGGCCTGAATATTGAGGCTGATAAGCTTTCTGATCGCATAACCCCGGTTTTTCATGTATAAGATTTTCTTCCAAAACAAAAAAACCATATAAATCAATGCATGTAAAATTTTTGTTAACAAGAATATGTAAGCCAGTTGTAAGCCCTGACGGTTTAAAATCAAAGCAATAAAAAAAAGCTTTGTCATAAAGGCAAAGCAAAAAAACAGAATCAGGAGGGCTTCAATATGACATCAAAGAAAGAGTTAACCGGCATCGGCGCAAAAATGGGTTTATTGATCGGGGGTTTGTATTTTATTTTTTATGCACTTATTCCTGCAGGGTATATCAGCACCATGTTAGCCCTTTATATTGCAGGAAGCCCCTTGGGCGGAAGCTATGTAGCAGGGATTATGGCTATGATCTTCTTTGCCTTTGCCGGATTTGTTTCTATGATGACAGGCGGCATAGCCGGCATACTTGTTGAAAGCATGATAGTACTTTACAACAGAAAACACTCCGAAAATGTTTCTGAACATTTAAGCCCGATTAAAGCATAATTGATTTAAAATACAAAAAAAGAGGGCAGCGGTTTCCGCTGCCCTCTTTTTTTTGCTTATTTCCGGCCTTCAATGTTAATGTTTTTCAGAAAATGGAAAAGAAAAAAATATTTTTAGTTGTGCTCTTTGTCTTTGTAATTTCAGGCAGCGCTTTTGCCCAAGGCAAAGATGAGGCCGAAAGATTGTGGGAACTGGGAGAAAAGGCCTTTGAGTCGGGGAAATACAAAGAGGCAGCTTCATATTATGAAAAATCATTATCAAAATGTGCAGGCAGTCCGGAATGTATATCATCGAACAAAAATGGACTGGGCAGGGTCCACGAAGAGTTGGGCGACTACAAAAAGGCTCTCTCCCATTATGAGGATGCTCTAAGGGCGGCACGCCAGATTAATCACCGTGATTTTATTGCCACAAATCTTTTTAATATCGGATCTATCTATAACCAAAACCTGAGCCAAAATGAAAAGGCCTTTTCCCTGCTTGAAGAATCTTTGCGCATATTCAGGGAATTAAATGACAAGGAAAGCACCGCAATCGTACTGTTCAATATCGGCAAGGCCGCTAATTCGCTTGGCAGATACGACAAAGCGCTTTCCTATTTCATCGAATCTCTCAGAATGAACCGAGAAAAGAACAACCAGAATGCAATAGCCGGCAACCTTAACCTTATAGGCAATGTATATTCCAATATGGGGCACTATGACAAAACGCTTTCATATTACCAAGAAGCTCTTGCGATAAACAGACGGCTCAATACCCCAAAAGAAATAGCGATATCTCTCCGAAATATAGGGGACGCCTACTGTGAACTCATCGAGCATGATAAGGCCCTCTCATACTATACCGAAGCGTTGGACATACAAAAAAAGCAGAATGCACGTGAGGATATAGCCATAACACTTACCAACCTCGGGGCCTATTACAAAGACATCAACCAATACGACAAAGCCCTTTCTCACCAGAAGGAGGCTTTGAAAATCAGCGATGAGCTGGATAATCAGGCTATGAAGGCAACCAACCTCAGCAATATAGGCAATACATACACGTCTTTGGGCAGATCCGACTCCGCACTTTTATATTACCGT
Organism: Nitrospirae bacterium MYbin3; assembly: GCA_002753335.1. GTDB lineage: Bacteria > Nitrospirota > Thermodesulfovibrionia > Thermodesulfovibrionales > Dissulfurispiraceae > MYbin3. Next base: position 55,433 of record PEAD01000006.1, read on the forward strand.
CAGGCATTGAACATCGAAGGAAAGATTAACAGACCTAAACAAAGGGCCATAGTGCTAAACAATATCGGGATGGAATATTTTAGAGTTGGCCAGTATGAGCAGGCGCTGCTTAATCTTAATGAGGCTCTGGATATAGAGCGAAAGCTGGACAATACTCATAACATCGCTGCCAGACTGAATAATATCGGGGCCGTATATCTCAGCCAAAAAAAATACAAAGAGGCCGAAAAAATATTTCTCGAGAGAAAAGAGGCTGGCAAGAAGATAACCAAAACCAGACTGATACATGCGGGATTGATACAGGTCTATCTTGCAGAAAAAAAATACAATGAGGCGTTGGCATTGCTGGAAGAGCTCCCTCCTACGTGGAGAGACAGCAGGAACCGCCGCATGGAATATCACACGCAATACGGTCAGGCGCTCAAAGGCAAGGGTCTTTTGGGGAAATCGTCCCAGGAACTGTTCAAAGCTGTTGCTATCGTTGAAGAGCTAAGAACAGCGGTTAGTGAACGCAGCGGATTCTTTTCCGGAGGCGGCTATATAAGCCGTTTGACACCTCACAGGGAGCTTGCTGCGGTTCTTGCAGAAATGGAGCGAAAAGGTGAAAAAGCAGATGATGCTTTCGGTGCCTACGGCAAAGACTCTGCATCCAGCGGCTTTTACTTTTCGGAAATGACAAAGGCAAGGACGCTGCTTGAAGCAATGTCAGACTCTGCCAGAAAATATAACGCTCCTGAAATACCGGCTGAGATAAAAAGCAGGGAGTCGGCTATCCTTAAAGAATTGGCAGCCATAAAAGACAACTGGGACAATGCGTTTGCAAAAGGCCAATCGGTATTTAAAAAACTTTCACAGAAAAAAGACCGTCTTGACAGCGAGCTCGACTCACTTATATCCTCGCTTAAAAAAGATTTTCCTCAATATGCTGCGATACATTATCCCAGCCCAATACATGCCGAAGAAATCCCCTTAAAAGCGGATGAGGTATTGATCGAGTTCGGAATAAGCGGTGACTCGGCCGTTGCATTTGTGCTCAGAAAAGGCGGCCTGAGCGGTACTCATAAAATAGATATTTCTGCAGAGGAGCTTTCGGACAGGATAAAAAAATTCATAGAGCCTTTCAGCACAGGGAAAGACAAAGATGTTTCTCTAAAATTTGCAAAAGAACTCTACGGCTTATTGCTTGCAGATGCTCTTAAAGATGTTAAATATTCAGAAAGGCTGATAATTGTTCCGGATGGAATTCTCGGTCTTCTTCCCTTTGAAGCGCTGGTTATAAAAGAGGGCAAAGATTATAAAGACACAATTTATTTAGGCGACAAATGGACTGTAACGTATGCGCAGTCAGCAACATCCCTCGCATTGACAAGGCTTTTAAAGCCGACAATAGCCGAAAAACCCCTATTTGCGCTGGGCAATCCTATATACGACAAATCCGATCCAAGATATGCTGCATATAAAAGAGGTGAGACACAACCTGCTGCAAAAAAAGAGCTGAAGCAGTATGCCTATCGAGGGCTTACTATATTGCCCAAATCTAACATATCAGGAGATGCTATTGTTTGGGAAGATGTAGAGTATCCGGCGCTTCCAGAAACAGAAGATGAGATAAAAGCTATTGCAAAAATTCTGGGGGTTAAGCCGGAGCAGCCCGATGTGCTTCTGAATATTTTAGCCACAGAGACAAATTTCAGAAATGCCAAGCTTAGGGATTATCGTTATCTGCATTTTGCAACCCATGCCGACCTGCCCGGAAAGGTGCAAGGACTAAAAGAGCCTTTTATAATTCTAGGTCAGGTCGAAAACAAAAACGATGACGATGGTTTCCTCACTCTTAGCGAAGTGCTCGAATTGAAGCTCAATGCTGACATGGTTGTTTTGTCCGCCTGCTCAACCGGCAGAGGGAAAATGATGGAGGGCGAAGGAGTCGCGAATTTTGCAAGGGCTTTTCAGCATGCAGGTTCTAAGAGCGTTGTGGTGAGCCTCTGGGAGGTTGCGTCAGAACCTGCTGTCGAATACATGAAAATATTTTATGCTCATCTCAAAGAGGGCAAAAGCAGAGCAGCATCATTAAGGCTTGCAAAAAATGCGATGAAGCTAAAATACCCCAATCCATTTTACTGGGCGGTCTTTATACTGCACGGAGAAGGATAAATATTTTTCTTTTTATGTCTTAAACCACGCTGCCGTTGAGTTCAGGTCCGAAGCGAGTTTAGACAGGTCTTCAGAGGCGTGGCGTATCCCTTCAACAGACTCGTTCAGCTCCCTTGTTATAACAGAAATGTTCTCCATGTTGTGCGATACCTCTGTAGCTGTGGAGGACTGTTCTTCGGTTGCGGTCGCTATCCGCTGCACCATGTCAGTGACCGTTTCAACATTGGAAACTATATTGCCCATTGAAGTCAGCGTATTTTTAACATCGGCAAGCACCTTTACGATAGAGCCCCTCTGCTCGTGCATGAAGTCAACAGACTCTTTTACCTCGCCCTGCATCGACTTCACCGTCTTGGCTATGTCGTCGGCAGCAATCGTTGTACGCTCCGCAAGCTGTCTTACGCTATCGGCAACAACCGCAAACCCCCGTCCCTGATCGCCTGCTCTGGCAGCCTCTATCGCAGCATTAAGCGCCAACAGATTGGTCTGGTCTGCGATCTCTTTTATGAGAGTTATGATGTTGTTTATTTCGGAAGATTTCTTTCCGAGAGATTCTACTTTTTCTGCCGACTTTCTGACCATTTCGGCAAAGCGTTCAAGCTCCTGTGCGGTGCAGTCAACAGCGCCTTTGCCCTGAAGCGCGGTGTCTTTCATCACTTCGGCGGTCTGCGCAGTATCCGAAGCGTTGCGCGCCATGTCTATCGTGGTCTGCGACATTTCTGTCATAGCTGTTGCGGCTTGATCGGTTTGTGAGGCCTGCGCAGAAGAGCCACTGCTCAGGCGCTCAGATACCGTTGTAAGCGCCTGTGAATCGTGGGACATCTTATTTATGGATTCTCGTATCTGTGTCGTTATGTCACTAAGCTTTACCGTGGCTTGATTGAAATTCACGGCAAGGCCGCCGAACTCATCCTTCCTCTTTTCGTCCATACGCTTGCTGAAGTCGCCGTTGCCAAAGCCTTCGGCAAGGCCCTGCAGTTCGCGCACAGGCGTCAGTATCGAGCTTACAACCGTCTTGCTGAATAAAATGCCTATAACAAGCGTCACCAAGCTTATAACGCCAACACTGACCAGATATGTGCTGACTATATTATTGACCGATTTTATCGCCTTCTCCTGCGCCTCCTGAGCTGTGGTCATGCCTTTTTTGCCTTTTTCGCGCTGTTGGGCGACCGTATTTTTGAGTTTCTCGTTCAGGGCAAAGGCCTGTTCATTGACGCTCAAGACCCTGTTCAGCTTCTCTATTACCCCATCCTTGGAAAAGAGCAGCCCCTTTATATCCGACATGGAGCCGCCTACCGCCTTTATAAGCTTGACCTCCTCGGTCCTCTTTGCGGATGACAATGAATCCGCCAGCTTTTTTTCGAGCGAAGCAGCCCGTTCGAACCTGCTTTTCAGTTCGGCGTTCATAGAATTCAGCTCCTGCAGCCTTCTAACGCTGAACAGCCTGCCTATAAGCCCCTCGATATTCAGGCCGAGGGCGGTAAGCTCGCTGTTCATAAGCAGTATGTCGCCTGCGGAAGTAGAGCCTTTCAGGGATGAGTCGAAATTAGCATTCTCTGACTGGAATTTGTCACCCGATTTTTCGATCTCGTCCTGTATAAGCACCGCAAGGTTGCCGAGAGTTTGTTTGGCGAAAGGCATGTTTTTATCAAAAATGACATGTCCCGAATCGGATGTCACAGCATCGTCTTCAAAGGTGTTCTTCTTGGCCTGAATAAGTCCGTTAGCGCCTGCCAGAAGCTTCTGCAGGTCAGATGCGGCCAGCAAACAGCTTTTTGAGAGTTCGGTGTCCCCAAATGTCCTGAGGTTGGCTGCATTTGCCGTAATAATGCGAAGCGAGGCGTTTATCCGGTTGTTTGCCACGAGAACATCAGAAACCCTTCTTGCTGCCGAAAGCTCTAACAAATATGACCCTGCTTCTTTGACGGCCTGATTCAGGGTTTGAAGTATGCCCACCTTGGTGTTTATCTTGCGTGAACTTTCTGAAGAGGATATGAGCTGTCCAACAGAAGACTTCTGCAGTTTCTTGATCGAGATGTCGAGCTCGGCCAAACGCTTTGAGACCTCTTTCAGCCTGTTCTGCATCAATGCGTCTGCGCTTTTTGCGCCTTCTTCGGCCTTCAGCCGTTCTTCTGTTGTGCTGAACATGTCTGCTGTAATGCCTGCCAGTTCATCCGCCTTTATCTCTGAAGCGCTATCGCGCTCGGCCTTAAAAGCGCTCAGATCATCAGCCGTTTTTTTAACGCCGGCAAGGCTGTTTTGGGCTTCTGTTTTTACCGAATTAAAATCCTGCGTGGAGGTCGAAGCCGCCACCTTAAGCAGATTGGATGTATGCTCCTGCATCACCCGCTGCAGTTCGACCGTCTTCAACTGGTACGGAGTGGAGCGTTCAGTAAGCATCGAGAGGTTGCCGTGAACAAACTTCATTCCTATAATGCTGAAGCCGCCTATAATAGCGATCCCAGCAATTGTCACGAACATATTCAGATACAGCTTCTTCTTGATGGTCATCTAGTCTCCCCCCCCTATTTGCCTTCTTGAAAAAAATCAGTCCTTAATGTACTTTTTGCCTTCTCCCCTGAAAAAGTCGAGGAGTTTCTGCACCTTTGGAGAAGCCTCGCCTTTTGTGATTACCATAAGGGGCCTGCTTATTTCTGGGGTTTCAACCACCTTGACCTTTTCTTTATGGCCCGGCAGGCTGATAAAACCCTGACTCACCGCGCCGATGCCCTCAGGGAATATGTTGACCGTTTCTATCTCTTTTCTTGTGGTCTCGACCTCCATGGCGCCCGGAGCATAAGGTGCATTGTCCATCATAGTTTTCTGGAACACCTTTCTTGTGGCCGAACCTGCATGCGAGGTTATCACTATCACGCCCATGTCAGCACCGCCAACCTTGTTCCAGTTTTCGATCTTGCCTGTGTTCAGCCCCTTAAGTTGGTCCTTCGAAAGCTTGTTGACAGGATTGGACGGATTTACTATGACTTTTATGATGTCGGATACGATAGTATGCGGCTTGAGGTCTGCCGGAGCCTCGGTGCCTGAGGCCGCCTTCATGCTCGAAATAGCATCGACCAGTTCTTCGGAAGCCATAGCAGCATCGCATCTGCCCTTGACAAGGTCTTCCATGCCGCTGCCGGTGCCGTTGCCCACAAGCATAAGCTTTATGCCTGTGGCCTTTTCAAAAGCCTCTTTGCCCGGCTCCATAATCCTTTTTTGCACTGTGGTTGAGCCATTTAATTTCAGAACCTCTTCGGAATACGCAGCAAGCGGAAGCAACAATATAGCCACTCCTGCCAAAAGAACCAACAAAAATCTGCTTTTCATAACTACCTCCATATTTTATTTTTATATTGGACTACAATTATAACTTTTTCTTATAGCTCTAAAGCAAGCAACAATCGGCATCTGCGCTCGGGAAATATCACTCAAACACCACCAGACATTTCAGCGAACCGCGCGCCTCTACCGTAAGCCTGTAAGCCTCTGCGGTTTCTTCTATTTTAAAGCGGTGGGTCACAAGTTTTTCTGCGCTCACGATCTTCCTCTCGATAAAACCGAGCGCTTCCTTTGTATCATCCGGCCCGCATGAATATGAAGCCGTAAGTGTTATGTCTTTAAAATAAAAATCATTCGGATCAAAAGACAGGATTTCATCAGGCTTTGCCGGAGTGAAAAGTGTTACGGTTCCTCCTATAGCCGCGGATTCTATTCCCTGTTTCATAGCATTGACGCTGTTCGGCCCTACAATGACAACATCCGCCATTCTGCCGTCTGTAAGCCTTGACAGTTCTTCTTCAAGTCCGGTTTTAGAGACATCTATCGCATGGTCAGCGCCGAATTCCAGAGCTTTTTTAATCCTGAAAGAAACCATATCCGCGCCGATTACCTTTCCTGCCCCGAATTCCTTAGCGAGCAGCACATGCAGTTGTCCCATCACACCAAGCCCGATAACAAGCACTGTGTCGCCTTTTTTTATCCTTGAGCGTTTCAATGATTTAACAACACATGCGGTTGGTTCGATTAAAGAAGCGTCTTCAAAGCTCACGCCATCAGGCAGGACAAACGTGTCGTTGAGCAAATTGATTTCAGGAACCAGTATATATTCGGATACGCCTCCGGGACTTATCTTCGTGCTGCGCCAGGTATCGCACTGAACATGGTCGCCGCGCTCGCAGCAGCGGCATTCCATACACGGCGCGTGATGGTGTATGAACACCCGGTCTCCGACTTTAAAACGCCCTTTTTGAATATCGCTTCCGAGCGCAACAATCTCACCCGCAGGCTCATGCCCTATCACAAGCGGCGCCTTCTTTTCGATGTACCACGGCATCACATCGCCGGAGCATATTCCGCAGGCCTTGGTTTTTACGAGAGCGTCGCGCGGCCCCAAATCAGGAATAGGAACATCCTCGATTCTTATGTCGGTAAAACTATAAAGCCTTGCAGCCTTCATTTCCTGACCAATTTTGTTATGAGCACAATCAGCCAAGCCGCTGCGAGAGAGAGGGCGATCAGACTGACGCTCACAATGATATTGTTAAAAAGCGACGGGTCTATAAGAAGCACCGCACCTAGACAGAGCATCATAAGGCCCGACACGAGCTTAAGCACCTGTCCCTGCCATTCAGTAAGCTTTCGCTTTCCGAGAGTCATCGTGAATACAAGAACTATCGATGCAAGCGGTATTACATAGATGACATTGTAGAGCGCCAGATAAAAATAGTATTGAAGCGTTGTAAGTCCATGAAGCGTCAGCACCCTCGTAAAGACCATCGGGAACCCGGCTGTGCAGAAGAGTTCGTATGTGTTTGCGGCTGTCGCCAGAACAATAGTACCGAACAGCATCGACGCTGTTGAAGAGGCTTTTAGCAGCCCTCTCATGCGTTCGAAAAGCTTCGGTTTTGCGCTGTCCGGTATCGAGAGAGAAACACCCTTTGCGAAAAAGAAAAAGTCCTTTATGTTGATTGCCGCTATCACAAGAGCCACCACTCCGGCTCCTACCGTAACCATTTTCACTTCTCCCATGTATAGAAAGAAGTTAAGCCAAGCCGCCATAAATATGAAATAGATAAAGCCCGAAAAGAAAACGAAGACACCGCCGATTATCAGCATCCTGCTGCGCGTCTTTGCATGAACAAGAATTCCAAGCAGAGTGAACAGCACAAAAAATGCGCAGGGGTTGAAGCTGTCGAGCCCGCCTAAAATAACGGTCAAGACAGGCAATGCCATCTTTGAAGCGTCAACCTCGCCCATGCCCGGAACATTCACTTTTGTGGACTGCTCGGCGGCGGGGCGTTCGAAAGGTGTTTTCAGTTTTTGAAGAGGGTCCGGGCAGCCTTTTTTAATGCAGGCCTTTATTTTGCTCTCTATCTCTCTACCGCTCGTTTCATCGGAAATATATCCTATGACCGGCGCATAATCACCTATAAACGTTGCCGGAATCCCCGAAACTTTCACGCCGTATGCCTCGGCAACCTCGGACAGAAGTTTGGCATTTTCTTTGTCTTTCCATATCTCGAAATAAACCACCTCAATTTCTGGGTACATGGCGGACATCCTTACGAGGAAAGGCTTTTCTTCAGTGCAGTGGGGGCACCCCTCACCATAGAAAAAGACAACCTTCACCTTATTGTCTGCAGCATACGAATATCCAAAAATCAAAAAACTAAAAACAAAAACCAAAAGCATTACTGTTTTTTTAATTTTCATATCGCATTCTCCGGTTCTATAATAAACTTCAGGCCGTCGCCTTCGCCGAGCCTATGCAATGCAACCGGCAGTTCACGCAAGGCGTATGAGCCGCTTATCAGCCGCTTTACAGGCAACCCTGCACACAGAATCGAAAAAGCCTCTTTAACATCAGACGGACTAAAATGAAATACACCCTTAACGGTCATCTCATCATAATGGAGCCTGTGCGTGTCAAAACTTGCAGAGGTTCCGCCTTTCACTCCTCCGAAAAGCACGACGGTACCGCCTCTTCGGGAAAAGTTTAGGGAGCTTTCCCAAACCGACAACTGGCCTGTGCACTCAAAGACATAGTCCATACCAAGACCTTTGGTGAATTCTTTGACAGCACTATCAAGCCCGTTTGCCTCGACCGCCGAATCAGCTCCTAAGCCCAAGGCAAAATCGAGCCGGGGCCTGCTCCTTCCCGATACCATAACCCTTGCCCCCTTGCTCTTTGCCATCAACAGATGCAGCAGGCCTATAGGTCCTGTCCCTATAATTAACACCGTATCTTCTTTTTTGATTTTAAGGCCTGCCATTCCATGAACCACGCAGGCGAGCGGCTCCAGAAAAGCTGCCTCCTGAAAGGTTAATCTTGACGGCTTTTTAAAAAAATTCTGCCTAGCTATGTGTTCAGGAATAACCAGATACTCGGCATAAGATCCTAAAACCTTTGTGCTCATTATGTTTTCGCAGAGGTTATAAAATTTTCTCAGACAATACGGACAGTGCAGGCAGGGCGCGCTGTGCACCCCCATAACTTCATCGCCCTCCTTAAACTTTTTAATGCCCTTTCCTGTTTTTGCGATTATGCCCGAAAACTCATGCCCGAAGCGGCCGGGCATCGGGATCATCGGATGGCCGCGCTGAAACGCTTTGAGGTCAGTGCCGCAGGTAAGCGCAGCCTTAATCTTGACAACAACCTCTCCTTTAGCCGGTTCAGCCACAGGAACTTCTCTGAATTCGATTTTGCCGGGTTCAGCAAGATATGCCGCTATCATGAGCCAAACTCTATCTTGCCGCCGATGAACTGTCCGGCTATCGAAATTAGTATAAAAATCGGTATTAGCCTATAATCAACCTCAAGCGTAAGCCTGATGATAATCACCAGCGGAACAGGAATATGAACACAGAGCCACCATAGCAAAGAAAATTTTTTTGAATGGTTTCTGATGTATCCAAAAGGTATATTCAACACAAAAGCCAGCAGCGTTATTTCAAGAACACTGAACATGCTGAAAATTATAGTTCAAGCAGAGCCAATGAGGCAAACGCAGCTCAGGGCAAACATGCCTATGCTGAAGGACTGCTTAGCCATTAAGGCCGTATGCTATAATTTCTTATGATAAGGTTTCGTTATTTCACCGCCTCTATTTTGCTGTTGCTTCTCATGATTATATCCCTGTTTTGGTTCTCAAACCATGCGGAAGCAGCTGAAGTCCTTCACATTCAGGTTTCGGGAGTGATAAACCCTGTATCTGCCGAGTTTATCGGCAAAGCGGTAAAAGATGCGGGTGAGATGAACGCCGCCTGTCTTCTTATTGAACTCGACACGCCCGGAGGCCTTGATACCTCTATGAGGAGCATAGTAAAAGATATCGCGGCATCCAGAGTTCCGGTCATTGTTTTTGTCTCGCCCCGCGGCGCTCGGGCCGCTTCTGCCGGAGTCTTTATAACCATGTCGGCGCATGTGGCGGCAATGTCTCCGGGAACTAATATAGGCGCGGCTCATCCTGTTTCTGTGGGCGGCAAGATGGACAATGTGACCTCCGAAAAAGCTACCAATGATTCGGCCGCATATATTAAAACAATAGCTCAACAGTCAGGACGAAATGATAAGTGGGCCGAAGATTCTGTGCGGAACAGCGTATCTGTGACCGAAATGGATGCTGTGAAATTGCGGGTGGTTGACCTTGTGGCGAACGATGTCCAATCCCTTTTAAATGCGGTTGACGGAAGAGCTGTACAAACAGCTGCGGGTGAAACTGTTCTTAAAACCGCAAACGCAAAAACAATCAAACGTGAGATGGGGCTTAGAAGCAGGGTTCTCGACATAATCAGCAATCCCAATGTGGCTTATATCCTTATGCTGCTCGGCTTTTACGGGCTTTTTTTCGAGTTGACGAATCCGGGTGTTGTGGCGCCGGGGGTGATCGGGGCCATCTGTCTTATACTGGCCTTTTATTCATTCCAGACCCTGCCGGTCAATTATGCGGGGCTGCTGCTTATTATCGTAGGGATAGTGCTTTTCATATTGGAGGTCAAGGTTACCTCGTACGGCATGCTTACCGTAGGAGGCGTCTTCTCTTTAGTCCTCGGCTCGATGATGCTTTTCGATTCTCCTCTGCCGTTTTTCAAGGTCTCGGTTTCGCTTATCCTGCCGACCGCACTCTTTACCGCAATGTTCTTCTTTTTAACCTTCAGGCTTGCGTACAAGGCATACAAAACAAAGCCTGCCACAGGACAGGAAGGGCTTGTCGGCCTTGAAGGAACAGCTAAAACAGATATCAACGACCACGACGGGATGGTTATGGTTCATGGCGAACTATGGTCAGCTTACTCTAATGAGCCGATCAGCAAAAATGAAAATGTAATTGTAGAAGAGGTCAGAGGACTCAAGGTTAAAATCAGGAAGATAAACCTTGTTTAAAACTACCGAAACCCTTATTGGTGCATTGTTAATCATATTTATCGCTGCCTTCACCCTCCCCTCCTTTGGATCCGAGAAAAAACCTAAACAAATACTAGCAGACAGATACATCGCTGTTTTTGATCTCGCTGCCGTGGGTGTTGAAAAAAGAATAGCCCGCCAGCTGACAGAAAACCTCAGGAGAGATCTCGTCTTATCAAATAGATACAAAGTCCTTAATCGCTCCAGCATGAATAAAATAATTGAAGAGCAAAAGTTCAAAACATCCGGATGCGCTGCCGGTGCTTGTATGATTGAGGCTGGGCGCATATTAGGCGTTCGCACTATTGTGACGGGGTCCGTAAGCATCGGCAAAAATGCCTATACCATCAAGCTTTCGCTTATAAACACAGAAACAGGCAAGCTTGATATGGCCTATGAAGGCAGGTGCGAATGCGGTGTTGACGAGCTTTTGAAATCAACAAAAAAGCTTGTAGCCAAGATGCTCGACGAGACGCCTCAGATATATGAAGAACCCGAGAAGGTCGTTAAGGTGTGGCTGGCGATGAAAAACGGCACCAAGGCAGAAATGATTTTCAACGGATTCAACACCAAATGCGGGGGATACAAAGACGGCGGCATACGTTATGCGACAAAAGAAAAAACAGTAGACCTGCCGTGGAAAGAGATTAAATACATAATCCCTGCATCCGGCAAAGGAATGCTTACAAACGACAATGAGTTTCAAACTGACTCATTAAAGCCATCACACTGCACCGATGCCGTTATTATTGAAAAGACTATCAGAAAAATAACTGTTCAGGGGCATGAAAAAGATGTGCATGAAGATATACGGGCATCCATAAGCGACATTAGAATAATAGCGTTTGCCCAAGAATGGCTGGAAGACGCCATAAAAAAAGAGCAGCAAGAAACAGAAAAACTTGCGGGTGAATTCGTGTTTGTCAGAGGTGGATGCTTTCAGATGGGAGATACCTTTGGGGATGGAGACAATGATGAAAAACCTGCGCATGAGGTATGCGTGGATGATTTTCATATCGGCAAGTATGAAGTAACGCAGGGACAGTGGAAAGCGGTGATGGGCGTTAACCCCTCATATTTCAAAAATTGCGGAGACAGCTGCCCCATCGAGCAGGTCAGCTGGAACGATACTCAGGAATTCATACGAAAGCTCAACGAGAAAAGCGGAGACGACAACTATAGACTGCCGACAGAGGCCGAATGGGAATACGCAGCCCGAAGCGGCGGCCGACCTGAGAAATATTCAGGAGGCAGCGACATAGAGAGTGTGGCGTGGTACTCATACAACTCAGGAAACAAAACATACCCCGTAGGGATAAAGCTGCCGAACGGACTCGGGATATATGACATGACCGGCAATGTATTAGAGTGGTGCCAGGATTGGTACAGTGAAAACTACTACAGCGAAAGCCTGAGAAACAATCCAACAGGACCAAGCACCGGACAATCCCGCATTCTTCGCGGAGGTTCATGGGGCTTTAATGCAAGGACTTCGCGCACAACATTCCGCCACTGGCATCTGCCCACATACGGCTACTTTGTCGGCTTTCGCCTTGCCAAACCTTCTAAATGAACAAGCCTGCCCTTTAGGTCATAGTCGTAAGCCTCGGTTATTTCTATGTCAACTATCGAGGCTGGTTTCAACCGACGCCCCGGTTTTTCTATTATGACCAAACCATCTATTTCGGGTGCGTGAGAGTAAAGCCTAGCCAGGGCCACTTCCCCGTCAACTTCGTCAACTATCGCCCTGCAGGTTCTCCCTACCAGCTCTTTGTTCTTTTCGAGCGATATAACAGCCTGACGGGTCATTATCTCATCGAGCCTTCTGTCTTTTATTTTCTCGGGGACATTGGGCGCCAACTTTGCTGCCGGTGTCCCGTCTTCCTTTGAGTATTTAAAAACTCCAAGCCTGTCGAATCTCAGCTCTTCTATGAAGTCAACCAGTCCGTTAAAATCGTCCTCCGTCTCGCCCGGAAAACCTACAATAAAGGTGGTTCTCAGTGCAACGCCCGGAATAATCTTTCTGATTCTGCGCATCAGCTTCAGATAATCTTTTCTTGTGCCCCTGCGGCCCATAAGCCTGAGCATCTTGTCCTCGGAATGCTGAAGCGGTATGTCCAGATAGTTCTGGATTTTGTCCGATGCGGCTATTAACTGCAAAAGCTCATCGGTTATCTCTGTCGGATAGAGGTATAGCAGTCTGATATAGAAATCACCCTTTATCGAGATCAGGTCCTTAAGAAGTTCAACGAGGCCATAGTTTTTCAGCTCTTTACCGAAATTCGTTATATCCTGTGCAACGAGGATAAGCTCTTTAACCCCGCTTTTTAGATACTCCTCTGCTTCCTGCAGCACCGCTTCAGGACTGCTGCTTTTGAACCTGCCCCTAATCGCGGGTATAGCACAGAAGGTGCATTTTTTATCACAGCCGTCCGCTATTTTAAGATAGGCGTATGGCGTAGGATTGACTGTTTTGGCTGATTTGGCAGAAACAGACATTTTTTTATTTCCTGCATTTTTCTTGCAGTATTCTATTATCTGCACGTCTTCGCCCACGCCGAACATAGCATCTATCTCCGGTATCTCGCTCCGCAATTCATCATTGTATCTCTTTGCGAGACATCCAAACACAACCAGTTTCTGCATGCCTTTTTTGAGCTTTGATATTCTAATAATTTCTTCGATCGATTCTTCCTTGGCATCTTTTATAAAGCCGCAGGTGTTTACGAGCAGCATATCTGCGGCGTCTTCACCACCGGCAAGTTCAAAGCCTTCACCTGCAAAAGCCTTTGCCAAATGTCCTGAGTCAGCCGTGTTTTTCGGACATCCGAGCGTTGTTATATGAATCTTCATGCCTCTGTTTCCTGCCTTGTTTTTCTGCTGCCTGCATAAAGCTCGTACTCAAGCAGCCTGCATTCTATTGCACCGTTGAAAAGCTGAATCTTTCGCTTGGAGCGCAATCCAACTTTTTTGACCAGTTCAAGATTGCCGGTAAAAATATATCCTGAATAGCCGCCGCATTTCTGCTTGAAAAAATCTCCGATATTTTTGTATGTAGCTTCAAGCTCTTCTATTTTGCCCATTCTTTCGCCATATTCAGGATTGAGCAGGACAATGCCTCCGCCTTCCGGCACATCTGTTTGCGAAAAATCGCAGACCTTAAATTCGATCAGATGTTCCACTCCTGCTGTTGCTGCATTTTTTTTTGCTGCCTCGACAGCTTCTTCCCGAATATCGGTAGCGATGATCCTGCCTTGCAGATTTTTTTTTGCCGCCTTTCTCGCGTTTGCACGAAGATTATCCCAAAAAGTTTTATCATAGTTTTTAAGATGCATAAAGCCGTAGTTGTTTCTCAAGATCCCGGGAGCCCTGTTCAGTCCGGCAAGAGCGGCCTCTATCGCAAGGGTCCCGCTGCCGCACATGGGGTTGATCAAATTGCGGCTGCCGTCCCATCCGGTGGCCTTGATCACAACCGCAGCGAGCGTTTCCTGCATAGGCGCCTTGAGCGGTATCTTTCTGTACCCTCGCTTTGAAAGAGGATCCCCTGAGGTGTCGAAATATAGGGAGCAATCGTCGCCTTTCCAATAAATATTTACGACCGTCCTGTCCTGCTCCGGCCCTGAATCAGGCCTCTGCCCAAGCCTTTCCCTTATCCTGTCCACTATCGCATCTTTGCATTTTACGTTTGCGAAGCGGGAATCCTTGATGTCAGGATTGTCAACAGTTGAGGTTACGCAGAGATACCCGTCTTCAGCAATATAATCCTCCCACGCTATCTTTGAAACTTCGCCATAAAGCTCGGCAGCATCCCTTGCGACAAATTTCTTAACAAGATAGAGTACGCGCTGACCGGTGCAGAGCAGCAGATTGAGCCTCACGGCATCTTCCATCGTCCCCTCTGTAGTTGCACTCGCAACCGTCTCGGCAAGAACAGGAAAGCCAAGCGCACGCAGCTCCTCCTGCAAATAAAAACCGGCGCCTTTAGCGCAGGTTATCAATATTCTGTTTTTCTGCATAAAGCGAAACAGCTACTTTAAAAAAGAACAGCAGTAGTCAGCAAGCGATTTTACCTTCATGCTGAATTTTGAGTTTGCAGGAACTTCGAAAGACTCTCCGCCCCTTATGGTCTTAATTCCTGACTGCCCTTCAATCGCAACATCAAGCTCGCCAGACATTATCTCCATAAGCTCTTTGTCGGCGGTATTGAACTCATACTCGCCCGGCAGCATCACACCAAGCGTTTTTTTAGAACCGTCCTTGAAGACAACCGTTCTGCTTGTGACCTTTCCGTCAAAATAAACATTAGCTTTCTTTACAACATTTACGTCCTGAAATTCTTTCATGCTCACCTCGTAATTTTTTCAAAAAAAATACGGAACCGTTCGAAACCGTTTATATATATTGCGGTTTATATGCTACCAGAAGTCAATGGATTAAGAGTTTTTACGATAATATTCTTACTATAGTTGATTTGACAAAAAAATGAGCAACACATTACATTTATAGCTATAACTTATACGCATAGGAACCTATAAATACTTTGGGAGGCTGTCATGCATGGGAGAGGGATAAAAGCTGTTAAGGTATGCACACTGTCTTTTGTTGCAATTTTTATTATTCTGGGGATATACGCTTTTTCGGCAAATAATTGGACAATCGGCAGCGCCGAGGCAGCAGGCTCTTGTGTTACAAGCACCTGCCACAGCACTATGGGCAAGGGAAAATTCGTGCATGGGCCTGCGGCTGTGGGACAGTGCGATGCCTGCCATATACAGCAAGGCAGCAGGGGGCAGCATCCCAAATTCGCGCCTATAACCAATTCCGCCGAGCTTTGCTATAAATGCCATGACCGCCTTGATGTCAAGCAGGGGGTGCACAGTCCGGTAAAGGCAGGCAACTGCACTCTATGCCACGACGCCCACCAGTCTTCTTATAAGTTCATGCTTCGTGGCGATGGCCAAAGCCTCTGTTTCAAATGCCACGATAAAAAAATAGCAGGTGGCAAATTTGTCCATGGGCCTGTAGCTGTTGGCGGCTGCGCTATGTGCCACAACCCGCACCAGACCGACTATCCTAAAATGCTGAATGCTGTAGGAAATGACGTCTGCTATATCTGCCATACTGACAAAGCCCAGTCGTTCCAAAACAAAAAATTTGCACACAAGCCTGTAAAAGAAAAATGCATCAACTGCCACAGCCCTCATTCAGGAGACTACAAGTTCAACTTCAGCCAGGAAGGGTCAAGAGATTTATGCTATACATGCCACAAAGACAAGAAGGACTGGATAGAAAGCGTCAAGGTTAAGCACGGCGGTCTCGAGACAGATAAGAAATGTCTAGCCTGCCATGACCCGCATGTTTCTGATTATGTCAAGCAGCTCACAAGAGAACCTGCCGACTCCTGCAACTTATGCCATAACAAGCAGCTGACCAAAACTATAAATATGCAGGAATACCTCGAAAAGAACAAAAATTATCACGGACCGATACAGCAGAAAGACTGCTCGGGATGCCATAACACGCACGGTTCGGACAACTTTAGAATACTCAGGAAATATTATCCTCCTGTTTTCTATGCGCCGTTCGATATCAAGAATTATGAACTCTGCTTCAACTGTCATGAGAAGACACTCGTGATAGATGCAAAAACCAAAACACTTACAGGCTTTAGAAACGGTGAGCAGAACCTGCACTTTGTCCATGTCAACAAGGTTGACAAAGGCCGCACCTGCAGGGCCTGCCACGATGCACATGCCACAAACAATCCAAAGCATATCAGAAATGCTGTGCCCTTCGGAGCATGGGGGCTCCCTGTCGGATTCTCAAAGACAGCAGGCGGCGGGTCATGCCTGCCGGGCTGCCACCAGAAGTTTGAATACAACAGGGACAACCCTGTCAGAAACAGATAGGTGGAAAGGGGAAAATAGACATGGCCGGCAAACTAATAATACAGTTTTCGCTTCTTGCCTGCTTAATCTTTTCTCTGTCATTTTCGGCAGGCGCGGCCGAGGACAGGCAAAAAGCCTCATCTCTTTTGAAAGAAGCTGTGGTTTTATATGAAAAAGGCAATTACGACCGTGCAGCCGAGCTATTGGCAGAAGCCATCAAAGCCGACGCCAACTACCCTGAACTGCATGACCAGTTGGGCTACACACTGCTCAAGAAAAAAGATTTTGACGGCGCCACAAACTCTTTCAATACCGCGCTTAAAATCAATCCCCGCTTCCGCACATCAAGGACCGGCATTGGCCTTGTTCAGTACCATAAAGGTGATCTGAAAGGCGCCGAGGAGACACTAAAAGAAGCGCTCACGCTGAACCCCTATCCTGCAATGACCCACTATGCACTGGGCCTTGTTTATGAAAAGAGTGGGGATTATGAAAAATCGATACATCACTTCAAAGAAGGCATAAGAACTTTTAAGGGCGGAAAGAGATAGTGATGCGAAAGAATATCCTTCTCCTGAAAATAATATTCCTCATGCTTATGGCTCCGTTCTGCATACACACCGCAAATGCTCAGGCCATGCTGCAAGTAGGCCAGGCGCCGCCGGACTTTTCGCTTGCCGACATAAACGGCAAAGATATTTCGCTTAAGAGCCTTGAAAAGAAAAAGGCTGTTGTTGTGGTTTTCTGGGCAACATGGAGCGCAAATTCAAAAAAAGCGCTTAAGCGCTTCGAAGAGTTTTACAAAAAATACAAAGACAAAGAAATAGAGATTGTTGCCATAAATGCCAATAACCAGATTATTTCTAAAGATGATGTTGAGGCTGTAAAAAAGCTGGTTAAGGAGCTGAATATCACATTTCCCATCGTATTCGATGATGGGTTGAAAACATTCAGGCTATATGACACTATCGCGCTGCCATCCACGATTATAATTTCGGACGGCAAGATAGTGTATGAACTGCCGGGCCTTCCTCTTGTGGGAACCGAAGACATGATAGATTATCTTATGACCTTGGCTGGAGAGCAGCCGCGCAAAGCACTGGTGCAAAAATACAAACCGCGCCATGATGCCATAGCAGACACCAATCTTGCAAAAGGTTTTATAGCCAAGAAAAAGTACGATATGGCATATCCCTTCTTGAATAAGGCTGTAGAAAAGGACTCAAAGTACATGCTCGCCTACGTTGAACTGGCAAAGTTGTATGAAATCGAAGGAAAGGCTGCAGATGCCGAAAACATATTAAAGAAGGCGTTGACGGTAGAACCAGAAAATGTGGCTGTTATGACAGAACTGGGGCACCTTCTGATAACGACAGGCAGAAACAAAGATTCGATCACTGTGCTCGAAAAAGCGTCAGCCCTAAACTCCTACACTCCTTCGCATTACTATTACGCTTATGCTCTGGGCAAAAATGGCCAGATAAAAGAGTCTCTAGCTAATTTTGAAAAAGCCCTCTCGCTGAATCCATATGAAGAAAACATATACACTTTGAGGGCTGAGGTTTATACCTTGAATAAAATGCAGAAAGAAGCGGCATCCGACTACCGAAAAGCGCTCGAAATGAAAATGAAGATCAGGAACTGAATTGAAAAAAGCATTATCCTATATCATTTTGCCGGCGCTATTTATTACGCTTATTGCACTGAACACTCTCCATGCAGACACCAACCAATATTTCTCGATTCTGGAGCCGGTTGATTTGACAGCTATTGAAGGGGAGCTCGTTTCTGTAGTAATACTTATAAACAGCGCGGATATGACCTCAATAGATATTGTAAGAAACGGCAGGAGCGTATTTTCGGAAGATGCCCGTGAGTTCAACGAAAATGAATTTAAAGACGGCTATTCGATAAAGGCTTTGCTTAAAGACATATCGCAAGAAGAGTTCGAGCTTGATTTAAAAGAGCCTGAAGATACACTTGAGCGTCTCAATGAACTACTGAGAAAACCTAACTTCTATTCGATTTTTCTTATAAAGAAAAAGTTCATAAAGCTTTCGGATCAGGGCAGAATACTTGTAAAAGATTCAGAAAGCTTCAGGTTCAAGCAATTTGCGTCGCTTACCGATACGCAGCAGAGAACCATACTCAAGCTCAACCGTACGATTCTGGAAGAGAATTTTTCGGCCAGCTGTCCGAAAAGCAGGCACTCCTTGCCTAATGTAAAAGGCAGCAAATATTTTTCAAAAACAGTAAAGCTGGACAACGGTCCCAATGACATAGTGGTTATAGGGCTAAAGGACTCAAGTACAGTCGCAACCCAAAAGGTGACGGTATTTTACAGGTTAGACATTTCGAAAAATTTCAGCACAACTCCGCCCCAATACAAAAAAAAGGTGTTTCACACAGATGCATCAGAAAAAAGATGCGCGCCCTGCCACAGAATGAAAGCAAACGAATCTGACAATATTCCCCAAAACATCAAGGATTCAATCTGTTATACCTGTCATAAAAAAATAAACGTATATTCAAATGTTCATGGACCTTCTGCCCGGTGGGAATGCCTGACCTGCCATGAGAAGGAGTCCCGGCCCTCCAAATATTTGACCAAAAAACCTGATAAGGATCTATGCTTCATGTGCCATACTGACCGTAAAGAGTCCTGGGACAAAAAGAAATATGTTCACGGACCTACCGCCACAGGCAAGTGCACAATATGCCATAATCCGCATGGCACCAATCATGAGTTCTGGTTGAAAAAAGCGCCTTGGGAGCTCTGCACAACATGCCATGAGGACAGATCTTCGGGATCTCATGTGCTTGCAGGATTTGGCGCCGGTGGAGGACATCCGATGAAAGAGAAGCCTGACCTATTGAGGCCCGGCACCGACTTTTCTTGCAAGAGCTGTCATACGCCGCACGCTGCAAATTCGCGCTCACTTTTTTCGCATGAAGTAAATTCGATGTTCCAGCTCTGTCAGGTGTGCCATAAGAAATGAAACCTAAACTTCTAAAAAGCATACGCTTCAAGCTCACATTCATCGCCTTGGTGTCAGTATTTATAATAACTCTGCTCATAGTATATTCGGACGTAAAAGACACCGAGAACAGGCTGATAGACACACAAAAAGAAAAAGCGGTTTTGATGTCGGACATAATAAAGCAGAGCATAATGCTCCTGATGCTCGAGAACCGATGGAAAGATGTTCAGGACCTGCTCGAAGATATAACCAAAGCCAACCCAGAGCTCGACGAGGTGCGCATATTTCATCCTCTTAACGGCAAGGTTATAGCCTCAGCGGACATTAAAGATATTGGAAAGCATATATACCATGAAGACTGGAATAAATTTGTAAATAAGCTTGACGACCCTTTTGTCATAAATAAAAAGGGGTCGATATTCGCAACGCGCGTGACTCCCATCCCCAACAAGCCGGCATGCTATAAATGCCACCCGCCCCAACATAAAGTATTAGGCGTTCTGGATGTCGAGGTATCTCTCTCTGTAGCCCACAAATCGATAATCGAATCAACATACAGACATTTCTTAGGGCTCGTTTTGGGGTTCATAGTAATAACTGTCATATTTATAGTCGTTGGAGAGCGGCTTATAAGCGCTCCTTTGCGCAAACTTACAAAAGTAATGGAAACGGTTGAAAATGGAGACCTCTCTGTCAGAGTAAAGGATATCAGCAAGGATGAATTCGGATACCTTTCTAAATCATTCAACAGAATGATCGAAGCTCTGCAGTCAGCACAGCAAAACCTTGAAACCTATCACAGACAGCAGATGGAGCAAACCTCAAAACTCGCTTCCCTCGGCCAGATAGTATCAGGAATAGCGCATGAAATAAAAAACCCGCTCGCTGGCATAAGCTGCGCAGTGCAGGTTTTTCATTCCGAGATGAAAAATGATGATCCTCAAAAGGAAGTTGTTTCTGAGGTGCTGAACCAGGTAACTAGGCTCGACAAGATAGTGAAAGACCTCTTAAGCTATGCAAAGCCTAAGGCTCCCCGTTATATACCCACAAAGATAAATGAAGTTATCGATAAGGCCCTGTTCTTCCTCTATCCTGAAGCAAAAAAACTCAAAGTCACAATTGATTTAAAAATACAGGAGGGGCTGCCAGAAATTCTAATCGACCCTGACCAAATACAGCAGGTGTTCATGAATATAACAGTTAACGCCCTTCATGCAATGCAAAGTGGAGGCACGGTTTCCATTAAGGCATCCGTAACAGAATGTTCCGAACTAAAAGATACAGTAGGGATAACCGGCTGCGACAAGGCCTTTGTAATATCCTTTCATGATACAGGGCAAGGCATTGAACAGGATGAGCTTGTGAAAATCTTTGAGCCTTTCTTCACAAAGAAAACTGTAGGCACAGGTCTCGGCCTGTCCATCTGCAGACGGATAATCG
Organism: Nitrospirae bacterium MYbin3; assembly: GCA_002753335.1. Classification (GTDB taxonomy): domain Bacteria; phylum Nitrospirota; class Thermodesulfovibrionia; order Thermodesulfovibrionales; family Dissulfurispiraceae; genus MYbin3. Next base: position 76,303 of record PEAD01000006.1, read on the forward strand.
AAGAGCACGGCGGCAAGATAACTGTAAGCAGCGCCCTTGGAGATGGAAGCATTTTTACTGTATACTTACCTATTAGAAACTCTACTGAAACATAAATCTCTACTACGGAGGCGCTTTGTCTCAACCTAGGATTCTTGTAATAGACGATGAGAAATTCATAACCTGGTCCCTCAAACAGCATCTTGAAAAAGAGGGCTACGAGGTGACTACCGCAGATTCTGCTGAGCAGGGAATGGAATTCTTTAAAACCGAAAACCCCGGGATATTAATTTTAGATATAAACCTTCCGGGAATGAGCGGCCTCGACATGCTCGAAACCATACGAGCCATCAACAAAGAAGTAATAGTCATAATGATAACTGCGCACGGGGACATCGAGACAGCGGTTTCGGCCATGAAGCTCGGCATTTTCGATTTTGTGGAAAAACCGTTCGACTTAAACAGAATATCGGTGCTGATAAAAAAATCCCTCGAAACTATCAACCTGAAAAGAGAAGTTACATATCTTAGAGGAGAGCAGTACGACAAATACAGCTTTGACAACATAATAGGCATTTCAAAACCTATGACAGATATGATCAGCCTCGCGAAAAAAGTGGCCGAAAGCGATGCCAACACGGTACTGATTCAGGGAGAAAGCGGAACAGGCAAAAATCTGATCGCAAGGGCAATTCACTATTACAGCGCCCGTGCATCTAAGCCTTTTGTGGAGGTCACAGCCACGGCCATACCAGAAACCTTAATAGAGAGCGAGCTCTTCGGGTACGAAAAAGGAGCCTTCACAGACGCCAAAACCGCCAAAAGCGGTCTTTTTGAACTAGCAAGCGAAGGCACCATATATCTTGATGAAATAGGGGATATAAAGCCGGCCACACAGGCGAAACTGCTGAGGGTCATCGAGGATAAAACATTTAAGAGAATCGGCGGTCTGAAAGACATACATGTCAACCTCAGAATCATCGCAGCTACAAATGTTGATCTGGAGCATGCTGTCAAAGAGGGAAATTTCAGAATGGACCTCTTTTACAGGCTCAAGGTCATACCTATATTGATCCCCCCCCTGAGAGATAGAAAACAGGATGTAATACCTCTTGCGCTTCATTACATGAAGGTCTTCAACAAAGAGTTCAAGAAGAATGTGAAGAGCATATCTCCTGAAGCCGAGAAACTTCTGATCAGCTACCCATGGTACGGAAATGCCCGAGAACTGAAAAATGTTATCGAGAGGATCTGCATACTAGAAAACACCGATATAATATACCCTGAACATATCCCGATAGAAATAGTGGACAGCATAGAGAAGCCGGTTGCTGCACAAAAGATGTCAACAATAAGCATTCCTCCCGAAGGCATCTCGTTGAAAAACGTAGAGAGGGATCTTATAGCACAAGCGATCGAGATCGTAGAAGGCAATCAAACCAGAGCCGCTAGGCTTTTGGGCATTTCCAGAGACGCGCTTAGATACAAAATGCAAAAGTTCGGATTGATGTAATCTTTAAAATGCCTCGTATATACAAACAACACTTAGGCAAATCAGGATTTTTTATTTTGCTTATTTTTTGCTTGCTAATCTCTTATGCCTGCGTGTCACCCCCTGAACCGACTCCCCAACATGACATTGTCTGGCCAAAACCTCCTGACGAACCAAGAATAAAATGGGTGCGAGGACTGCGCTCCGAACTCCAAATAAAAGAGGCCAGCACGCAAGAAAAAATTCTTGATGCGTTTTTAGGTGAGCAGCGCCGAGGATTCTCACTGATGAAACCTTACGGAGTATTTTCAGCAAACGGGACTATTTATGCAGCCGAAATGTTGGCAGGCATAGTAGCGGCATTTGATATGAAAGCAAAAGATTTTTACTTTATAGGTTCTGAGAAGGGGCCCGGCAAGCTCTCAAGGCCAACAGGAATAGCTGCAGATAAAGACGGCCGTGTATATGTAACAGACAGCGGACAAAACAGAGTTATGGTGTATGAAAAAGGCGGCAGGTACCTTTTCAGTTTAGGCACAGCCAAGCAGTTCGGCAAACCATCCGGAATCGCAGTAAACAATCAATTGGGCAGAATTTATATAACGGACCAAAAAAATCATAAAATATATGTGTTCTCAAAAAACAATGAGTACCTTTTCGAAATAGGAAAAGAAGGAAATAAAGATGGAGAGTTCAACGCCCCGACCCACATTTTTGTTGACAGCAAAAATAAATTGTATGTGACCGACAGTCTGAATTTCAGAATCCAGATATTAGATTCAAACGGAACCTTTATATCAAAATTCGGCCAAATCGGCGACGGGCTTGGCATGTTTGCCCGGCCTCGAGGCGTGGCTGTGGACTCAGAAGACAATATTTATGTTGTTGACGCTGCCTTTGCCAATGTACAGATATTCGATCAGAAAGGCAACATACTGTTGTTTTTCGGAGGCTCAGGGTGGGAACCCGGAAAATTATTGTTCCCTGCCGGAATATCCATTGATGAGGAAGACAAGATTTATGTTGCGGACGAGTTCAACAAGAAAATAAACATTTATCAGTACATGGGAAATAAATACAAGCAAAGCATTCAAGGCAAAGCAAACCAGCAATGAAGTTCTTCTAAACTATCACTTCTTGTGGCACTTATAACAAAGTTCTACCGACTTATACCTGAGCATAAGATATTCCTTGGAATGAGAATCATGGCATGTTATGCAGGTGATTTTACCGTCCTTCTTAAGAGGGAGATCCTTGGGCACATCCATAGTCGGTTGAACATCTACTTTGTGTTCTCCCGCAGAAATCCTCTCCTTATGGCAGTCCTTGCAAAGTTCGGTAACATCCCGTTTTATGATAAAACCATGGTGAGATTCATGACATATATTGCAATCATTGGACCGTATCGCCCAAGCATGAACGGCAAAAATCAATACACTTAAAAATGCAAAAATTATTTTCATGGCAACTCGATAGTATTTTCTTTTATCATATCATATGCAGAATAAAATGCAATATGCCGGGAGCATTTTTCAGAAAAGTGTCTTTTAGGCTATTATAGCGGTACTATTCGGGAGGAAATTTGCCGGACAATACTAAGATTGCAGTAGTGGTTCCCTCGTACAAAACAGCCTCGCATATCCGGGATGTTATCGCCTCTCTGCCCGAAAATATAGACCATGTCATTGTTGTTGACGACGCGTGTCCGGAATCCTCCGGGAAAATAGCAGAATCAACAAACAAAAAAAACCTCATCGTTCTTTATCACGAGCACAACCAAGGCGTTGGCGGTGCTATGGTATCAGGCTATAAAAAAGCACTTGAACTTAATTGCGACATAGCGGTAAAGATGGACGGCGACGGACAGATGGACGCATCGTATCTGCAGAACCTTTTGACCCCTCTTTTAAAAAATGAGGCGGACTACACAAAGGGAAACCGCTTCAGAGACTTTACTGCCCTGAAGTTCATGCCTTGGATAAGGTTCTTCGGCAACAGCATACTCTCGTTTCTGCTGAAAGTGGCATCCGGCTACTGGAACATCATGGACCCTACAAACGGATATACGGCGATACACCGAAGAGTCTTGGAAAAAATAGATCTAGACAAACTATCAAAAGGATACTTCTTCGAGTCGGACATGCTTATACGCCTGAACATAATCAATGCGGTGGTTAAGGACGTCAGCATACCAGCAAAATACGGCAGCGAAAACAGCTCGCTAAAGATCAAAAAAATAATATTCATATTTCCCCAGAAGCTCATAAAAGGCCTCTTCAGAAGACTGGCATTCAAATATTTTATCTATGATTTCAATATAGCTTCGGTATATATTCTGGTCGGCATACCCACATTTTTATTCGGCTTAATATTCGGCTCCATAGAATGGCTAAGAAGCATACACTCAGCAATGGCAAGGCCTTTGGGCACAATAATGCTGGCGGTATTGCCGATAATACTCGGAGCGCAGCTGCTTCTTCAGGCCATCAGCATCGACATCAACTCGATACCGAAGAAGGAGAAATAGAGGTTTTCTGGTCTCCCCTGAGCAGAAAGTATAGTCTTCTTGCCATGTAAAAATTCTTCAGGTTGCGTTCGTCCTGAAATTCCCTGTAGGTGTTGACGTGAGGCTCAAACTTGCCGTTGCGAAAATGAAGCGTAACTTCGGCGTAAATTCCGTCCTTTAGATATATTCTGTGCGAGTAGTCTTTTGTTGAGGCAAGCACTATTTTGGCAGGGTGTATATAGCCGGGGTCAATATTGATTCTCCGCCTGCCGTCCTTCGCAAAAAAAGATTCGACACTGTTTGTGGCCAGCTTGCTTTCGGCTAGATGCTCAGGGGACCTTAGCCTCTTAAAAAAAATAAAACGCCTGACAATAGGCCCGCCCATCTCATCTTTATAATACGATGAGCAGCTCCACAAGACCGGAGGAGTCTCCATAACAACTTCGCCTAAAGACTCCTCAATTCTGATCAACGCCTGATCGTAAATTTCCTGATCAACAAAGAGTACGCCTGCAAAAAACAGAACATTGTGCGGATTTCGAGGCAACCCCATCGAAACTAGTCAGCCATCATCTTATTAAGATAAGCCTTTACATCAGGCGTGTCCCACTCAATGGGACCTATTACCTTCTTAACAATCACTCCCTTTTTGTTGATAAGAAAGGTCTCCGGAACGCCTGTAAGACCATACGCTGCTCCTATCTTTTTATCGTCAACTAATACAGGCAGATTAAAACCGGTCTGCTTCACATATTCGATAGCATTCTTAGGCTCATCCTTAAAAAGCACAGATAGTGCTATGAAATTGCTATTATTCGATTCGGAAGTTACTAGCCTTTGAAGAGAGGGGTTTTCGGATTTACAGGTATCGCACCATGTTGCCCAGAAATTCAGAAGCACCACCTTGCCTTTAAGCTCCTGCAGGCTCCAGGCCTTGCCTGTAATGTCCTTCAGCTCAAACTTCGGAGCTTCAGTTCCTGCTACTGCTTTCTGGGGCGGGCGGTCCGAATTCTGCGCAATAAATGTCACTGCTACACATCCAAGCACAAGAATTATTACTAAAATCAAGCCCTTATTTTTCATTAAGCCTCCTCCTTTTTGGGCTATACGCGGTCAAAAATGTTTTATGGCAGGGTACTCTACAGCTCCGCAGAAAAGACTCAGTTGACCGACACCAACATCTGATCCTGCAATTCGGCAAAAGCCGGTTTGCCGTCTTTTAAAACAACCTTCACAACAGAAGAATTTCTGAAGCTGCCCCTAAGCATCTCCTCCGAAAGCAGATCCTCAATCTCGCGGCTTATAGCCCTTCTCATAGGTCTCGCACCGTATGCCGGCTGATAGTATTTATTGAGGAGCCATTCTTTAACTTCAGGTGCAACCTCTATCGCAAGAGAATGCTCTAAAAGCTGCTTATTTGTTTCGGCTATGAGCAGGTCAATTACAGAAAGCAGCTGATCCTTTTCGAGAGGATGAAATACCACCGTCTCGTCAACCCTGTTGAGGAATTCCGGATTAAATGTCTTTTTCAGCTCAGACAGCACATTATCTTTGATTTTAGAGTAGGCATCAGTAGCCGATGCTCTGTAAAAACCGAGCGGTGTAGCTTTTTCGATAATGCGCGCGCCGAGGTTCGAGGTCATTATAATTATCGTGTTCCTGAAGTCCACCTTTCTGCCATAACTGTCCGTAAGCACGCCCTCATCAAGTATCTGCAGCAGCATATTAAAAACATCCGGATGCGCTTTTTCGATCTCGTCAAACAGTACTACCGAATAAGGCCTCTTCCTTATTTTCTCGGTGAGCTGTCCCCCTTCATCATATCCCACATATCCAGGAGGCGCTCCGGCCAAACGCGACACCGCAAACCTTTCCATGTACTCCGACATGTCTATTTTTATAAGGTTGCTTTCATCACTGAACATCAATGCGGCAAGAGCCTTTGCAAGCTCTGTCTTGCCGACACCTGTCGGCCCCAAAAAGAAAAATGAACCGATAGGCCTCTTGCTGCTCTTAATGCCGGCCCTTGATCTCCTTATAGCGCGCGAAACCGCCTTGACCGCTTCATCCTGCCCCACGATCCTTGCATGCAGCTCTTCCTCCATGCGGAGAAGCTTCTCTGACTCGCTCTCTTCAAGCTTAGACAAAGGTATCCCTGTCATTTTAGCGATAGTGTAAGAAACATCCTCAGGACCAACCAACGGCGCATCTTTATTAAGGGCATCCTTCCATTTTTTGTAATAGTTCTCGTATGTTTTTTTAAGCCTGTCTTCCTGCTCCCTTATCTGCTGAGCCTTTTCTATGTCATGAAGCCTTACATAAAGCGTCTTTTCTTTCGAGAGCTGCAGAAGTTCAGACTCCATATTTTTCAGCTCATTCGGCATTGTAGCCCTCTTAAGCTTAAGGCGCGAGCCGGTCTCGTCTATAACATCAATCGCCTTGTCAGGCAGAAATCTGTCTGCTATATATCTATCAGCCAGTCTTGCTGCGCTTATCATGGCCTCATTGCTTATCTTAACCCTGTGATGACTTTCATACTTATGGCGTATCCCTTTAAGAATATCAATCGTAACATCTACCGTAGGGGGCTGAACATTTATAGGCTGAAAACGCCTTTCGAGCGCACCGTCCTTCTCTATGTATTTCCTGTATTCGTCCGGCGTTGTGGCGCCTATGCACTGCAGCTCGCCCCTTGATAAAGCAGGCTTAAGCATATTGGACGCATCAACAGAGCCTTCAGCCGCCCCGGCTCCGATAAGCGTATGGAATTCATCAACAAACAGGATAATATTTTCTGACTGCAATATTTCTCTCATAACCGCCTTGAGGCGCTCTTCAAACTGGCCCCTGTATTTTGTTCCGGCAATCAAAGAGCCCAGGTCCAGAGAAATAATCCGCTTTCCGATAAGGCCGTCCGGCACATCTCCGGCCACTATCTTCTGAGCAAGCCCCTCTACGATAGCGGTCTTTCCTACACCGGGATCACCAACTATTGCAGGATTGTTCTTGAGCCGTCTGCCTAAAACCTGCAGCACACGCTCTATCTCGTCCTCGCGCCCGATTACAGGATCAAGCTTGCCCTCTACAGCAAGAAGCGTAAGATCCCGTCCAAACTCATCAAGCGCTGGTGTAGTTGACCTTCTGCGTTCCTTCTGGTGGGTCTGCTGAAACTGTGGTTTTATGGCGAGGTTTATCGTAAGCTGCCGAGCTCCAAGCAGATTGGCGCCTAAGTTCCTTAATATTTTGCCCGCAATGCCTTCGTCCTCTCTTATTATGCCGAGCATCAGATGTTCACTGCCTATGTAATTATGGCCTAAAAGCCTTGCCTCTTCTATTGCGAGTTCGAGAACTTTCTTTGCCCTTGGCGTGAACGGGATATCGCCGAAAGTGAGGACACTTCCACCTGAGGGAAGATTCTTTTCGACCTCAAACTTGATCTCATCTATAGAAAGCCCCATCTTCTTAATTATGGTGGAAGGGATTCCGTCCTCTTCCCTAAGAAGGGCAAGCAGTATATGTTCTGTGCCCAAATAGTCATTATTGCGCCTTTCAGCCTCTTCCTTGGCGTATATGACTATCTTACGGCCTCTCTCTGTAAACTTTTCAAACATTCATCGCTCCAGAATGCCTTTATTTATTAAAATTTTACCCGCTACACCCGAACATTGTCAATAAATAAGCCGTTTTAGCGGCAGTTATATTATTTTAAAATCCTTATTTTAACGGCAGCCCAACAGTAAAAATTGTTCCGATTCCCACATTGCTGCTGACCCTTATATACCCCTTATGCTGCTCTACTATCTGTTTTACAATGTAAAGTCCCAGCCCGGTGCCTTTACCTTTTTCTTTTGTGGTATAAAAAGGCACGAATATCTCCTCACGCTTGTCTTCCGAAATTCCGTATCCGGTGTCTTCAATCGTAAATTCGGCAAAAATGCGGTCATCGCTTATTCCTGAAGATACAGTAAGAACACCCTTGTTCTCCATCGCATGAGCGGCGTTTATCTCTAAATTTCTTATGACCTGATCTAACAGCATCTCGTCTCCGACCACATACAGCGGCTCTTCATGGCATTTCTTCTCAATAGTAAACAGCTTCAGCATCCCGCTCGTTACCAGCATGTCAGTCACCTTGTTCAGCAGAAGGTTTATGTCCAGAGTCACCATCTGCGGCTTTTTGGGTTTGCTAAGTTCAAGAAGGTTTATAGCATGCGTGTTGAGCCGCCAGCATTCTTTGCTGAACATAGAAGCGCACTTTTGCGCAAGCTCCGCATCTTTAGGCTTCAAAAGAAGAAGTTCAGCATAACCGAGAAGGCTTTGTATTACGTTTTTCAGCTCATGCCCTATGCCGCCTGCAATTAACGAGACCGAAGCCTGCCTTTCGGCCATAACAAGCTGCATCTCCATCTCTTTTCTTTCCGAAATGTCCCTGATAATCCCTGTTATTATTAGAGACTCTCCTGCCCCCGAAGAGAACATCGAAATATCCATTGGAAAAATCTCTCCGTTTTTGCGCTGCCCCTCGATCTCGACAGTCTTTTCATGCAGCTTTTTGTCAAAGCTTTCAGCGCATGAACGTATCATAATACGAAGCGCTTCTCTGTGGCGCTCAGCAACAAGCAGCTCAAAGGCTCTTCCCATTGCATCTTTATTGGTATACCCCCAAACCGCCTCGGCAGCCTTGTTGAATAGGACCACCAAGCCATCCTTATCGGTCGAAACTATGCAGTCCTGCGCCGATTCAACAAGGCCTCTGTATTTCTCCTCTGATATAACTATTTCCCTCGTCTGGACATCTATCAAGCGCGAGGCCCTCCAGACAATACCGAAAAGCAGCAAATATAGGAACGAAAAACCAACCGTCACCATAAGCCAGATATTTCTTTTCTGATTGTTTATATACTCGTAAAACGGATCGAGATTCTGATAGGCTTCGACAACAATCATTACACTCTTTTCACCATCGAACCTAATCGGCACATACAGTTCAAGCAATTTTCCAAAGTTCCTCTCAAGCGCGTTTTCTGTCTTTTTAGGCTCTTTAATTTCAGAAAACACATCTCCCTTCAAAGCCTCCATCAAATCTCTGTTGTCAGGAAAAGCCTTACCCACAATCTTGGGGTTATCCGACCAAACAACAACACTTTCTCTGTTCCAGATTTTCAGCCTTATTACATCCGGTCCAAAATAAAGATGCCGAATCCTTTTGGATATTTTTTCATATGCATCCCCGACCATGGGTTCAGCTATCTCTTCGGGCTTAAATTCATCTTTAATCAACGCAGCAACGATAGTGGCGGTAAGCTTCTTGGCCCTGTCAAGCTGGTCCCTTTCCATAGTCTTGGTCATGACCGAGCCAAGAATAAAACAAAAAAGCACCATCGCCACGAAACATATAAGCGAAAAGCCTTCTACTAAAGTTAATTTTCTCATAAAGTTTAATGATGGTATCAAAATGTATAAGCCTATTTCAATCTAAAAAGAAATGCCCTTGCCGGAAAAGCAAGGGCATTTCTTTTTTTGGGTGGGGGATTTTTGCTATTTGCAACTCCTGCAGGTCGATATCCCAAGCATGGAATACGGCGGACACCAACCCAAAACTCCTGTTAGAAAAGGAACTGCTCCTAAAAACGCCCATGGGGTCTGAGGACCGACAAAAGCAAGGCTTATAAGAGCCATTCCCACAGCTATCCTTGCGATTCTTTCTATTTTCCCGATATTTTGCTTCATGATAAAATCACCTCCTAAAGAAAATGTTGTTTGTTTGAGCATAACCCAATCAGCAGCCGAAGGTATGTGACTTTATCACCAAGAAGAATACTAAAAAGCGAGCAGCCGGATATTACCGCGTGAGCAGCTTATTTTGCTGCTCCTCTCTAGATCTCTGAGCAGTCTTGTAACTACCTCTCTCGATGTGCCTAGATCATTTGCTATCTTTTGGTGGGTGGCAAAAACATTGCCGCTTTCAGATTTTTCTACAAGATAAGCTGCTAACCGTTCATCCATACTGCGAAACGACACCTCTTCAACAAGCTCCATCATGGCTGTAAGCCTACGGCTCAACAGTCCGAAAACAAAATCACGCATCTGCTCAAATTCCGAAATCAGTTTGCTGAACATTTGCGCGGGCATAAGAAGCATCTCGCCCGCCGATACCGAATATGCGTTTGCCGGGTACGGCATGCCTGAAATTATGCACGAAGCATTCAGTATGCATGTTTCTCCGGCACCGATCTCATATAAAGTTATCTCCCTGCCGGTTTCTCCTGTCTTAAAAACCCTTATGCCGCCCGATAGCAGGAAAGCGATGCCGGAGCATCTATCCCCTGAAGAATATATAGCGGCATCGGCAGGATAAGAATGCAATTCCATTCCTGATAGAATATCATCCAACACCGCTTTGGGAAGTGAATTAAACGAAGGGAATACAACACAGAATTTTTCTTTATCTACCATTTTTTCCATTAATTCGTTTACTCTATCAAAAACAGTAAACATTTTTCCAAATGTGACAAAGTCACATATTTGTTAACTCACGGTAAGCAATAATATATAAAAACAGCAGGGGGCAACCATGAAAAAAAACATCGTCGTTGTTATCATCATATCATCAATACTAATAATGCACTCCTTGGCAGCTGCAGAGGACATAACCTATTCGTCACACATTAAAAAGATTTTCGACAGCAAATGTACGGCATGCCACGGCTCAGATACGCCTGAGCATGCGGAATTTAAAAAAGACAAAGAAAAATACAAGGCCCTATCCAAAGGCATGAGAATGGATACATACCCTCATCTTATACAATACATTGGATGGCCGGATACGGGCGCAGTTATGCGGAGACTGGACGACGGCAAAAACACCGTCAATGGAAAACCCGGCAACATGTATGAGTATCTTGGATCGGATGAGAATGAGAGGCAGGCCAACCTAAATTTGTTCAAAAAGTGGATAGGGAACTGGACGCTTAAGCGCTGGAATGATGCTAAAAAAGAGGACATCGAAGGAATGCACGTAAAATATTAGCCTTAAATCTTAAAACCAGTATTCGGGGTAGCGGCGATTGGGGCAGATATTGTTAACAAACAATGCAACTATAAGGAGTATCAAGGCCCCAGCACCAGCAGGAACCAGAACATAAAAGAAACCGAGGCTATGAATTTTTGCTCCGCCCAAAACCGCTATTAAAGCGGTCGCCCCGCCCGGAGGATGAAGCGTTTTTGTTGCAAGCATTAAGACAACGGCCAAAGACACGGCCATTGCAGCAGCCAGCCACAAGGTCTCCCCGAAAACCTGCCAGCACAATACTCCGACCAGAGCAGAAAGCATATGCCCTCCCACTAAATTCCTCGGCTGGGCAAGGGGACTCTTGATTGCGCCGTAAACAAGCACAGCAGAAGCTCCAAACGAACCTATAATCAACGTCATATCCAAAGGTTCAAAATACTGGGCAGAAAGATATCCGCACAATGCTATACCTATCACCGAGCCGGCAAAGGACCACAGCATTTCTGAACAATCCACTCCGGGCGGGCAGCTGCCGCCGCCTTTCATCTTATAAAGATATCGCCGCATGTTATATTGGAATTATAACTTCAGGGAAAAAGATCGTTTATGATTTCAATCATAACTCAGAAAGGTTCTGTAATTTATAATTTGGTTATATGTTCCGGCCGTTGACATAGAATAAATAATCGAATAGGATATGGGTATAGAAAAGGAGATGGAATGAAGGACGCCGGAAGACAAAAAGCCAACAAAGATGCCAAGGTCAAATTTGCCCTTCATTCAATATGCGAATCTTTTCCGATGCAGATCACATGCCCCTTTTGCGCTTACGAGGTTGAGCTTTGGACCGATGAAGATGAAACCAAATGCTGCATCTGCGGCTTCAAGCTATTCAGCAAAGAAAATATAATACATTGAGGTGATGCTATGAAAAAACAGTTTGCTAAAATCGTGGTCTTGACTGCCCTCCTTTTATTCGCCTTTACAATCACCGCCAACTTTTCTTATGCTGCCGACAATAAGGACAATGCGCAGAAAAAACTCTTCGAACAGAAATGCAGCCAATGCCACTCCCTTGATGAACCGCGTTCACAGCGCAACACAAAAGATGGATGGACTGAACTCGTCACAAGAATGCGCGGCAATGGGTGCGATTTAACAAATAGCGAGGCAGCTGCAATAATAGACTACCTGTCAAAAGAATTCGGCAAATAGCCTGATTCCGACAATACTAATTAGGAGGCTTTAAATGGCAAGCAAGGTACTACTTAAAAAGCTCAACGATGCGATAGCAAGAGAAATGCAGGTCAGCATTCAGTACATGTGGCAGCACATTATGGCGAGAGGAATAAGTGCACAAGCCGTAATGCCTATTCTAAGACAGACCGCTATTGCAGAGATGCTTCATGCTGAACTTATCGCCGAAAGACTGGACTATTTAGGCGGAACGCCTACGACTCAGCCAGGGCCCATAAGCATCGGTAAAAACCTGACCGAGATGCTCAAGCTCGACAAAAAAGCCGAAGAAGACGCCATAAAATTGTACAGAGAAATAATAAAGCTCGCCGAAAAAGAGAGCGACTATACCACAAAAAAACTTTTTGAACAGATACTCGCGGACGAGGAGAACCATCACAACACCTTCAGGACGCTGCTCGAAAAATAGCAAAAACATAACCCGGCTGTTGAGTTCCCTTAAAACCCTTAATGGACTTCAACAGCCGGATTTTTATAGAATGTTGTTTAACTTTATTCCATAGGAGGCTTCATGAAGGCTGTAGAAATAAAAAACGGCGTGTATTGGGTTGGAGCCGTTGACTGGGCGGTAAGAGACTTTCACGGTTACGAAACAACACGAGGAACAACTTACAACAACTACCTGATAATGGATGATGAGGTAACACTTCTTGATGCGGTAAAGTCAAATTTCATGGATGTTTCGATAAAAAATATCAAAAGCGTAGTTGACCCTTCAAAGATAAAAAACATCGTGATAAACCATATCGAAAATGACCATGCTTCGGGCATCGGCGCTATCATGGAGCTTACTCCCAATGCAAAGATATACATAACCGAGAAGGGGAGAAAAGGCCTTGAGCGTTTTCACGACCTGTCCAAATGGAACATAAACATTGTCAAAACAGGCAACACTCTCACCATTGGGAAAAGAACCCTTATGTTTCTAGAAACACCGATGCTGCATTGGCCTGATTCGATGATGACATATATAAAAGAGGATAAAATCCTTGTCAGTCAGGACGCCTTTGGACAGCACCTCGCATCATCCGTCAGATTTGATGATGAGTTCGTAACCTGTGAATCTATGTCGGAGCTTGATGATGCGGTTACCGACTATTATGCGAACATACTTATGCCCTTCGGAGCGCTCATAAAGTCTAAAATTGCAGAGGTTCAGAAGCTTGGCTTAGAGATAGATGTGATCGCACCGGACCATGGAATCATCTGGAGAGCTCATCCCGGAAAGACTATCCAAAGATACCTTGACATGGCCAACGGAGCCGCAGCTTTAAGCGTAGCCATTATTTACGACACCATGTGGCACAGCACCGAGCAGATGACTCTGCCCATAGTGCAGGGTATCAGAGATGCAGGTGTTGACTGCAAGGTGATCAAACTAAGGGCGTCAGCTATGAGCGTAGCGATAAAAGAATTCTGGAAAGCGCGCGCCTGCCTCATAGGAACCCCTACACTCAATAACATCATGTACCCAAGCGTTGCCCACTTCCTCACGCACCTAAGAGGGCTTAGGCCTAAGAATAGAATGGTAGGAGCGTTCGGCAGCTACGGCTGGGGCGGGGGGGCGGTCAAGGAAGCATACGAGGAGTTCAAACGTATGGGGCTTGAAGCTGTCGAGCCCGGACTTCAGATACTTTTCAAGCCTTCCCTTGATGACGAGATGAAATGCTACGAGTACGGAAAGGCCTTTGCCGAAAAGGTGAAAGAATATCACAACAAGTTTTAACAAATAGACTCAGGAGGATAAAAACTATGTGGAGATGCACCGTATGCGGATATGAATATGATGAGGCTTCTGAAGGAACGCCTTTCGAGCAACTGCCGGATGACTGGAAATGCCCCATCTGCAATGCGCCCAGGGACGCATTCGAAAAGGTAAGCTAATCATTCAATGAAAGTCGTCGCATTCCACGGCAGTCCCCGCGCAGAAGGCAACTCGCACCTGCTTTTAAAAAATGCGCTAAAAGGCATTGAGGAGGCGGGCGGAGAAACTCTGACTTTCCGTTTGCCCTCCATGCAGATAAGTCCATGCCTAAACTGCGGCGGGTGCGATGAAACCGGCCTTTGCGTGCTCGATGATGAGATGACCGCGATATACAGTGCGATACGCGAAGCGGACCGTATTGTGCTCGCCTCGCCTATCTTCTTCTTTGCACTGAGCGCTCAGACAAAAATTATGATAGACCGATGCCAGGCCTTTTGGTGTGAAAAATACCTCCTGAAAAAACCGTTACCAGAAGGTCAATACGGCAGAAAAGGCCTGCTAATGCTGGTCGGTGGAATGAAAAAAGAGGAGGGTATAAAATGCGCTGAAGCTTCGGCGCGGGCGTTTTTCAGAACGGTCAGCATACCAGAACATAAAACCTTGTCCTATCTCGGCATAGATGCGTTCGGCCAGATCCTGAACCATCCAACCGCCTTGAACGATGCTTACGAGGCCGGCAAAAATCTTGTGGCCGTCTAGATTACCTGTACGAGACTTACTTTTCTATCAGCAGAAGCTCAAACTGCTCCCGCAAAACCTTTTCGGTGAAGGGTTCACCGAGGGGGATTTTCTGGCTCTTCCACTCCCTTATGCATTTATCTGTATTAATATTTTCGCTCATCATCTTTTCTGCAAACTCATTAAAATAGTTGTACCTTATTTCGAAGTTCTCGTAGATGAACCAATGCGCCTTGCCCGAATGAGAGAACACTTTGTTTATTTCGACCAGAGCCTCGTTGAACATTATATGCAGCCTGTCTTTCTGAAAATGCGCGGCAGCGGGATAGGTGAGCAGCAGTTTGTCTTTATGCCTGTTCATTAATTTAAAAAACAAATTTCTCTCTACCATGTCGCTCAATGCCGATGCAACTCTGTGCATATCATCAATCATATACTGTATGACATCCGTTTTTTCGAATAGGTTATTTGTCTCAGCGCGCTCAAGCGATTTTATATCATTGCCCAGTATGTAAAACGAGATTCCGGGGGAATATTCGGCGCTGACCTCGATATTATGAATGCCTGTATTTCTGTTCTGCACATTTATCGAAAAGGGCGGCTTCCTGTCCATAAAACCGGATGTGGTTTCGGTATCCAGCCTCATTAAATGCCTTACGAACCTGATCTGATTGCCATAAGAATTTCCGGCAAGAATGATATTTTTATCGGGCTTGGCCGAAATGGCATTGATGCATTTGTTGTACGACAGGTTAAACAGGCTCTGGACTAAATGGTTGTTGAGCTGTAGAAGCAGAGTTGTATTATCCGCTTTCACCCATGCAGGAGCAAGTTTTTTTGTATAGGCCTCATATATCGGGCCTTTGTACTCCAGCAGGTCTGCGCAGTATATATCGGATATTGCCTTTACATGGTTGTCAAGGCTTCCGCTGATGACCGCCAACTTCTTGAGCTGGGACTCATCAAATAAAATCCCCTTCTCTATCTTCTTAAGGTCATCCTCAAGCCCGTCTATTTTTTTCTCCAAAGGCTGTATGTAAGTGGCATCAACAGCTTTTTCCCACCAGCTTATATGGCTCTTTAACGGCTCAAAATAGAGCTTTAAAGAGTTCGCCATGTCCTGAATATACTGGCCCTTATCAATATATTCATCATCAATTTCCTTGTACTCATCTTTTATCTTAGGCTTTTCTTTCTGCTTTGAATCCCTGCTTAAGGCCTCTGCCACACGCTTTTTCTGAGCGTTGGGCAAGGAGAACTCTTTCTGGATGACATTCTGCATGTCCGCTCTCTTTATTTCGAGGCCCAGCTCGTTAAACAAGCTCCGGTACCTGTCCCTTGCATTGTCCAGACACTCCAGAAAATCATTCTTTAAGGCTTTGGTCCTCTCTCCGAGGGCATGCGCCTTGGCGATAAACTCCTTGTCATGCATCGGATTAAAATCATATCTTTCGGTGTAAACCTCTTTTAGTTCAGCGCTGTATTTATCGATCAGGGAAGAAGGGTCTATCGTCTCAAGCGCCTTTGAAATCGCATCGTCTTTATCTTTTATTATTTTCTCAAGGTCGGCCTTGGATTTTTTAAGATACTCTTTTTTCTCTTCCAGATCCCTTTCTTTATCACGCTTGTCTTTGTCAGCGCTTTTTATCAGGTCGCTCAGCGCCTTTGTGGCTGTTACCGCGGTCCGCAGCTTCTTAAGTGTTGTATTTGCGCGCAGCTGGCCGGTTACATGGTTTATCGCATGTTCAAACTCTTCAAGACCTGATTCCTGCCATGCGGTGCGGTCCTTATTCTTTAAATAGTCTTTCGCGATTGTAGTCTCAACCTGAACAATCGGGGCGTCTTTTAATTTCTGGTAATGCTCTATCGCTTTTGCAAAGGTCTCCTTATACGAGTCAAGCTGCTCGGTTACCGATACCGTTGTGCCGTCGCCTGTGCTCTGTTCAACCACCGAGCCCTTGCAAGTCTGCACAAAAACAACCCGCTGGTCAGCATCCATTATCTGGTTAAGGGTCCTTCTGTCGGTGCCCTTCATCGGGCTTCCTATCGAAGAGAGGTATATTATCAGATCAGCCTGCGGCAGGAACTCACGCAGCGTAAGGTCTTCGTGCTCCTTGTTGCCGTAAGCATCGAGCCCGGGTGTATCAGCTATTTCGAGGCCGTCGCCAAGAAGGAATGTGGGCAGGCCGAGCCTTATATATTTGACATTGTATTTGTTCTGGGGGTTTTCGTCCTCAGATGTGTATTTCCACAAAAATTCGGGCTTAACATCCTTGCCGCGCTTTTTTACGATCTTATCATCTTCAAAATGAACTTCTATCTGGGGTTCAGCAGTTTTTGAGCAGAAGACTATCATGTTTGTGGTGGCCTTGGACTGCTCTTTCAGCATCTTTTCTTCCAGGCCGAGAATGACATTCAGCAGGGAAGACTTGCCAGAACTGGTTATGCCTACCAAGCCGCTTCTTATAACATGCTTCGGGAACTCCTCAATGATTTCTTTGAGTCCGTCTATTCTTTTTTTGAACTGCTCTATTCCAAGGCTCTCGAGCTCGGACAGATCTTTATTTACGTTGCCTAAATATTCGCTGATCGCTATATCGTTGCAGTCTATCATTTATTCTGTTTCTCCGGCGGCCGAAACCCTTGTTAAAAGCTCCTGAAGGTCCTTTATCTTTCTTTCGAGTTCTATTTTTTTGCCGGATTGCGTTTCTGCCTCGGACTCAAGCTGCCGCACCTGGCTGTAAAGTACATCAATCGCAAGCTGTCTCATCGCGCTCAGTTCCTCTTTAATCTGCTCATTATGCTCGAAATTAATCCTCTTTTGCTTCTCGAAACTGTCCTCTATGTATCTCTTTAGTTCGTTGCTGGAGCTTTCGATCTGCAGCAAAGCCTTGTCTATCAAGGTTTTGGTCTTGCTTGTAAAACTTGCTAGCTGTGTATCTGTGCCGCCCTTAAAACTGTCATGTCTTTCTTCGGACTGGAGGGTCTGCTTTAAAATATTCAGCTCGTCTCTGATAAAGGTCTTAAGCTCCGCCTCTGTCCTGATCTGCCTTTCGATTTTTTCATCGATATGCTTTTTAATATCCACGCTGGAGGTGCTTATAAGCAGTTTGGATGAGTCTTTTGTTTCTGCTATCGCCTTTGTAAGCGCATCTGTTTCTAGCTTGATTTTGGCAGAAAGCAGATCCCTAATTTCATTGCTGGAGTTGTCCATCGTTGAGATAACCGCTTCCCTTATATTTTCAACCAAGGACTTTGTCTTGCTTGTAAAGCCTGTTAATTGGCTCTCGATAATGCCTTTGAGGGAGTCGCTTTTGTCACCCGTCTGAAGGGTCTGCCTTAAGCTGTTTATCTCGCCCTGTATAAAGGTCTTGAGTTCGGTCTCTGTGGTAATCTGCTTTTCGAGCCATTCTTCTATATGCCTCTTGAGGTCGCTGCTGGTGCTGTTTATAAGTGATTTGGATGCCTCTTCCGCATCCGATATCTTTTTCGTAAGCAACTCTGTCTCTTTTTTGTTTTTGGTGGAGATAAGGTTGCTCAGGTCATTAAGGAGCAGCCCCTTGATGAGCTCGTTAAGCGGCGCCTCAATATTGCTGACCAGCTCATCCGCCAGTTTGGATATGATGGTCTGAGCTACGACATCTACATATAAGTCATCCTTCATAGCGTATCACCTTCTGTAGCTTGGATTTTTAAGACATGCGTGTTGCAAAAACCGACATTAATGCTATAATTATACCACAGCATTGAACTAAATCAATGTCATCTGCAAACAAATGCAAAGAATATTTATTAATGAACTAAAGCCTTCAATGGTCCTTGCGGATGCGGTCAAGGACAGCAGCGGAGCTGTTATTTTGCCGAAAGGCACCACGCTGACAGAAAAGCATTGCGCTATTTTAGATGAAAGAGGTATAAAAAAAGTCTTTGTTGAAGGCCTTCCGATTAGCAGAGAAGGAACTTCATTTGAAGGCATGGACAAGAAAATTGATGAGAGATTCTTTGCCGCAGGCAATAATCCCCTTACACTCAAAATCAAAGACAGAATCAAGGAGCTTCTAAGTTGAGCGAACTATTTGACAGGCTCTTGAGGAGCAAAGACCTGCCCACAATTCCTGTGCTGCATCAGAAGATAGTTAATGTCCTGAAAAAAGACAACTATTCTGAAGATGACATATCTAAACTTCTCGAAAAAGATCAGGTGCTGGCCTCAAAGCTTTTGAAGCTTGTAAACTCGCCATTTTACGGGGTCTTCGGCCGTGTGGCGTCTGTCAAAAGGGCAGCGATGCTGCTCGGCTCAAACCTTTTAAACGGTTTTGTGATGAGCGCCACCCTGTTCAACTCAACCGACAAGTCGATCGTGGCATTATGGGACCATTCATACTGCTGCTCAACCGTAGCGGGCTATATCGCAAAAAAGCTGAATATGAAAACAGCCGAAGAGGTTATGACAGGCGCATTAATCCATGACCTTGGAAAGGTGCTGATAAAAAGGCAGCTGCCCGAAGAGGCTATAGCCGTTGAAGAGGCTGCAAAGTCCAAGAGAATCACCGCTCTGGATGCAGAAAAAATGGTTATCGGCATGTCCCACGATGAAGTGGGCATATGGCTTGCGGAGCAATGGAACCTTCCTAAAATAATCAAGGATATAATCGGATATCATCACAGCCCTAGTCTTTGCTCTGCCCATCCTAAAGAAGCGGCGGTGGTTCATTTAGCCGACATAATTGTCAAAGGCATCGGCGTTACCGGCAGCTCAGACTTGTATGTTCCTGCACTCGACGAAAAAGCATTGGCCGCTCTGGCTTTGTCTGATGATGACATAATGGACATAGTCACCGGGGTTGTTTCGAATATCGAATCCGATGAGATGTTTTCAAAATACCTACCGCAGCAATAGAACCAATCAGTCAAGAGGATTTTTTGTTTAGAGAAAGACGTAAATATGCCAGAGATGTTGTCTTTATTCCCTTAAAAATACATCTGCTCGGCAATGGGACCAAGGTTGCCTCAACAATAAATTACAGCTACGGGGGCGCTTTGATAGGCAATCCCTTCGAGGAGACGCTGGAGGCCGGAACTGAATTGACCCTGCAATTAGCAGATCTTATAGAAGGCAATGAAGCCCCTAAACTTCCGGCTCGTGTAACCCGTGCAAGCGCTGACGAAATCGCGGTACAATTGCTGATAGATTACAGCGAAACCGAATAAAACAGCTACCTTTCGTTCAGCAAAAGCTCAAACTGCTCACGCAAAACCTTTTGAAAATCAAATGGATTGACTTGGTACTATTATTGATACTACAACTCAAAATGGACAAAGCAGCAGAGATCTTTTCAAAGATGAAAAGAAGAGTTGTCAACATAAAATTTAAAGATCTCTGTTTGGTTTGCGATCACTACTTCGGGCAGGCGCGGCAAAAAGGGAGCAGCCATCCGGTTTACAAGACGACCACCCAGCTCAGCTCAAAGCTAAAATTGAAGGTCATAATCAATACCGAGTTTTTCCAGCGTCTCGGCTCTGTCAAGATAGATTTTAATCTTTCCCATAGGGCCGGTAGTCGGCTTTTCATCTTCGCTCAAGATACCGAGCATTTTTAAGGTGTCTAGAATATTTACATGCACATTGCAAAGACAAACCTTTTCAATCAAAGCTTTTGAGGCAGCGGCACCTAGCGCGCCGATGAACTTTGACGGCAACAAACGGAAAGCCGACAGATCAAGAACAATTATTAAAGGAGCAGTTGCGGTTGAGGCCGCATGATTCATTTTATTCATAACATCTACAAGGGCCTCCATTCCCCCGACTACATTGCCTACGAAGTCTTTATCTGTTCCAAGAATTAAGACATTAATTTTTTGTTTGCCTGACATAGTTTTCTCTCCTCTTGTTTGAAAATAATCTTGATCTTATTGCCTTCAATATGAAGGTTCTTCTGTTTTATGTTTGACTAAATACCATCCTCTCTCCCGAGGTTGCTACAGATGAGGTCTCCTTCCTCCCCTGTTTGAAACTTCCAGCACATAGCATATAAAGATTGTGCTGTAATTTCACTAAAAACATAACTACAAAAATAGTTACTAATAGATTCATTAGTGTTATAATTTTAACACATAACACGGTTTATTAGGCGCTGATAAATCAATGTAAACATAGTTTTTATTCAAGTGGCGTCAACCGTTCATTTGTCGGATATACTTGTTAAAAGCATGGCATTCAACCTCATATTGCCTTGAGCTTGCAGATAGAGCCTTAACTAACTTGGCTCGTATCCGAAGCACTGCTCGTTTTGGCTTTATAATACTATAACGCTGACATCGTCAGCGGAATTGCAAACGTTGAAGTGGAGGTATGAAATGGAAGAATCCAAAGAGCATGGCAAAAAGATGACAGAGGTGGTATGCAAGGCATGGTTAGATGAATCGTTTAAGGCAAAGTTAATGTCTGCCCCACACGCAACATTAAAAGAGCATGGCATTAATGTACCAGTTGGTAAAACTGTGAAGGTCGTCGAAGATACGGATGATATAATTCATATTCACGTCCCCAAGAGGCCCAATTATGTGGATGACGAAGATTTGCAAAAGGTTGTCGAGGGCAATATCATTTTCTGCATGTTGTATATGAGTGTCGCACCATGCAATAAACTATTTGATCTTGGTTGATGGACATATGACAAAAGCAAATTTTTAGTGCAAACTCAACAAAAGGTTCAGCGTCAATCTGCTGCGCGTTTATGGTTGACGCTGAACCTGAATGAATTTCGTTCTCTTTATATGCCTAGCATAAACCTACAATTGAAGGTCATAATCAATACCGAGTTTTTCCAACGTCTCGGCTTTGTCACGATATATTTTAATCTTTCCCATAGGGCCGGTAGTCGGCTTTTCATCTTCGCTCAAGATACCGAGCATTTTTAAGGTATCTAGAATATTTACATGCACATTGCAAAGACAAACCTTTTCAATCAAAGCGTTTGACGCAGCGGCACCTAGCGCGCCGATAAACTTTGACGGCAGCACAATCAATCCCGTACGGAAAATTGAAAGGTCAAGAACAATTATTAAAGGAGCAACCGCGGCCTTAACCGCATTATTCATTTCATTCATGACCTCTAATATAGCTTCCATTTCCTTGCCGGCATCGCTTCCGAATTCATTTGCTTTTTTGCCCAGAAACAAAACATCGATTTTTGGCTTCACTGCCATAGCTTTTTCCTCCTATCGTTCGAATACCCTCAATCTGAAGGTTACTTGTGTACTTTTTGCTGGAATTAGTATATCTTCATATTTTCGGCATAAAGCTACAATTGCAGATCATAATCAATGCCGAGTTTTTGCAGAGCTTCAGTTCTGTCCCGATAGATTTTAATCTTGGCCATGGGGCCGGTAGTCGCTTTTTCGTCCTCGCTCAAGATGCCGAGCATCTTAAATGTATCTACAATAGTTGCCTGCACATTGCAAAGACAGACTTTTTCGATAAAAGCGCTCGACGCGGCACGACCTAGCATGCCGATAAATTTTGATGGCAACACACGGAAAGCCGAGAGATTAAGAACGATTAACAACGGAGCAGTCGTTACAGATAGCGCATGATCCATTTCATCCATGACCCCTACGATAGCTTCCATTTCCCTGCGGGCATCGCTTTCGATTTCATTTGTTTCTTTACCCAGAAATAAAATATCGATTTTTTTGTTCCCTGCCATAGCCTCTTCCTCCTATCGTTCGAAACAAATAGTAAGTTTATTGCCTTCAATCTGAAGGTTGCTTGTGTATTTTTGTATTGAATACAACCCTCTCCCACGAGGTTGCGATAATGGAGGGGGGGCTTCTGGAATTTTTGGAGCAAACCCTTTCCCTTCATCAGTTACAATAATTTCCAAAGTGCGATCATGAATTTGCCACTCCACAGTGACAAACTTCTGCTGATCGTTGAGATTGCCATGTTCCACAGCATTATTCACGACTTCCAACAAGCAGTAATTAATCCGATAACTAAGTTTTTCGTCACTGGTAAAGAAATCAACCACTTCAGTTTTGAAATCATCAAGAAACCGAGCAACGTTCTCGTTACTGCCGTCAAACTTGCATTTCCCCTCCATCTTCTGAGCGCAACCTGCGCGTTCAAATGCGATGATAGTAACGTCATCATCGAAATCATCACGGCCTGTGAATGTTTTAACCTCTTCAGCCAACAATTGCGGCAGTGCTAAAAGAGAAGCCGCATAATGCTTTTGAACTGCCTTAAGCAATCGCTCAGTAGTATAAACTATAGAAGCCTCTTCATTCATCGCCTCAATTATTCCGTCAGTATACAAAATCAGACGACTGCCAAATGGCATGCTGATCTCTGTATCGGAATAAAGCGCATCAGATATTCCTAATGGGAAACCTCCACCAAGCGGTATTCTGGACGCCGTTCCCGAATTATCAACCATAATAGGCCACGGCAGTCCTGCATTGCTGAGTATTACACTTTTTTCATTAAAAATGGCATAGATTGCTGCAAGTGCAAGTGAATCAGTCTCTTTCATAATCGGTAAGATATCGGTATTGATTGCTCCCAAAAACTCACCCGCATTATTTACCGGCGAAAGAAGATCTTCGATTTTGCTTAATACGCGCATCGAAAGCATAGCGGCCGAAGTTCCGTGTCCTGTTGCATCGGCTAACAGGAACCCGCCGCTTTTGTCGCCAACTGGTTTGGGATAGAAAAAGTCACCAGAAACCTCATATGCTGGGCGATTAAAAATCGCAACATTCCAACCGAGAGGATCAAATATTTTCCTAACTTTATCTTCACTGGTCAGAAGGCGCCGTTGTAGCACTGCAGTGTTATGAATATTCTGCAAAAGCAGTCGCTCAAGATGGCGTCTACGAACGAATATTTTGACCCGGGCAAGAAACTCGGCCATATCGAAAGGCTTCCGAATGTAATCATCAGCCCCGAGTTCAAGCGCTCGCACAGCATCTTCGCCCTCAGCTTTTCCGGTCAGCATCACGACCGGAATTTTCTGCAATTCCGGATCTGCTCTGAGTTGCTCCAGAGTCGCGTAACCGTCCAGCTTTGGCATCATTATATCAAGAATAATTAAGTCTATAACGCCTTTATTTGCACGTGCGATATCAAGACATTCTATACCGTTAGCCGCAAGCAGCACGACGTACCCTTCTTTTTTAAGATCAACTGAACAGATTTCGCGGATCATCTTTTGATCATCCACAACGAGTACCGTGCCCGATTTTTTCTTACAGTTCTCCATTGCTGTTCTCCCTTTTTCCACCGGTAAAGAAATGATTTTCCAGAGCTGTCTTCAACCTGGCAAACTCCATGTCCAGTTCTGGAAGGAGTAACAATGCTTTTTTTAGGTCGCCAGACTTTCCTATCTTTTCCAGTTCGTATGCTGCTTTCCGCAAGGCTTCACCGCCGATATAGGCCGAGGCACTTTTTATGGAGTGGGCCTGAAGCGTAACTCCCTGAGCGTCGCTATCTTCCAAAGCATTCTTCAAAGCTTCTATATTGTCAGGTGTGTCTTCAAGAAATATTTTTACCAGATTAAGCTTATGATTATCATCCTCTATGTGTAATTTTT
Source organism: Nitrospirae bacterium MYbin3 (assembly GCA_002753335.1). GTDB lineage: Bacteria > Nitrospirota > Thermodesulfovibrionia > Thermodesulfovibrionales > Dissulfurispiraceae > MYbin3. The sequence continues at coordinate 100,587 of PEAD01000006.1, forward strand.
TCATTGCATCAATATTAAATACCGGCGATTCGGATGACTCCTGTTCCTCTTGAGGTATAACATAAGCATTATTGCTCATGTCAACCGCTTGTACTATCGTTTTTGAAACATCCTTCGGCAGCCATTTTTCAAGGACTTCAGCCAGCGCATTTGGATAAACAGGTTTGAATATACAGTCATTCATGCCTGCTTCAATGCACTTCTCCTTATCCCCCTTCATGGCGTTAGCAGTCATGGCAATTATGGGCACACCGTGATTAAGAACTTTGGAGTCAGGGTTGCGGATTTGGAGTGAGGCTTGGTATCCATCCATCTCCGGCATCTGGCAGTCCATGAGCACTAAATCGTAAGCGACGTTTTCAAGTGCGGTGACTGCTTCCGCACCGTTGGAGGCAATGTCAACATTATTCAAATCGAACTTCTTCAATAGACCTACTGCCACCTGCTGGTTGGTTATATTATCCTCTGCCAGTAGTATGCGAACCATAGCCATATCCCGCTGAATTTCACGAATGGGGTGGCTTGTACTCTTTGTCTGTTTGTTCTCCGTATCTATTGGGTCCTTGCCTGTTAGGACGGCAGAAAGACATTCAGCCATCTCTTTATTACGGAGCGGCTTGACTAAGCAAGCCGCGAATCCTATTTCCTTCATCAGCTTAGCATCGACTCGGTTTACAATAGAACAGCAAAGTACCAATCGGGTCTCCTTTAGCTTTTCATCAGTTTTTATCCTCTTAGCCAAGGTCAAGCCGTCCATCCCCGGCATATGTATATCTATAATAGCCACTTGGAAAGGATCTCCGGCATCTATGGCACTATAAAGAGACTGTAGCGCATGGGCTCCGTCTATGGCGCTCTCAGTGAGTATTCCCCAAGCCGATAATTGAAAAGTCATAACCTCGCAATTGGTAGCATTGTCGTCCACAACAAGGACATGTGATCCACGCACTTCGTTAAGCTGTAGTAGTACATGTTCCTGTTCCGCTTGCTTAGCCAAACAAGCCGTAAACCAGAACTCAGCTCCCTTGCCTTCAGCGCTCACTATGCCAATCTCCCCCCCCATCATTTCTACTAACTGCTTAGAAATGGCCAATCCCAGACCGGTCCCGCCATACTGGCGTGTAGTTGAGGAGTCGGCCTGAGTGAACTTTTGAAACAGACTCTCTTGTTTGTCTGCTGGAATACCTATACCGGAGTCCTTTATCGAAAATCTTATTATGGCGGCATTATCTGTTTCGGACTCAAGCCTAGCGCGTACAGCAATCTCTCCCTGTGATGTAAACTTTAAAGCATTGCCGGTCAAGTTGATTAGTATCTGGCGTAAACGTACAGGGTCACCGCGAAGAAGCAACGGAATATCAGGTGATACCAAGCAGGTGAACTCGATTCCTTTTTCATAGGCCCTCGGTGCCATCATAGCTGCAAAATCATCAAAGAAAAAAGCTAAATCAAAGTTGAGAGTCTCCAAATCAAGCTTTCCGGCCTCAATCTTTGATAAGTCCAGAATATCGTTCAATAATGTCAGAAGGAGTTCTCCGCTGTTGCGAACAGTTTCGGCATAGCGCCTCTGGTCTTCATCTAGTTTTGTGTCAAGTAATAGCTCTATCATCCCTATAACCCCGTTCATTGGGGTGCGTATTTCATGGCTCATTGTGGCAAGGAAACTGGACTTCGCAATATTAGCTGCTTCCGCCTTATCCCGCTCTTTAAGCAATTCGGCAGTTCTCTCTATTACTGCATTTTCGAGGTTAACGGCCTTTTCATTAAGAATTTGGTAAAGCATCACATTCGTTATTGCTACGGCGGCCTGTGAGGCAAGTGATAAAATAAATCCAATATTATCTTGCGTGAACGCCACAACTTCTTTGGTTTCGGCGTCTATCGCATTTATTAGCTGAAGCACTCCGATAATTTTCTTTTCTTTATTCCTCAGAGGAACTACTAACATAGATTTTGAGCGATAGCAAGCTTTTGAGTCGAATTCCTTTGTGCCTGTGAAATCAAACCCTTCAGCCTCATAAACATCAGGTATGTTGACAGTCTCTCCTGTTATCGCTACGTAAGATGAAACATTGGAGAAGTTAGGCTGCCCGTTTTTTTTCATAAGAACGGGAAGCCATGTTATCGGACCTGAAGTCCCTCCCATCCTTGTTTTCATCGTAGCGTTCTGTACTATAGCAAATTCGAGGCATTGCTGGTCTTCGTTAAGTATGTAAAGCGTTCCTGCGTCAGCTGTTGAAAAGTTACGCGCTTCATCAACTATCTTTTCTAGCAACTTATTAAGATTCTGTTCTGCCGAAAGGGCGATTCCGATTTCGTTTAGCCTGTTTATATGTGCTAGCTGTTTGTCGGCGTATTCTTTGACTTTTGCTATTATCTTATCCAGAGTGCATCCGAGTTGATTACAGGCAGAAAGTGAAAGCTCCTGAGTTTTCGCATAGGAGTCTATTTCTGCCGCAATGCCCTCAAGAATCTTATTCAGCTTTTTATTGTCGGAATAGTAAATGGCTGGTTCCATATGGAATAATTATATATTGTGGGCTCCGTTTTAGCATAGATACAGGTGCAATTATACATACTGTATACTGTATAGTAGATGGCGAATTAACACCGGGTTTAAGAAAATTCCGAAGCACTGTTGTGTTTTTAAAAAAACTTGAATGGACGTGTGTTCAAATTTGAAAAGCGATATTAAAAAGCAGTTTGACGAAGCAAAAGAAGATTACAATCAGGTTGGTGGATGGACCGCTTTCATTTCTGGTCAATGGATGTGGCACCTTATACACAAGGCATTTGCTAATTACTGGGAAAGTGCTGATGTTGAATATTTTGAAACAAAATATCAGACAAAAGATAAATCCAAACTTTCCCAAAAGTTAATCGCTGCTGCCGCTAAGAACTCAACAATGCTTGGTGGTGTGACTGGTGCAGTAATTTCAGTTGATGAAATTTCTGCCATTGTTACAGGTGGGGGAGGTGGTGTGATGCTCCCTGCCAAAATATCCATAGCTGCAGCTGCTCTGGGTGCTGAAGCTATTTTAATGATACGCTTCCAACTGGAACTTGTGGCGAACCTGGCAAAACTTTATGGCGTGCCAATTGATACTAATGATCCGGAAGATATACTTGTAATATTCGCTTTTGCATTCGGAGGCACTGCAGCAGATACTGCCGTCAAATCCGGCATGAAGGTTGGAGGGAAACTGGCTGGAGGCCATGCCAAGGCTGCATATAACAATCAAGTTCTTGCAGCATTAAAAAGCATTGCAGCGAAAATAGGCGTCAAGATTCTGCAACGTAATACACTTAAATATGCAATACCAATAGCATCAATAGGAATTGGCTCCGGATGGAACTACGCTGCTACAAAAGCGGTTGGAAAGATAGCAATAAAACATTTTGAACAAAGGCTTGATTAAGGAATTATTTAATTTTGCCCAGCTTTATTTTTGCCATTTCAGAATAGAAACATGAGAATTTTTATATGGATATGACAACTACTTTAGATCATGGCTATCTTTTTGGGATTATATTATTAGGATTAATCTCCATTGCCAGTCTGTACCCACAAGGCTTTTCTTTTAAGCTTTTTCGAATCGTTTTAGTATTCAGCATAGCGTCCATTATTATGTCTTTTGCAGTAACAGGGTATGTTTATCGATATATGGTTATAGCCTATTCATTGATAATGCTGACCTTTAGTATATATTCGACTTCTGTTTTATTTAAAACATATCCAAACAATAAAAAAGAAGCCACATTGTCACTTGTTTCACTCCTCTTGCTTATAACCACTTCTGTTAATGATTTATTATTGCATGAAAATGTTATCCAAACCGTAAGCCTTGTGCCTTTAGGGGTATTGATTTTTGTCTTTGCACAATCGTCTATATTATTTTACCGGTTCACGAAATCTTCAATTCATTCCTCAGATGCCTTTTCACAATTAGAAGCGTATGAGCGTTTTGTGCCAAATGAATTTATTAGAAATATGAACAAGAAAAATATTGTTGATGTGAAACTGGGAGACAACACAGAAAAGAAAATGTCTATCTTGTTTTCTGATATGCGCAATTTTACGGCCCTATCAGAAATCATGACTCCCGAAGAAAATTTTAAGTTCCTCAATACATACTTGACCGTAATGGGACCAGTAATTAAAAGCCATCATGGGTTCATTGATAAATATATGGGCGACGCAATTATGGCTCTGTTCGATACAAATGCTGATGATTCTCTAAGAAGCGCTATAGAAATGCTGCGTAAACTTGTTGAGTATAATAAAGGACGAGAACGAGCCAAGTATGTTCCTATTAATATTGGGATTGGTATCAACACAGGGAGTTTACGAATAGGAATAATCGGAGAGCATGACAGAATGGAGGCAACTGTCATAAGCGATGCTGTTAATACAGCCTCCCGTATTGAGGGGATAACAAAAAAATATGGGGTGCCTCTTTTAATCAGTGGTGCAACTTATACAGCCTTAGAGGATACTTCACAATACAAAATGAGAAGAATCGGCATGGTAAGGGTCAAAGGAAAGGAAAAGTGGACGCCGATATGGGAGGTTTTTGATGCTGACACGCCTGATAGCATCAAGCACAAACTGGAACTTAAACCTATATTTGATGAGGCCATATCTATGTATGAATCAAAACAATTTGAAAAAGCTTATAATTTGTTCCAAAATTGCCATATTCGCAATCCACACGACAAACCGGCTAAATATTTTATAGACAAATGTTGGGTAAATATGAACAGGAAAGATAACAATGAGGGGGCTGGAATAGCTAGGCGTATTATTTATGAAAGAAGTGATGATGATTTTGATGTTTAGTAATAGTTTGCTGAAAATGAATTTCGCAAGCAGGACATTGCAATTTACTAGTCGTCACAGCATAATAACGACTTACATCAAACAATAACATAAGGAGATTATGAACAATATGCAGCCACAATTTAAAGACATGACTGTTGGAGAAAGAGAGGCATGGACAGAAGATGTTATCAGGAACTACGCTTACGGGGCTGCTGCGGTTGGACTTGTTCCGCTCCCTTTTATAGAGCTTGTTGCTCTTACCGGTCTGCAGCTGAAATTGATTCATAGTCTTTCAATATTTTATGCAGTACCATTTTTGGAGGAACGGAGCAAAAAAATCATAGTTTCGCTAGCAGGCGCATCTGCACCTATAGGTTTGACAAGAGCGGTCTGCAGTGTCTTAAAAATAGTCCCTATGGTGGGGTTATTAGCAGGATTCGTGGTAATGCCCGCACTAGCAGGCGCATCCACCTACGCAATTGGCAAGATATTCGTGCGCCATTTCGAGTCGGGCGGTACGTTCCTTAACTTCGATATAATTAAGGCAAAAGGTTACTACGAAGAGCAGGTTAAAAAAGGCAGGGAAGTTATTGCGGAATTAAAGAAGCAAAACAATTAGGTTACCGCCAGATAACTAGAGACTTACAGGATATAACAAAAAAAATGTTATAAAAAGGAGTGCTTTAAAAAATGAATAACATTTCTGATGCATTGGCTAGAGAAAACAAACTCAAAATAATGCGGGCACTTTCCTTTTTTGCCCCTTTTTCAAGCGAGGAATTGGATATTATTATCCAAACAAGTAATTGGCTAAAGTTCAGTTCGGGCGATATCATCGTAAAAGAGGGAGATAATGGGAGGTCATTTTTCATAATATTGCAGGGTAGAGTTTGTATTCAGAAAAAATTAGGTGTTTCCACAAAAAAAACACTTTTGTGTTTAAATAGGGGCCAATGTTTTGGGGAAGCAGCAGTCGTAACAGGAGAACCTAGGAGTGCTGATGCAGTTGCAGAGCTTGAAACTTATCTTATGAGAATAGATGCTGAAGATTTGGATAAAGAAGAAGAATCCTTACAGTTCAGGTCAGTGCAGTTTAAGTTTTATAAAATATTCTCTAAAATACTTGCAAAAAGGCTCATCCTGACAAACGACTTGCTTATGAAAGAAAGCAGGTTTTAAGCTAAATTAAACAGCTAACCGTTCAGCAAAAGCTCAAACTGCTCACGCAAAACCTTTTCGGTAAAAGGCTCGTCCAGAGGGATTTCCTGAAGCTGCCATTCTTTTATGCAGCTTTCGATATCGAGATTCCGCTCTGTAATCTTTAAGGCGAACTCATTAAAATAGTTGTACCTGACTTCAAAGTTTTCATGGATAAACCACTTTGTTCTGCTATAAGAAAATACCTTATTCACCTCGGACAAAGCCTCGCTGAACATGATATGAAGCCTTTCTCTTTGAAAATGCGCGGCTGCGGGATAGACAAGCAGCAATTTATCTTTGTGCTTGCTTATCAAATTGAAAAACAGATTCCTTTCGACTATATCGGTCAGCGCAGAGGCAACCCTGTGCAGGTCATCCACCATTAACTGTATCACATCAGCTTTCTCGCATAACTTGTTGGCCTCCGCAATCTCGAGAGACTTGAAATCATTGCCCAAAACATAAAAAGAAACCTCATTGCCAAGCTCATCGTCGATATCTATATTTCTGATATCAGCGCTCTTTTCTTGTAGGTTTATCGAAACAGGCGGCTTGCTCTCAAGCAAACGGGCGAGGTCTTCATTGTTCAGCCTGAACAGATGGCGCAAGAAACTGATCTGGGCTCCGTAATCATGCCCGATAAAAACGATATTCTTTTTGGGTTTGCTCGAAATGGCGTCCAGCTCTTTTAGATAACAAAAATGGAACATATTCTCGAACAACCGGCTGCCGAGCTGCATAAATAAATTCCTATTGTCCGATCTTCTGCGGGGGATACCAGTTTGCGAAGCAAATCCTGCATATGCGGAGCCTTTGAACACCATCTGATCTGCGCCGCAGTATTCAGCTATAGCTCCTGTCAATATGTCGAGGTCGCTGCTGATATCTGCTAAACTGTCGCACCGGGCGTCATCGTAACAAAAACCTGTATCGATATTCCGGATATCATCTTCAAGAGCGGCTATCTTTTTCTGCAGCGGCTCGATATAAGAGTAATAAACAGATTTTTCCCACCAGTCCAAATGATTTAGCAATGGTTCAAAATATAGCTGCAATGATACACCGATGTCCGCAATGTATTTCTGCTTGTCGATATATTCGTCAGTTATAGCCTTCTGTCCCTGCCATGAGGAAAGCTTTGTAGGACTTCCCACTATACCCAACGCCTCTGCCACACGCTTTTTCTGAACATTAGGCAAAGAGAAATCTCTCTGAACAATATTCTGTATATCCTTTCTTCTTACCTCAAGATCAACACCCTTAAAATATTCCCTGTATCTCTCTTTTGCGCTGTCCAAAGAGTCCAGAAAATCATCTTTTATCTTTTTGATCCTCTCTCCTATAGCATGCGCCTTGGCAATAAATTCCTTGTCATGCATAGGATTGAAGTCATACCTGTATGCAAATATCCTTGAAAGCTCGGCGCTGTATCTGTCAAATAATACTGAATGGTCTAACTTTACTGTCCAGTTCGAAGCAATCTCGTTTTTGTCATTCAAAATCTTATCAAGATCATCTTTTATTTTATTCAGGTACTTTGTTTTCTCTTCTAGACCGCCTTCTTTGCGCTCCCCTTTTTTTGCGGTGCTTTTCAGCAGGTCGCTCAGCGCCTTTACCGAATCTATAGTTATCCTCAGATTTTTTGAAACATGGGAGGATCTCAGCCGTGCTGCAGCATTATCAATCGCATGCGCTAACTCTTCAAAGCCCGATTCCTGCCATGCAGCCAGGTCCTTATTTTTCAAATAATCACGGGCAACTGTTGTTTCTATCTGTACGATAGGAGCATCTTTTAATTTTGGATAATGCTCGATAGACTGCTGAAAAGCCCCTTTATGCCTTGCAAGCTGAGCGGTTACGGATACTGTTGTTCCGTCCCCATTGCTCTGCTCAACCACCGCCCCCTTGCAGGTCTGCACAAAAACAACCTGCTGGTCTGCATCCATTATCTGATTAAGGGTCCTTCTATCCGTTCCTTTCATCGGACTTCCCATAGAAGAGACATATATGATCAAATCAGCCTGAGGCAGAAATTCACGCAGCGTAAGGTCCTCGTGCTCTTTCAAGCCGTAGGCGTCAAGTCCCGGGGTATCGGCTATTTCGATGTCATTATCCAGAAGGAATGTGGGCAGGGAAAGTCTTATGAATTTTACATTGTATCTGTTTTGGGGGTTCTCGTCTTCTGAAGTGTATTTAGATAGAGGCTCGGCCAGAACATCATTGCCAAATTTTTCTATTGTCCTGCCGTCCTCAAAATGTATCTCCAACCTCGGCTCTGCCGATTTTGCGCAGAAGGTTATCATATTAGTGGTTGCCTTGGCCTGCTCTTTTAGTATCTTTTTCTCTGTGCCTAGCAGGATATTTAACAGTGAGGATTTTCCTGAACTGGTAATGCCGACCAAACCGCTTCTTATCGTATAATTTGAGAATTCGGCTATGATTCCTTTCAGCCCGGTTATTCTCTTTTCTAGCTGATCAATATTAAGGCTTTCAAGCTGCGACAGGGCTTGGGCAAGATTGCCTAAAAATTCCTGAACTCTTATATCATTGCCGGTTATCATTCTTCCGCCAAAAAAAATTACAACTCGGTTCCTGGTGAAGTGATTTTTGATACATTATTAACGATTGTTTCGCTCGCGGCAGAGGACCTCTGCCAAATCTCCTGAAGCTCCTTAATCTTGTTTTCAAACTCCGCTTTCTTGCTCGAATACATTGCAGCCTCAGACTCGAGCCGCTGAACGTAGCTGTAAAGCACATGCCTCAACTCGGCCAACTCATCCTTAATCGTAGAAACCTGATCAGAAATTATCCCCTTTTCTCTCTCAAAACTCTCCTCAATATATTTCTTCAATTCATCGATAGGGCTCTCGGTCTTCCCTGTAGTCGATTTCTTCAGGTTGTCAATCAAGGCTTGTGTCTTGCCGGTAAAACTGGTCATCTGATTCTCTAATATTTCCTTTAGAGAATCGTAGCTCGCAATTTTCTTCAATGCATCCTGCATGCCGGACAGCTCAGATTTCAAAGCATCGTTGCTTGCGACTTTCTTCAGCACGTCCTGTATCCCAAACAACTCAGACTTTAAGGCATCGTGACTTGCAACTTTCTTCAGTGCATCCTGTATCGCGAATAATTCGGCTTTTAAAACATCTTGTCCTGTGACTTTCTTCAACTGGTCCTGTATCCCGGACAGCTCAGCTTTCAAGGCGTCGTGATTTTCTGCCTTCTTTAGTTCCTCTTTTATGCCTGATAGTTCGCTCTTCAGCGAGTCATTGCTTGCGGCTTTCTTCAGTGCATCCTGTATGCCTGCCAATTCGGTCTTGATAAAGGTCTGCAATTCTATGTCCGGTTTGTTTTGCCGCTCCAACCTGTCATCTATTTGTTTCTTAATATCACTGATCGAATTATTCAGATTTAGTCTGGATAAGTTTTCTGTTTCGGATATTGTTTTTCTAAGAAGGTCGGTTTCTGTCTTAATCTTTTCAGCAACACTGTCAGTTATCTCCCGAACCAGCATTCCGCTGATAAGTTCGGCCATCTGCTTTCCTACATTGGCACCAATCTCCTCAGACAATTTAGATATAATGGTTTTGCTTACTATATCTATGTAAAAATCATCCTTCATCGAATACCCCCTGCAGGAAAAAAATTCCCCTATTTTTAAGATAGTTATAAATTATAGCAGGCATACGGCCTTAAAAACTATTGCAATTTAAAAATCGCCGTAAGCATAATAAAAGATAAATTTTAATACTGATGCGAGGTGCTTATGAGCAATACAGAAAAAGAAAGCAAAGACATGACGGCTGAAGAGAGAGAGGCTTGGACAGAAGGGGTTATCAGAAACTACGCTTACGGGTCTGCTGCGGTTGGACTGGTTCCGATACCATTGATAGACCTTGTTGCCCTTACCGGCCTGCAGTTAAAGTTAATCCATAGATTGTCAACATTTTATGGGGTTCCCTTTTCTGAGGAGCGAACAAAAAAAATAATCGCTTCGCTGGCAGGCGCATCAATACCTATCGGTTTAACAAGAGCTGCCTGCAGTGTCTTAAAGATATTCCCTGTCGTAGGTTTAGCAGCATCCATAGTTGCAATGCCTGCGCTTTCCGGAGCCTCCACCTACGCAGTCGGAAAAATATTCGCGCAGCACTTCGAGTCGGGGGGAACATTCATCAACTTCGACATAATCAAGGCAAAAGGTTATTACGAAGAACAGGTTAAAAAAGGCAGGGAAGTTGTTGCGGAGTTAAAGAAGACAAGCAGCGAAACCTAGTTTTCTATTCCGTAACACCGTAATCTCGCAAGCAATCATGGTATGAACGAATCCGCCTTTTCATAGGGTCATTGTGCGGGCGTTTTCTATTATTCACGCTTTCTTCGTGGAGACACCTTGATTTTATCTCAACCGGCCTATAAACAATCCAGTAAACCAACATAAGTCCAATAAAACATATCAGTACAACAACAGCCAATATGATGCCCCACGTTTCGGTTTTTAGTGTTTGTTTTTTCTTTGCCACTTAGGGTTTAGTGTTTAAAGGCCCTTTGGCCGGTAAAGGCCATCGTCACTTTCGGTGTTGCCTGATTGCATGCCTCTATAACTTCAAAGTCCCTCTCGGAGCCTCCCGGCTGAACAATGGCGGTAATGCCCTCTTTTATTCCGACATCCACGCCTCTCCTGAACGGAAAGAAGGCATCCGAAACCATAGTTGAACCAATCAATCCGCCTTTCTGTTTCTTGGCCTCATCGTCTATCTCGCGCAGAACAGAAATGTCCCTCTTGCCTGCCGCAGCTTCAAGTTCAAAGGTTTTGTACGGAATGCCATATTTTCTGAAGCAAAGAGCATCCGCATATTTTGTGTATGCCTTGAATATCGCTATTTCTGCAACCCCCACCCTATCCTGCTCGCCGGTGCCTATTCCTACTGTGCAGCCGTCTTTCACATAGATAACCGAGTTTGATGTTATGCCCTGTTCCACATTCCAGCCAAAGATCATATCATCATATTCCTGAACCGTAGGTTGACGTTCGATAGAGTACTCTTTGCCTTTAAAGGTTGTCTTTGCAGGCAGAAAATCCTCTTTCGTCCTAATCCTGTTGACCGGCGACTGCTGAACAATAAGACCTCCGTCAATCAGTGATTTAAACTCGACAAAACGTGTTGACCTGTATTTTTCGAGGTTGTATATTTTTTGAATCCTGACTATCCTGAGATTTTTTCTCTTTGCCAATATCTCAACCACGCCTTCCTCAAAATCCGGAGCAGCCACAACCTCAAGATAGTTGGCGCTTACCATCTCAGCAGCAGCCTTGTCCATAGCCTTGTTAACGACCAGACATCCGCCAAATGCAGCTATCCTGTCGCACATGTTTGCCCTGTCATAAGCCTCTGCTACAGTTTTGCCGTAAGCGGTGCCGCACGGATTGTTGTGTTTCATTATAGTAGCTGCCGGCTTGTCAGAAAGGAACTTTAAAATATTAAGCGCGTTATCGAGGTCAGTAAGATTGGTCTTGCCCGGATGCTTACCAGCCTGTATCATATCCTGCTCATTGATGCTGCTTACAAGCCCGCTGCCTGCATCAATGAATCTGCAGTCGCCAAGCATCAGGTTGCCGTTTACGAGCTCGTAGATTGCGGCCTGCTGGTCAGGGTTTTCGCCATAGCGCAGCCCCTTTTCTATAAGTTCGCCCGTTTTTTCGTCAGGAATCTTCCAAGCCCGTTTTTTATAAACGAGCGTCTGGTCACCAAACCTGATGGTCATCTCATCAGGAAAGTTATCATCCATTATGGTTTTATACATTTTTTTCAGATCAGACATTTTTTTACCTCTTGCTTATAAATTATTTTTTGCTATCACATCTGTTCAACAGCATAACCTTTCTGCCTTAACAGATGCACTATGCCTTTATCTCCAATGAGGTGTCCGGCCCCGACAACCACAAAGTAAGTTTCGCCTGAATTCAGATAGGATTCGATTTTATAAGTCATGCTTTTGTTTCTGCTGAATAGTAATTTTTCACCGAGTCTGGATTTTGCACCTTGCCCCGCGAGTTCTTTCATGGTAAGTCTTTCAACAGTTTTTGCATTGCCGGTTCGCCATGCATTTATAAGCTGCTCCATATCTTCTTTAAGGCTATCCCTGTCTTTTAGGGATGAAACAAGCAAGGCCTCCTGTTCTTCGTCAGACAGATCATTAAAAAGATTCAGCTGAAACTCGATGCTTTCTATCTCTACCACTCTTTTGCTTCCGCTGCTTTTTGTCAGAAAATAAGAGTCAATTCCGTATGCCGGTTTGTAGCCAAGCTTCTCGAGTTCCATCGAAGACAGTGTGATACCCAAAACCCAAGCCCTGTACCTGCTCATCATGTTGTATGGAAGCCCTGCCTCGCTCATCCGCGATTTTACAAGATTTGCGGTTTTTGTCGAGACATGTTTTTCGAAGCCTTCTCCGTCGGGATAAGCAACACTCAGCGCAAGCATCATCGGATTTACCTTTTCTAGATCATTTATGTTTGCCTCCACAGCAAGAACTGAGGAGCGGGAGAATGCATCTTCGATAGTCTTTGAAAGAGGATACACGTCCGCCCTCATCGAATGTATAGAGCCTAAAAGATAAAGAGTGTTGGCCTTAGACTTCACCTTCCATAAAAAATTATTTTCTCCGTAGCATATTGAAGGCAAGTATAAGAAAAAGCATAGAAGCGCAGCTGCCGTAAAAAGCGATGTTTTCTTTGTGCGTAAAAAATTCACAATAATCCTCTCCCGAAACTGTTTTGATTAATGTAGTACTAAAAATCTTAATCAGTCAAGAACTCAGAACTTAAAATTTGCAGCCCATCCCGGTTATTTAAATTTTAAATATTTATATAGTTCTGTATCCCTAAAAAAAACGGCATGCTAAAGTTAGAAACTATCACGCAAAAAGTTTATGCCGACGGAGGAAGATAATGAAGACGTCAGAATTTAACCTTGATGAATACTATGGAGAGATTGGCACCGTCCTAACCGATGACAAAAAAAAGAGAGGCCTTCTGATACATGCGTTCCAGCAGATTCAAAAAGATTACAACTATCTGCCGGATGAGAGGCTCCGGGAGCTTTCCAAAAATCTCGACATCCCCCTTGCAGACGTTTACAGCACCGCATCATTTTATAAGCATTTCTATTTCAAGCCGCGCGGCAAAAACATCGTCTGCGTCTGCATGGGCACGGCCTGTCATGTCAGAGGCGCATCCAAGGTGCTGCATAAGCTTGAAGAGGAGTTCGGGGTTAAAGAAGGTGAAACTACCGAGGACATGTCGATGACGCTCGAAACCGTGGGATGTGTTGGATGCTGCGGCCTCGCGCCTGTGGTAACCGTCAACGAAGAAGTTGTCGGGGACGTTGGAAGCGACAAGCTTAAAGATATTATTGACGGCGTAAGAAAAAGCCGGTAGGCATGATCGAAAGGAGGAATGATGGGTAACAGACTTGCAAGCATAGATGACCTAAAGAGCCTGAGGCAAAAACTGTCAACCGAAACGTTCGATCCCGCTAAACCAAGGATTAGAGTGTGCTGCGGAACGGCCTGCACAGCATCAGGCTCACATAAAGTTATAGATTCCTTAAACAAAGAAACTTCTGAAAAAGGAATCGATATGGAGATAGTCAAGACCGGCTGTCAGGGTATGTGCCAGAACGGCCCTATAATGAAGGTCGAGCCGTATGAGATTTTTTATCAGAAGGTAAAGCAGGAGCAGGCAGCCTCTCTTATCAGTTATACGTATATAGGCGGGTTGCCTTACAGACAGGCCCTTTACAGGGAAGATATATCGAGCGATCCAATAACCGAAATGTCGGATCTGCCTTTTTATAAAAAACAGGTCAGGATAGCTTTAAGGAACAACGACAAAATAGATCCCACAAATATTTATCACTATATTGCGGTCGGCGGGTATGCTGCGCTCGAAAAAGCGCTTTCTACAATGACACCTGATGATGTACTGAACGAGGTGGATAGAGCAAACTTAAGAGGGCGAGGCGGAGCGGGCTTCCCGGCAGGCCAGAAATGGCGCCATTCCAAAGGTGCAAAGGGCAAGGTTAAATTTGTAATAGCAAACGGAGATGAGGGTGACCCCGGAGCCTTTATGGACAGGTCTATAATGGAGGGCGATCCGCACAGCCTGTTTGAAGGCATGATATTATCCGCTTACGCTATAGGAGCCGAATACGGTTTCGTGTATGTCAGACATGAATATCCGCTTGCTGTCAAAAATTTAAAACATGCGATCAGGCAGGCCGAAGAGCTCGGCTTGCTTGGCAAAAACATTCTCGGGAGCGGCTTTAATTTTCATCTTGATGTAAGAGAAGGCGCAGGGGCTTTTGTCTGCGGGGAGTCCACAGCACTAATCGCCTCGATAGAGGGAGAGAGGGGCTTTCCTCGTCCGCGTCCTCCAAGGCTTTCTGAGCAGGGCGGCGGAGTTTGGGGCTTTCCGAGCAACCTGAACAACATAGAAACTTATGTATGCGTCCCCCCGATTATAGAAAAAGGCGCCGACTGGTTCAGCAGCATTGGAACTATAACATCCCCCGGCACCAAAGTTTTTGCACTTACAGGCAAGGTCGTAAATACCGGCCTTGTAGAAGTGCCTATGGGCATGACACTGCGCGAAATCATCTTCGACATCGGCGGCGGCATACTGCACAATAAAAAATTCAAAGCGGTGCAGACCGGCGGGCCTTCGGGCGGATGCCTTCCGGAAAAGTATCTGGACCTGAAAGTTGATTTTGACAATCTTTTTGCTGTCGGCTCGATGATGGGCTCAGGCGGCATGGTCGTACTGGATGAAGATACCTGCATGGTGGATGTGGCTAAATATTTTCTGTCATTCACCCAGTCCGAATCCTGCGGCAAATGCCCGCCATGCAGAATAGGCACATCGCAGATGCTGCAGATACTTCAGAACATAACAGATGGAAAAGGAAAGCCGGGAGATATCGAAAAGCTGATAGACCTAGGCAAACATATACAAGCAGCCTCTCTTTGCGGACTCGGCCAGAGCGCGCCAAACCCTGTGCTTTCAACAATAAAGTATTTCAGGGACGAATACGAAGAGCATATCTACGGCAATTTCTGCAGGGCCAACGTCTGCAAGGGCACCGGTGTTTTCGTTATAAATCACGCCGAATGCTTCAGGTGCGGTCTCTGCAAAGAAGCCTGCGCCTTCGATGCTGTAAAAGAGGGAAGGAACAGCTACTTTATAGACCGCGATTACTGCCAGAAATGCAAGGCCTGCTATCATGCCTGCCCTATCGGCGCGGTGAAGATAAGGAAACAGACCGTGGTTAAACTTGAGGAGCAGTTCAAGATACCTACGGACAAAATAGAGATACTCGAAAGGAGGGCAAGGATGACGCTTAAAGACCTGTTGGCTGTAAAGCCCACAAAGATACTCACCTGCAAAACAACCTGTGTTGTGGCCGATGCAGTGACGATGATGGACGGCACAAATGTAGGCTCTATTCTCATTTACGATGAAGAGGGCAATCTGGCCGGAATCTTCACCGAAAGGGATATCATGCACTGCTTTGCCAAAAATGTTCCGTTTAAGGAACAGACGATGAAGACCGTTATGACGCCAAACCCGTTAACCCTTGACTCTGCAACCGACATCAGCGTTGCAATAGGTGTTATGTCTCAGAAGAGGATAAGGCATCTCCCTGTCATGGAAGACGGCAAGATCGTTGGACTTGTAAGCTACCGTCATCTCGTTTCTTATCTGCTGCCCGAGGTTATTTATATGGCAGAGGATATTTATTAGGAGCTGGCCATGTCCGATACAGTTACCTTAGAGCTGAAAGTCGATGACATAAAAAAGAACGCCGATGCTAAAGGCTGCCCTGTAGAGCGTTCATTGTACTACATCACAGAGTTCCTTGCGGGGCCTATGTGCGGCAGATGCTTTCCCTGCATGATGGGAAGCTACGAGGCCAGGATACGCCTGCAGCATCTTGTCGAAGGGCATGGAAAAATTACTGATGTTGAAGCTTTGCAAAGAATTGCAAAAGACATGCTTGAAGCCTCGATGTGCAAAAAGGGCAAAGACACCGCCAAATTCATATTAGAATGGATGGACTCCGGAGTGTTTGAAGCGCATGCCGAAAAAAGGTGTCCGGACAATTTGTGCAAGGCATTCATGGAATACCGGATTACCGGAAGCAAGTGCGAAATGTGCGGGGCCTGCAAAGAAGTCTGCAAATTCGGCGCTATCCTCGGAGAAAAGCGCAAACACTATCTAAGCGGATATCAGCCTCATGAGATACGCCAAAAGAGATGCACTAAATGCGGTGAGTGCATAAAGGCATGCCCTTACGAAGCGATTATACTCGTAGAAACCGAAACCCACCGGCTGGTTGGGGTTTAATTATCAGGCAGGAGGATTTAATGGCAAAAAAATTAAACGTAACTATAGACGGTACAAAGGTTCAGGCGCCGGAAGGGTCCAATCTTATAGACGCTGCCTCGCTGGCGGGTGTACACATCCCCAACCTTTGCTATCTTAAAGGCCTAAAAGGCATAGGCGCATGCAGGCTTTGCATGGTCGAGATAGAAGGGCTTAAGGCTCCTATGATAGCCTGCACCACCAAGGTGAAAGAAGGCATGGCTATAAACACAAAGAGCGAGAGGCTTGTAGAGATGAGAAAGTTTGTTATAGACCTCATACTCTCGATGCATCCGCTTGACTGCATGACCTGCACTAAAGCAGGCGTTTGCAACCTCCAGCAGTATGCCTACGATTTCGAGATAAAAGAGTCCTCCTTTACAAGAAAGAAGTTCGGGTTTGCTATTGACGAGGGCAATCCTTTCATAAAGCGCGATCCTGACTATTGTGTGCTATGCGGCAGATGCGTAAGGGTATGCAAAAACCAGGGCACTAATGTTCTTGAATTCATGGGCAGGGGCGTCGGCTCAAAAGTTACCACCGCAAACGATAAACCCCTTCAGGAATCAGGCTGCACTTTTTGCGGAAGCTGCATAGATGTCTGTCCTGTCAACGCCATCCTTGAAGCTGATAGATGGAAGAAAGGCCGCGAATGGGACTATGACAAAACCGACTCGGTCTGCCTTCTCTGCGGAAATGCCTGTGCTATCAGCGTTTGCACAAAAGACGGCATGGTCATGAAGATCAACTCTGGCGGCGAGGATGGCTTAGCAGAAAAATATATCTGCGCTTTCGGACGGTACGGATTCGACAGCGTAAGCTCCGACATCAGGGTTTCGGCGCCGATGAAAAAAGTTGACGGCAAACTTCAGGAAACCACGTGGGAAGATGCTGTAGGAATTGTTGCAGCAGAGCTTGGCAAAGCAGGAAGCAAATCCGGATTTATAACAAGCGCATCTTTATTAAACGAGGACGGGATTGCGATAAAGAAACTTGCGGCCGACTCTGTAGGCACAAAAAACATTGACTCTACTCTAGGCTTATATGGGAGAGAGGCGGTTTTTGCCTGCGGCAGCGGTGACATAGAACAGGCGGATGCAATTATGCTTGTTGATATGAACCCGTGCCAATGGATGAGGTCTCTTCCGGCGCTGGATGCGATAGTAAGAAAGAAGGTCAACGCAGGCGCAAAGCTTATTGTTGTGAATTCAAAAGAGACTGCGCTTTCGGCTGTTGCAGCCGTAACCATTTCCGGAGACGAATCCGCTGCTCTTATGTCAGTTGCCAAGGCCCTGATTGATAAAGGCGGAAAAGCGGACAAGAAAATATCCGATGCCCTAGCCTCGATTACAGCATCCGAAGAAGCTGTTAAGGCTGCTGAGATAATTGCAGGCGCTGCAAACGCTTTGGTAATTTCATCGCCCGCTTTATTTGAAGCAGCAGCCAACATCGGCGCGATTAAAGGCAGCGTCATAGCTGCAGCCCCTGAAAGCAATGCAAAAGGCATAGCTTTAATAGGACTTTATGGCGGTGAAAAATCTTATACTGATATGATTACAGGCGGAGTTGACCTGCTTTATGTTGCTGGCGATATCCCTGCCGATAAAAAACCTGATGCGAAATTTCTGATAGTTCAGACACCGTATATGAGCGGTCTAGCAAAAGATGCGGACATTGTTCTTCCTGCAGCTTCATGGCTTGAGGCTGACGGATCGATAGTTGACAGCTTGGGCCGACTGAGAACGGTTTCTGCTGCGATAGAAAAAACAGCTGCCTCTAAGACGCACAGAGAGATTTTTAGCGCAATAGCCAAAGCCTTAGGCAAACCCATAAAAGACGCCACCTCAGCCGAAGCAAAAAAACTGGCGAAGGTAAAAACAGTGATGCCTTCAGGCAATTTCTCCCGCAACACAGCGGCTGATTTTGATGCCCAGGATATCATTAAAAAGATTAACGCTTCTGTGGTTACCGGTTCAAGGCTGCTCTGGTTGAAGGAATCCGAAAAAACTGCGGTTTAAATTTAAATAAAAAGGAAGAGCTTGAAAACAGTTAATTTTCAAGCTCTTCCTTTAATGTTTTATATATCGATTTTATCGCCGGACACGTCGCTTTCGGCCTGAATTTGGGTGTCTTCCTGGCTTCGCATTATCCAGATAGTTGCAAATTCTTTGTCCTGAAAAACCTTGACCATACCGAGTTTTAAAATTTCGAGCAGCGCTAGAAATGTGACGATGACCTGAAGTCTTGTTTTGTCGGATGAAAAAATATCCTCAAACTTTATTGTCAAATCGCTTTCTATTTTTTCTACGATAGCTGAAATACGGTCCTTGATAGTCAGCGTCTCCCTCGAAATCATAAGGGCTTCTGGAGGCACGCGCGTAATTATTTTTTTGAGCGCCCCCAGCAGATCAAAAAGGTTTACGTCGAACAGATAAAGTTCGGAAGGCTCTGTTGTCAGCTCTTTAGTGTCTATAGGTGGACGCGCAAATGCGTTGGTCCATAAATCCTCACGCTCTCTAAGCGTTGTTGAGGCCTCTTTATATGCCTGATACTCCAGCAGTCTTTGCACAAGGCCTGCTCTCGGATCTTCCTCCTCAGGCAATGCTTCCATATCAGGGTCCGGCGGCAACAGCATCCTTGATTTTATATAGATAAGCGTGGAAGCCATAACCAGAAATTCGGAGGCTATCTCGAGATTCAGTTCTTTCATGATATCTATATATTCCAGATATCGCCTCGTTATAAGAGCGATCGGAATATCGTAAATATCAACCTTATTCTCTTTGATAAGATGCAGCAGCAAATCGAGAGGGCCCTCAAAAACAGGCGGGCCTTCAGACAGCCCCGGAACCTTTATGCTGTATGGATCTATATCTTCAGCAGTGTCTTCCATTTAAGGGATCACCTTGTTAAGAGGATATTCGACTATTCCTGACGCCCCGGCGCTTTTAAGTTTAGGTATTATGTCCCTTACCGTTTTTTCGTCTATTATCACATCAATTGCATACCATTCCTTGTCTGTAAGCGCGGATACCGTAGGCGAGTGCATTGCGGACAAAAGACTTAGCACACGCTTGAACGATCTATCCGGCACGTTCATTTTCAATCCTACCTTTTCTTCAGCAGCAAGCGCGCCTTGCAGTAAAAGCGCAATATTTTCCATCTTGCGGCGCTTCCATTTGTCCTGCCAAGCCTTTTTGTTGGCGATAAATCTTGTTGTGGATTCTATAAGCGTTTCAACTATTCTAAGATTGTTAGCCCTCAGCGAAGAACCGGTTTCTGTAAGCTCCACTATTGCATCAGCAAGATGCGGCGGTTTAACTTCGGTGGCGCCCCATGAAAAATCGACTTCCGCTTTGATGCCTTTGGATTTCAGAAACCTCTTTGTGAAACCCACAAGCTCCGTTGCTATGCGCTTGCCTTCGAGGTCTTTAAGCGATTTTATTTTTGAATCATTAGGCACCGCCACAACCCAACGTACAGGCCTAAAACCCTCTTTAGCATATTTAAGTTCTGCAATCTCGATAATGTCAGCATTCTGCTCCTTAACCCAGTCGTAGCCGGTCAGCCCACAGTCGAGATGGCCGTCTTCAACATAGCGTGCCATTTCCTGAGCCCTTATAAGCATCGACCCTATTTCTGCATCCTCAAATACCGGATAGTATGAGCGCGAAGAAACGCTTATGTGGTACCCGGCCTTTTTAAAAAGCCTGAGAGTTGACTCCTGAAGACTGCCTTTGGGCAATCCTAATTTGATGGTATTTTTTGAGTTTTTCATTGTCTGCAATCCTTTCCTGCTCTATAAAGCTGCGTCTAATATTTTAAGTGCTACGCTTAGTTGTGTCAAACAAAGGACAGGCCTTTATTCCATAACATCTCGGCATACAGCTTAGGGTAACCCTAATGAAAGAAAAAGAAAGTGGTGCGAGAGAGGGGAGTTGAACCCCTACAGGTTTCCCCACTGGATCCTAAGTCCAGCGCGTCTGCCAGTTCCGCCACTCTCGCTCAGTTGATTTTACAGGCTTTTTGAGTCATTCTGCAATCTCTTTTTTTCAGGTCCAGCAAAACTCCAGCAGACAAAAGCGGAATATACGGAAAATAAAGGATAATTTTCAAAATATAGTACAGTAATCATACTGCAACCCTCATCAAACCAGATAAACCGTTCGTAAATATTCTTTTCGCCCATAATCTCCTCAGGGTTCTATTTGTCGCGCAAGTCCGAGGATATTTTGTTATGAATGTACACTATCCGTTTTTTGCTGACAATTTTCCTTTATTTGTCACTTGTACTTTTGCAGGCTACTTTGCGGCTTGTCAGGGATAGTGCGTTCTATGAGCCCATTCTCTAAAGCGGGCAAAAGATATGCTTTTCTAAAAAGCAGACCGTTTGCAAGACCCCCACGGTTCAGAGTGTTTTGGTACAGAAACTTAAGCCCTGTCACATAGAACCGATAGGTGCCTTTCGAGATATTACGTTCCTTCATGAGATAAAGCAGATACTCTCTTAGTTCTTCTTCTTTCAAATCCTCAGGTGACTTGCCGAAATGTTTGGCCAAATTGCTCACTTCCCTCAAATAGCTTCTCTGTGTTTGAGGTGTTGCTCCACGTAACTGAAGGTCTGTCCGCATCTTCTCTCTCAATGTGCTCATACAACATCTCCTTTGCTGCCGATATCCGAATAGCTCATGCCATCGGTAAAACAAAGGAGATTGTAATAAGATTATTCCTGTCAGACAAGTAGCAAAAGATGCTATGCGAAAATAATGAAACTGTTTATCAGTCTGTGGTCGCTTATCAGAAGGCTACCGCGGAGCGGTTTAGTTCTTCTGTTTGTAACTATTATACGAGATACCTGTAGTCTACAAATTCTTGAAAGAGTTTTCAAAAAAGAGTGATGATTATCGCATAGGCAAAATAGTGTCAGCAATTATAATTCGAATTATTTTCCAATAGGCTTTGATATAATATAGACAAGATATTATGGCAATGAAAAAAACAAATAAAAAGTTAGCTCAAAATTATATCAATGAAATGGTTGCCCGGATTGTCACTCAGTTCGCACCGGAAAGAATTATTTTATTTGGTTCTCATGCGCGGGGTGACGCTGGAGTTGACAGCGACATTGATCTCCTCGTAGTTATGCCGGTTAAGGGGTCGAAGCGTAAGATGCAACTTCAGATACAGTCTGCGTTATATGACATCAGAGTACCCAAAGATATTATTGTCAGCAAGCCTGATGAATTTGCATGGAGAAAGGATATTGTGGGCACTATTGAATGGCCTGCAACACATGAAGGCAGAGTGCTTTATGCAAAGGCCTGAAAATATAATAGCGGTTGTACGTGAATGGCTTAAAAAAGCAGACAACGATCTGAAGACTTCGAAACATATACTCAAACTGGATGTGGATAGCCCAACAGATACTATCTGTTTTCATGCTCAACAATGCGTAGAAAAATATATTAAAGCACTGATGGTTTTTAAACAGATTCCTTTTCCGAAATCACATAATCTTAGCGAACTGCTTAATTTATTGCCAATAAAGTATCACTCATTACTTTCAAAAGAGGAGCAACAACTTCTAACGGTATATGCAACAGTTACCCGTTATCCCGGAGATTACGAGGACATTTCTCTGTCTGAAGCCAAAGCGGCTGTTCGTGTTGCTGGCAAGATTAGGAAAGCTATAAGGGTACTGCTGCCCAAAGAAGCCCTTACGCAAATTCGAAAGAAAAGTTAAGTTCTTTGATGTAATCTGGAGACACTGATTTTTTATTTTAAGTAGTCAATTTCATTGTCACACTTTTGTAACAGAACATGCAGAAAATAGGCCAAAATGAGACAAAATAGGGCACTCTTTCAAAATTTTTTTCTTATTTCAGCAACCTTAAACAGCTTTATATCACGGTTTTTCCGCATATTTAAAGGGAGAATAATCGGTTCTGCAGCAGAATCAGACGGTTGAATAATAAACGCTGAAGGTTGATAATAAATCCGTCCAAGTCGGGACTTGCTTTTCAATATAAATAAAACAGTATCTCCACTTCTGGCTTGTGAAGATGGCTCAATGAGAATCAAATCACAATCTTTTATAGTGCTGTCTATAGAAGCACAATCAACAAGGAACAAAGCCTTGGGATCGCTGGACAGAGAAGGTTCAAAGCCCTTATGCTTGGTCTTCACTCCAATACTACTGCCAAGTGTAATAAACTTTTGAAGAGTAATAACCGGTATCATTCTCGATGTTTCATACGGCAAAATATCTTCACTTATCATCTGAGGTTCTTCTAAAAGATGTGCCGGTGGTATTTCAAGAGCAGCAGCCAGTTTTTGAATAGTATCCGCTTTGATATTTTGTTGATGGCCTGCCTCTATGCGGGCAATGCTCGCTTGGGAGATGCTGCTTTTATGACACAGCTCCATCTGGGACAGTCCGAGGTTCTCTCTCAAAAGCTTAAGACGCTTACCTATTCTTTGCATTAATCTTAAATTTACATGTGTCATCATGTTTTTAACAATAATACCTGTGTATAATGCATTGACAATTATTATACGTGTGTGTATAATAACAAACAACAAATTCATGGAGGTGTTGCAAATTATGAGGCTTGCTGAACTATTAAACGAAAGAAAATCCGTAAAAACAGAGATCAAAAACCTGAAAGAGCGGTTGCGCCTTGCTGCCAAGATGCAAGAGGGTGACAGTATTCCAGCAGAATCACCCGATGAATTAAAAGAAACATTAATCGGACTTTACGGAAGGCTTTCAGAGATCATTATAAAAATAAACAGGGCCAATATCGAGAATCTTGTAGAGGGAAGAACCATTATGGAATTAATTGCAGAGCGGGATAAATCTTTGGGTATCGCTGAATTGTTGCACGGACTGGCTGAGTCTGCAACGCCAAAATCAGAGAGATTTTCAAGAAATGAAATTCGTTATGTTTCGGCAGTTGTTGTTCAAAGCGTGAGAAAGGAGGCGGACTCATATTCAAAAGCCGCACGAGAGATTGATAACAAAATACAGGCTGCAAACTGGAGCATCGAAGTCGCATAGTGTTGAAAGTTGGTAGCTTCTATTGTATCGAGGGATGCAAACCCGCATGGAATTTGGACTATGTCAGGGACCCGACAGATAATCGGAGAACAAGGTTCGACTCCTTAATTACTGTGACAGGGTATGGTCACAAAAGCAGGCGGAAAGCCACTTTAATGTTACGGTAACTACCGACATCCAGATATAATAGGCAAGCGAGGGTGGGAACGGGGAACTTTAGCTATGGGAAAAGTATATAAAGACAAAAAATCGTCAGGCTGCGCCCTATGTAAGCCGCACAAGCACGGCTGGGCTCCAAAAAAGAAAATAAAAACACTCGCCACAGAAAAAGAAATGGCCGGAGAAATCATTGAAACATTAACAATGCTGCAACTTCATAAGCCCGGTAAAAGCCTCCGTAACAAACGCAATTTGTCACAGTAAAAACAATCTAACTACAAATCTATTTGTTTATTTGCTGTTTAGGCAGCCTAAAAAACCTTATGATTTAAATCATGTTTATCCTAAGCCCCTTGATGATATAGTTTAGCCAGAAATGCAGACCTTGAATTCCAAGGAACATCAGGCATGGAGGTGAGTCTATGAGCAACAAAGGAGCAAAAAACCTGTTCATTTACGGCAGTCTTTTCTTCTTTGTCATTCTTGTGCTGCTAACCATAGATACTATGGACAAGATTGACAAGAGAGCGCCCGAGATAACAGCAGATGTGGACGCAGGCAAGATGGTATGGCACAAATACGATTGCATCGGCTGCCACACTATTTTGGGAAACGGGTCGTACTTTGCGCCCGACATGACCAAAATAACCGACAACAAGCCTAAGGGGTATCTAAAAAAATTCCTTATGGATCCAAGAGCTGTCAATCCGGGAGCGGCAATGCCTAAGCTCGGCATAAGTTCTGACGAGGCGGACAAGCTGATTACCTTCCTCGAATGGATGTCTAAGGTTGACACCAATGGATGGCCTCCAAAACCGATTCTGGCAGTAGCCGCAGGATCATCAGGCAAGGAACTTTCGGCAGGCCAAAGAGTTTATCAAACTCTCGGCTGTTCCAATTGCCACATGGTCAATGGGATAGGCGGAACCTCAGGCCCGGACATAACCCATGTTGGAAGCAAAAGGGACAAAGAATGGCTTTTCGGACATTTTAAAAACCCCGAAGCATATGTCCCAAAATCCGCAATGCCGGCTGTCAGCGCGTCTGATGCGGATATCGAACAACTGACAGATTATATGTTGTCGCTTAAATAG
>PEAD01000021.1 GCA_002753335.1 Nitrospirae bacterium MYbin3
AGTAGGCACGGGCATAGAGCATGTTGCTGCCAGAGATTCGGGCTGGATTGTGCTTGCCAAAAGGGCGGGTACCGTTGAAAGTGTTGATGCTGCACGAATAGTTGTTAGGGTCAACGAAAAAGGCGGAGGAGTTGACATATACAATCTGGTAAAGTTTCAGCGCTCCAATCAGGGCACATGCATGACACAGAAGCCTTTAGCCAAGGTAGGCCAAAAGGTTGAGCGTGGGAGCATCCTTGCTGACGGGCCTTCAATAGAGCAGGGCGAGCTTGCCCTTGGCAAAAATGTCATAGCCGCTTTTATGCCTTGGGGAGGATACAACTTTGAAGATGCTATCCTGCTCAGCGAGAGGCTTGCAAAGGACGACGTTTATACCTCAATTCATATAGAGGAATTTGAGGTGGAGGCGAGGGACACGAAACTCGGACCTGAGGAGATAACAAGAGACATTCCCAATGTAGGAGAAGAGGCTCTAAAAGACCTTGACGAGAGCGGCATAATCAGGATAGGAGCTGAAGTAAAACCGGGAGATATCATAGTCGGCAAAGTTACCCCTAAAGGCGAGACCATGCTGACTCCCGAAGAGAAACTGCTCCGTGCAATATTCGGCGAAAAGGCGGAAGAGGTAAAAGAGAGCTGCCTTTATGTGCCTCCAGGAATCGAGGGCATAATCGTTGATGTGCGAATACTTTCGAGGAAGGGTCTTGAAAAAGATGCCCGTACAAAAAGCATAGAAGAGGATGACATAAATAAACTGAACAGGGACCTTACAGAAGAAACAAAGATTCTGAAAGAGGAGAAGGCTGCCAAGATAAGAAAGCTTTTAATAGGCCATAAGCTCACCGAGGATCTCAGAGATCCCAAGACCAAAGAGCTTATCTGTCAGAAAGGCAAGAAGCTTTTGGACTCACATCTTGAAAAGGTCAAAGACGACCACCTCACAAGGGTAAGGGTTGAGGACGGCAGCGTGCTTGCCAAGATGGAAGATGTGAAGGCAGAGATAAGCCAGAGCATAAAAGACCTTCAGGTTATTTATCAGGAGAGGATTGACCGTGTTAAGAAAGGCGATGAGATGGCGCCGGGCGTAAATAAGACGGTCAAAGTTTATATAGCCATGAAGAGGAAGATTCAGATAGGCGATAAAATGGCCGGCCGTCATGGTAATAAAGGTGTTGTTTCTATGATACTTCCTGAGGAGGATATGCCGTATCTTCCTGATGGATCGCCTGTTGATATTGTCTTGAATCCGCTTGGAGTTCCTTCGAGAATGAACGTAGGACAAATTCTCGAAACGCATCTGGGCTGGGCTGCCATGGCATTGGGCCTGCATGTCTCGACCCCGGTATTTGAGGGAGCCAAGGAAAAGGAGATTAAGGACTACCTGAAGAAAGCGGGGCAGCAAAAATCGGAAGAGTTGAAGATTCATGACGGCAGAATGCTGGGGCGCAAATGTTTTGAGTCGAATTCTTTGCAGGTTATTCTGCATGATGGCAAGACCGGAGAAGCTTTCGAGAGGCCGGTTACGGTTGGATGCATGTATATGCTTAAGCTGCATCATCTGGTTGCCGACAAGATTCATGCTCGGTCCATAGGCCCATACTCGCTTGTCACACAGCAGCCGCTCGGAGGCAAGGCGCAGTTTGGCGGACAGAGACTGGGAGAGATGGAAGTATGGGCGCTTGAGGCTTACGGTGCGGCGCATACGCTTCAGGAGTTCCTTACGGTCAAGAGCGACGATATTAGCGGAAGGTCTCATATGTACGAGGCTATCGTGAAGGGCGATCCGGTGCTTGAGCCGGGCATCCCTGAATCCTTCCAAGTACTAATAAAAGAACTCCAGAGCTTAGGTTTGGACATAGAGCTTCTGGAGAAAAAGAGAATAAGGGAGGAATAGCTTGATAGAAGACATTTATTCGCTTTTCCAAAAGCCGAAAAACCCTAAGGACTTTGATGCTATAAGAATAAAATTAGCGTCTCCTGAAAAGATACGCGAGTGGTCTTACGGTGAAGTCAAGAAACCTGAAACGATCAACTACCGTACGTTTAAGCCTGAGCGCGATGGTCTTTTCTGCGCTAAAATTTTCGGTCCGGTAAAGGACTGGGAATGCTTGTGCGGAAAGTACAAGAGGATGAAGCACCGTGGAGTTATCTGCGACAAATGCGGCGTTGAAGTCATACAGTCGAAGGTGCGACGGGAGCGCATGGGCCATATAGAGCTCGCTACCCCTGTAGCACACGTATGGTTTCTGCGCGGAGTGCCGAGCAGAATAGGAACCCTTCTTGATATGACTATACGGCATCTTGAACGAGTGCTCTATTTTGAAGAGCATATCGTAATAGATCCGGGTGATACCCCTCTTAAAGAAAAGGAGCTGCTTTCGGAGGAGGAGTATAAAAAGAAGTTCGCCGAATACGGAAACAGATTTAAGGCAGGAATGGGCGCAGAGGCTGTTCGTGAACTTCTCAAAAAGGTTGATCTTCCGCCGCTTGCTAAGGACCTGAAACAGAAGATAGATGATGCGTCTTCGATCGGAGTCAAGAAAAAGCTTACAAAGAGGCTGAGAATTGTTGAGGCATTTTTGAGGTCCGAGAACAAGCCTGAATGGATGATCCTCGACATTATACCTGTGCTTCCGCCTGACCTCAGGCCGCTAGTGCCGCTTGACGGAGGCCGGTTTGCAACTTCCGATCTCAATGACCTGTATAGGCGCATAATAAACAGGAACAACAGGCTTAAACGCCTTATGGAGCTTAAGGCCCCGAGCGTTATTCTTAAGAACGAAAAGAGAATGCTTCAGGAGGCTGTGGACGCGCTGTTTGACAACAGCAAAAAAGCTAAAGTTCTAAAGGCCGGCGGTAAGAGGGCCCTGAAATCTTTGAGCGATATGATAAAGGGCAAGCAGGGAAGATTCAGGCAGAACCTTTTAGGGAAGAGGGTTGATTATTCTGGCCGTTCTGTTATCGTTGTCGGTCCGGAACTTAAGCTGAATCAGTGCGGGCTTCCCAAGCGTATGGCGCTTGAACTTTTCAAGCCGTTCGTATTCAACAAGCTCGAAGAAAAGGGCTATGCAACAACCATAAAGCTTGCAAAGAGGCTTGTGGAGAAGGAGAGGCCGGAGGTTTGGGATGCTCTTGAAGAGGTTATCCATGAGCATCCGGTGCTGCTTAACCGTGCCCCTACTTTGCACAGGCTCGGCATTCAGGCGTTCGATCCGATACTTGTTGAAGGCAGGGCTATAACACTGCATCCTCTGGTCTGCACAGCCTTTAACGCAGATTTTGACGGTGACCAGATGGCTGTTCATGTACCGCTTTCGATAGAGGCTCAGATAGAAGCAAGGGTGCTGATGATGTCTGTGAACAACCTGCTTTCGCCCGCAAATGGAAAGCCGATAATAGTGCCCACTCAGGATATGGTTCTCGGCATCTACTATCTTACGAAACAGAAAAAGAATGTGAAGGGTGAAAGGAAGCATACTGACGAAGAGATAAAAAATATAAAGGGTAGTGCCCGCATAATTGCAGACCTTCAGGGAAAATATGAAAGTCCTGAAGATGTAAGAATGGCATACGACTCAGGTGTTCTTGATGAGCATGCGGCAATAAAGGTCAGGATGGGCGGAGAAACTGTGGAGACGACCGCAGGTCGAATACTGTTAAGCGAGATACTTCCTTCTAGCATTCCATTTTCGATGGTCAACAAGGAAATGAACAAAAAAGAGCTCGGCAAACTTATAGAATATATTTACAAAATGTCGGGCAGACGTGAAACAGTTATGTTCCTTAACAGAATAGAGAGGATAGGCTTCGAGTTTGCCACCAAGTCAGGAATCTCTATCTGCATTGATGATATGCATGTGCCTTCCAAAAAAGATGAGCTTATCAAAGAGGCGGAGGCAGAGGCTATCGAGGTCCAGAGGCAGTATGCCGACGGTCTGATTACTCAGGGAGAGCGCTACAATAAAGTAATCGATATCTGGGCCAATGTGACCGAAAAGGTTGCGGAAGAAATGATGGGTGAACTCGGAGCAGAGGAAGGCAAGAATCTTTCTGAAGAAGAGCTCAAGGAAAGCCGTTCTTTTAACAGCATATTCATGATGGCAGACTCAGGAGCAAGAGGAAGCGCAGCGCAGATAAGGCAGCTTGCAGGAATGAGAGGCCTTATGGCAAAGCCTTCCGGCGAAATCATGGAGACCCCGATTACCGCCAATTTCAGAGAAGGGCTAACACCGCTCCAGTATTTTATTTCTACTCACGGAGCAAGAAAAGGTCTTGCAGATACGGCGTTGAAGACCGCAAACGCAGGTTATCTTACCAGAAGGCTTGTTGATGTTGCACAGGATGTAAACTTGTCAGAGGTGGACTGCGGAACAAGGGACGGAATAACCGTAACCGCGTTGATCGAAGGCGGCGAAATAATACAGCCCCTCGAAGACAGGATCTTCGGCAGAACCCTTGCTGAGACTATAAAAGATCCGGGTACGAATGAGACAATAGCTAGCAGAAATCAGGATGTTGACGAACAGCTCGCCAAAAAGATAATTGATGCAGGGATAGACAAGATTAAAATCAGATCTGCTCTGACCTGTGTCGCCAAGATAGGCGTATGCGGCAAATGCTACGGAAGAGACCTTGGAAGAGGCGATGTTATAGAGATAGGAGAGGCTGTCGGCATTATAGCTGCACAGTCAATCGGCGAGCCTGGCACGCAGCTTACGATGAGAACCTTTCACATCGGAGGCGCGGCAACAAAGGTTATTGAACAGGCGGTGCTTACATCCAAGAACTCCGGCTTTGTAAAGTTCATTGACCTGAATGCGGTCAAGAACAAGGAAGGTGTTTTGATAGTCCTCAACAGGAACGCCTTGATAGCCATAGTGGATAAGGCCGGCCGAGAGAAGGAAAAGTACAACCTTGTTTACGGCGCTCAGATTTTTGTAGAGGACAAGCAGAAGGTTGATGCTAACCAGAAACTTGTTGAATGGGATCCGTACTCAACTCCTATACTTACCGAACTTGGCGGAAAGATAGCGTTCGGAGATATAGTTGAATCGGTTACGGTCAAAGAAGAGGTTGACGAGCATACAGGCCTTGCGCATAAGGTCATAATCGATTACCCGGGCCACATGAGGCCGAGAATATCGATAAAGGATGACCATAACCGCACCTTGAAAATCCCTGGAACCAACCAGCAGGCCCGTTATTTGCTGCCTGCAGGAGCGCATATACTCGTTGATAAGAATGAGGCGGTGCATCCGGGCACTATACTCGCAAAGATGCCAAGAGAGACCACAAAGACCAAAGACATAACCGGCGGTCTACCTAGGGTTGCCGAACTGTTCGAGGCGAGGAAGCCGAAGGAACAGGCGATCGTAAGCGAAATAGACGGTATTGTCGAGTTCAGGGGTGCGCATAAGGGCATGCGGGTAGTTGTTGTAAAGGGCGGTGATGAGTCGAGGGAATACATGATACCCAAAGGCAAGCATGTTACTGTGCATGAAGGCGACTGGGTAAAGGCCGGTGAGCCTTTGATGGATGGCTCTGTGAATCCCCACAGCATGCTTGATATTTTAGGACCCAAGGAACTCCAGCGTTATCTTGTTGATGAGGTACAGAAGGTTTACAGGCTTCAGGGTGTTACCATCAGCGACAAGCATATAGAGATAATCGTGCGCCAGATGATGAGGAAGATCAAGATAGAAGATCCCGGGAATACCCCCTTCCTTATCGGCGACGAGATCGACAGGCCTGTTTTTGTTGAGGCTAACGATCTGGCAAAACAGAAGGGCGGTAAGCCGGCGCAGGGCAAGCCGATGCTTCTCGGTATCACCAAGGCATCTCTTGCTACAGACAGTTGGGTTTCTGCAGCATCATTCCAAGAGACCACAAGAGTTCTTACCGAGGCGGCTCTTAACGGCAAGGTTGATGGATTAGAAGGCCTTAAAGAGAACGTGATAATGGGCAGAGTTATACCTGCAGGTTCGGGAACCCCTATGTACAGAGACAGTTTCATAATGGGAGATTTTTACGAAATGCAGCTACAAAAAGAAGAGGAAGCGACCGAAGTCGAAGAGTAGCAAATAAAGAGAAAGGTATTTAAAGGGGCATGGATTTCTCCATGCCCCTTTTTTCGTTTTGCTTTTTTAGGTTAATCCTGCTGAATTGCAGAGAGCTGCCAGTTTGTTGTTCCTATCTTCCTCATGAAGGTCCAGTATTCCACGAACCTTACAGGTTCTTTATTGCTGCCTTCAAGTATTTTTCCTGACTCGTCAGTAACATAATCAAGTACGTTAGCAGTGAACTCTACCGTAATGAAGTCTTTTCCTTCCTCCTGCCATGCCTCGGTTATCGCAACATTTCTCATAGCGATATTTTCGAGCCTGTTTATTCTTCCGTCAGCTTTTAACTGAGCAGAATCTTTTCTCATCTGATCCGAGATTTCGGGTGCGAGTATGTTGCTTACTGAAGCCATATCTCTTTGCATCCATGCCGCCTGCACCTTGAAAAACATATCTCCAGCAGTTTCTTTGAATCTGTTTTCATCAAATGTGGAATCGAACTGTCTGATATACGAGAGGCCTGCTGAAAGGTCATCCTGCTGTGTTGTTGCAGTGCTCGAACCCTGATACTGGTATGCTTGCTGAGGTTCAGGGCTGCTGTATTGGCCGTAGCCTTGAGGTGTGGCCAATGCCGGCTGTTCTTTTTTTGATTTGACCATCTTGTAAATTACAAAGATGATAAGTCCGATCAATATTATCTCGATCATACCTATGCCGCCTCCAAATCCTCCGGAGCCAAAACCGCTGCCCATGCCGAGGCTGCTGAAAAGCATTGAGGCCAGCATGCCGCCGACCAACCCGCCCGCCATTCCACGCATAAAGCCACCCCAAGGTGAAGGCTGAGGGGCTGCAGGCTGCATATTCTGCTGAGGCTGCGCCTGCTTTTGCATCTGGTTTTGCTGCTGAGGCTGTGCCTGCCGTGCAGGTGGCGCGTATGTTTTGGAACCTCTGCTGCCGTAGCTTGAGGAGCCTCTGCTTCCTCCTCCTGCTCGTGCGAAAGAGTTTTCTTCAAGGCAGACCGAGAAGAAAACCGCAAGCAAAATTAATATAAACATTTTTTTCATGTGTGTTACCTCCTGAATAACTTTTAATAATTATAACTTAACGGCATATGCTGTGAACAGCAGCAATACATGTGATACAATCAAAAAAGCATGAATCTGCAGAACAATAACTATCAGATAGCCAAGGAGTTGGCGGTTTTTAACGCGTTTGCGGACATCCTCAGCAGGCATAATACGTCCGAGGGGGTGGTTCAGGATACTCTCGATATGCTAGTAACTCAGATGAATGCAGACAGAGGATGGATTTATCTCTTTGATGAGGATTCTTTTGAATTGGGCCTTGTGGCCCATAGGGGGCTTTTGCCTCCTTTTCTGCAGAGGGTCTGGAGACTTAAACCGGGCGAATGTTTTGCTGGCAAAGTGTTTAGTTCGGGCATAGCATTGCTTGTAGAGAATGCTGCGGATGATCCGAGGGTTCTTTATCATGACCCCGAAATTTTGCGCATGGCGGGCGTTCCGATATCGTCGAGGGGCAGGGTTATTGGGGTGCTGGACATAGGCTGCGGCGGGGGTTCCTGTTTTGGGGCTGTGGATATAAGGCTTCTTTCCACAATAGGCGGGCAGCTTGGCGTAGAGATAGAGAATATGAGGCTGATAAGCCAGCTTCAGGAAAAAATGGCGCATATAGAACTCATAAGCGAACTCAGCAGCATGATAAATTCAAGCCTAAGCATCGGCGCTATTTTCAAAATAATGGCTTCGGAAATAAAGAAGATCATAGACTATGACAGGGCCAGCCTTCTTTTATTTGACGAAAAGAAAAACAACCTTGCTATTTTTGCGCTTGATACAGAAATGAAGACCGACATGACCAAAGGTGTAAAGGCACCGATTGAGGGCACCAGCGCCGGATGGGTCATCAGAAATAATCGTGCATGGATAAACTACGATTTGTCGAGAGATATAAAATTCCCTCTCGACAAGAAGCTTCTTTATGAAGGCATTCGCTCAACCATAAGCATTCCCCTTTTTCAGGACAGGCTTTTGGGTGTGTTTAATCTGGATAGCATGACCGCAGCAAACTATTCAGAAAAAGATTTGAAGATGCTGCTGCCTGTTACCAAGCATATTTCTATAGCCTTGGAGAACGCGCTGCTCTTTGAAGAAATTTCGAGAGAGAAAAAAGAATGGGTGAAGACTTTTGACTCTATAGCGGACATGCTTTGGATAGAGGATGACAAGCAGAGAATTGTCCGCGCCAACGAATCGCTGCTTAAGGCTGCAGGGCTTTCTGCACTTGATGCTTCTGGGAGGGCAAGAGACGATATATTCAGAATGATAGGCATAAACGATGAAATTAATTTTGGTTCAGGCGGTTCGGAGTTTGTCGAGCTGAGAGGTGCGGGAGGAACCATACTTCATTTTGGGTCTTATCCTCTTTTGGATGAAGACGGAAAGCTTTATTCTACGGTTTATTATCTGCGGGATGTTACCGCCCAAAGACGTCTTGAGCAGCAGCTTGTCAGGGCTGACAAGCTTGCCTCTTTAGGTACGCTTGTGGCCGGAATAGCCCATGAAATAAACAATCCTCTCGGCATTATAGCCGGATACTCCGAGGCCCTTCTTGACAGGTGCGGAGAGGCCGGGCTTGTGAGAAGCGAGGCTTTCAGGGATTTTCCTGAATATCTGCAGACGATACACAACGAAATTTTCAGGTGCAAGGATATACTGGCCACACTGCTTGAATTTGCGAGGCCTGCGGCCGGAATTATCCGTCAGATAGACATTAACGAACTCCTGAAGGAGGTTATACTGCTTGTAAACTATAAGGCAAAGCGCCTGAAACACAGAATTGATCTTGAGCTTACTGCAGAGCTTGCAAAGATTCAGGCCGAGCCGGGCAAGCTCAGGCAGCTTTTCATGAATATAATAATTAATTCTATGTATTTCACACCCGAAGGCGGCAGGATCGTTATAAAGACTTCAAAGAGTTGTAACGATACACGCTACATATCGGATGATGCTATAAAAGTTACGATCAGCGATACAGGATGCGGCATTGATCCGGCGGACCTATCTAAGATATTCGACCCCTTTTTCACCACCAAGCCTGTGGGAGACGGCACCGGACTTGGTCTTTCGATCTGCCATAAAATAGCGCAAGAGCACGGCGGCACAATAGATGTTGAGAGCAGCATAGGTATCGGAACTGTTTTTTCTATAAACTTGCCGTTAAGAAGCGGAAGCTAATACTGATAAGCATATTTCTTGGCCTGCCAAAATAATTGACGGTCTGAGCTGTTAAAGGTTATCTTAACATTATGACAACCAAGCTTAGATTTCTTACAGCAGGAGAGTCGCACGGCAAAGGACTGACCGGCATTATCGAGGGATTACCGGCCGGGCTTGAACTGTCGTCGGACAATCTTGACAGGGAGCTGCATAGAAGACAGGGTGGTTATGGCCGCGGCGGCAGGATGAAGATTGAACAGGATAAAGCTGAGCTTATATCAGGTCTGCGCTGGGGAAAGACCATCGGCTCGCCTCTGACAATATTGATAGAAAACAAAGACTGGAAAAACTGGCAGGAAGGCATGTCTCCATTGAAGGAGCATGAAGGCTCTATACCGGCGGTGACCAAGCCGAGACCTGGGCATGCAGACCTTTCAGGGGTGCTTAAATATAATCAGACAGACGCGAGAAGCATTCTCGAAAGATCGAGCGCAAGAGAGACGGCGATGCGTGTGGCTGTCGGTGCGGTGGCAAAGAAATTCCTTGCCGAGTTTGGCATATCGATCGGCAGTTATGTAACAAGAATCGGAGTCGCAGACATGCCGCAAAAAGATCAGCAGGGTCAGCTGCTTGCGCTTTTTCAAAAGGCAGAGGAGTCGCAAGTGCGCTGCCCGGACGAAGAAGCCTCATTAAAAATGGTTTCGGTTATTGATGAAGCGGTAAAAAACGGAGATACGGTGGGCGGTGCGTTCGTTGTTTTCGCAGTGGGCCTGCCCATAGGCCTCGGCAGCCATATCCAGTGGGACAAACGCTTGGACGGCATAATTGCCCAGGCGATGATGAGCATTCAGGCCATCAAGGGGGTTGAAATAGGCGCAGGCTTCAAAATGGCAGAAAGCTTTGGCTCACAGGTTCTGGATGAGATATTCTTCAACAAAGAAGAAAAAAAGTTTTACAGAAAAACAAATTACGCGGGTGGAATTGAGGGAGGCATGACCAACGGCATGCCTATAATCGTATCGGCAGTGATGAAGCCGATACCGACACTCAGAAAACCGCTTATTTCGGTTGACATGGCATCGAAAGAACCGTTTGAAGCTGCCTACGAACGCTCTGATTCCTGTGCTGTTCCTGCTGCTGCGGTTGTTGCAGAAGCGATGCTTGCTATAATTCTTGCAGATGCTATTTTAGAAAAATTCGGCGGCGACAGCTTAACCGAAATCCGCAGAAACTTTGACTCCTATGAAAAGCAGCTCAAAAGCTTTTAACAAAACCTTATCAACCATAGCGGCCGCGGTATTTCTCCTTGCGGTTTGGGGTATATGTACAAAACTGCATGCCGAAATTAATAATGATGATGCGCTTTATCTTAAGAAGGGCAAAGCAAATCTCGAAAGCCGCAATTACGAACAAGCCATATCAAATCTTACCTCTGCGTTCGAAAAAATTCCTCTGCTCGGAGATTATGCTCTCTTATGGCGCGCCGCTGCCTTAGAAAGCAAGAGCGATATTAATGCAGCTCTTGCGGACATTGCTTTATTAAAAGACCGGTATAAAGATTCCCCCTTGATTAAATCGGCAAGAGCAAAAGAAATCTCTCTGCTTAAAAACAAAAAAGATCCCAAAATCGCCAAAGCTTTTCAGGAGTATTTATCCGACTATCCCTCAGACACCGCCCTGAAGCTGCAATACGCCGATTACCTGAAGCAAAACGGTGAGAAAGAACATGCAAAGAAGCTGTTTCTCCAGATTTATATTGCCGCGGCAGGCTATTCTAAAAATGCATTGGAAGCGTTGGCTCCCTCGGATATAACGGCTGAAGACCTGTTCAAGAGGTGTGAAAACTTAAAGAAGTCCTGGTATTTTGAGGAGTCTGAGCGCTGCTTTAAAGAAGTCCTGCAAAAAGACAGCGCTAAAAAATTAAACCGCGACGCAACCGATGGTCTGGCCTATTCTCTCTTTAGGCAAAAACGATATGGAGAGGCGTTAAAGATATACAAAGAGACCGGCAACAGATACTGGCGCGCCAGAACAGCTTTCAGAACAGGAGACTTTGAGACATTCAGTTCTGACCTTAACTCGCTTTTAAAATCGGGCGACAACAAGGCAGGGCAGCTTGTTTTAGCGTACGCTGCAAGCAAAAGACGCTCAGGCGATAGTGAAGGCTCGATCAAGCTTCTCAATGAAGCGATTGGATATTTCCCTTCGATGAAAGAGGAGATCCTCTGGGCAAAGGCCTGGACCTATTTCCGCGACAAGGACTGCAAAAGCGCGTCCGAACTATTTTCACAGCTTTACAAATCGCATGGTGACTCTAAATACCTGTACTGGAAAAATAGATGCTCAGAAAATCAGGACAGCAATGATGCCGTAAAAACCCAGAAAATCCATTACAGGGATTTTTATGCATACCTTCTCGACCTGAAAAAAAACAAGAAGCCTGAGGCTGTTGAAAAAGAACCGATGAAGGTAGCGATCAACTCGAATGCAGCCGATAGAATAGACATGCTGACAAGGCTAGGTTTCACAAATGAGGCCACGTCAGAGCTGCTTCACCTTTCTAAAAAAAATCCGGACAACGCTCTCCTGATTTATACAAGCTCTTATCTCGCAAAGCTGGGAAGCTACAAAGCTTCTGTAGGCCTTATATCAAAAGTCCCATACACACAGGATTTGCATCAGCTTTATTATCCGCTCGCCTATTGGCAGGAGCTTGAAGAGGAAGGCAGGGCAAATGAAATCGATCCTCTGCTTGTGCTCTCTGTTATGCGTGAAGAATCAAGATATGACAACGAGGCACGCTCGATAGCAGGCGCACTGGGGCTGCTTCAGCTCATGCCGCAGACTGCGCAGCGTGTGGGAAAAGGTTTAAAGGTAAGCCTTAAACACAACAATGACCTTTATAATCCCAAAACAAACATTGCTATAGGAAGCCGCTATCTGAAGAGCGTAATTCAGCGATTCGGCTCTCTGCCTGCCGCAATCGCGGCTTACAACGCCGGCGAAGAAGCTGTTTCAGGATGGCTGAAGAAAGGCTCATACAACGGCATTGACGAATTTATAGAAGATATTCCATACGACGAAACAAGGAACTATGTTAAGAGGGTGCTTACCACATATTTTGAATACATGCGCCTTCGCGATACCGATATCTCTGCCATTTCGAAAAATATGGGCAAGCTTTAAAGCGGCAGATATGCCTTCGGATTTAAATCCAGACTAGCAAGATTGCCAGACTTGAAATGGTGCAGGCCGGCTGCAGCTATCATGGCAGCGTTGTCTGTGCATAAAGCTATAGAAGGCATAAACAGTTCAATTCCCCGCTCACCCGCCATTTCTGACATCTTCTTCCTCAGTCCGTTGTTTGCCGAAACCCCGCCAGAAAGCACAACTCTTTTGATGTCTTTCTTGACTATAGCCCACTCAACCTTGCGTACGAGCACATCGACTACCGCAGATTGAAATGAGGCCGCAATATCCGCAATTATGGCCCGGTTCGAAATATCTTTGGAATGTTTTGAAACCTCAAGCCTGACCGCATTTTTCAATCCGCTGAAGCTGAAATCAAACGACTCAGGGAGATATGCCCGTGGAAAATCAAATGTGCGGGCATTGCCCTCATGCGCAAGCTTGTCAATTATCGGACCGCCCGGATAGCCGAGGCCGAGAAGCTTCGCCACTTTGTCGTAAGCCTCGCCTGCCGCATCATCTCTTGTTCTGCCGAGTTCCGAATACATCCCAAAGCCTTCAACCACATAAAGACTTGTATGGCCGCCGGAAGCTATCAAGGCCAAGAATGGGAATTCAGGCTTGTTATTATCTAGGAAAGCTGAAAAAATGTGGCCTTCAAGATGATTCACCGCAATGAGCGGAATCCCTTTTGCATATGCGATAGCCTTGGCAAACCCGCAGCCTATAAGCAACGAGCCTATCAGCCCTGGTCCGTAGCATACTGATAGCGCAGTAATATCATCAAGCTTTAGGCATGCTTTACTCAAAGCCTCATCCACAACGGGCCATATCATCTCGATATGTTTTCTTGATGCAAGCTCAGGAACTATACCGCCGTATTTTTTGTGGATTTCGGTCTGCGATGATACTATGTTAGAAATAATAGTATAACTTTCATCTACGACAGACGCAGAAGTATCGTCGCAAGAACTGTCTATCCCGAGGATGTGCATTAAAGGGATTGCAGCGCTTTGTTAACCGCCGCCGCCGTATGAATGCAGTCCGCTCAAAAGAAGATTAACGCCGAGATACGTGAAGATCGTGCTGACAAAGCCGAGCACAGAAACCGCAGCTATCTTGTCGCCCCTCCATCCTTTGAGAAACCGCGCATGCAGAAAGAATGCATAAACAAACCAGGTGATAAGGGACCATGTTTCTTTGGGGTCCCAGCTCCAGTATTTCCCCCATGCCTGATCAGCCCATATCGCTCCGAAAATAAGCCCTCCGAGAGTAAACACAGGAAAGCCTACCGCAATGGTTTTGTAAACCAGATCGTCCAGCATGTCCTGAGAAATATCAAAAGAGCCGATAATCTTTTTCAAAACCTTGCCGTATTTCCATACCCCAAAAACAAAGCCGGCAAGCGAAAGATAGCTGAACAGCACAACAGGAAGGGAGCTGTTCCTGAATGAGGCCTTAAAAAGATGGCTTTTGACGAGCGATTCTGTGGAGTGAGCTCCGACCTTGAATACAAGGAAATCTATGCCCATAGCAATAAGCACCGCAACAAAAACACCTAGGGTAACGGTCCATGTGATATAAGGCCATTTTTTTTCATCTTCGGACGAAACCGCAAGAAACATTATTGCTGTGGCAAAAGAAATAGCAAAAGCTGCATAAGCCAAAAAGCTCATAGTGACATGGGCCAGGAGCCAGTTGCTCTGAAGCGCAGGAATAAGCGGATGGATATTCTTATCCATGCCTGAGATGTCGATAAAAGCCAGCACCATTCCTGCAATAGGCGTTATAAAAGCGCCAAAAGAGCGGTTCTTGTATTTCCATTCAATAAGAAGGTAGCCGAGAATAATGCACCATACGAAAAACACGAGTGATTCGTAAAGGTTTGTCAAAGGTATGGCGCGCAGGATGCTGCCCAACTGTGCAAGATCGTAAAACTCCTTGCCCCTCATAAAGAAAGCTAGGGTTTGAGACACAAAGCCAACCGCAGTTATAGTAGTAGCAACCAAACCTACGGTCGAATTCCTGAATACGAGATAAGCGATGTATGTTACCATCGCAAGGATATAGGCAATACTTGATATGCCAAAAAATTGTGAACTGTCCATGAGAGCCTCCTCTATTGCTTGTCGCTGACAGTCTTGATAAGACGGTCTATCTTGCCTTCCAGAGAGACCCTGTTCTTATTGGCTGTTGCAGCAACAAAAACCTTCGTGTTATTTTTTTCTTCTCTTATAAGTATCCATATTTTTGAGTGGCTCATGAAAAATGCGGCGTAAAGACCCAACGCCATCACAAGACATCCTAAATACACTACCCATACGCCTGGGTCTTTTCTAACCTGAAGTCCGGTATATTGGGCTCCCCAAAGGTCTTTAAATTCTATCACCCCGTCCGCAACATTCCACGTATTAGGAAATCTTTTCAGCAGCCATTGCGTATATTTTGGCTTGCCGTTTTCTGAGAATTCTATAAGCACGGCAGGATTGTGCATCTGCTCCGCATACGTATAGAGTTTGCCGGACTTGTCAACGCCTATAGCAGGGCTGAAGTCCAGCACCTTGCCGACCACCTGCGTGCCGGGTATTGTAAAGGTGCCGCCGAATTTAAGGCGAACATCATCTTTCTTGCCGTCACGCGACATTATGCCGAGCCGGAACTCAGAATCTTTGTTTGGAGAAAACCCGTAGCTTGATTGATAGAATGTAATGCCCTTGTATTTTAGAGGGGTGTTCACCTCTATCTCGGTAACCTCCTTGCCGTCAATCTTCACAGGCTTGCCGTTTTCAAAAATCAGAAGCCTGCTGCGGAAAGATTTTGGGGTGTCCGAATTGTCATAGTATAGAACATCGAAATCCTCGCAGGCTATCGAAAAACCGAGAGGTATCTCTTTGCCCGTTCTAAGATAGGCAACAGACGATTCCGTGCCTTCTAGCAGGTTCAAAGAAGCGTTAAATCCGCCAAAAACACCTATTATAGCCCCGGCAAATATAAGCAGGATGCTGAAATGGGTAACATATACTCCAAGCCTGCTGTATCTGCCGTTTTCTGCGCAAAGCTGAATTCCCTCAGCTTCATTGCTGACGGCAGGGACATAGCCCGCTTTTTTTACCGCCGATTCAACAAGCGGAAGAACTTTGTCTGTTTTCCCTTTTATTACCACTTCCCTCTTGATTTGCATGGATGAAAAACCTGAAGCGGCAAGGGGTTTGATCGGGTTCTTGACAAGCTTTAAAATTCCGGGGAGCCTTTCAAGAGAACAGATAATCAGGTTAGCGGCAAAAATAAACAGAAAGGTTACAAACCACCAAGAATGAAACATGTTGGTAAATCCTAATGCGTCAAGAAATCTGAATGCACTGGGGGCAGAATCTCCAAAAAACTTGGCCAGCAATTTTATGTTCTTTTCGGGCTCCGCATCCTGCTCCACTATAGTTCCCACGATAGATGTTAGGGAAATAAGGGTAAAAACAACTACGGCCAATTTTATGGAGGCAAAAAAGCTCCATATTTTATCCACCGATTTTTTTTCTTTCTCAATGCTTTCCACTTATTTACTCCTTATGCGTGATTTGCTTTTCAGTCGGCACAATTGATTAAAGCAATTATGTACAACAGCTTTTTGTCCGATTTTTATCCAGATATTCTAGCAAAAGCCTGTTGAATCATTCAAACCGGCGAAGGCGATTATGTTAGACTGCCGACTCGAAGGGGATAAAAACAGTGAAGACCGATCCCTTGCCTTCGATGCTCTCGACCTCCATCCTTCCCCCGAGCGACTGAGCCGTGGCTTTTACCACCCAGTTTGTAAAGCATCCCGGCATATATTTATCAGTATCGAGCATCTGATCGAGAAGCTCCTTTGAAAAACCTCTGCCTGTATCTGCTACCGCAAACCTTAAATATCTGGTATCGTTCTCTGTGGCTATACCGGCAGTTATCGTAATCGTGCCGATATCCGTATTTAGTACCGCCTCTGTTGCAAGCGCTTTTACCATGTAATAAATACTGTCTTTATCCATCTTCAATGATTGAGGAACGCTGTTTTCGCAATCCACCACCAGAACTATTTCTTTAGATCCTATCAGCCTGCTGATTTCATCCTCAACTTTTTTCAGTTCTTTTGCAGGCTCAAATTCTGAGGAGGAAGAACCTGAGATGCCGTTTCCAAATCTTGCTAAAGCTATTAAATCATCCGCAGCTACCAGCAGCCTGTTTGCGTCTTCAGCGATATTCTGCAGCTCCGCATTCGGCGCAGCGCCTGCAGATATGGCCGACTCTATGTCAGAGGCAATGCGTGCAAGAGGCTCCTTAATCTCTTTGTATATGCATACTTCGGATATGCTTGAAGCAGAAACATGTTTTTCTGCAGGCTTTTTCTCCTCTTCTTTGTCAGGAACCTTATAATCATTAGATAAAAGTTTCTCTCGCTCCGTAAAATAACTTACAGCATCTTCAAATGCAATTCTAAGTTCGGCCAACTCTCCCTTATATTTGAGGTCTAAATACAGGCCGCTCTCGCCTGAGGATGCGGCATTGACATAAGTAGTAAGTTCGGCCACAGGCTTTGAGACCAGCCGTGGAGCGGTATAAGCGGCCTGAATGATCAGTACGACCGCTATAAGAAGCGCACAAGAACAATAAAGTGCAAACAGAAAGTTAATAGGAGCTTTGGCCTCGACTTCTTCGACCGTTCCTATAAGTCTGAACTGGCCATCTTCAAGGCTTGCGCAATAAAAAAAGGTTCCTGCCTTCTGTCTTACAGGCTCATCTTTCTGGGCTGCCGGGACATTGTATTTAATCTTGGCCGAAGGAACACCGTCCCTGCTTAAAATCACATTACCCTCGCCGTCTATCAACTCAACCTTTCCTGTTCTGTAAACGCCTTTTTCGATCTTCATGATCGAGACGAGTTCTTTTGCATCCGCAACCGCATAGATTATCCCGTCAACGGTATTGTTGTCAGCCTGAAACACAGAAACCAATTCGGCGCTGTTGCCCCCTTCTGATGATATACGTAAAAACGCAGGCGATTTTTTGACCGCCGAGATTCCCTTGTAAAAATCCCTGTCTGACCAGTCTGCACCCACTGCTTCCTGTTTGCTGCCGGCAAAGACCCTTCCGTCTTTTGAGATTACTGCAAGCATCCTGTATCTTCCGGAGGCAACTTTGCCGGCAAGCATTGCAGAAAGGTCGGCAGAAATATTTTGCCTTTCCTGATCCGCTTTGCGCCGTTTAAGTGGAGGCAGCTTGTCAAAAGCTGCATTCATTACCCTTGAGGCTTCTTTGACAGCCGGTGTTTCTGAAAGGTTGGTGATATCATTTTTATAAAACTCAACCCAGGAGTCTGCCGCAAGTTTTTTTTCGGACGTGATATTTACAAGATAGAGCTTGTAGTAATCTTTAAGCACCTGCGAGTAGTCAAGCCAGTAGAAGGCGGCCCCACCGGCCGCTAAAATCAAAACTACAAATAAAAAAGGCAGTGCGGTCAGGCGTACATGAAGCCTCTTGAAGAATGGTGGTCTCATGGTTAGTTAATCCTCATCAGTAGATAGTTTGTATTTAAACCTGGTTAGTATATCTATTTTTGTTCCAAATTATCACCCAACAGGCGACATACCAGAGACAGAAGTTCTTCTGCCGTAATCGGCTTTCTCATAAAAGCTTCAAGCTGAATATCCGCGGGGATGTCCGAATATCCGGATAGCGCTATCACCTTGAGCAGAGGCTCCATCTCGTGCATGCTTTTTATGAGCGTAACCCCGTTCATCTTTGGCATCACAAGGTCGCTTATAACAAGGTCTATCTTTTTGCTGTTCATCCTGAAGAATACTAGCGCCTCAAGAGGATCGTCAAATGCGACCACATTGAACGAACGCTTCGCCAAGATCGATTTTATGCTTCCTAAAATACTCACCTCATCATCTATTACAAGGATGGTTCCGGTTGTTGGGGAATACGTCTGGGTGGTGGTGGTGGCGTCGGCCCTTATAACCTCAGTGCTCGAAGCAGGCAGGTAAATATTAAAAGTTGTTCCTTTTCCGCTGACGCTCTCTGCAGTTATATATCCTTTATGGTCCTTCACAAGACCGTAAACTATCGAGAGTCCGAGTCCTGTCCCATGCTCCTTTGTTGTATAGAAAGCCTTGAAGATATTCTTAAGCTGATCTTCTGTCATTCCGCTGCCGGTATCAGACACCCTGATATGCACATAGCTTCCGGGATTAACGTGGGCGTGGATATCAAGAGAGCCGTAATCGAGCTCAGCCAATTCAGTTGAAACAAAGATTTCGCCGTCGTCCGGTATAGCGTCTCTGGCATTGATAAGAAGATTCATCATGATCTGCTCGAGTTGGCCCTCATCGCTGTCAGCCGGAGGAATCGAATAATCAAGGCTGTTTTTTATCGAGATCTGTTTGGGTATGATCCTAGAAACCATCTCGAGAATGTCCTCGATAATATTGTTCACATAGACTGGAGCATACTTCTTGTTCTCTCTCTTGGCATAGGCCAGCAGCTGCGAAACAACATGCCTCCCTTTATTTACAGAGCTCTCTATAACACGCATGTGGCCAGCAACTTCGGGTGAAATATTGCACATTGATATGACATCAGCATATCCCTGAACAACAGAAAGTATATTGCCGAAGTCATGCGCAACCCCGCCGGCAAGTATGCCTATTGACTCCATCTTTTGAGAATGCAGAAGATGAGTCATAAGTCTGTTTTTTTCTGTTATATCCCTGTAAAACATCTGAATAAAAACCGTGTTGCCGGACTGGATCGCTTTTGCGCTTACATCAAGTGCGATTTTGTTTCCGTCTTTTGAGGAGTATTCGGTCTCGAAGACCACGCTTTCTTTGGATAGGATCCTGTTGATCCGCTCCTTCCAAAGAGACCTGTAGTGAGGATCCTCAAGGCTCGCCACATTCAAGAGCAGCATTTCATCTTTATCTTTTCCAAATATTTCGCAGGCGCGTCGGTTTGCGGTCAGTATCTGGCATTCAAAATTAGTTATGACTATGCCGTCAATCGCATTTTCAAAAAGCTCTTTCAGCATAAGCTCTGCATTCTGCAGCTCTTTGACCTGATCGTTGTAAAGCTCGA
The DNA here is from genome assembly GCA_002753335.1 of Nitrospirae bacterium MYbin3. Classification (GTDB taxonomy): domain Bacteria; phylum Nitrospirota; class Thermodesulfovibrionia; order Thermodesulfovibrionales; family Dissulfurispiraceae; genus MYbin3. Next base: position 19,592 of record PEAD01000021.1, read on the forward strand.
TTATTGTGGAGGAATATTCTTCAACCTCTTTCTTTTTTTCATCCGATGAATACTGCGCCTCTATCTGTTTCATCAGCCTGTTTCTGCTTAAATAGCCCAGATACAGCAGTGCAGACAAACATGTGATAAGGAAAAAATTATGTGTGATAAAAAGCTCAGTGTTGGTTATATCTTCAAAAAGCAGTATAGGCAGCAGATAGCCAAGATATATTATGAGGGCAGAGCATAAATTAAAGAGAAAGCTGGAAGGCAGATAATTTATAACACAGATGCCAACGAGTATAAGCCCCACATAATAGGAGGACCTGTGGCCCCCGAAATCCAGGATCATAAACTCGATAACCATAGAAGAAGCAGTTACGGCGATTATGCCGAGCATATATTTCAACTGTTGGCTGAATGCTCTGGAAGATAAGAAAGAGATTATTGCAAGGACTAAAAAGGCGGCAACCCTGTATTTCATAAAATTGTAAAAATTATCAGGGGTGGCAAGGTAATCGAGAAAGCCAAAAACAATAAAAAGGGCCGCGCCTAAGGCGCTTATTCTGCCAAGCCAGACATTGAAAAGATCATCAAGCCGGTCTTTTATATATCGGTCTTTATCCACGTTGTTGTTTTACAGCAAGACAGCTAGATAAGATTCCTCATTTTATCAACATATTCGTTGACTTCAGAGGCTATGGAGTCGAGCATCCCTGAATTTAATCCCTTAAGCAGGGGCGATGCTTTTTTGACAATATCCTCCCCATCATCTTTAAAGCGGCTGAATCCGAGTTTCCGTACATACAGGTTGGCGATATGCACAACCGCAAGCTCCACACCAGGAGTGGCTATTTCGGAAATGTCTTCGTGATTGAGGGCTATAAACTGGTATATTGGGGGGAACCCCCATTTTACGAACAGCATCTCGCCGATCTTACAATGCAGCGAATCTACAATATTCAGTGTTTCCTCAAGATTAAGCCCCTTCATATCTTTTGTAATTACCGATACGGCCTGAAGTGTAAGCAGTTTGCCTATATCATGAAGAAGTCCATAGGCAAAATAGCTGTTAAAATCATCAAGGCCCAGCTTTGCAGCGATGGCCTTTGCAGCAGCCCCGCAGGCTATGGAATGGGAAAATAGCCCGTCAATGCTGCTCTCATAACGGGCGTCCTTCATAGCAAAAAGGCTGCGATTAGAAACCATGTGTATAAGCTCGCGGGTTTCTTGAAGTCCGAGCCTGCTTATAGCCTCCTGAACTATATCGCACTTCGAGAAGCCGCTGTAGAAAATCGAATTCGCCACCGCTATGATTTTTGACGACATGCCTGCATCCATCTCAACAACCTGAGCCAGTTCTTCTATATTCGTATCTTCTTTGCCCAGAAGCTCCTCTATCTTGAAGACCACCTGAGGCATGGCTGGCAGCGCTATCTCGCCGCTCCTGATTATGTCCATCACACGGGACGACAGGGTTTCAGAATCGAGTACACCCTCTTTTGCATGGGGCGCGGCAGCGTCGAGCGGAGATTTTATACCTGACTTTTGGGTCAAAAGCTTCTCAATCTTCTGGAAAAGGCTGTTCTTGTCAAACGGCTTAATAACATAGTCGGTAACACCGGTCTTTACGGCATATACAACGCTCTCGCTGTCTTTTCTTACCGTAAGCATTAAAAACGGAAGGTGTTTTCCTTTCTCTGTGGAGCGGATGCGGCTCAGAAGCTTCTCGCCAGAAATGCGGGGCATGTTCCAGTCTGAAAGTATAATGTCGTAGGCAAAATCTTTCCTTTCGAGCATCTCCCAGGCATCCATGCCGTCGGCAGCAGTATCAACAACAAAATTCGGATAACGCGCCTTTACCACAAGTGAAAGCGCGGTGCGAATATTTTCCTCGTCCTCCACTATCAGAACCCTTGAAGCTTTAGTGTTTATATCCATAGTTTTACCTCACAGAAAATAATAAGAAGAGATTACCTCATATCAAAAAGCATGTCAAATTCTGCCTGTGATATATTAAAGCATGAATCCTGATATTGCGGAACTGCCGAAGCGTCCCGGAGTTTACATCTTCAAGGGCAGCAAAGAAAATGTAATTTATGTGGGCAAGGCAAAAAACCTGAAGAACAGGCTTGCAAGCTATTTCCAGAAATCTTCAGGGCTCGATGCACGCAAGCAGAAGATGGTAAGGCTGATACGCGGCTTCTCCTACATAGTAACCGGCAACGAACTTGAAGCATTAATTCTGGAAGCTAATCTTATTAAACAGCATAAACCCAGGTTCAATATCATACTCAGAGACGATAAAAATTATCCCTGCCTCAAGCTTACGGTCAAAGAACAGTGGCCCAGGCTGGAGGTGGTACGCAGGGTGAAAAATGACAGCAATGTTTATTTCGGCCCCTACGTTCCTGCGCAGGCTATGTGGGAGGCCCTTGCGGTAATTCGTAAACATTTTAGGATAAGGACATGCAAATACCCTCTCGACAGGCCGATGAGGCCATGCATACAGTACCAGATGAAACGCTGTCCTGCACCCTGCGCCGGCTTGATAGATAGAGAGGAATATATGAAGACTGTGGAGGATGTGCGGCTTTTCCTGCTGGGTGAAAAAACTGCATTGATAGACAGGCTTCAAAAGCATATGCTCAAACTCTCGGATGAGATGCGATTCGAGGAGGCTGCAAAGGAAAGGGACAGGCTGCTCATGCTGCAGCGCGCCTTTGAATCGCAGAAGGTTATTTCGCCTGAACTCGGAGATATAGATGTAATAGGATATTGCTCTGGCGATGATACCCAAAATACAGGTGAAGACACTCCAACAATATCTCCTTTTGCTTTCCATATCCTTTTTATCAGGAACGGCATAATGATCGGGGCAAAAGATTTCTTTATCGAAAACCCCCTTGCTGACAGCGAAGAATCTATGCTACATGGTTTTATCGAGGCCTTTTACTCAAAAGATATGACACCACCACCAGTTATACTGACGAACAAAACACCGCATGGGATTAAAACGCTTCAGGAATGGCTCGGAGCAAAACGCAGCGGCAAGGCAAGGATTAAAGTTCCTGCACGCGGAAAAAAACATGAGCTGCTTATTATGGCAAACGAAAATGCAAAACTGCATATGAGCTCGCCAAAATATTTCGACAAAGGGAATGTTATGGCGGAGGTTGGATCAAAACTTAATTTGGAAGAAGCCCCTCATTCTATAGGAGCCTTTGATATATCCACTATTCAAGGCAGCGATTCGGTCGGGGCCTATGTTTGCTGGGAAGGCGAGGATTTTAACAAAAACCGCTACCGACATATCCGTATTAAGAATGTCGAGGGAGTGGATGACTATGCGATGATGCGCGAGGCGGTTGAACGCGTTTTCGGGTCTTCACGCAATGATGCATCTATCCCGGACCTTGTCCTTATAGACGGCGGGGCAGGCCAGCTTTCTGCAGCAAGAGAGATTCTTGAAGGGCTGGGGATAAATACAGGGTTGGCGGGCATAGCAAAAAAACCGGACAGGGCTTTTCTGCTCAGCGGGAAGGTTATAGACATTGGCGACAGGAGCGACTCTTCACTTCTTTTAAGGAAAATCAGGGATGAGGTTCACAGGTTTGCGGTCGGTTTTCACAGAAAATCAAGGGATAAACGGACACTCGAATCGCCGCTCGAAAAAATAGAAGGAATAGGAAAGCAAAGAAGACTCTCCCTGCTGAGGCATTTCGGAAGCTTGGAGGGGATTAGAAACGCTTCTGTTGAAGAGATAGCAGCTCTTAAAGGTTTTAATAAAGAACTTGCTGAAAAGGTAAAGCAGGGGGTTTTTGATTTAAAATTAATACCTGATAGAAAAATCCCTGAAACCTTCTAACTTTTCTTCCCAGCTGACATCAATACCGGTTACATGAGAGGCAGGAGGGCCGGAGCGGCATTTTCTTATTGCTTCTTCTATCACAGTTTTTTCTCCCTCAAAGACCGCTTCAACTCTTCTGTCATGAAGATTTCGCACCCAACCGGCAAGGCCAAGGGATTCGGCGAGTTCCTCTGTAAAGCCTCGGTAATAGACGCCTTGAACTCTTCCTGATATGTAGAGATGCGCTCTTGCTTTCATCATGCGTCAAGCAGTTCACGCACCTTTTTCAAGAGGACTGATGGTGCGACAGGTTTGAGTATAAAGTTTATGCCCGGTTCGAGCAGACCTTCTTTGCTGAGGATGTCTTCAGCATAGCCGCTGAAGAAAAGCGCTTTTATCCTGGAGTTTATAATCCGAATTTCCTCATAAGCCTGTCTCCCGTTCTTTTTAGGCATAATTCCATCGAGTATAACGAGTTTAACTGTATCGCTGTGCTCAGCATATTTCGAAATAGCATCTTCACCATCAACAGCCTCTATAACTTTGTAGCCATAATTAGCAAGCACTTTGGCCGACAACATCCTAAGGACAGAATCGTCTTCTGCGACAAGTATGGTCTCATTGCCGCCTTTTATAGAAATCAGTTCTTTTTCTGTTGGTTCTGCTTCAATACCGCCGCTGAATATTGGTATGTAGATTTTGAATACAGTTCCCTTTTCGATTTCGCTGTAAACATCTATATAACCTTCATGCTGGCTGACAATGCCATAAACCATAGAGAGGCCAAGACCGGTGCCTTTGCCCTGCTCCTTGGTGGTAAAGAAGGGCTCGAATATCTTTTCTTTTGTTTTTGCATCCATGCCTGAACCGGTATCCGAGATCATAAGTAGCGCGTATCTGCCGATCCTGCCATACCCATGCGCCTCGATAAAATCCTGATCTATTTGCATAAGCTCTGTTTTTATCGAGATATGTCCGCCTTTAGACATGGCGTCACGCGCATTGGTAACAAGGTTCATCATGATCTGTTCAATCTGGCCCCTGTCAGCCATGATCGTAAGATCTTCATTGGCGCAATTTATTTTGATATCTATATCTTCCCGTATCAGGCGCAGCAGAAATTTCTGCATGCCTGATACGATATCGTTCAGGTTGTTGGGTTTAGGATTGATGACCTGCTTTCTGCTGAAGGCAAGAAGGCTCTGGTTAAGTGTGGTTGCTCTGTCAGATGCCTGAAGTATCTGCTCGATATTTGCCTTGAGAGGACTGTCTGTGTCCAATTTCATCAGCGTTAGGTGCGAATATCCGACTATGGCCGTAATTATATTGTTGAAGTCATGGGCTACCCCGCCCGCAAGCTGGCCTATTGCGTCGAGCTTTTGTGACTGCCGGAGTTGTTCTTCGAGCCGCTTGAGTTCAGTTATATCCTGAAGTGTTTCGATAGCGGCTATAAGTTCTCCCTTATTGTTAAAGATGGGCGCTGCCTCGAAGATAATGTATCTGTCTTTGCCTCCGAGATTCTTGTACCATCCCTCTGCCGTAATTCCCTCCGGGTTAAGAGATGACTTCGCGTAGTTCTTGTAGAGTTTCTGGAGGATTTCATCAGCATCGTGGTTTATAATTACGTCCGCAACCGTAGGCCTTTTATGGTCGTAAAAAGGTTTCCATTGATCATCGGTGCCTATCATGTCGAATTCTTTGCATCCGGTCAGCTTTTCGCAGGACTTGTTCCAGAGCATGATCCTGTGTGTTCTGTCCAGAACAAAGGTTGCTGTTGCGGAGTTCTGGATAAGGTTCTTCGAAAAATTTTCCTGCTCTAATAATGCCACTTCGGCTTTTTCCCTTTCATTAATATTTTCTTGCATATTCCGGTTGAGCACAACAAGCGAACGATATCTCCAGACCGCCATGAAAGCAACAATAAGAAATACGACAGCGGAAATGACAATTAAAACTTTTTTGTCTGTCCAATATGGTTTGGGCTTGCCGTACCATTTGCTGTAAAGGGCTTTGTATTCGGCAGTGTGGGAAAACTCCTCTATGAGCTTATTAAGCTTATTAAGCAGCTCCGGAGCGTCTTTTCGGACAGCGATTGCGCGTTTAACTTCCGACAATGGATCACCGATAATTGTGATCTTCTCCTCCAGTCCTGCATCAAGTGCTATCTGCATAAGCGTAGTGGCGGAAGTGCAGAAGGCATCAATATTCCCTGACAATAAATCCATCAGCCCATTGGCATTGCTTTCGTAGGTGGATATTATAAGGTTGGTATTTTTGTTTTTTAATATTTCAGAGGACGAGGAACCTTTTGTTACTCCTATAACTTTAACGTCTTTCAGGTCTTTAATCAGACTGTTATTTGCTCTTGCGAATATCGAGACAGGGAAGGTTCCAATAGGAATCGTGAAATCGAAAATTCCTTTTCTGTTTTCGGTGATTCCCTGTCCTGGAGCCACATCGGCCTTGCCGTCTTTTAATAAAGGAGCGATGGCATCCCAGTTTTTTTCGAACTGGTAAGTTACCGAAAAGCCTCCGCGCTTTGCTATTTGATTCATTACATCAACAGCAAATCCGGACGCCTCACCGGTTGCACGGTCTTTAAAATATGTTGGCGGGGAGTCTGACTGTACTATTGCCCTGATGGTTTCTGTATGGTCTGATTTAGGTTCTGGCGGGATTTCCGCAAAGGCTGCAGATGTGGGAAATAATAGTGCGATTAAATACAGATTGATAAGGAAACACTTTCTCATTACCTGCCTCCCCCCCAGAATGACCGGTTAAAAGAATATGATAAAGCTTATTCCTAAATATAAGCAAACAAAGTTTATCGCAACATTTTTTTGCACTCAGTTGAGCTTAAGTTGAGAAATCATGCATGATAAGTTTGTTTTTTTACCTATGAAAGATGAAACGAACATTGAAACACAGCCGCAAGCGATAAAAATTCGCAATCTGTTAATTAATCCACCCCTGCTTCTTGCTCCGATGGCAGGGCTTACCCACAGCGCCCTCCGAAGGATTATCATTGAGTTCGGCGGGGTTGGACTGCTGTCAACCGAAATGCTGTCCGCAAAAAGACTGCCGACAGAAAATCCACAAATCTCCCCTTATCTGTTCAGGACCGAAAGAGAAAGCCCACTTTCCTACCAGCTTTTAACTTCCACCGAAAAAGAGATAGGCCGGGCCATTGATGCTCTTCATGCATTGAAGGCTGATGCTGTTGATTTGAACATGGGCTGCCCATCACCGTCGGTCATCAAATTGGGCGCGGGCGTAATGCTGGCGGAGCGGCCTGATGAGGTTCGCCGCATTGTGGCAGAGGCAAGGAAGCGTACCACTCTGCCTCTGAGCGCGAAAATTCGGCTCGGCAGCGAAGCTGACAGCACAAAATTAAGGACGTTCTGCTTCATGCTCGAAGGTGAGGGTATTGATCTGCTTACGGTGCATGCCCGGTTCAAGCATGAACCCTTTGCAAGAAATCCGCGATGGGCATATATAGCCGAAATAAAGGAATGCATTAAAATACCTGTCATCGCCAATGGCGGAGTTTTTTCGGTAGAGGATGCCGAAAAATGCCTGAGAGTATCCGGCGCCGACGGATTGATGCTGGGACGGGGGGCGGTGATAAGGCCTTGGCTATTTGCCGAAATTGCGAGAACTGTATTCGGCAGCGATATTCCCGATCGAGTAGTGTCTCTGCCGGATGTTTACGCCGCTTTTTTCGAAGCGCTGAACGCAGATTATCGCCCTGTGTACCGTTTGGGCAGACTGAAGGAATTTACCCACTACTTTGCCAAGAACTATAAATTCGGACACTCTTTAGCGTCTGCTATCCAGTCAAGCAGTAGCATGGATGAAGCAAGGGCAAGGGCAGGGGCGTTCTTTGCGAACAATGGATAGCGTCTTTTCTTAGAAAGTGCGACCTCTAATTTTGGAAGCTACTAACGAAATCCGATAAACCTGACTTCAGGTTCAAGTCTTATTGTAAAGCGTGCCCAAACTTCTTTTTGAATAAGTTCTGCAAACGCAGCTAATTCTGATGCTGTAGCGCCGCCCCGGTTTATGATGCAGAGCGAATGCTTTGGAGATATGCCTGCCTTGCCGTAAATATAGCCTTTGCCAAATCCTGCAGTCTGAATAATGCATGCAGCAGAAATCTTCATCGAGCCATCGCTTTGAGGCCATGCCCAATTTTCGCAGCCGCCATTTTTCTCAATATCCTCTTTTATCTTCATAAACAAACTGTTTTCAACTAGCGGGTTTTTAAAGAAAGATCCTGCGCTCATAAATGAATCGCTGTCATTTGATATAACCAGTCCCTTGGCTTTTCTGATTGAGAGAACAGCATCTCTGACTGCGTGCAAAGAGGGATTCTGCGTATTTTTTAGAAAATTAATAATATCGCGGTGTTCAGCGTAAGGCTTTCGATTAACAGCAAGGGAAAAACTGACGCGCGTAATCACATAGTGTCCAGATGCTTCTGTGTTGAAAATGCTTTTGCGATAACCGAATCCGCAATGCTCTTTATTGAATTCTGCTGAGGCGCTGTTGGTTGAATCTATAGCGCGAACGCCGGTAATTACCTCTTCCGCGCTTTGGCCGTAAGCCCCGATATTCTGCACCGGAGCCGCGCCCACTGTACCCGGAATGCCCGAAAGACATTCAATTCCCTGCCAGTTCTTTTCTGTGCAAAAATTTACCAGATAATCCCAGTCAACGCCTGCGCCTGCCGAAACAAGCGCTGAGTCGTTTGTGGCCGAAAATTCTATACCCTGAATCCTGTTCATTATTGCGAGCCCGTTGAATCCGGCATCGCTTATCAAAACATTGCTTCCGCTGCCGAGTGCAAGGGTTGGCAGGTTAGCAGATTTGGCGAAAGATATCGCTTTAAGCAGATTGTCTTCGTTTTCAACCTGCGCCAGATAACGCGCAGGGCCGCCAACCTTAAAGGTGGTTAAATCTGCAAGAGGAACGTTTTCGTTAATCTCTAGAGGCTTCACTTGGCGGCGTCATTGTCTTGCCCATAAATCTTGTCATAAAACTTCGGGTAGAGTTTTTTTGTGCATTCAGGGCATATGGAGTGGGTGAACTCTGCTTCTGTATGGTCGCTGATATAGCCTTCAAGCTGCTCCCAAAAGCCCTTGTCGTCGCGTATCTTTTTGCAGGAGGAGCATATCGGTATCATTCCCCTTAAGGTCTTAACCTTGTCCAGAGCCTCCTGAAGCTGCTTTATAAGTATCTCTCGCTCTTTTTGCAGCAGAAGAGTGCGGGCGCATTTCGAAACAGAGTTCAGCAATACATTTGTGTCTATCGGCTTAAGAACGTATTGGCCGACACCTATATTGATAGCGTCAATCAGGTATTCGGTGTCGCTGTGGGCGGTGGTTATGATGATACGGGCATCACTGTTTATTTCCATAATCTTTCTGGCCATTTCGATGCCGTTCATTTCGGGCATGCGAATATCTGTTACTACTATGTCCGGACGGAGCTGCTCATAAAGACTTAATCCCTCGCTTCCGTTAGAGGCGGTGTGCAGTTCCGAAAAGCGTCTTTTGAGTATATCCGCAATTATTCTTTGGGTTTCGGAATCGTCCTCCACATACAGGATCTTCAGATCTAATTTTGTATTTTCCATTTTATACCTCTATTGTAAACTCGGCGCCGTTGCCGGTGTTGCGGGCATAAAGTTTGCCGCCTATGTTTCTCTCTGTTATTATCTTTGACATGTAAAGCCCGATGCCGGTGCCTTTGCCTTCAGGCTTTGTAGTGAAATACGGTTCGAATATCCGGTTTATTATTTTATCCGGAATGCCACCGCCGTTATCCGCAATCTGGATGATCGTCTTTTCATGATCTCTTGAGAGAGCAACCTCGATAACTCCATTGAAGGACGGATCGTCAGCCATCTTAGTTGTTCTATCGAGGATGGCATCTTTGGCGTTGTTTATTATGTTTAGAAGCACCTGCTCAAACTCGTTCTTGTAGGTTGTGACCATTAATTCTCCGCATGCCGACGAATCCCTCATATTCATAAAGGTTTTGCCGTTAAGCTTAACTTCTATATTGTGCTCTTTTAGCTGCGCCGAAACCAGCGTCAATACATCCGCAACAGCAAGCGAAAGCTCGAATTCGGTCTTGTCTTTTGAAGGGCTGAAGAAATTCCTGAAGTCATCAATAGTCCGTGACATGAACCTTATCTGTTGCATCGATTTGCTTACAACTTCGGTGATTTTTTTCTTGTCCAGTTCGCCATAAGCGTAAAGGTCATCTACGCTTTGCACCAGCAGGCCCAATACATTAAGCGGCTGCCTCCACTGGTGGGCTATGGCGCCTATCATCTCGCCCATTGCGGCCATTTTGGACTGCTGGATAAGGATATGCTCGTTCCTGCGTCTTTCCTCAACCTCTTCTTGCACTCGCCTTTCAAGGCCTTCGGCCAGATCTTCCAACTGCAATGTTCGTTTATTTAATGCATCCAGAATGGCATTTTTTTCTGTAATGTCTTCCAGCAGCCAGATTGAACCGTCAGACAGGTTGTCAGGGTTTATGGCCTGCCCCACAAGCCGGCATTCTATAAAAGAACCGTTTTTGTTTTTCATAATGCACTCTTCTTCAAATACTTTTCCGGCCGCAATTTGAGCGTACCCTTCTCTGCCTATAAATTGGTACGAATCCTCATCAACATAAAACTCACGGGTATCTTTCCCTATAAGCTCCTCTTCTGTGTAGCCGAACATTTTTATCAGCACATTGTTGACCCAAATGATTTTTCTGTCTTTTGCAAACAGCACGCCGATGGCCAGATTGTCGAGTATGATTTTCTGCTCATGTATCAATTGGGCAAGCCTGTTTTCTGCTGTCCTGCGTTCGGTTATATCATGGATGATTGAGTAGAGCAGGGTTTTTCCTCCTATAACTACAGGCCCGGAATAAACCTCAACATCCCTTATCGAACCGTCCGCCAGCCTGTGCTTAAAAAGAAAATAATTTCTTTTTTGAAGCTTAGCTGCTTCCATCTCTTCTTTAACTTTATCTGCAGTAAGAGTGTTTATATCCGTTATTTTCATATCTTTTAGTTCTTCCATGCTCCATCCATAGTAGCTTGAGGCCGAGACATTAGCGTCAATAATTCTGCCGTTAGATGGGTCTATAATCAAAGAAGTTGTTCCAACCCCGTTAAAGATACTGCTGTAAAAAACAGCCTTTTTGTTGCGCAGATAAAGAATTGCGGCCAGCCCCGCAGCAAGAATGGTGATTATTACGAAGACTATAATATTGCGGCTGTTTTTTGTAACAGGTTTATAGGCTTCAGAAGCATCGATTTTTGTAACAATCACCCATGGAGTTTCAGGGACCTTTTGGTTAAACGTTATAACAGGAACATTCCTGTAGTCAACGCCTTCGATGAAGCCCTCTTTGCCTTTTACTGCTTGCACCTCAGGAAGCTCATCCCTTGTCAGGGGAATGCGCAATGACAAAGCTGTATTTTCCTTGTTTCTTGGCTCATTAAGGTAGAGTATGTCTTTTCCATCCTGCCGCAACAGCAGTATTTCTGATGTTGCGCTCGGCACAGGCCATTTTTTGAGTAATGGGTAGAGGAAATTGTGAGGATCCAATATAAGCACAATTCCACCGATTGGATTTTTGTTCTTTTCTTTTGAGATAAACATAGGGATGAATATTTCTATACGCAGCTCTGTTTTTTTCATGTTCCAGCGAATATCTGTAAAGATGATCTCTTTCCTTTCTATAGCATTGTTCGCAAGACGGATATAAGATTCATCATGATCAACAGTTTTTTTTGTGGACAATACAATGTTGCCTTGTAGATCAAAAATAGCAACCTCTTGATGCTCGTATGCTTCTTTGTGCATCAGAAGATAGCTCAGCAGATCTTTTTTAATGTCTAAATCTGCTCGGTTATTAAGGAATGTATTGATTCGGGATGCCCTAAAAGAGTTGTTGGCTATGTAATTAGCTTCCCTGAGCATCTCTTTTCTCCACTGCACAATTTCGTTTGCCTTTAGTGTACAGACGGATGCAAGCTCATTCTGCACCTGATCCAATACAGTTTTTTTGTAGCTGCTATGGTATGCATATCCGGCAATAACCACAATAAAAGACAGGAGCAGAAAAGCAAATACAAGCAGAAAAGGAACTTCTCTTTTTTTTGTCATCAGATTTTTTGTTTCTTCTCTGCTAGCCATTTATATAATCCTGAGCTTTTCTGATATAGCCTAATCGTATTTTTCTCGCCTTAGTACTTGGTTATTATAGCATTGACCTTGCGGTTTCTTACTGTTTAATATAACAGTCATGCTTTCTCCAGAAAAACAGCTCGAGATAATCAAGCGCGGTACTATAGAAATAATAGCCGAAAAGGCGCTGCTTGCAAAGCTCGAAAAATCGGTCAAAGAGCGAAGGCCGCTCAAAATCAAGGTAGGCTTTGATCCGACGGCTCCTGATATTCACCTTGGCCACACCGTTCTGCTCGAAAAGATGAGGCAGTTTCAGGAACTCGGACATGAGGTGACCTTTCTAATCGGTGATTTTACCGGCATGATAGGCGACCCCACCGGCAAGTCAGAGACCAGAAAACCGTTGACTGTAGAAGAGATAGCAAAAAACGCAGAAACCTACAAAGAACAGGTCTTTAAGATTCTCGATCCACAAAAGACGGTCATACGTTTTAACAGTGAATGGCTGAATAAACTGTCGCTTATGGAGGTGGTAAGACTGCAGGCAAAGCAGACGGTGGCGCGGATGCTTGAGCGTGAAGATTTCAAGCAGCGCTTTCATTCGCAAAGCCCTATAAGCCTGCATGAGTTTATGTATCCTCTGCTTCAGGGCTATGATTCTGTTGCGCTTTATTCTGATGTTGAAATAGGCGGCACAGACCAGAGGTTTAATCTCCTGATGGGAAGGGAGATGCAGGAGGAGTATGGACAGCCTCCGCAGATGGTCGTGATGCTCCCGCTGCTCGAGGGGCTTGACGGCGTAAAGAAGATGTCCAAGAGCTTAGGGAACTATATCGGCATCTCTGAGCCTGCCAAGGAAATCTACGGAAAGCTGATGTCCATAAGCGATGATCTGATGATCAAATATTACGAACTTCTAAGCCATATAAGCATAGATGAATTTAAGGCGCTGAAAGAGGGCGTAAAGTCCGGAGAGCTGCACCCTAAAAAGGCGAAGGAAGACCTTGCATTTGAGATAACAGCGAGGTACTGGGGTGATGAAGCTGCTCTGCATGCAAGGCAGGAATTTGAGCATGTGTTCAAGTCAAAAGGGCTTCCGGATGACATGCCGGAAATAAGCATTGAGTGGGAAGGCGATATGTGGCTGCCCCAGATAATGAAGCTTGCAGGCCTTGTGCCGAGCACAGGCGAGGCTATGCGGCTTATCAAGCAGGGCGGGGTGAGCATTGACGACCAAAAGGTTGATGATCCGCAAAGAAAACTTCCTAAAGGTGTCTATATAATTAAGGCCGGAAAAAGAAAATTCGCTAAGGTTGTTTAGTCAGAAATTCGATTTTTACTTCGCGCTGTTGACCGCAAGTCTGCCTGTCAGTTCTTCCATAAGATCTTTAACGCTAACGATCTTGTTGATTCTGTATGCGTTCTGTCCTACGGTGTAGAGAGGCTCTTCTTTGTCAGGATTGTATCCTGCCGAACTTAACAGCCCGTTGCAGATGCAGAAATGGTGGGCATTGCTTTCCTTTGCATGACAGACGGTGAACTTGCCCTCTTTGTCTTTGAGCAGAACATAACCTTTATCGCACTTTGGAGGCCTTAAACGCTTTAGGGCCGAAGCATACATGGGGCAATGTTTCAGGACCCTGAAGGGAAGTCCGCATGGCGACCCCGGATCATTTGCAACAAATATATCATCTTCTGTTGAGTCTATTACAGCTTGTTTATATTCTGCAGTGGCGCTGCTTTCGTCGGTGGCCAGAAAGCGTGTGCCCATCTGAACCCCGTCCGCTCCCATTTTTATAAAGCTTACGATGTCCTCATAACTGTATATTCCGCCCGCCACTATGACCGGAAAGTCCCCGTATTTGCGCGCCACATCTTTGACTGGAGGAAAAAGATTTTCAAGCCGGTTTTCTTCAAGATCAATCTGGTCCATTCTAAAACCGAGATGCCCTCCTGCCAACGGGCCTTCAAGCACAACCGCATCAGGCCTGTATCCAAGTTTTTCCCATTTTTTGCATATAATTTCCAAAGCCCTCACCGAAGAAACAATCGGTATGAGCGCGGTGTCTTTAGGGTTTTGTATGGAGGGAAGAGAAACCGGCAGTCCTGCTCCTGATATCACCGCATCAGCTCCGGCATCAAGGGCTCCTTTTACCGAGTCGTTGTAGTCCCTTGCGAGCGCGCCCATAACATTGATTCCGGCATAACCGCCGGATGTCTTTGAAAGCGCAACCTCTGCGTATGCCGCCTCGTAGCTGTTGTACCGCTTGCCGTCTCTTTTGGAAATTACCCTGTCAATGCATGCGCTCGACACGATGCCAAGTCCGCCTTCACGGGCTACTGCACCGGCAAGAGGGGCAAGCGAAACGCCTACTCCCATACCGCCCTGTACTATCGGGTATGGCATGGTTTTGCCTTTTATGACAAGCTTGGGCAGGGTTTGTTTAGCTAAATCCATCAGTATCCCTTAAATTTAAGCCTAATTTTTTTGTAATCTTGTATAATCGCTTATTACCCTATGTTTAATCAAGCATAACCGCATAAACAAAAGAAAAGTGCTGCAAGATATGCTCAGTGATGACCGTCCTCAGAATGGCCGCCGGCAATGACATAAACCACTTCTTCGGAGCCTTTATTTTCGAGGAAACATTCATTTTCGCCGTGGTTATGAATAGCGCTGCCTTTTTTCAGAATTCCGGAGAAAAAGCCGCTTACCTCAATATCGGCAGTCACCGATAGAACCATCTCTTCATGCTCTTTTCCCGGTTTTACAAGACGGCCTTTTTGTCCCGGTTTAAGTATGCCGTAAATCATGTAGCATGCGTGGGTCCCTGATTCCTCAAAGCCTAAAATATGTTCGCCCGATTCGGCATTAGCTGCTTTTTCTTTCAGTTCGTATGTTTTCACGGTATTTGTCTCCTAAGTCCTGTATTCGGCGTTTATCTTTACGTAGTCCTCAGAAAAATCGCATGTAAGCACCTTAACCGAATTTTTGCCTAGTTTTAGATCCACAACTAGTTTGACCTCATCGGTTCTGAGCTTTTTGTTTGCCTCTCCGTCTTTTCCGTTAGTCAATCCTTTTGAAACAACCTTCACCCCATTGATGAATATATCAACTGCGTCTTCTTTCAGGGCTATTCCCGATCTTCCGAGCGCCGCCATAATCCGTCCCCAGTTTGCGTCATTGCCGTAAAATGCGGTCTTGACCAGCATAGAATTGGCGATAACAAATGCGGCCTTCTCCGCCTCTTTTTCGTTCTTTGCATTTTTAAGATGTATCTCGATAAGCTTTGTAGCGCCTTCTCCGTCTTTTGCGATCATTCTCGAAAGCTCATAGGCCACATTGGATAGGGCCGCCTCAAACTTGGGATAATCGGGTGATTTAAGTGCTATCGGATCATTCCCGGCCTCACCGTTTGCCATGACAAGCGCGGTATCGTTTGTTGACATATCACCGTCTATCGTGATGCGGTTGAAAGAGCGGCGGATAGCATTTTTAAAGGCTGCTGTAAGCGCGTTTTTTTGAATTGCGGCATCGGTTATTATGAAGCATAGCATCGTAGCCATGTTCGGGCTTATCATGCCCGCGCCTTTGCACATGCCGGAGATCGTTATTTTTTTGCCGTCAACGGTTATCTGTCTGTGCGAAGTTTTAGTAAAAGTATCGGTGGTCATGATGGCTGTTGCCACATCCATAAACGAATGCCTGTTTGCTGCAGATGCGAGCTCCGGAATCTTTGCTTTTATTTTTTCTATTGGCATAGGCGTGCCTATTACTCCGGTAGAGCAGACATACACCATAGAATCTTTGAGTCCCAGAGCCGATGCCACAGCTTTGGACATGGCCGCAGCATCGTTCATGCCCCGTGCGCCGGTGCAGGCGTTGGCGTTTCCGCTGTTCACAATGACAGCATTGCCTTTGCCGGATTTTATTTTCTGCATATCAAGCAGCACAGGGGCTGCCTTGACCTTGTTCAGGGTGAACATCCCTGCCATAGTGCATTCAGTTTTAGAGCAGATAAGCGCAAGGTCTTTTCTGCCCGGCTTTTTAATAGCCACCTCTACCGCCGAATAAATAAATCCCTGCGGTGTTTTCATGGATAAAGCGCCAAGCCCTTAAGGGCCGTAGTTTCTTCAAAACCCATCATAAGGTTCATGTTATGCACCGCCTGTCCTGACGCGCCTTTTACAAGGTTGTCTATAGTAGATACAACTATCAATGTGTTTGTCCTTTTGTTGACCTTCAGCCCTATCTCGCAGTAATTGCTTCCGCGTACATCTTTTGCGTTTGGGTACCTACCCTCAGCGAGCACATTCACAAAAGGCTCATTTTCGTATGCCTTTTGGTATATGGAAAGCACTGACGCGGTATCCTCATTTTTCCTGAGTTTTGCGTACATGGTTGACACGATTCCCCTGTCCATAGGAACAAGATGCGGTGTAAAGTTTATCGTCAACTTTTTCCCTGCAACTGCGGACAGCTCCTGCTCTATTTCGGGTGTGTGCCGGTGAACACCTATTCCGTAAGCCTTAAATCCTTCGTTCACCTCGCAGTACGAAAAACCTACATCCGCTTTCCGTCCTGCGCCGGAAGTTCCTGACTTGGAATCAATAATTATCGTGTCGGCGTCAATCAGTCCGCTTCTCAAGGCGGGTGAAAGGCCTAATAATGCGCTTGTTGGATAGCAGCCGGGGTTTGCTATCAGCGAGGCTTTCTTTATCTCTTCACGGTACAGCTCAGGCAGTCCGTAAACAGCTTTTTTCAGGGTTTCGGTAAAGTTGTGTTTTGTCTTATACCACTCCTCGTAAACAGCCGCATCCTTTAACCTGTAGTCGGCCGAAAGGTCCACAACTTTTTTTGCATTGCTGACGAAAAAGTCTACCGCCTCCTGCGATGCAGCATGGGGCAGGGCAAGGAAGAACAGATCCGCTTTTGCAAGCAGTTTCTCCCTGTCGAGCGGTTCAAAAATAAGATCGCAATAGCTGACAAGGTGGGGGAATAAATCAGTGACACGCCTGCCCGCAGACTGCTCTGAGGTTACGGCCGCAACCTCAACAAACGGATGCCCCGCAAGTATCCTGAGCAGTTCTGCTCCGGTGTAGCCGCTTCCTCCGCAAATAGCAACTTTCAGCATAGTTTTCCCCATTAAAAAAGCCACAGAGAATATCCGCAAATATTCTCTGTGGCTGAATTCTGCAGATGTTTTATCTCTTCGAGAACTGGAATCTACTCCTAGCGCCTTTTAGACCGTACTTCTTTCTTTCAACTTCTCTTGGATCTCTTGTGAGCAGGCCCTCTTTTTTCAGCTTGGGCTTGTTGTCCGCATCAAGCTCTACGAGTGCGCGGGCTATGCCGTGCCTCAATGCACCAGCCTGGCCGCTTAGACCGCCGCCATTTACCAATGCAATGATGTCATATTGTGCTCCCACCCCGGTAACATTCAAGGGCTGTCTTATTATCATGCGGAGCGTTTCACGCGGGAAATAGCTGTCAACATCCTTATCGTTGACAATAATCCTGCCTTTGCCGGTGGTTATGGTAACCCTTGCCACCGCTCTTTTTCTTCTGCCTGTTGCTTTTTCCTTTATCGCAGCCATTTCTTAGTTGCTCCTTGATTTTGTGATTTCTATGGTTTCTGGCTTCTGGGCTGCATGGTCATGCTTTGCGCCCCGATACACCTTGAGTTTCTTTATCATAGCCCTGCCGAGCCTGTTTTTCGGGAGCATTCCCCATACCGCATCGGTTATCACCTTTTCGGGTTCGTCGTTCATGCGGTCTTTGAGTGTTTTTTCTTTAAGGTTTCCAATATATCCTGTGTGGTGCTGATATACTTTGTCTGTGAGCTTTTTGCCTGTGACTTTTACCTTTTCTGCGTTGACCACAACGATAAAATCGCCAGTATCAATATTGGGAGTAAAGACAGGTTTGTGTTTGCCGCGGAGGTACGAAGCTATCTGCGAGGCCATCCTGCCGAGCACTTCACCGTTGGCGTCAATCACATACCATTTCTGTTGAAAATCGCTCTTCTTTGCAAATACCGTTTTCATCTGAACACCTTCCTTGATTAAATGAGCATATAAAATAAAAGAAAATAACGGTTTTTGTCAACAGCCGGGCAGTTTTTCCCTAAGTTTTATCAGCCCAGCAGTTTATTCAGCGCATCCCTAAGATCTTCAAACTTATATGGTTTTGATAGGCAGGCGCTAAAGCCATAATCGTGATGATCAGATACAGCAGCATTATCCGCATAACCGCTCGATACGATAGCCTTAATTTCAGGATTAACAGCAAGAAGTTGTTCTATTGTATCTATGCCGCCCATCCCGCCACGTATAGTCAGATCTAAAATCACAATATCAAAAGGACTTCCTGATTCCATTGATTCTTTGTATTTCTTGATGGCTGCTTCTCCATGTTCAGCTGTGTCCACATCATGCCCCAGTTCTTTTAAGAGTTCTCTCCCGATATTTCGCACCAATTCATCATCATCCATAATGAGGACCTTCCCTTTTCGTACAACTGAGGAGACGTCAGTCGGTTCAATATTCATATTTTCTTTTTCTACTGCGGGTAGATATACAGAGAATATGGTGCCCTTTCCGGGTTCTGACCGCACATCAATAAAGCCGCCGTGGTTTTTGATTATGGAATAGCATGTCGCCAATCCCAACCCGCTTCCCTTTTCCTTTGTTGTAAAATAGGGGTCGAAAATCTTCTGCATATAATTTTCGGGAATACCGATGCCATTATCCTGAATCGAGATTTTGATGTATTCCCCTTTTTCCATCGAATGAATATTTTTTGCGGATATAACAATTGTGCCGCCTTCGGGCATTGCCTGGTCAGCATTCAGCACGATGTTCTGAATTACCTGTCCAACCTGTCCCTCATCAGCGTCCACATGCCGGAGGTCCTTGTCAAACGCAAGGCTGTAGTTAACTCTGGAGCCGCTCAAGGCAAATTTCACCGAGTTTTCGATTACAGGCTGCAGAGGTATTTTTTTCTTTGCAGGCTTTCCCCCTTTTGAGAAGGTCAGAAGTTGTGTGGTCAGGTTTACTGACATATGCAAGGCTTTTTCTGCCTGTTCCAGCGCAGCAAGGCTTTTGTCTTTATTGCCTGCATTGAGCTTTGCAATGGATATATAGCCGAATATTCCCTGCAGCAAATTATTAAAATCGTGTGCGATGCCTCCAGCTAACGTCCCTATAGACTCAAGCTTTTGGGATTGCCGAATTTGTTCTTCCATTTTTTTTCGCTCGGTAATATCTATTGTAAATCCGGCCAGCAGAGTCTTGTTTGTCTGAATGATGGGAAACTTTATGGTTGTATAATTTCGGCCATTCAGGTCTTCATCAACCTTAAGCACACTTCCTGAAGATACAACAGCCCAATCGTCCTCCGTAATCTTCGCGGCAAACTGGTCAGAGAATAAATCCTTCATTGTCTTGCCGACCATTTCGGAACCCGGAATACCTACCATTTGTTCGAAATTCTCACTGGCGTGCATTACTCGACTCTCGATTGGCGTCACTTCTTTGATAAAAGTATAAACCGGTGAGTAGCGCATAAACAGTTCAAACAGCTCATTGGTTTCCTGCAGTTTAGCTTCTGTTTGCTTACGCTCGGTGGTGTCCAATGCGCTGCCCAGCATCTTTAGAGGATTTCCTGCTTTGTCATATATTCCATGGCCTATTGCCAATATCCAGTGCACGCTGCCGTCAGGCCATAATATGCGATACTCATGTTTGAACTCTTTCTGCTGCTGCAGGGCGTCTCTGAATGACTGCTCCGTAAATTCAAGGTCGTCCGGATGGATTGAGGAAATAAACTTATCAAGTGTCAGTCCTGTAATACTCGAAGGCAGTCCAAAGATTGCCTTCAGCTGCTCGTTCCACACAAGTTGGCCGGTCGGTATGTCCCACTCCCATATTCCCACCTTGCCGCTTGAAACCGCTAGGGTGAGCCGTTGTTCACTTTCTCGTAAGGATTCTGCCGCCCTTTTGCTTTCGGTTATATATTTATAAAAAAGAAAAGTTATCGCGGCCGAAAGCAGGATAAAAATTACACCCAGCGCAGTCATATTCGACACTCACTCATACGTTGACGAACAGTTGGCCACTAAACGAGACCTCCAAGAACTTGAGCTTCGCCTTGCGCATACCCTCACAATCCGCATGGGCGCTATGATAGCCGCCGCCGTAACTGTAATAGCCGCACTCTTTAAAATTATAAAATAAACGTTAATCAGCATATTCATCTCAAATATCCCCTGCTAAAATGGACGGTAGGGGATTCGAACCCCCGGCCCCCACGTTGCGAACGTGATGCTCTCCCAGCTGAGCTAACCGCCCATATGCGGTATATGGTAAAGATTAATTGGAGCTTCAGTCAATTTACAAAAAGAGCCGTAACATGTTTAAATGGCAATGTTAAGCGGCTTGGCTTTTTGATATTTTCAGGTATTAGGGCTTTTCTGATTTTCATAGGGGGGAGATTATGAATATTATCGAAGTCTTTATCGGGCGCACTGTTAAGCAGAAGTTGTACAGGGGGTTTATCGGCGCCGTAGCCATGGTCGGCGTTGTGGGGTTTATCGGTCTGTATATCTCCAACTATCTTGCGTCTTCCTATGAAAGCGTCATAAACGGTTCAATAAGCATCAATCTTAAGGCGCTGCAGGCCTATGGATATTTTGGCGACACAAGCAGGAATTTCAAAAACTATCTGGTGCGCGCTGATGCCAAATCCGAAGAGCTTTATTCTGCAGACCTGAAGAGGGTCAAGCAGGTTTTGGCAGAAATAGAAAAAAACACCGAAGGTGATGCTGCACTTAAGGAAGCTATCGCTAAAACCAATAAGGCCTTAAAGGAGTTCGATGAGGGTTTTCAGGAAACCAAGGAGCTAAGGGCCAAGAGCGGGGATATAGCGGATGTTGACACTTATGTACGCGGCATATTTACTCCGGTTATAAAAGGCTTATTGGACATAAACAAGCTTGCTTCTGAACGGGAGCAGGCTGCCAGAGCAGCTATAGGAGCAGCAAAAAAGAGGGCGATGATAGTGATTGCGGTTTTTGTTGCTATAGGTTTTTCAACAGGCGTACTTATGATGATTCTTATTGTAAGAGGAGTTCTGCCCCCTATAGAGATGCTTGCCGCTGCAATGGAACGCATAGCTGCCGGTGATTTAAGGATCAAGGTTCCTGAAAGCAGGGATGATGAAATCGGCATGCTTTCAAGGAGCGCAGACAAGATGATAAAAAGTGTTTCGACTGCGGTCAATAATATTGTAAATTCTGCGAATGAAATAGGGCGGGCCATAGATGTTTTAAAAAAGCGCTCTTTAGCGCTTACTGATGATGCGCGTGAACAGACCGGACAGGCCCAGCAGATAGCGGTGGCTTCGGAGGAGATGACGCAGACGATAAAAGATATATCAATAAATACCACCAAGGCATCTTCCACATCGGCCGATGCACTGAAGGCAGCCTCAGAAGGCAAAAAAATGGCCGGCGTGGCTGTTGATACGGTCAACAGCGTTCATTCTTCAACGGTAGAACTTTCTTCTCTTATAGACAAACTAAACGGAAGCGTGCATGAGATAGGCGAGATTGTAACGGTGATAGGCGATATTGCAGACCAGACGAATCTTCTCGCGCTTAATGCCGCGATAGAGGCTGCCCGCGCCGGAGAGCAGGGCCGCGGTTTTGCGATCGTTGCAGACGAAGTCAGGAAGCTGGCCGAAAGGACTCTAAGGGCAACTGAAGAAATAACAGGGCGGATAAAGCAAGTGCAGGCGGATTCTGGCGCCACTGCGCACTCCATGTCCGAAGCCTCAACCGAAGTCACAAATGTTACGGAATACATAAAGAAGGTCAACGATACGATCGACAGGGTGGCCTTAGCGGTTAATCAGGTCAGCGGACAGGTGACGCATATCGCGGCTGCGGTTGAGGAGCAGTCCGTAACTTCAGCAGAGGTTTCAAAAAGTATTGACAGGACATCAACTCTTTCGGAAGATATGGAGCGGGTGGTGGTTGATATAGATGCCCAGATATTAAAGCTGAAAGAGATCGGAGATCAGCTTCGCATTCACGTATCCGGATTTACAACGCAATAAAGTCAGTTTGTTATTATGGAACAAGATTTGCACAGACAGACAGACAGACAGACAGACAGACAGACAGACAGACAGACAGACAGACAGACAGACAGACAGACAGACAGACAGACAGACAGAAATGCTTATATGATCGAGAACAAACTCTACAAAACACGCAAATTCGTAAACCAGTGGCTGATTCTTGGAATAGTGCTGCTCGCACTGGGCGGGAGCATGTGCTATTCCCTTTACAGACAACACAGCCATATCGAAGCAGACAGCCGAGAGCAGCTGGCCACCCAAGCGAGGGTCATCGATGAAAACATAAGACACCAAATAACTGAGGCCAATCTTATACTTGAAGGCATTCGTGATGATCTACCGTTTTGGAAAAAAAATAAAAGTGATAAAGCACGGATAAACTGGCGTCTACGGGCCTTGAGCGATGCCATGCAGGGCGTGCGAACCATAAATATCCTTAATGCATCTGGGATTACGGTCGCCTCAAACCGGGACGAACTGATAGGCCGCAATTTTTCTGAGAGGGAATATTTCAAGGTTCCTAGCCAAAATCCTGATATATCCATGCTTTATATCTCTTCGCCATTTAAAACCATTTTCGGTGTTTGGGGCATTAACTTGTCCCGGGTGATACTTGGCACTAAAGGCGAGTTTGCAGGGATTATCACCGCCACCCTCGATCCCGAATATTTCAGTGTTATTCTTAAATCTGTTAACTATGCGCCCGACATGAGGAGTTATTTGGTCCATAGCGACGGCAAGGTTTTTGTTACAGCACCGGTTTTCAAAGATATTGAAGGCATGGATCTTGCCAAGCCCGGCAGCTTCTTTACACGGCATATTGAAAGCAAGCAGACTTCTAATCTGTTCAAGGGGCTTTCTTATTCCACCGGTGAAAAACGTTTGGCAGCCTTGCGCACCATAAAAAGTGATAAATTAATTCTGGACAAGCCTTTGGTGGTCGCTGTTTCGCGCAATCTGTCTTCCGTATCGGCCACATGGCGGCAAGAGGCGTTAGTGCAGGGAGGGGGCTGCGTAGCGCTGGCTTTCGTATCAGTTTTCGGTTTGCATCTTTACCAGCGCAGAGAGCAGAAGTTCAGACTTATCGAAACCGGTTATGTGGCTAAACTGCAGGAGAGCGAAGCGCGGTTGGTTCTGGCATTGAGAGCAGCAGAGCAGGGGATTTATGATCTGGATTTAAGAACAGGTGAAGCTGTAGTAACCCCCGAATATGCGCTTATGCTTGGGTATGATCCTGCTGAATTTCATGAGACCAATGCAAAATGGATAGAGAGGCTGCACCCTGATGACAGGGAACAAGTAGCTGCTGTTTATGCAGCTTATGTTAAAGGTGAAGTAGATGAGTACAAAGTTGAGTTCAGGCAGAAGACAAAGGCCGGGGACTGGAAATGGATACTTTCTATAGGCAAGATCATGGAGCGCGATGAGAATGGCAATCCGCTCCGCATGGTCGGCACACATACCGACATCACCGAGCGCAAGCGTGCAGAGGAGTCGTTGATTAAGAACGAAGAAAAGTACCGGGTATTGATAGAAAACCATCCTTCAGGGCTTGTGGTTCACGGCGCTGACTCTTCTATACAGTTCTGTAATTCAATCTCGGCAGACCTTCTGGGCTTGACTAAAGATCAGATGATCGGAAAAACAGCGATGGATCCATACTGGTGTTTTTTTAATGAAGAAGGCAATCCACTTTCTCTTGATGAATACCCGGTCAATCGATTAATACGTTCAGGCGAAAGAATAAAGAACCAGATCTTAGGAGTCCGTTGCCAAGAGAAAGAGAAAATCCGGTGGATGATTTGTAATGGCTATCCGTTGTTTGATGAGAACGGTCAGCTGATGCAGGCTATTATCACATTCAGCGATATAACTGACCGCAAGCTGATGGAAGAACAGATTGCGCGTTCTCTGAAAGAAAAAGAGGTGCTTATCAAAGAAATCCACCACAGGGTAAAGAACAATATGTCGGTCGTGTCCAGTCTTCTTTCTTTGCAGGCAAGAAACATAACGGATGATAGTGTCAGGCATTTTTTTGAGGAGAGCCAGCAAAGGATTAAATCAATAGCGCTTGTACATGAAAAGCTCTATCAGACAAAAGATTTGTCGGCCATTAGTTTTAAAGACTACATCAAGTCAATCATTTCGGAGATAATCAGCCTGTACCGGATAAATACCGGTTTAATAACTATAGAAATGGACATTGAGGATATTGAGCTTGATCTCGAGTCAGCAGTGCCGTGCGCATTGATAATCAACGAACTTTTGACGAATGCCTTTAAATATGCCTTCCCTGACAATAGAAGAGGGGTATTGAGCGTCAGTTTTAAAGAGACTGAAGACAACAGATTTATTTTGACAATCATAGACGATGGAATCGGACTGCCTGAGGGATTTGATTATAAGCAGGCAACCAGCCTCGGTCTTCAGCTTGTAGCCGGCTTGGCAAAACAACTTGGGGGAACTTTTCAGCTTAAGTCTGATAACGGAACAGAAGCGGTGGTTGTTTTTGCTAAAAAAGAACAGGGCAACTAAAAAAAAGGGGAGCCATTCGGCTCCCCTTTTTTTTTAGTTAAATATTTCTTATGCCTGACCGGCCGAACCGAGCACTTCCTTGTTTTTGTGGACTATCATCTTTATAAGCTCATCGCGGGCAGGGCCTAAATATTTTCTTGGATCGAACTCTGCAGGCTTTTCGGCCAGCACTTTGCGAACTATGGCGGTCAATGCAAGGCGTCCGTCGCTATCAATGTTTATCTTGCAGACCGCGCTTCTTGCGGCCCTTCTAAGCTGTTCTTCCGGAATGCCTACAGCATCCTTAAGTTTGCCGCCGTTGGAATTTATCATATCTACATATTCGGGGATAACCGACGATGCTCCGTGCAGAACTATAGAAAAACCGGGGATGCGTTTTTCTATTTCTTCAAGTATATCAAAGCGCAGAGGCGGCGGCACAAGAACACCTTTTTCATTCTTCGTGCATTGCTCCGGCTTGAACTTCATGGCTCCGTGCGATGTTCCGATCGAGATAGCGAGTGAATCCACGCCGGTCTTTTTTACAAAGTCTTCAACCTCTTCAGGTTTGGTGTAGGTGGATTTTTCTGCCGAAACCTCATCCTCTATGCCTGCAAGCACGCCCAGCTCTCCTTCAACCGTAACATCATGTGCATGGGCGTATTCGACCACCTGCTTTGTGAGCTTTACATTGTCTTCGTAAGAATGATGTGAGCCGTCGATCATTACCGAAGAGAAACCTGTGTCTATGCATGATTTGCACAGCTCAAAGGTGTCTCCGTGGTCAAGGTGCAGCGCGAACTTAACCGGTGAATTTGCGTCTTTTATCATGCCAACCGCGCCCATCGCCAGAAAGCGAAGCAGTGTCTGGTTTGCGTATTTTCTTGCGCCGCTCGAAACCTGAAGTATAAACGGGGATTTTGATTCCACGCAGCCCATCACTATCGCCTGAAGCTGCTCCATGTTGTTGAAGTTGTAGGCAGGTATCGCGTACTTGCCCTCCATGGCTTTTTTGAACATCTCCCGTGTGTTGACCAATCCTATTTCCTTGTAAGAAACTTTTTCCATACCGGACTCTCCTTTTGACATTTATATTTTTAAGGCTTTGAACGTCTGATAAAATGAATGATACCTTTCTGAAGGCCATTATACCACATCATTTTGTGGTCGCGTCTATTTTAGTTATGTAAGTTTTTTAAAGGTGATATTGAATCCTGTCCCATCAGTGCGGTTCATGCTGATTTCTCCAGAGAGCTGTTTAACCAGGCTGTTTACAAGATGAAGGCCCAGAGATTCCGTATTTTTAAAGTCCAATCTTTCGGGGAACCCTATGCCGTTGTCTTTGAAGCAGAGTTCTATGTTTTCTCCGCGCTCATGCAGCGATATGTTTATAGTTCCCTCCCGTGCATCAGGGAATGCGTGTTTAAGGGCATTTGATATAAGTTCGCTTACTATCAGGCCGAAGGGGACTGCTGTATCGAGGCTGAATTTCACGTCTCCGATATCTATGGACATCCTCACCCTGCTGGCATCAATCCCATAAAACCTGAACATATGGCCGCTGATCTCACGGATATAATCATTGAAGTTTATATGCACCATGTTTTGGGACCTGTATAGCAGTTCATGCACTAAGGCCATGGAGCGTATGCGGTTCTGGCCATCTTTGAATACCTGAAGTGCGGCCTTGTCAGTGATGTAATTTGACTGTAGATCTAAAAGGCTCGAGATAATCTGCATATTATTTTTTATGCGGTGATGAATCTCTTTAAGCAAAACCTCTTTTTCTCTGAGAGACCTTAATATCTCTGCATCTGCCCGCTTTTTCTCGGCGCGCATTGCGGCCTCGGCTATTTCTCGTTCTATCGCCGGGATCAGTCTTGAAGTTGAATCTTTCCTTATGTAATCATGCGCCCCGGCCTTCATCATCACAACTGCTGTCTCTTCGCCCATCACTCCCGACATAACGATAAACGGCAGGTCGAGGCCACTTTCTTTCAATATCTTCAGTGCTTCAGGCGCGCTGAACTTTGGCATTACATAGTCGCAGATTATCGCATCCCATGTCCGGCCCTTAAGCTCCGACTGCATTGCTTCAGGGGTATCCACTCGAATGAACTCCACCTGATAGCCTGCGTTTTTCAGGTGGCGGACGAGCAGAAGCGCATCGTCTTCGGAGTCATCAACTATTAGAAGGCGTATATTTTTATTCATGGCTATTTCCTTGCCATGCTTTGTGCAGGGGGCAGCTCGTTAAGCAGTATCCAGTAGATGCCAAGTTCCTTAACCGCATCAGAAAACTGTACAAAGTCCACAGGTTTGCGGATGTAGCTGTTGCAACCTAAATTATATCCGTTGATAAGGTCCTGATCTTCTTTTGAGGAGGTCAGAATTACGACAGGCAGCAGGCGTGTATTCTCGTTGCTGCGCAGGCGTTTCAGCACCCCGAGACCGTCCAGCTTAGGCAGTTTAAGATCAAGCAGTATGACGGCCGGCGTGTCCGTAATATCGCGGCCTTCGTACTTGCCGGTTCCGAAAAGGTAATCAAGCGCCTCTATTCCATCATGCGCTACGATTACTTGATTAACTATGTTGTTTTTTTTGAATGCGCGCAGCGTAAGTTCGACATCATCAGGATTGTCTTCAATAAGCAGCACCTTTTTCTTGGTCATGGTTTTAGCCCTCCTATGTTAAATAGTAAAATAAAATGCTGCGCCTTTGCCCTGCTCTGATTCGGCCCAGATGCGTCCGCCATGTCGAAGAATTATTCTCTTGACCGTTGTAAGGCCTATGCCTGTGCCCGGGAACTCTTCGGTTGAATGCAGGCGCTGAAAGGGCGTGAACAGCTTGTCCGCATAAGCTTCATCAAACCCCGCGCCATTGTCTTTTACATAGCAAACAGGGCCGTTGTCTGTTTTTGCTACGCCAAACTCCACTCTTGCCTCCGGCCTGCTGTTTGTAAACTTCCAGGCATTGGAAAACAGGTTTTCTAGTGCAATGCGCAGCAGACGACGATCACCTTTTACCATTATTCCTTTTTGAATAATGGTCTCTACCTGTCTGTCCGGATATATCTTTTTAAGATCTTCGGTAATTTCGGCCGCCAACTCACCAAGATCTACCGAGGTTATATTTATTTCCGAACGGCCCAGCCGTGAAAGTCCGAGTATGTCGTCTATAAGCTGGGACATGCGCTGGCTTGCGGCGCGTATCCGGTTAAGGTAGTTCTTCCCCTCCTCATCCAGCTTGTCTGTATAGTCTTCGAGAACAGCCAGACTAAAGCCGTCTATCGCCCTGAGGGGCGCGCGCAGGTCATGGGATACAGAATAACTGAACGCCTCCAGTTCCTGATTTGCGGCTTCAATGGCATTTTTTTGGCGCAAGAGATCAGCATTAAGCAGATTTAATTTATCGTTGGCGCCATTCAGGTCTTCAACCATATTTATCAGCGCCCGCTGGCTGTCTTGAAGTTCCAGCCCTGTTTTTCTTAGTTCAGCCGTACGCATAACAACACGCTCTTCCAGCTCCTCGTTGAGTTTGCGTATCTCCTCTTCTGTCTGCTTGAGCCTGGTCACGTCGCGTGCAGCGGCAAACACACCGGCCACATCACCCTTCTCGTCTTTGTACAGGGATGCGTTGTACAAAACATTGGTGATATTGCCGGATGAGTGGCGGATTGTAAGGGGATAATCGGTGACAGAGCCTTGCGAGAAAACTTTCTCATAACCGGCACGGGCATAATCCGGATCGGTGAAATAGTTAGAGAAATCGCTTCCGATAAGATTTTCTTTTGTGATGCCTGTGGCATTCACTGTGGCTTCGTTCACGTCCCTAATCTTGCCGTCTTTGCTTATGGTAACCAGAGGGTCAAGGCTGGCTTCGATCAGGTTTCGGGTGTATAGAGAAATTGACCGCAGCCGCTCCATTGCCAGCATCTCGCTTTTTCGTTGTTTGTGCAGCAATCGTGCAGAAACGAGCGTAACCACTGTGAATACAAGAGAAAGCAAAATCCATGCTGCGGCCTCTTTCCTCCATGGAGCAAGGTAGTCGCTTGGTGCCTGTCCTACGTTGATATAAAGGGGGTAGTCAGCAATTTTACGGTATGTATAATTCCTTTCTATGTTGTCCACAGGATAAATTGCTTTGTAAGTTTTGCTTGTCTGTCCTGATTCCACAAGTTCGCGGAACAATTTAGATACATTTGTCATTCCAATATTGCTGCAAACTCCATTTGTCTCCGGATGACGGACAACAATAGCCAGATCTTTGTCGCGCATTGTGATAGAACCATGTTTCCCTATGTCTATGGATGAGAACATCTTGGCTAAATATTCGAGCGTCAACGACCCGTAAGCAACTCCGCCAAAGGAGCCGTCGCGGTTATTTACTCTTCGTGCAACTATCAGCACCCATTTCCCGGTAATGCGGCCTTTTACGGGTTTTGATATGACCAAGCCTGCCTTGGGATTGTTGCGCAGTTCTATGAAGTATTCCCGGTCAGCGATGGTTTGCAGCGGAGCAGCAGGAGCAGGGCTGCCGTAAGATATAAGTCCATCCGGCTTTGCCATGCGCATATTGTCGAGTTCAGATATGCGCTTGTGGCGGAGTGCGATAAATGCGTTGAGGGACTGCTGATTGATTTTTCCTGCTGCCAACTGTTTCTCTGCCTCATCCACAATGCCGAGCAAGGCCACATCTATTTTGTCGATTATTTTAGAGATGCTTAATTCCAGGGATCGTGCAAGGTTTTGTGTCGAAAGCTCGACCTGCTGGTCATAAGTAATTCTCAGTTGGTACAAAGACAATCCAACCATGAGATAGACAAAGAGGTTAATTATTATTATGCCGGTTGTTATCCTGCCGGTAAAGGATTTCAAAGTTTTCATGTCCCGGACCTATCTTTCAGCTCTTTCTCCATCTCTTTTATTTTTTCCTTCAACTCAATCATGCGCAGTTCCCTGCCGACAAAGGTTTTGTTCAGCCTTTCGAGTTCGGCATTTTTAAGTTCAAGTTCTGCTGTCCGCTGCAGTACCCTATGCTCCAGATCATCGTTTAGCCTGCGAAGCTCTTCCTCTGTTTGCTTCCGGTTGGTTATATCGGTTGCTATCTCCATCCTTACGATACGGCCGTCTATCCAGTGTATCGCCCTGTCACGGATGTCATACCAACGCCCGTTTTTAGTATTCTGCATCTCCCAGTGATATACTCCTGTAGGTCTGCCTTGAGAATCCAGCAGATATTTGTTTGTGCAAAACGTACACGGTTCTGTTTGTCCTGTCTGAATGCTCTGCCAGCATGGCTTGCCTACTATATTTCCGAAAATGTTCTCAACGTACTTGTTTATAAAGAGAATCTCGTATGTATTGATATCCGACACATAAACTATAGCGTCGAGACTGTTTAATACCGCAAGCAGTCGTTCGTGGCTTTCTGCCAAAGCATCTTTTGATTTGTCCTGCTCCAATATGAACTGCCTGCCTCTGTAAAAGATCAGGCAAAGCATTGCAGAGCCGAACAGCCATATGAGAAGGTGAGAAAGCAGCATCGCATTTGTGGTTTCTTTTTCGATCTTCAGGTATGTTGACATAGGCACGCTGACCCCAACTCCGCCTCTGATATCGCCTTCCTTGTATCCCTGCTGGCTATGGCATTTCAGGCAGCCGGCCTTTACAACCATAGGCCGCATTAAGCGGAGACTTTGCTGGCCTTCATGTTCGCTTATTTCAAAAAACTCCTTTGTCCCTTTCTCAAAGGCTTTTAAGGCCTCACGTTCCCATGCATCAGGCGCATTGTCAGGGTTAAGAGGCTTAAGGCTTGTTATTCGCCCCTTAATTCCGTAGAGTTCATTGAAGTCGGCCATCAGCTGCCGTATCATGTAAGCCGGGTTCATCAGTGTGAGTTTTTTGCCTGAAGGCAGCGTTATGTCACGGTCCGGGATGTGGCTTAGATAAGGATTAGGCGGGGTCTGTTCTGTCGGAGGCACGTACACGCCGCCGTGCTTTGTCCCCCATAGCCGAAAAGCCTGGTCTTTGTTGAAGTTCGAGAGCGCCTCTTTTTTTACGATCTCAATGGTCTGCAGCCGTTCGTGATAAATATTCCATGAAGCTGAACATATGACGTTGACGGTCCAGATAAGCGCGGCAACCGCGATTATTCGACAGAAATAAGTGAGCCCTTTATTTTTTGAGCCGTCCATTTTTTTTTTGCGCTTTAAGTATGCTCAGATTATAAGGATGATTGTTTTATGTATAAGCTAATTAATGCTAAGTTAAAATATGCTATCAAGAAACATGCCGCAAAAAATATATAACAAAAAAAGTCTTTTAATCAATTAGTTGATGCATTATAGATAGGTGTTGCGATGCCTGCACAGGTGCGACTTTTTTTGCATGCAATCTTTTGTCGCAGTATGGGCAAATGCAGTTAAGCTCCAAACTGGGCTTTATGTTTCTTTTCTATCGTGCGCGTTACGAAGGTGAGCGCTGAAGCGACAACAAGCAGCGCGGCAGCAGCCAGATAGGCATCGTTGTAACTGCCAGAGCCGGTGGCTTTTTTCGCAGACTCGAACATTTTTCCTGCAAAGAGCGGAAATATGAACCCGCCCACGCCCCATGCGGTGAACACCAAACCGTAATTTATGCCGAAATTTTTCAGCCCAAAGTTATCCTTTACCGAAGAAGGAAACACCGAGAGGCATGCCCCGTAATTGAAGCCCAGAAGCATCGAAGCGATGATAAATGCTGTCATATTACCAAGGCCTGTTCTGAGTACCATCATCAGGACCGCCTGAAATAGGAAAATTATGAACATTGTCCAGAGGCGGCCGATCTTGTCCGAAAGCATTCCGGCGATTATGCGGCCTGCGGCGTTCCCTATAGCGAGCATAGCCACAAGTATAAATCCGGCATCTATATTCCCAAGCTTCGCAATTGTGGTGATGTTTCCTATGATCATGAGGCCCGCGCCTGCAGCAAATGCAAACATGGTCCATAATAGATAAAAGAGCGGCGTGCGCATGATTTCTGTCGGCCCTAGGTTTATAGCAGCCACTGGAGCTGTTTGAACAATGCCGGTGTTTGCATCAGGCGGCTGATAGCCCGGCGGCGGTGCGGACAGGAACTGCGCCAGGACCGTAACAACGATAAGGAAGCCGATTCCGAAGAAAAGCATAGTTCTGTGGATATTGCGTTCCTTAAGAGCAAGCAGCTGGGCTGCTGCGTCATTGAGGGCTGTTTCTTTTAAGGCCATTTCAGCCGCACTATGCGTGATTTCTACGCTGGCGATCTCGCCAAATTCTGCCTGCGAGATAGTCAGCACCTCTTTTGACTTTGCAAATTCCGAATCAGCAAAAGCCTTGGCACGCGCCAGCTCCTCAACCTCAGGAAGCGGCTTGCCCGAGAGGCTGAATCCGGTCAGGTGATTCGCAATAGGAGAGATGTAAACAGAAGCGAGGCCGAAGCCGGCAACCACTAGGCCTGCGATGAGGCCGGTCTTCTTTGCAGAAAACCATTTGACTGCAGGAGGTGTGGCTGAAGCATAGCCGAGACCTATACCGGCACCGGCAAAAATGCCGAAGCCGATAACGAACCATGTAACGGTAACGGCAAACGATGCGATGATGCAGCCTATACCGGTGAGAATTCCTCCGGCGGTGGCGACCCAGCGAGGGCCGATCCTGTCCTGAAGACGTCCTGCCGGCACCATCACGAAAGCAAAAACGATGCATGCTATAGAATAGGGAAGGGCTTTGTCGGAGTCGGACCATCCCCACTCTGCGGGGATAGCTTTTTTGATCACACTCCATGTATAAAGCACCCCTAGCGCGAGGTTAATTCCCATGCCAACGCATGTTACGAGCCATCCCTTATTCTTCACTTTGTTCTCCCTTTACGATTTATTTGGTGGCCCTGCCAATGATTTCCGAACCTAAAAACAAGCATTTCAGATGGCCACAATTAATTTGGACAATCTTAATCATATAAAATTAATGTGACAGTAATAAAGTGTTAAAATCAACACTGCTGTTTTTTTGTCAGCCTCCGGTGAAAGGCAACGCTTATTTTACAAGTAACAGCTTGAATCTTAAATCTTCTATCCTGTATCCTTAATGACTATGCTTCTGAAGATTTTGCTCTCTTTTTTCCTGCTTCTGCCTATCACTATCGGTTTCAGCATCGACGGATATTCGGCGCCCTTATCGTCCGAAACCTCTCCAACCGCCAATATCAGGATAGGGAAGCACAAGAACTATCTGCGTATAGTTTTTGAGACATCAGAAAACTATGCAGAAAAAGCATCTGTGGTTATAAGCGGCAAAAACGATATCAAGGTTGATTTTCCTCTTGTCATAACACTCAAGCATACAGCCTCCAAAGAGATTATATCATCAAAAAAGAGTGTTGACTTAAACGAAATGGTGCGTATCTCTGCAAAAGAAACCAGCTGGATACTTACTGTAAAGAACCTTGACGACATTCGGGTTTCGAAGCTTGCAGGGCCATCAAGGCTGATAGTAGATGCATTTTACACCGAGGCACCTCAGGACAATCGGACCGACAAGGCAGTACAAGCCCAAAAAGTTGAGGCTATGCCTTCATTTTTCGAAACGGTGGTGATCGATCCGGGCCATGGCGGCACAGATGCCGGCATACGTTCGGGCGAGTATGTTGAAAAAGAGAGCGCACTGACGCTATCAAAAGAAATATCGTCAGTGCTTGCAAAGGCCGGCAAAAAGGCCTTTCTTACCCGCAAGGGGGATCAGGCGCTTAATCTCAGAAGCCGGATAAAGATCGCAAGAAAATTGAGCCCCGAGGTTTTTATAAGTGTGCATATGACAGGCAAAAACGGTTTTGCGGTTTACACCGCGCCCCGTAGTGATGCGTCCAAACAGGAGAGGGAGAGCTCTCTTTCAAGAACTATCGCAGATAAGCTTGCCGAAGAATTCAAAACTGAAGTGCGGCAGGAAAAGATTCCGCTTTCATTGCTGACGATGGTTTCGGCCACATCTATTCTTATAGAATTCCCCGACCCCAAAGAGTTCAAGTATGACCGGAACTCAAAGAAAAGGCTTGCCGAAATAATTGCGGCTGCGCTTGTTGCATCATACCCGGCCCCTCATCAATCTGCTGAAGCCGAAAAATCTCAGGGTGCGGCCAGATGAACTCAAAATGGTTCATAGCTGCGATAATTGCGGTGCTTGCTGTTGCTTCGATATTCGGCTGGTATATGGCAAAGAATATTCTTAACAAACCGGAGGGCGCAGGCGATTCTCTGGTGGTGCAATCGGATGGCATGCCCAAGATGCCCGATTTTTCTTCGGGCAGGGCCGGAGACGGTTCCCCGGTTAAGCTGTATATACCCAACGACAACGGCACGGTGGTTGAAGAAATAAGAGCACAGAAAGATGCGCTGCCTGTCAAGACAGCCGAGACGATTATTGCAGAGTATTTGAAGCGCAGCGCTCCGAAAGACACAAAACTGCTCGGAGTTTATAAAGACAGGTCGAATATTCTTTATATCGATTTTTCTATAGAACTCATAAAGAACAGACAGCTTGATGCGAAACAGGAGTTTGTCCTGCTCAAGTCGATCTTTCAAACTGTTGTTTCTAATGTTCAGGGCATAGAGGATATAAAAATACTTATCGAGGGAAAAGAGGAAGAGAGCCTGGGCGGCCACATCTTAAGTCTTTATCCCATAAAGTCGTATGTTTTTTCGGATGCGCAAAAAACAGCCGAAAAGAAGCAGCCCAATTGAAACCGCTATTCTGTTAGCGTGTGAATTTGACTTCGCATCGAAATAATGGAAATGAACGATAGACCCATAGGCATTTTTGATTCAGGCATAGGCGGGCTGACTGTGCTCAGCCAGATTAATCAAATTCTGCCTGCCGAGCACACCATATATTTGGGAGATACCGCCCGGGTGCCTTACGGCATAAGGTCGGCAGAGACGGTGACGAGATATTCGTTCGAATGCGCATCGTTTTTGATGCAGCAAAATATAAAGATGCTGGTTGTTGCCTGCAATACGGTGTCTGCCATAAGCCTGCCCCTGATTCCTGAACGAGTGAATGTTCCTGTTATAGGAGTTATCGAACCCGGAGCAAGGGCTGCCGCTGCCGCTACACGCAATAACAAGGTGGGTGTAATCGGCACAGAGGCTACCGTAAAAAGTGGATCGTATGAGAGGGCCATTAAAAATATCAAAGACAATATCGATGTCTATAGTCTGGCCTGTCCGCTCTTTGTTCCGCTTGTAGAGGAGGGATGGACGGATGGTGAAATCGCCCGTCTTGTGATCAAAAAATATCTGTCA
>PEAD01000050.1 GCA_002753335.1 Nitrospirae bacterium MYbin3
AACGGAGGTTGAATATGGGACTTAATTTGCGGGATAAGTACCTTAATTTTTATAATTCTAATCTTACGATCAAAGAGAGGTATCTGATTCTAAGCAGAAGCTTTCTTATAATCATGCTTCTGGTCACAATTGTTCCGCTAAGCATCACGACTGCCCTGAGCTACTTCCAATACCGGTCACTGATAAGGCAGGAGACTATACATAATGCACAGTGGAATGCCGAGAGTACCCGGCAAGGCATTGAGTCCTTTATCGATAAACTTCGGGCTATGATTCAGGTTGTTTCTGAATCATACAAATACAAAGATCTCTCGGTGCAGGAAAACCTGGACAAAGTATTCGAGAACCTCAAGTCAAAAAACAAGGGGATCGTTGACTTGAGCGTAATCGGTCCTGATGGTGTGCAGCGGGCTTACTCAGGGCCGTTCAACCTTAAAGGCAAGGATTACAGCGACAGCATCTGGTACAAAAAAACACTGACAAGGAAGGTCTATGTAAGTGAAGTCTTTCTTGGATACCGTAATGTGCCGCATTTCGTTATAGCCATAAGCAAGAAGGTTACGGGAGAAAACGGGTACTGGGTCTTAAGAGCTAGCATAGACACTGACACTCTGGACCAATTCCTTGCCGGAGTCAGAAATGAAAACCTGGTAGATGCCTTTCTTATAAACAACAAAGGCGCTCTCCAGAGTTCTTCTAATCATTACGGAAATGTGTCGAGCCAGTCGCCGGTATCAGTAGACCGGCTGCCGAAAAACAAAGACATTTTAACGGTGGAGAATAGCCAGGGCACTAAGTCCATGGTCAATGTTGTTGCTCAGATAAATGAGACTCCTTGGTTTCTGGTTCTTGAGCAGTATGGGTATGCGGACAAAAAGACATGGGTACTTTTTAAAAGAGAGTTGCTTGTTATCTATGTTGTAAGCTTTGTTGTTATTATTTGCCTGACCTTTTTTATCGCCTCTTTTCTTACTTCAACCGTTCGCAAGGCGGATGAGACAAGAGAAATAATACTCGCCGAGAGTGAACACGCCAACAAATTGGCCTCAATAGGCAGGCTGGCTGCCGGCATAGCCCATGAAATCAATAATCCTTTGGCCATAATAAATGAAAAGGCCGGACTGATGAAAGACCTCCTGCAGATTTCTGATGATTTTAAATACAAAGACAAATTTCTCCTGCAGATCGATTCTATGGAAAACGCGGTAAAACGGAGCAGAACGATAACCCATAGGCTTCTAGGTTTTGCTAGGAGGATGGATGTCAAGCTCGAGCCTGTTGATATTAATAGCGTGATTACGGAGGTCTTGGGTTTTCTTGACAAAGAGGCCGCATATCAAGAGATACGGATTGATCAGGATTTGCAGCCAGGACTGCCTAACATTATGAGTGACCACGGGCAGATGCAGCAGATATTTATGAACATCATCAACAACGCACTAGATGCGGTCGGCCATGGCGGTATAATCCAGATATCCAGCAGGCAGACTGACAATAAAACGGTTCGGGTCGATATTTGTGACAATGGCCCCGGTATGCCGCCCGAGGTGCTGAAAAAAGTCTTTGAACCTTTTTTTACAACAAAAAAAGGCTCTGAAAAACGAGGCACCGGTCTTGGACTTTCAATAACATATGGCCTTATAAAAAAACTTGGTGCGAAAATATCCGCCAGCAGCGAGGTAGGTATCGGAACAACCTTTACCATTCTTTTCCCTATAAAATCTGTATCCGTAGAGGACGAGACAAATGAGTAAGGTTAAGGTTCTTATAGTAGATGACGAGGAGGAATTTTCAAATACCCTTGCTGAAAGGCTCTGTTTTAGGGGCTTTGACGCGGTTTCGGTTGGGGATGCAGAGAAAGCTATTTCGGCCATTAGAAGCGACTGGGTTCCTGATGTTGCTTTGCTGGATCTTAAAATGCCCGGACTCAGCGGTCTTGATGTGCTGGAAATGATAAAAAAACTTGACCTAGGCATTGAGGCAATTATGATAACCGGACACGGTTCCACCGCCAGCGGCATAGAAGGAATGAAACGCGGACTGTTCGACTACCTGATGAAGCCGATAGACATAAATGAGTTGGTAGTCAAGATAAATGAAGCTGTACAGAAAAAAGTCAATAAAATCTAAATCACCTAATCTTAAAATTATCTTTCAAAAGGTTTAATGTGGGATACTGAATTAAAGTTTCTTCTTTAAGAAAATCCCGAGGGCTGCGTCGGACCCGCTTACATGTTTTTTTAGCCAGTCGAACAGCCAGCCTTCTAACTGCAGGGAAATAAATTTTGTAGCGCCGTCACGTTCATATTGATCTTTCATTTTATGGAACTCATCAGTAAAGGCTTTGTGTTCTGATTTGTGGTGAGATGCATGCGGATATTCGTATTTATCCATGTAATCTTCTTCGGTCGAAAAATGCTCAAATATGTAGTTTGCCAAGAAGTTGAGCATTTTTTTTATTTCTGCTACATCTTTATCTTCTGAAATAGCTATCAGGAACTCTTGTACAGCATCGTAAAGCTTTTTGTGCTGATCGTCTATTTTTTCGATGCCGAGTACAAATTTGTCGGACCACATTGTCATGTTTTAAATTATAATATTGGAGGCATAATTGTAAATACGAGGAACAGAGAACAAATTTTTCTTTGTGATATTATTACAGATCTAAAGCCTGTAAAAATTTAGGAGGGAATATGACTAAACTTGTTTTATTGCGGCACGGAGAGAGCAGTTGGAACAAAGAGAACAGGTTTACAGGATGGACCGACGTAGATCTTTCTGAAAAAGGTTTGCAAGAGGCCAAAAGGGCCGGGGGCGTGCTTAAGGAAGAAGGTTTTGTTTTTGATATCGCATACACGTCTGTCCTTAAAAGGGCAATAAGGACATTATGGATAACTCTTGACCAGATGGATCTTATGTGGATTCCTGTAATAAATTCATGGCGCTTAAATGAGAGGCATTACGGATCTTTGCAGGGGTTGAATAAAGCAGAGATGGCGGCTAAATACGGTGAAGATCAGGTTTTGATATGGCGAAGGAGTTATGACATCCCGCCGCCGGCGCTCGAAAAGAGCGACGAAAGGTATCCGGGCAAAGATATGAGATACAAAGATCTTTCTGACGCTGATCTGCCTTTGACCGAAAGTCTGAAAGAGACCGTTGCCAGATTTATCCCGTACTGGAATGAGGTTATAACGCCTGCCATTAAATCAGGAAAACGTGTGCTTATTGCTGCGCACGGCAATTCGCTTAGGGCGCTTGTGAAGCACCTCGATAACGTACCCGAATCCGAAATAGTTAAGCTTAATATTCCAACCGGCATTCCGCTTGTGTATGAACTTGATGATAACCTCAAGCCTCTGAAAAGTTACTATCTAGGTGATCAGGAGGAGCTCAAGAAGGCGATGCAAAAAGTGGCTGATCAAGGAAAGGCCGGGAAATAAGCTATTTAAATGGTTCAGGTTAGCGGTTTATGCAAGGCTTACGGAGATCAGGTAATCTTCGACAACGTAAGCTTTACGCTCAACAAAGGCGAAAGGGTGGGGCTTGTCGGCAGGAACGGCTATGGCAAGACCACGCTGTTTCGTATGATGCTTGGCGATGAGCATCCTGATTCTGGGGTAATATCTTTTTCTTCAGGCTATACAAAAGGCCATCTTTCCCAACATATATCGTTCAGCGAAAAATCTGTGCTCAATGAGGCGTGCTTGAGCATCCCCAAAAGTGATGACGGGATTGATCAATCTTTCAGGGCAAGGGCGATACTTGCAGGACTGGGCTTTGCTAATGAAGATATGGACCGCAACCCGATGGAACTGTCAGGCGGTTTTCAGATAAGGCTTAATTTAGCAAAGTTGCTGCTGCAGGAGCCTGACCTGCTGCTTCTGGATGAGCCCACAAACTATCTTGATATAGTTTCTGTTCGTTGGCTGGCTGTTTTTCTTAGAACATGGAAAAAGGAGTTGATGCTTATAACTCATGACCGTGATTTTATGGACAGCGTGACAACGCACACTATGGGGATCTATCGCTTAAAGATTAAAAAGGTTGCTGGTTCGACCATTAAATTTTATGAGCAGAGTGCGATGGAAGACGAGATGCATGAAAAGACACGGCTGAATGATGAAAGAAGACGCGCTGAGATTGAGCAGTTCATAAACAGGTTCAGGGCCAAGGCCACAAAGGCAAAGGCAGTCCAGTCGAGGATTAAGGCGCTTTCGCGGAGCGGTAGAATAGAAAAACTTCAGGATGCGGATACGCTTGATTTCAGCTTCAGGAGTGCACCATTTACAGGCAAGCTGCTTGTTGAGACAGAAGATATAAAGTTTTCTTTTTCTGATTCTGGCGGGCCATTGATAAAGGGGCTAAGTTTTGTTGTTGGCAAGAATGACAGGATAGGTGTAATAGGCAAGAACGGCAAAGGCAAAACCACACTTTTAAATTTGATGGCTGGCGAACTCACGCCGCAGAATGGCCGGATAGTAAGACATAATCAGCTTAAGCAGGCATATTTTGGCCAGACCAACATAAACAGGCTTAATCTGCAAAACACCGTTGAGCAAGAGGTACTTGATGTTCTTTCTGAGCATAACAGAAGTTTTGCAAGAGGCATCTGCGGTTTGATGATGTTCAGTGGCGACAGGGCATTGAAAAAAATAGGTGTTTTGTCCGGAGGAGAGAGGAGCAGGGTGCTTTTAGGCAAGATTCTAGCTTCTCCTGCTAATCTGCTGCTGCTTGATGAGCCGACTAACCATCTAGATATGGAGTCAATAGAATCATTGCTTGAGGCGATACGGGCATTTGAAGGCGCAGTGGTGATAGTCACGCATAGCGAACTTATCTTGAGGTCGGTTGCAAACCGTTTGATAGTATTCGACGACAACAGGATATCTGTTTTTGAAGGCGGGTATGATGATTTCCTGAACAGGGTGGGATGGAAGGACGAGGAGTCACTTGAAGGTGAGACGCCTATTCGGCAGCAATCTTCAGGCAAAAAGGATATGCGCCGTATGCGGGCCGAGATAATAAGCAATAAATCAAAAACGCTGGGCCCTATTCAGAAGAGGATTGAGGAGATTGAAAGCAGTATAGTGGTTTTAGAGAAAGGGCTTGACGATAACACAAAGGAGCTTGTAAAGATATCCGAACAAGGCGACTGGCAGACAAGCGCAAGTCTCTCGCGTGAAATAAGCGATGCCAAAGCAAAGATAGATGAGCTTTTTAGTGAGCTTCAGATGCTTTCTCTCCAGCTTGAATCAAAGTCGAAAGAATTTGCCGAGATGCTGGATGGGTTTGCTGTCAAACAAAATGGCTGACATAGATTTTCTGCAGAAACTGTTTCGACCGAATAAGCCTTGGCTTCCAATCTTTCTAATCATCTTCATAACATTGTGCGTATATTTAAATAGTCTAGGGGTGCCTTTTCAGTTTGATGACATACCGAACATAGTGGAAAACGTAGGGCTGCGGGGCGATGGCTTGTTCACAAGGCCGTGGAGTTATCTTAGTGAGATAAAGGCAACAAACATACAGGGCATTAGTGGTGAAGCAATGAAAAGCCGGTATCTTGGATATCTGAGTTTTGCGCTGAATTACAGGATACACGGGCTTGAAGTGGTTGGGTATCACTTAGTGAACATAGCTGTGCATGCAGCAAACGGAGTGTTGGTGTATATGCTTGTGATCCTGATATTCGGTACCCCGTTTATGAAAGAGCAGCGGGTATTGGAAGGCTTTGGTGCAACAATGACAGCGCTATTTAGCGGATTGATATTTGTAGTGCATCCGGTTCAGACGCAGGCAGTGACGTATATAGTGCAGAGATTTGCATCACTTGCGGTGATGTTCAGCCTTCTTTCGATAGTGATGTATGGATTATGGAGACAGAGGC
This sequence comes from Nitrospirae bacterium MYbin3, assembly GCA_002753335.1. Taxonomy (GTDB): domain Bacteria; phylum Nitrospirota; class Thermodesulfovibrionia; order Thermodesulfovibrionales; family Dissulfurispiraceae; genus MYbin3. The sequence continues at coordinate 5,891 of PEAD01000050.1, forward strand.
AGGAAGAAGGAGTAGGCGGAGAGTTCAGGACATTGCTGCTTTATGGATGCAGTATTGTTTTTGCTGTCTGCGCAATGAAGACAAAAGAAATGGTATTCACATTGCCTCTGCTGGTGGTGCTCTATGAATATATGTTTTATCGCGGTGCAGTATTAAAGAGACTGAAATGGCTTGTGCCGATAATGCTGACAATGCTGATAATCCCGTTAAGCCTGCTGGACACAGCAAAACCGGTAGGAGAGATAATCGGTGATACGAGCCAAGCTACGAGATTGCAGAGCAATTTAAGCAGAGCAAACTATCTGTTTACAGAGTTTTGCGTAATGGCGACATATCTGAGGCTATTGTTTATGCCTGTTGGGCAGAACCTTGACTACGATTATCCTGTGCAGAAGAGTTTTTTCAACGCAGAAGTGCTGATATCGTTAATGCTTTTTCTTTCATTGGTGGCGCTGGCATTGTATTTATGGAAGGCATCAAAGGCAGAAGGCAGGGAAGAGCTGCGAATAGTATCATTTGGTTTGTTTTGGTATCTAATTGCACACTTGGTGGAATCCGGCGTAATACCGATAATAGACGTGGTATTTGAGCACAGGCTTTATTATCCATCGGTGGGATTTGCCATAGGGTTTGTGGGGCTGGTTTATTATTTAGCAGAAGTTAAAAGCAGATACAGAAGGGTTGCGATAGTGCTGATGGTAGTTCTGGTGGTTACGCTGGGAATTGCATCGCATATGAGGAACCGTGTTTGGCAGAGCAACATTTCACTTTGGGAAGATGTTATCTCCAAAAGTCCTAACAAGGCCAGAGGATACCTTAATCTAGGTTTTGTGAATGCAAAAAGATTTAATCATGAAAAAGCTATCGAGCTTTATCAGAAAGCGCTCCTGATAGATCCTTACGATGAGTATGTTTACAGTGATATAGGTTTTGTCTATACAGAAATGGGCAGATATGATGATGCGATCAATGCATTCAAACGTGCGCTTAGTGTAAATATGGCTGATGAGAGGGCACATTTAGGACTTGGAGATATTTATTTAAAGCGTGCACAGGCCTATTCTGCCTCGGGAGATATTAACGGAGCAAGAACTGACTATCAAACCGCTTGTTCTTTTGGAAACAGAGAAGCCTGTTATTCCTTGCAGCAATTATCCCAATGATAGAGATGTTCAATAATTCTGAACTTCGCTTTAAGGTTGTTCCAATCTTCCTAATCATCTTCATAACATTGTGCGTATATTTAAATAGTCTAGGGGTGCCTTTTCAGTTTGATGACATACCGAACATAGTGGAAAACGTAGGGCTGCGGGGCGATGGCTTG